>CAZKHG010000046.1:23603-27470 GCA_964552655.1 uncultured Rikenellaceae bacterium
AAAGATATTTATTCAAAAGAAAAATCAAAAGATATTCCCTTTACAGTTTTTGTTGAAGGTGTAAAAAGCGATTTGTTTCGTCCAACTGTTGAGCAAATTAGAGTCACCATGGATAGGGTTCAGCAAAACAAACTTAAGACAAGTATATCTGCAATTTCAGTATCGGTTATTCTAGGAAAATACAGAAAACAAGAGGATATTATTTCGCATACGGGTCTTATGCAAATTGACATTGACGAAATTTCTGTAGAAGAAGCCTACAAAGTTAAAGAAACCCTAATACAAGACCCCTACACATTCTCTTGCTTCTATTCACCCAGTGGGAAGATTAAAATGGTTGTTAAGGTAATACCCGATCTGAATTTACACAAAGCTCAATTTAATGAACTTGTGCATTACTATAAAGATAAGTATAATATTACTTGCGATGAGTCTGTCAAAGATGTGAATCGATTAATGTACTATAGCTGGGATCCAGACATTTACTACAACCCAAATTCACTTCAATTTAAGGATCACTCAAGTATTAAAAAAACAAAAAAGGAACATAAACTAGATGAAAACCAAAACGATGCAATACAAGTAATTGAATTAATTGAGATAGGCAGCGTTGATATTACAGGATCTCATAATGATTGGATTAAAATCATCTACTCCCTTATTGATATTTTTGGAGAAAAGTGTGCTGAGTATATTCACAGAATAAGCAGGTATTACCCTACCTATGATTTTTCTGAAACACAATCTAAAATTGAAGCATGTCTTCAATCAAATGGAGAAGGGATAACAAAAGATACTTTCTTCTATTACGCTAAGAAAAGTGGAATATCATTAAATAATCGTGACAAAAACAAAAAATCCAGTTCTTCTATAAACGAAGCAAAAAAGCAAAATAGTAATCTAAATAAGTTTGTTTTAGCAAAAATTTACCTGTCTGAAAAATATTTAATTAGATCTAATGAGGTTACGTTAGACCTTGAATATAAAAAAAAGGAGACTAATGAACCATATGAAGTTCTGAATGAGAACAATATATTTATTGAGTTACAAGAAGATGGGTTAAATATTAGTATTAGCAATCTTCTAGCCCTTCTTCGTTCTGATTTTGTTAAAAAGCATGATCCATTTATATCATACTTTACAAACCTTCCTCCCTGGGATGGAATTGACCACATTGAAAACCTATCAAATTATGTAAAAGCAAAAGATCAAAAGTTCTTTAATTATCATTTTAAGAAATGGTTAGTACGAACAGTAAAATGTGCCATTGAAAAAAAGTACTTCAACAAACAATCTATGACTTTGGTTAGCGATATCCAAAATAATGGTAAAACAACTTTTTGTAGATTTTTATGTCCACCCGTTCTATCCCCACATATTGCTGAAAATATTTCTGTGGATAAAGACTCAAGAATCGCATTAGCAAAAAACTTTCTTATCAATCAGGATGAACTTTCAATGATGTCTAGGCTAGAAATAAATGCACTAAAAAGCATGATATCACAGGAACAAATAAATGAAAGATTACCATACGATAGAAAGAATTCAATTATCCCTCGACGAGCTAGTTTTATGGGAAGTACGAATCAAACGGAATTTCTAACCGATGAATCAGGTTCTGTAAGGTGGTTATGCTTTGAAATAGATAGTATAGATTGGAATTATTCCAAAATTATCGATATCAATGAAGTTTGGGCACAAGCATACCATTTATTAAGAAGTGGAAAATTTGCTTATGACTTATCTGTACCCGAAACAGAAGAAATTCAAAAAAGAAACAAAACATTTTATTCACCAACAATTGAACAAACAATAATTGAACATTACTTCAAACCATCTGCCAGTATAGATGAAAAGTACTTCTTTACACCAAAGCAATTAACAATGAGAATATTAATAATATCAAATAACAAGTTTTCATTTAATCCTGTAACTGTAGGTAAAGCATTGAAATTTTTAGGATATAAGAGATTAAAAAACTCAAAATTCGATGTCTGGGGATATTACATCGAAGAGATAAGGTAGTTAGTAAATCTTCTTACCCTTCTTACCTTACAATGTATCTATTTAATATCATGATAGTTAACACGGTAGGAAGATATTTTAAATAAGTTACCTAAGTTACCCCTAAACAATTACAAATCACATAATCAAGAACTTAATAAGGTAATTTTAAGAAATAAATGTGATTTGAAAGTTTGCTTTTTAATGAGGAAGAATAATCATTTTTTATTAACCATAAAAAACAAAATAATCATGAGAAAATTAGAATTTAAAGATAGCAAGCGGGAACGGAAACAGAGTTTTGTTCGCTTGGCTTTTGCTGACGCAAAAGGTTTAAAAACAACTCAATAGAATTTCTAATATATATTATTAACTAACACAATACTAATATCTTGACAATTAAATGTCTAGCCATTAAGCAAATAAATAATACCTAATTATATTATGGATAACAATACCCTTACTACAACTAATATCGGCAAAGAGGAATTAAAACACCTCCGAAAAATTGCTAGTCATCATGGATTGAAGCAGGTTGAATTTATAAATGCATCTATATCCTACTTCCGAAAAACTGGTATTAATCCAGTTGAAGAAATCTATTCACCAAGAGAAGAAATCGAAAGGTTAACGAAACGTGTGGATGAAGTTATTCGATTTCTACAGGTTCATGAAAAGCAGAAATTAACTCCTTTGTTAGAACGATTAATACTCCTTGAGAGAAGACTAAGTGAAACATATTCAAAAATAATAACAGCAGAAGATCTCAAACCGATTGGCAATCTAACAATTCAACTTGGTAAGCAATTAGATATTCAACTAAATAAACTTTCCTCGGGTATAACTAGAATTCCTGATACGATTAAACCTGATATTGAAAATACTAACCGTATCCAAAGAAATACAATTGTATTAATAGGTTTTCTATACGACTTTTTAAAGAACAAAGGAATGACTGGATACCGTGAAATTGATATTAAAAATTTTGAAAATGCCCTATCTAAAATTCGATAGCCCATCAGGGTTTGCCGATAATAAAGGATCGGTCAATTCTATGGCGAATTATTTGGCCAAAGAAGACTATGGGGAGAAATCACTAACCAAAGAATTTTTCTTTAACCACAATAGTAAAGAAATTCTAGACTATCAAGTTGTTGATGCTATTGACAACAACAGAAAAGGATTAAGCAAAACAGATGCAAAATTCTATACTGGTTCTATCAATTTCAGTGAAGAAGAACTTAAGTTCATTGGTAATGACCCGGATAAGATAAAAGACTATACTATCAAAGTCATGGAGCAATACGCTAATCAGTTTAATAAAGGTATTTCTATAAAGGATATCAACTGGTTCGGTAAGATTGAGTACCATCGATACTATAAAGGAGATGACGAAGAGGTAAAAAACGGTACAAAAACTCAAGGTGAAGAGAAAGAGGGACTACAAACCCATGTCCATTTTTTGATAGGTCATAAGAGCATGGATGGGAAAAAGAAACTCTCTCCAAAAACCAATCATCGGGATACGCAGAAAGGTCCAATTAAGGGTGGCTTTAATCGTGATGAGTTCAAACAGAATGGTGAAGGTATCTTTGATCATATGTATGGGTACCTCCGTCCCTTAGAAGAATCTTACCAGTATTATAAGGTAAAAACAAATGGGACAATTTCAGATCAGGTTGAAATAATTCAGCAGTATAGCAATGAAAAAGTTAAAAAGGAAACCTATCTAAGCCAGTCAAAGGAGCAAAAAGAGCACAGAATATGCCAACTTGCCAACTACATATGCCATGGGAGTGACAAGAATAACATAAAAAAAATCGACACTGATGCCTTACTTCAATTTGAGAAACAAACTGACTA
>CAZKHG010000047.1:0-27462 GCA_964552655.1 uncultured Rikenellaceae bacterium
ATTGAGAGCTGCCTTTGTAAACACCGTCAATATAAGGGCCAGATTTGGTTTCACATGAGGATATCAAATAAACTATAAGGGCTAGTAGTGTGTAAAAGAGGATTTTGTTCAGCATTGGGTTTTAAATTAAATGATTAATCTTTTATATGATACCAAAACTTACCCAAACCCTACCGGTATTGAACGAAAAAAGGCCCGCATTCCTGCGAACCTTCATCCGTGGAGGTAAGGGGAGTCGAACCCCTGACCTCTTGCATGCCATGCAAGCGCTCTAGCCAACTGAGCTATACCCCCAATCGGTTGCAAAAGTATTAAAAAAATCCAATATGTAAAAAATTTTATCTAACAGTTCGTTAAAACATAATTACTATTGCTTTTGAAGATCAGTTTACAATATTTGTCAACGGGTTAATATCAAAATATTTCAACTTAGCAAGTTACAAAATTGTATGTTACATAAATGTAAGTTACATTTGTGCAACAAATTTTATGATCATGGAAACACCCTTTATTTTCGGAAAAATTGCTTCGGAAGAGAATTTTACCAATAGAAAAGATGAACTAAATATACTGTCGAATAATTTTCAGTCGGGGATAAATACAATACTAATCTCCCCAAGACGCTGGGGCAAATCATCGCTTGTTGAAAAAGCATCAGAAAAGGCATTAAAAAGGAACAAGTCCTTAAGATTTGTCTTTATCGATCTTTTTAATATACGAACAGAAGAGCAGTTCTACCAGAATTTAGCCCAGAAAGTTATGCAAGCATCGTCCTCTAAATTCGAAGAAATTGTAGATTTTAGCCGCAAGTTTTTGGGAAGGATGATCCCGAATCTTAGTTTTAGCCCAACTCCTGAAAGTAATTTTACTCTTGGGCTGGATTATAAAGAGGTAAAAAAGCAACCGGAAGAAATTCTTAACCTGGCTGAAAAGATAGCTCAAGAAAAAAATTGGCAAATAGTTGTGTGCATCGATGAGTTTCAAAACATAGCAGGATTTGACAACCCGTTGGCTTTTCAAAAAAAACTAAGAGCAAATTGGCAAAAACACAAAAATGTTTCTTATTGTCTATACGGCAGTAAACGCCATATGATGACCGAGGTATTCTCTTCTTACAATATGCCATTTTACAAATTTGGTGACATAATCTTTTTAGAGAAAATCCACGAAAAAGATTGGATTCCCTTTATTTGTAAAAGGTTTGAGGATACAGGTAAATCTATTGATAAGGAAGATGCAAGAACAATTGTTCATTTCACTGAATGTCATCCATACTATGTTCAGCAGGTATCACAACAGGTTTGGTTTAGAACCGAAAAAATCTGCAATAAAGAAATTGTCACAGATGCTTTTGAAGGGGTTGTTTACCAGCTCAACATGCTGTTTCAGGCGATTGTTGATGGCTTAACTACAACACAAATCAATTTTTTACGTGCATTGGTAAGTAATATTGAAAAGCTAAGTGCTAAGTCTGTTTTATTTGAATACGAACTAGGAACATCAGCAAATATTCTAAGGATAAAAAAATCGCTGGTACAAAAAGAGATAATTGATATTCAAGGGAAGAGAATTGATTTTATTGATCCTCTCTTTAAATATTGGATTAAGAAATACTATTTTAATATACATGATGAGTAATCGATTATTCCAATTTGTCTCCTTTAAAAATGATTTGTAAAAATTTCTATTCTTATCTTCGCATCAAATTTTTGGCAAGCCAATGGCATTACTTATAAGTACAGCAAAAAGAGAAGAGACAGCCGTTTTGGTTGGGGTTATACTGCCTCGTCAAACAGAGGAAGAAGTAACTGATTTTCTGGATGAGCTGGAATTCCTGGCTGAAACTGCCGGTGCCACAACTGTTAAACGCTTTATTCAGAAGGTTGATAACCCAAATGCCAGATCGTATATTGGGAGCGGAAAGGTATTGGAAATTAAAAATTATGTTGAGGAGAATGAGGTTGATATCATCATTTTTGATGATGAGCTCACCCCCACTCAACTCCGAAACCTTGAAAAGGAATTTTCAAGGAAAATTCTTGATCGTACCAATCTGATTCTGGACGTATTTGCCCAGCGGGCAAAAACTGCTTACGCTAAAACTCAGGTTGAACTAGCTCAGTATGAATTCCTGCTTCCCCGATTAACCCGAATGTGGACGCACCTTGAGCGTCAGCGCGGTGGTATTGGGCTGAGAGGCCCTGGCGAAACTGAGATTGAAACCGACCGTCGGATCATCCGCGACCGGATAACAAAGCTGAAATATGAGCTGAAAAAGATTGACAAACAGATGCACACCCAGCGCAAAAACCGTGGGAATATGGTTAGAGTAGCCCTGGTGGGCTATACGAACGTTGGTAAATCAACAATTATGAATATGATCAGCAAATCGGATGTTTTTGCTGAAAACAAGCTGTTTGCAACCCTCGATACCACTGTGCGTAAAGTAGTTTTTGAAAATCTCCCTTTTTTACTTTCCGATACCGTGGGCTTTATAAGGAAACTCCCGCACCAGCTTGTGGAATCATTCAAATCAACCCTGGACGAAGTTCGGGAAGCAGATTTGCTTATCCATGTGGTTGATATATCCCATACCGTTTTTGAGGATCAGCTGAATGTTGTTAATCAAACATTGCATGAAATTGGGGTTAATGACAAACCAACACTTTTAGTATTCAATAAAATTGATGCCTATCGGTGGGTTAAGAAAGATGAAGATGATTTAACGCCCCGCAGCAAGGAAAACTTTAGCCTGGAGGAGCTGAAAAACAGCTGGATGGCGAAAAGTAACCCACCTTGCATATTTATTTCAGCCAAATACAAAACTAACATTACCGAATTCCGGGAAAAATTGTATGCCATGGTTAAGGAAATTCATACTACCAGGTATCCCTACGATAATTTTCTATATTAAAGAATCTTCCCTTCTTCTCTTGCTGACAATAATATAAAACGAAAAATCAGCCTTCAATATTATTAAACCGGTTAACTTATCCTGCATTCACACAGATAATATTAATCATCTACGTTTGTATAATAATTATTTGATTTTTAGGGTTATAGATAAAAGAAAACCCAAAACCATAAACTATGAAAACAGAAGTTAATGAAAAGAGAATCCCTTCCTTCGTTGACATGGTTTTCGAAGGCAGGAATAAAGAGTATGGCGCATACATCATCCGCAAAAAGTATAACTCAACCCTGCTTTGGGCAATACTGGCAGGCATTTTCCTGTCTGGAAGCGCAGTGATCACACCCTTTGTCAGAGCCACTATTTTCCCTCAAAGGGGAATTACTGATGAACATTCAATCGTTTTTATTGCTGATCCATCCATTATTCCGGAAAAAATAGAGATTCAGGAACAAAAACTACCGGAAGCAAAACCACTCAAAGAGGTTTTTGCTCCCCCTAAAATAGTTGATTCAATTCCTGCCGATCAAACGAATAACATTTTCAATACCGAAAGAATCAACGAATCACTAAAAGACGATAGCCTGATTACAGTCATTACAAAACCTGCTGACGATTTTGATAGCCCAATTACAAAAGATATTGAGGAACCGGTTCTGGTTGTCGATGAAGAACCTTCGTTTAATAAGGGCGATGCGAATGAGTTCAGGTACTGGGTTAAAGAAAACCTTAGGTATCCCTCCGAGGCAGTTGATAACGGAATTCAGGGTAGGGTTTACGTTCAGTTTATCATTGAGAAAGATGGCAGTGTAACCAATGTAAAAGTTATAAAGTCTGATGATCCGCTGCTTGACAAAGAAGCGCTAAGGGTTGTTCAGTCTTCTCCAAATTGGATTCCTGCAAAGAAACAGGGAAGACCTGTCAGAAAAATTATTACGTTCCCGATAATCTTTAAGTTAAATCAGAATTAATACGATATGAGGCTGAGCAACAACCTCTCTTTCCCGCTTATGCGGGAATTTTTTTTGAAAATTATTATATTTATGAAGGAAATTGCCCGGACAGTGATTTTAAGCTTATTCTTATTGCTAACAATTACCCAAGATTTATTTAAGCCATCCGGCATTTAAAATATACTCGGCAATTTGTATGGCATTGGTAGCAGCACCTTTACGAAGATTATCAGAAACAACCCACATGTTGAGGCATTTTGGCCGGGAATCATCGCGCCGAATCCGTCCCACAAAAACATCATCTTTGCCCTCCGCATACCGGGGCATTGGGTAAATATTCCGGGAAGGCTCATCCTGAATAGTAATTCCATGAGAATTCTGTAACATTGAAATTACATCTGCAAGGTCAAACTCTTTTTCAAATTCTATATTCACAGATTCAGAATGTCCGCCAACAACTGGGATTCTGACAACTGTGGGCGAAACCATAATTGAAGGATCGCCAATAATTTTGCGGGTTTCATCAATTAATTTTTGTTCTTCGGTTGTATAGCCATTCTCCAGAAATGATCCCCCATGAGGGAAGCAGTTGAGATCAATGGGATGTGGGTAAGCCATTACCGGCGTTTGCCCGGAACGTTCATCAAACATTTGCTTAACAGCTTTAACTCCTGTTCCGGTTACTGATTGGTAGGTAGAAACAACCAGCCGCTTAATTTTATATTTAATATGAAGCGGGTTTATAGCCACTACCAGCTGAATGGTAGAACAATTGGGGTTTGCAATTATTTTATTTTCTGGTCTTAGCTCAAAGGCGTTTACCTCCGGAACAATCAGGGGTATTTCAGGGAACATTCTCCAGTACGAGGAATTGTCGATAACCGTTGTCCAGTTCTCAGCAAATTGAGGGGCCCATTCTTTCGACACGCTGGCTCCGGCAGAAAATATAGCCACAGCGGGTTTCATCTTCACGGCATCAGCAATAGAAACTACCGGATACTCTTGACCCTTAAAGAGTAACCTTTTCCCTATAGATTTTTCCGATGCAGCTGGGATAAGAGTTGTAACCGGGAATTTGCGTTCTTCAAGAACTTTAAGCATTACACTACCCACTAATCCGGTAGCACCAACAACAGCAACTTTCATAAAAAGTAAATTTTTACTAAATTGGTAAAATTAATCTTTTTGATAGAAGATGCGAAAAATTGTTTTACTACTTTTTTGCAGTTTACTCCCGACATTGACAATATCGCAGGTATTTTACGACTTTGAATCTGCATCAATCGCTGAATGGTCATCTGTTCCGTCTAGCAGGTGGCAAGCATCAGGCAATCAGCCAATAGGTGGAATCTACTCACTTAAACACACATACAACAATACGGTTAACTCAATTGATAGGGTTTCCATTCCCTTACCTGCTTGGAATGTAAATAATGGGAGCATAACCTGGCGGTTTAAAATCCGGCATGGGTACGATCCTTCTTCTTCAAACTGCTGGTGGGTTTACCTTATGAGCGATCAGGATGCCAATTCCATGGGAAGTCCCTCTTCAACCTCAGGTTATATAGTGGGTGTTAATTTTACTGGAAGTGACGATTTACTTAAGATCTGGCAGGTTACACCCGATAACTCGCAAATTCTTTTAACTTCTACCCTAAATTGGCAAACAACAATAGGAACATCGGGAATAGGCGCTATTGAAGTTGAAAGATCGGCTGAGGGGCTTTTTTCCCTTCGGGTTTCAACCAATGGGGATTTTTCCGCATTACAGGATTTTGGCAGTGTTCAAAACAATAACGTCATAACTTTCAACTATTTCGGAATTTGCTATAAATACTCCTCTTCTGCTGATATGCTTTTATGGGCTGATGATATCAGTATTGATTATCTTGCATTAAACCAACACGATAATACTTCTCAGGTTATTGAACCTTCTAACCAGGTTCCGGCAGGGACATTTTCATCTTCAGATACATTGCCCGATAGGGCCGTTGATATTTTCAAATTTTCCATTAAGGATTCTGGCTCAGGGGATAATCTGCCCACCAGGGTCAAAAAAATATCTTTCAAGCCTGATGTCAGTGTTCAGCAGGCTGATTGGGTTAATACAATAGCCGGAGTTAAACTTTTTTCGGCCGGGAATGAGGTTACAGTAATAAATACAAGTATTGCCTATAACAAAATTACTTTGGATGTAGATTCAACCACGATGGTAATTCCGGATGGGTCATCCAAAGAATTCACCCTTAAAATTTACCTTAACCCTGATAATCTGGAAGATAATTCGTTGCTCAAGCTCATGGTGGATAAAGATAATCATGGATTTCTTGCAGGTTTATCCGGGAGCGGGTTCAGCTCATCCTTCCCCAATAGTATTTACTCCAACCCTTTTTCGGTAGATGTTATTTCCAACCAGCTCGATTTCGCTGATTACCCGGATGTGGTAAGCGTCAACAAACCGTTTTCGCTTGAGGTTATTGGGGTTGATAATAACGGTAATATTGATAAAGATTTTAACAAGGTTGTAACACTATCACTCTTTGAAGGTACGGGAATACTTAATTCGGCTACAGGCTTATCAAAAATTCCCATAAACGGTGCTGCTACCTGGAATGATCTGACTTATAACAGCTATCATCCTTTTAGTATCAAGGCCGAATGCACAGATTTTGATGAAATTGCAACTGAACTCATCGCTGTGGTTAACGATTCATCGGCAGTTGTTTTGTCGCCAGATGGACAGCCACCCGGTACAAATATTTCATCTTTAGCAAATTTCCCGGGCAATGCCGTTGAAGTGCTTCGATTTAATATAGCCGATACCGGACAGGGCGATGGTGTTCCAACTTACGTAAGCAACATCAAGGTAAACAGGACAGATATTGCTGAAATTGCCTCCCTTAGTAAAGTGATTCAAGGTGTTCTGGTAAAATCGAATGGAACACTAATAGGAATATCAACTCCGGAAATTAAAACAGCATACATCAACATACCTATCAGCTTGGGTTCACTTACTGTGCCTGATGGACAGTCGGTTGAAATTGCCATTTTGGTGTATTTAAAATCATCAGGGCTGATTGATAATCAGAAGCTGCAATTTAAAGTAGATGCAGCAAATCATGGTTTTGATGCCTACACTGATGGTTCTGCATTTATTTCCGCTTTCCCACAGGCAATTGTATCAAACATTTTTAATATCGCGGTGATTGCCAAAAAGCTCAGCTTTTCTTCAATTCCAAAAAGAGTTGGGGTTTCTGAACCATTTGATATATTGGTTTCAGCAGTGGATGAAAATACAAACAGGGATACAAATTTCACCGGGAATATTACAGTTTCCCTTGCTACCGGTGATGGTAGCCTGTTGTTGCCGGACGGGGAAACGTTAACCATGAAAGGTGGAGCATTGACATTCACATCTCTGGAATACAATACCCCGGGCAATTTCTCACTGTTCATCTCCAGCCCAGTTCTAAACGATGCTGTTTCCCCTCTAATTTTTTGTGGGGATAATGATGGCGGGATTATCCAAACTATGCCATCAAAAAAAATCATAATCCCTTCAGCATCCGTTAATCCTGAAAACGCGGTTGAAATTTTTAACCTGGAATTGTATGACGCGGGCAGTACCGACGGTCAGCCATTATTTCTGAGTAAAATAACCCTCCAGTGCTTAAAACCAACCAATACCGCATTAATGTCGGGTTTAATAGGTGGTTTCGTTATCAAAAGCGGTGGAAAATCCATACCTGTTGCTTCGGTTAATAAGTTGACTTCAAGTTATGAGCTAACCTTTGATCCAGGAATGATAGTAGTTCCCGACAGTAATGCTATTGATTTATCCATTTCGGTTTTCCTGAAAAAAGGAGGCTTAACAGATAATTCCTCATTCCAGTTCTTTATCCCCTCAATAAATCATGGATGGGTAACTTTCAGCACCGGTACTTCATTTCAAAACGAATTTGTGTCGGCTTTATATAGCAACGATACACAAATAAAAGTTGAAGCCACACAGCTTCAATTCACTGAATCACCTTTTATCACAGCTTATCCACAACCTTTTATTCTATCTGTTGCTTCGACCGATATGTATGGAAATATAGATGTGGATTATGAGGATAATATTTCCCTCGGGTTAGAAAAAGGAACAAGTTTTACTACCGCCAACCTTAATCTGCCGCTTTTAAACGGTTTAACAACCTGGAATGATTTAGTACTGCCAAAAACGGGTTTGTACCGGTTCAAGGTTAATAGTCTGGAACTTGGTACAGCATTATCAGAATATATTTATTGTGGTATTGATCGTATTTGTGAAGTTGATGAGAATTTTGAAAGTGTAATTAGCCCCATTTGGAGCGGAACACAGGATTGGTTTATATCCACTATTTCTCCAATATCCGGGTCAAAATCTTTACAACATAAAGCGCAATCCGATATAGGGGTTAGCATAGTTTCAATTCCATACAATCAAACCCAAATTACCGGAAATAAAATGGTTGAATGGGTGTTTTCTTTGAAAAACGGAACCTGGGATCCATCATCCGACAACTACTTTTACTTTATACTTTCTTCCGATCTACCCGATTTTAATCCTTCAAATTCAAGCGGCTTTGCCGTTGGGATTAACCCTAAAGCAGGAAACGACAATATCACCTTATGGCAGTTTATAAAAGGAGCAATCACTCCTCTGATTATCAGTCATTTTGATTGGAATGAGAATAATGAGTTAACATTAAGAATTGGCTTGACAACTAAAGGGGAATGGATTCTATGGCACAAAACCAATGAAGAATTGGCATATACACTTGCAGGGCATTCAAGTTCAACCTTTCAGCCAGCAATGAACTATTGCGGGTTATTATTTGGTTACACAGCCTCCCGATCTGGTTTATTGTGGTTTGATGATCTCAGGATTTGCATCGCCGATTATCCGCCTTTAATAAAGTCAGCAAAACCAATTAACCTTACAAATACAGAAATCACTTTTACAGAACAGGTTAACCAGCTACAAGCAAAAAATATTGGGAATTATTCCATCTTAAATGAGCAAAACCATTCACTATCAATTAACGCTTTAACTTATATTGCATCCACAGGTACTAACGTGGTGTTGTCAACTGAAGCACTTCCTTTTGGAAAGCTGAAACTAATTGTTAACGGAGTGGGTGATTTAAACGGAAGGTACTTAAAAGACAGCGTTTTCTTTGGTTTTAGCACCAATGGAACCTTAGGTCGTTTGATCATGAACGAGATTATGGCCAATCCAATCCCATCAAATGGTTTACCCGAATACGAATATATAGAATTATTCAATCCCTCAAATGATACAGTTTTTACAAATGGATGGAGCTTGAAATACAACGATAAAATAGTTAAGCTTCCTGCTGATAGCGTTTCCCCGAAACAATATGCCGTACTTTGTGGAACAACTGCATCCCAGCAATTAGGTCAATATGGCAAAGCCATTGGTGTAACAGGGTTTCCATCGCTCCTAAATGGAGGTATGCTGCTTAAACTTTATGATCAGAATAGTTCATTAATTGACTTTGTAAGCTATAGCGACACCTGGTATAGAGACAATATAAAAAAAGGAGGTGGTTGGGCGCTCGAAAAAATTGATCTTTCAAACCTGGCAGAAGGGAAACCCAACTGGATTGCTTCAAACGCAACATTAGGCGGAACCCCTTGTGCTGCCAATTCGGTTATTAATAACAACCCGGATTTAACACCCCCAAAAGTTCTATCGGTGGAGATTATTTCAAAAAACGAAATTAGCATTAATTACTCAGAGTCAATGGATACCCTGATGGTTACCCACCTGCTTAACTACACAGTAAATAATAATATTGGCAATCCTTCAAATATTCAGATAGCCGACGAACTTTTCAGCAAGGTTAAACTAACCTTTTCTGTTGATTTCGGCACTGATTTGATTTACAATTTATGCATGTCGGATGGAATTAAAGATTTTTCAGGGAATAAACTGGTTAATACCTGCGTTCCCATTTCTTTACCGCAGATTCCTCAAGCAAGCGATATAATTATCAATGAGATTCTATTTAACCCCTATAGCGGAGGGGTTGATTTTGTTGAAATATTCAACCGTTCCAACAAATGCATCGAGTTGAGCAGGTTGGGTTTGGGAAACCGAAATAGTAGCACTGGTCAAATAGCCTCGGTTTACCCAGCTTCTGATACTGCAAAAATGCTGTTCCCCAACGATTATGCAGTGGTAACAGTTGATCCGGCGATGGTCTCAAGGTTTTATCATATTCAAAACCCATCTGCATTCTGTTGGGTTACAAAAATGGCTTCATTCAACAATGATAAGGGCGTTGTTGTTCTGGTCAACCAAAACGCTGAGGTACTGGATGAGTTCAGCTATAATGAGAAAATGCACTTTAAGCTGATTTCTGATGTGAAGGGAGTTTCCCTTGAAAGAGTCAGCCCTGATCTTCCAACCAATAGCCAATCAACATGGCATTCGGCGGCGCAAAGTGTTGGTTTTGCCACTCCAACCTATCAAAATTCACAATATGTTGATCCTCAAATAAAAGAAGGGAACTTCAACTTATCCCCTGAAACCTTCTCGCCTGATGGGGATGGTTACGATGATTTCCTGATGATTACCTACAATCTACCCGAACAAGGCTATGTGGCGAATATCAGAATATTCAACGCTACTGGCCGAGAGGTTAAACGAATTGCCGCCAATACACTTTTAGGAACCGAGGGGTCTTTTATGTGGGATGGGTTAAACAGCAACAACCAAAATACTCCGATTGGTATTTACTTAGTTTACATTGAGTATTTTAACCTGAATGGTGAGGTTAAGAAAGTTAAAAAAACTTGCGTTGTAGCCGGGAAATTGAAGTAGTTACTTAAACAGGTCCCTTTCCGCATCCAGGATTTTATTAACATCAAAATAGATTTCTTTAATATTAAACTCATTCTCCGCTAACGAGAGAATATCACATCCTTTGGATGACAAAGACTGTTGACCACCATATTTGAACCCCAAAATATTCAGGATATCGTATTCATGGCTAACTGATATCACGTGCCATCCTGTCTCATTCGATCTGCCATCGCCTGTGGATAGAATGGTTTCCACCAGCATATGCAACTTAAACCGAAGTTGATTGGCTTGTTCCGCCTCACCTATATTAAATAATGAATAGGCAAGTGAATTTATATCCCTGAGATTAAACGGGTAATCATGAAGAATCAGCTTTTCATAATGAATTATCTTTTGGAAATCCTGAATAGTGAGAGTATCCTTTTGATAAAAAACCGATAAGCTGTCGAAATAATCGGAATTGCCATAGGGCGAATATTTCTCATTAAAAAGGTAACCGTAGTAAAGAACTCTGAAAGCCTGTATGCTCAGCGAGGTATCATTGTTATTATATTTGGCAAATAGTTTTGGGTAATAAAATTCTGAACTCTCATCCTTGATAATCTTTTCAATGCCAATATAATCGGGTTTTTTAAATCCAACCTCCTGCGAAAAAATAACACCGCTATAGGTGAACGCAAGGATTAATGCTGCAATACTTTTCATAGGCTTTGGCTTAATCATTAATTGATTGGC
This sequence comes from uncultured Rikenellaceae bacterium, assembly GCA_964552655.1. Lineage (GTDB taxonomy): Bacteria > Bacteroidota > Bacteroidia > Bacteroidales > Tenuifilaceae > CAZKHG01. The sequence goes on from CAZKHG010000047.1 coordinate 11,456, forward strand.
ACACTAAACTTTTTTTCAATGATAATAAAAAACCTTCAACTCAATGCTGAAGGTTTTGAGGAGAAATTAGAGCGATTACAACTGTTTCAGCATCTCCTCCATTATGAGGGTCATCTTCTTCTCCGCGGCTTTTCCAATCTCCTGAACCTCTTCATGGGTAACCACTTTGATCTTGCCTGGAACGCCCAGATCGGTTACAATTGATATCCCAAATACCGGGATGCTCATGTGGCGGGCAACTATCACCTCAGGGGTGGTTGACATGCCCACCGCATCGCCACCAATTATTCTGAAATGCTGATACTCCTTAGGCGTTTCGAAAGTTGGTCCGGTTGTACCAACATAGCACCCCTCCTGAACTTTAATGTTATTCATCCTGGCAACTTCTTTTGCAAGAGCAATGAGCTTATGATCATAAGCATCGCTCATATCAGGAAACCTTGGGCCCAGCTCGGGAATATTCACTCCCAGCAATGGGTTGGGCAGAATATTTATATGATCATTGATGATCATCAGATCGCCAATCTCAAAATCCGGGTTTACCCCTCCGCTGGCATTGGATACAAAAAGGTATTGAATCCCCAAAAACTTCATTACACGAACAGGAAAGGTAACCTGGTGCATGTCGTACCCTTCGTAAAAATGAAATCTTCCCTGCATGGCAACCACTTTTTTCCCACCCAGATCACCAAAAATAAGGCGTCCCGAATGGCCATCAACTGTTGAGAGAGGAAAGTTGGGAATATCCTTGTAATCTACAATTTCCTGATTTTTTATATCACGAACCAGCCCGCCCAATCCTGTCCCAAGTATAATACCAATATCCGGTTTTGTTTTTACTCTTCCCTGGATGTAATTCGTTGTTTCTTTAATCTTTTCGAGCATAATCGGTAATTATTTTGTTAAACTCAACTTCCTGATTCCCTATAAACCTTACTTCAATAGGAATATAGTATATCCTACTTTTTATCTCTTGACCCAGGTTAACCAAATCCTTTAATCTTACTGCATCTTTCTCGGTTGTAATTACAATGCTATCCTGTTTTATAGATGTTTCAAAGATACTTCTAATTTTCTTTTCTGTGTAATGAAAATGATCAGGAAATGTTAACATCCCGGCAAGAGTTGAGTTCTGGTCAAGAAATGTGTAGAATGGTTTTGGGTTAGCAATTCCGGTAATTGCGAATACGTTCTGGTTTTTATCCAGAAATATTTTCCTGCTATTGTCGCTAAAAACAGGAAAAACGGTTCCATAATCAACTATTGTAAAGAACAAATGTTGATTTCTATGTAAATTCAGCTTGGTTTTAATTTTTAGCTGCTCTTCTGGAGTTAGGGTCGTTGGGCATTTTGTAACAAGAACGATATCAGCCCGTCGAATTTCCTGAATGCTATCCCTTAATCTTCCATACGGGAGAAAAAAATCATGGTATATTGGTTGGTTGTAGTCCATTAGCAATATTGATAAACCAGGTTTAAGGTACCTGTGCTGAAACGCATCGTCTAAAAGGACAAGGGTTAAATCTGGATAATCAACTAACAGCTGTTTAATACCATTCACCCTTCTTTCATCAACAGCCACAATCTGGTTTTGGTGTTTTTGCTTGAGTTGTAATGGTTCATCGCCCACCTCAATGGCCTTTGAATTAACACTAACATATCGAAAACCTTTTGTTTTTCTTCCATAACCCCGGCTTAAGGTCGCAATATTTTGGGTTGATGAAAGTAATTGAATTAGATAATCAACATGTGGGGTCTTACCAGTTCCTCCAACAGTTACATTCCCTATACAAATCGTTTTAACATTGGGCTTAAATGATTTGATAATCTTATGGTCGAAAAGTAAGTTGCGGATTTTGACAATAAGCCCATAAAAAATACTAATTGGAAATAAAAATAATTTTAATATAGCCATTGTAAAATGCGTGAATGCTAATTTTCAAATTTACCAATTTATAACTAAAACTATATCTTTTTGTAAGATTTCAAATAATAATATGATCTCATTGAACATTCTTTAGCTGATTTTAGTTTAATTTCAAACAATATTTAATGTATTGCAAATGAGTTCGTGGAATGAAAGCAAATACTTCAAAACTATAGTAAATACCAACAAAAAAGTTGCCCCCAATGCATTTTTGCTTAGCTTCAGAAGAAATTTTGATTTTTTAGCAGGTCAAGTGGTTGGTTTAGGAATTACCGAGGAGATTGCCCCCCGATTATATAGTATAGCCAGCGGTGAAACAGAAGAATTTATTGATATCCTTTATACTGAAAAGATCGATGGGCAATTAACCCCGATGCTCTCAATCCTTAAGCCAGGCGATAAGCTGATGGTAACCCATCCATTCGGGAAATTTACTGATTGCCCGGATTCACCGGTTTGGATTGCAACAGGAACAGGTATAGCACCTTTTATATCCATGTTAAAATCAGGCAAAGGAACCAAAGGATTACTCATACACGGCGTTCATTCCCCGGAATATTTATACTTCGAAAACTTTTTAAAAGATATACTTGGTAATAATTATATCCCATGCTGCTCAACCTGCAACCATTCAAATTATTTTAATGGGCGGGTAACTCATTACCTGAAAGATCAGAATTTAGCCACCGATAAAAAATATTACCTTTGCGGAGTTGCCGAGATGGTAGTAGAAACTCGTGATCTGCTTATTTCTAAAGGTGTTGACTTTAAGAATATTTTTTCTGAAATCTATTTCTGATCTTTGATTATCAGTTTTATCCGTATCCTCTCGCTCTATTATTGAATGGACAAAAATCAAAAAATATCACTCTACGGATTAACCCTCAACCAGCTATCGCAAGTAGTAAAGGATGAAGGGTTGCCGGCATTTGCAGCCAAACAACTTGCCAGCTGGTTATACCAAAAAGAGATATCATCAATCTCAGAAATGACAAACCTGTCACTTAAGGTAAGAGAGCGACTTTCTGATAAGTACGAATTTGGGCTAACCCACCATACAAAAGTACAGGAGTCAAATGATGGTACAAAGAAGTACCTTTTTCCTACTAAATCAGGTAAATATGTAGAAGCTGCTTTTATTCCTGAAAAAAACAGGGCCACTTTATGTGTTTCCACTCAGTCGGGATGCAAGATGGGATGCTTATTCTGTATGACCGGGAAACAAGGTTTTCAGGGCAACCTATCTGCAGGAGAAATCATTAACCAGCTGAGAAGTATTCCTGAATTCCCATCAGTAACCAACCTGGTTTACATGGGAATGGGAGAACCTTTCGACAACCTGGACAGTGTTCTTCAAAGCTTAGAAATACTCACCTCTGATTGGGGAATGGGCTGGAGCCCGAAACGAATTACCGTTTCGTCTATTGGTGTAATTCCTGCAATGAAATCATTCCTTGAAAAAAGCACTTGCCATTTGGCTATCAGCCTTCACACACCTTTCGATGAGGAACGAAAAATGTTGATGCCCATACAAAATGTTTACCCGATTAAGGATGTTGTAGCGGAAATTAAAAAATCAGGAATTGGCGGGCGGCAGCGTGTTTCGTTTGAATACATTATGTTTGATGGTTTGAATGATACACCAAATCATGTTAAAGAATTAACCCGATTACTAAACGGGTTAAATTGCAGAATTAACCTGATTCGTTTCCACACCATACCCGACACACCTCTTAAAGGAACACCAGATTCAAGAATAATGGAGTTTAGGGATGCGTTAACCCGAAAAGGAGTATTCACCACTGTGCGTGCTTCACGCGGCCAGGATATACAGGCAGCATGTGGGTTGTTATCCACTAAGGAACTTCTTACAAATAAGTAAAAAGACACCCGAAATTAGCCTCCGGATGCCTTTCAGAATTCAACTGATTTTCTTACAAACTCTCCGTTTCAACAACTTTTGCCAGTAGATCAGCATAAGGAATTAAAAGATATTTTCTGCCCTCAAACTCCAAATCAGAACCTGAGAACTTCTTAAAAATCACAGTATCTCCTACTGCAATATCAGAATTTTCAATATTACCAACTGCCATAACTTTTGCCCACGATGGTTTCTCTTTTGCTGTATCGGGAATAATAATTCCTGCGGCAGTGACTTGTTCATTTCCTTCGTCAGTCAGATCGAGGATGACATGTTGATTAAGCGGTACTAGCTCTTTCATAGTAAATTTATTTTTTATGATTGAATATTGAGTAATCTTTTTATTTTCAGTTGATCAAAACCAACCACCCACTCTCCGCCAATATTGGCCTGTGGAACTCCCTGCTGTCCGGTTGCCGATACCATAGTTCGTGCTGCATCCTGATCGCGCGAAACGTCAATGTCGGTAAATTGAATCCCGTTTTTTCTCAGGAAATTTTTCAGGGTTGTACACCATGGACAGGTTGGTGTAGAGTAAACGGTTACAGTTTTCTGCAGATGATGTTCCGCTGCTTTTGCAGAAAACAAAGCGTTTTCAAAAAGGTTTTTGTAGAATGTTTCATCGTGGCAACCTTTTACCACATCCTTCAAATTACCATTTTCAAACACCAGTAACGAAGGTGCTGAAGTGATATTGTAAGCCGGGTGAATATCCCTGGTTTCATTGGCATCAGCGGAGAAAATTTTGATGCTCTTCACCTTCTCTGCTGCTTTTTCTACTGAACTATACGCGCAATCGCTAACCCCCACCCCTTTCTTGTAAATAAGCAGGTAAGACTTGCTATTAGCGGTTAATGTTTGCTTAAAATGATTTAGAGATGTTGTTGTCTGGATCATACAATTAATATTTTTTTAAGTTTCCTTTCTAATTTCATACCAAATATTGAATTATGTATATATTTTCATATATTTTACCCGGAGTTGAAATCATGTCACTAAAAAATATGAAAAAATGTCAGGTTGAAAAGCTGATGGGTTAAAAATGGGCATTCATTTTTGCATATAATTTGTTAAATTCGCAAATATCAATTCCAAAATTAAAGCTATGAACAGAGTGCTGGTTGTACTTGGGTTAATATTTTTCCCTTTCCATCTCCGGTCGCAGGAAATAAATAAATATGATTACAACAACCGATTTGCGGTTGATTTCTATAAAAAGATATCGCTCCCTGAAAAGGGGAATGTTTTCTTTTCCCCCATAAGCATTTCCACTGCCATGGGAATGACCTATGCCGGATCGAAAAAATCCACAAAAGATCAAATCTCAAAAGTATTTTATTTTGGCCCCAATAAGAAAGCTTTTCATAAGCTGCACGGGGGACTTATCAATTTTTTAAATAAAAAGAATAAGGACATTGAGATATCAATGGTTAACCGGTTATGGGTTGAAAAGACGTATAGCCTGAAAAAATCCTTTAAAAAATTGCTACGGGATGCATACCAATCCTCATTTCAGTCTGTTGACTTTATCAATAAATACGAGGAAAACAGGTTGGCAATCAACGATTATATTCTCAAGCAAACCCACGAAAAGATTAAGGATTTACTACCACCTAATTCGGTGGATATGCAAACCAGGCTGATATTAACCAACGCCATTTACTTTAAGAGTAATTGGAGTATCCCTTTCCAGAAAGAAAGAACCCGTGAAGCTGATTTTTTTATTACCCCCGATCATAAGGTCAGATGCCAGATGATGGGGATAAAAGACGAGTTCAACTATTTTGAGGATATCAAATTCCAGGCAATTGAATTGCCTTATACCGATTCTGACTTCTCGATGATTATATTTCTCCCAACAGAGAATACAACTCTGAGTGAATACGAGAGCGGTCTTACCTATGAAAATATTAAAAACACTATTCATGGAATGAGCCCACAGGAGATCATCGTTTCAATTCCTAAATTCAAGCTATCCGAGGGATATAGGCTTAAAAAGATATTAATTGAAATGGGAATGCCGGATGCATTTTCTTTGAATGCAGATTTCACCGGGTTGTCGCCAAAGAATGATCTCAAAATCACCGATGTTTTTCATCAGGCATTCGTTGAGGTAAACGAGGAGGGAACAGAGGCGGCAGCTGCAACAGCTATGGTTGTTGGAGTTAAAGCAATAGGTCGGGATAAATTCTTTATGGCTAACCATCCGTTCATGTTTATCATTCTCGACAGGAAAACCAATACTTTCCTTTTTATGGGAAAAGTGTATAATCCTACCGAAAAACAGCAGTGAGCAAGTATATTGCAAACCTGATCAGCCAGGGGGAACATCAAACCCTGGACTTTAAACATTCGATAACGGATTCGAAAAAAATTGCCCGCTCCCTTTGTGCCTTTGCCAATACTATAGGCGGAATACTATTGATAGGGGTTAAGGACAATGGAAATATCATTGGAATTAACTCAGAGGAGGAATACTACATGGTTGAATCAGCCGCACAACTTTTCTGTAAACCGGAGGTACATTTCAAGGTTACCAAATGGACAATAAACGGAAAAACAGTTTTGGAAACTGCGGTAAAGCCAGGAAAGAAAAAACCCTACAAGGCACCTGATAAAAACAATCAATACAAGGCATACATAAGAGTTAAAGATGAAAACCTTGTTGCATCACCCATTCAAATAAGAATCTGGAAAAGGGAGCGATTTAGAAAATCTGTCCGGTTAAACTTAACTGAGAAAGAACATTTGCTTTTTGAGCATCTAAAAAACAACAAACAGATCACTGTTAACCAGTACTGCCGGATTGGGTTCCTCTCCAGTAAAGATGCAGTGAATATAATGGTTGATTTGACTGTACTCGGACTGCTCAAATTTATTCAGACAAACGAAAACGAGTACTTTGAACTTGCTGAAAAATCAATTGATGAAAATACTTAAAGTCATTCATAAATGATTTTCTGAATCAGAGAAAGAATAATCACAACCAATACAAGACAAATCCCAACACCCATTTGTATTGAGAGTTTTTGTCCAATTATTGCGCTAATTGTCAGCCATACTATAAATGCAAATATTCCGGCGATTATAAGGACTCCAGCAACTAACATGATTTTCACCCAGTGAGGTACGCTTTGTAGCAATGGTTTTTCTTTCCTAAACTTTCCGGCTATCAACAGTTTTGCGTACTGCTTTTTGGTAATTGTGGTATCGAAAAGATTCGGAAAACTCCTGAATAACGCCCACCAGATAAGTAAACCCAAGGGGAGCTCGATGGTTGGCTTAAGAAAAATGCTCCCGAAGGATAATATTTTTGCATCCTGGGGATTCCAGGAATAAAAAACCACCTCTACCCTTTCGGCCAATTCAAATTTTTGATCTTTTTCTCCAAGGATCGAGTAAAGTGTATCATTGTAGTAAAAATCAACCTTGGGGCTTGATGATGCACCTGAGATATATGCCAATAAAGAATTCTCATAAACCCGCTCAACTACCACTCCGTGGGCTTTTTTCCCAATCAGTAAAAGAGATAAGGGTTGTTGAAGAACAAGTAGCACAATAAAGAAAAAACCAAGCTGATAAATTCTTTTTCGCCTCATGCAGGTAAAATGATTCCTGCAATTTAAGAATTAATAAAGAATATTTGTTTGAAATGATTTGAATCAAAATGATTGAAAAAAACAAAGGGCAATGGAGCGTTGAAAACTATTTTGTTTCAATATCAATACCCCTGAAATTGCCCTTTGTGAGGATTTTTTAAAACCATCCAAACTTAAAAGTAAGCATTAATGCTGGCCCAGAAAGATCATTGTTGGTCCAGGCCGGAATATTGGAATTCATATAAAACATCCACGTAAAACCAGTGCCAATTTTGAAATAATGCGTTAAAACATACTCGTATTCCAGCATAGGCTTGATTACCTGATAATCGGAAAAGTAAGAAAGGGCGGCGTTTTTCAGCTGATAACTTCGACCAAAACCAAGCTGAACGCTTAAGAATAGATTTCCAGATCGTTCAATTTTATGAACATAGCCCAGCCAAAAGCCGCCATGGCTCAACTCCAGGTGTGACACGGGAAATGACCCTGAATTTGTAAGGTTATTAACCAGGTTCTCCCCAAAACCACCAATAAAATATCGGTTCCTAAAAAGACATCCACCACCTCCACCTACAACGAATATTGTTCTTCCCGATTTGGGACTCAGGTAGAGCTGTGGACCGCCAAATCCTCCGGTAAAGGATTTTTGATTCTCCTGCGCAAACAAGGAAATTGATAGCGTGACGCTAAGAAGAATAATCAAGAGTTGTTTCATTTTATAAATTTGTTTATATTATAAACTTAATTGGTAAAAAAAATTATATTCCCAGGTGTTCCCTTAATGAGTTTACATAGTCCTCGAAAGCTTTTAAGCCCTTAGCCGAAATGGAAACACCGGTATGGGGGTAGTTTTTTCTGTACGATTTTTCTATGGATATATACCCGGCCTCCTCAAGCTTCTTGAGTTGTACGCTAATGTTGCCAGAAGTTGCCCCGGTCTTTTCTTTCAGCGTGTTAAAATCAAACTCTCCCTCTTTAACCAATAGCGAAACAATGGCCAATCGAAGAGGTGAATGCAGGATGGGGTCAAGTTCTTTATACATGGCTGTTACGATATTTTGATCGAAGAATATACCCTGGGATAAGATCTGCAACAATCACAGCTAATATAGCCAATACACCCCAATAGTAATAATTTAGATAAATACTCATAAAAGCAAGTAGATTGCAAAGCAAACCTCCAATAACAAGCCATTTAAATCTTAGCGTTAAACCAGAAACCGTTGTACCGATACTTACAAGCATTAGGATTATGAACATCAACAATTTCCCGGCAGTGTACCCGTATAGAAAACCTACCGCGAAAATATTCAAACCAACCACAATCCATGTGTAGGCAATTACCCTTCCAGTCAATGGTAATGAAACATTTTTTGTATTTCTTCTGCTATAATAGAAGGGCATGAAAATAAATCCTGCAAGCATTAATAACCATGCAAAATAGTGATGCTTCACATCTGCATAGATCAGTGCATATTGGAGTAAAGCTGATACGATTACCATCCAACCCCAAAAAAGGTAAACAAACCCATTTTCATTTAAACGGGCCTTTTCGTTCTCGATCATCGTCCTGATAATCTGAAAACTTTCTTCTGCGTTTTTAATTTGATCATCCATATGATTTAAAATTATGTCACAAATATAAACTTATTTATTTTATAAACCAAATAAAACAGGATATATTTTTTAAACAATTTCACCATGGCATTTATAAAGTGTATAATTTATTGAAATTCAATATAAATTGTGTTAAAAGGGGGATTAATTAATAAAATAATAATACCTTTGCAGTTACAATTTTCCTCATCAAGTTTTGTCCTTTCTTGATCAGTTGAATTCCGGGTACTAGTTTATAATCAATTAATAAGAAACAAATGAAAGCTCTACATATTGGCAATTTAGCAATTGCAGTACCAATAGTGCAAGGCGGAATGGGTGTTGGGATTTCTCTCTCTGGGCTGGCATCGGCAGTTGCAAATGAGGGTGGTGTGGGTGTGATTTCCAGCGCCGGGCTGGGCCTGCTTTACAGAGAAATCACCTCCGATTTCCTTGAAGCAAGCATATATGGGCTGAAAGAAGAACTTCGCAGGGCTAGAGAGAAAACAAAAGGGGTTATTGGCGTTAATGTTATGGTTGCCATGTCGAACTTTGCTGATATGGTGAAAACGGCTATTTCTGAAAAAGCGGATATTATTTTTTCCGGAGCTGGTTTGCCTCTCGATTTACCAAGTTTTCTCAAAAAGGATAGCGAAACTAAACTGGTACCAATTGTATCATCAGGACGGGCGGCAAAGCTGATTTGCGAAAAGTGGAAAAAAAATTACGACTACTTACCCGATGCAATAGTAGTTGAAGGGCCAAAAGCCGGGGGACACCTAGGGTTTAAACCCGATCAGATTAACGATGAGAACTTTTCTCTGGAAAAACTTATTCCCGAAGTAGTTACTGAGGTTAAAAAATTTGAAATTGAATATAATCAGCCCATTCCGGTGATTGCAGCAGGCGGTATCTATACGGGACAGGACATCAAGAACATCATGCAATTAGGGGCTTCGGGTGTTCAAATGGCTACTCGTTTTGTTACCACCGAAGAATGTGATGCATCAGACGCATTTAAACAAACCTATATAGATGCTAAACAGGAAGATCTTGAAATCATTAAAAGTCCTGTGGGAATGCCTGGAAGGGCTATAGGAAATAGCTTTCTTGATAAGGTAAAACTGGGCTATAAACAACCAATTCGATGCCCTTTTAAATGTATTAGAACCTGCGAAATTTCTTCCAGCCCTTACTGTATAATCACTGCACTAATAAATGCTTTTAAAGGCAAACTGGAATATGGCTATGCGTTTGCCGGAACAAATGCATACCTTGCAACCAAGATCACTACTGTAAAGGAAATTTTTCAGTCACTGAAGAGGGAGTTTGATTCCAGTGTTTGATAATTGTTACTATCTGGTAGCTGCCGGTAAATTGGAAATTAACATTACACTACATTCTTCGGGCAACAAGGAATCGGTTATAAATTACTATTTAAGCCTTATCCCCTGCCCTTCAATATCAATTAACCGGAATTTGAATAAGGCTCCAATAGCCTTTTTATAGGTTTTTTTGCTTACCCCAAACAATTTGTAAATTAATTCCGGATCGCTCCTATCTGTGATTGGTAGAAACCCATTATTCTTTTTCAAAGCGTCCATAATTTTAACCGATAGATCATCTACCTTTTCATAACCGGGTTTTTGCAATACTAAGTCTATCTTTTCGTCTTCACGAACCTTCTTAATATAGCCTTTAACTCTCATCCCTTTTTTTAAAGGTTGGTATATCTCATTTTTATAAAGCACACCAAGATGCCTGTTGTTTATTATAGCATTAAACCCCAAATCAGTTTCAGCAGAAATTAACAGGTCAACCTCTTCGCCAACTTCGTAATCCGGGGGAAGGTTATCCAAAAATTTATCAATTTTTGCAGTCCCAACAAGCCTTTTTGAGCCCTGATCGAGATATGCCGTAACAATATACTGTTTTCCCTCTTCCATCCTCTGTTTTTGTTCCCGGAAAGGCACAAAGAGATCTTTCGGCAAACCCCAGTCGAGAAAAGCACCCATTTGATTAACGGTAACCGCTTTTAGATATGCAAATTCGCCTACCATGAGCAATGGTTTTTCCGTTGTAGCAATGATTCTATCCTCGGAATCAAGGTAAATAAATACCTCCAGAATATCATCTGGTTTTGTGTTTTCAGGAACGTACCTTTTAGGTATAAGTATCTCGCCCTCTTCGCCACCGTCAAGGTATAATCCAAAATCAACTTCCTTTATAACCCTTAGCTTATTTAGTTTTCCAATCTCAGCCATTTCAATTCATTTTGGTGACAAAGGTAAGTCATTGTTTCTTGTAACCGGGTGCTTGTTACTCGATTTTTTAAGCGCATAACACAAGTATTAAATAATTTGAAGACAAATTAAATAATTCTAAATTTGAAAAAAAGGAATTGACTAAATGCTTGCTGTAAAGCAAAAACCAGCTAAATGTCCCAAATGTGGTTCTAATAGAATCGCAGAATTTAGGTATGGCACTAAAACTTTAACCATTGATATTCAAAAAGATATTGATAATGAAAAGGTTGTGCTGGGTGGTTGTTGCCAAACGGGGTTTGACCCTTTATGGTATTGTAATAGTTGCCAGACTGAAATTTACCTGAAAAAAGATTTCACCTTCGCCGAAAAGGTGATTTATTTCAACGAGAATATGGATTTTAAGGATCCACTCCCAAAAGGGGTCAGGATTATGAATCCGTTTAAGGATAACCCGGAAGCACTAAGGGTATCAAACCAGTTCTATGATTTTTTTTATCATGATTACCGCGAAAGACATCTCATTCTGGGTATTAATCCGGGTCGGTTTGGTGCTGGGATTACGGGCGTTCCGTTTACCGATACAAAAAGGATGTGGGAAAGGTGTGGGATTGAAATCAAGGGGTTTGAATCGCATGAAACCTCCTCCGTTTTTATTTATGATATGATTGATGCTTACGGTGGAGTTGTAAAATTCTATTCCGATTTTTATATCAACTCAGTTTGCCCTCTTGGGTTTACTGCACTAGGGGGAAATGGGAAAGAGGTAAATTTCAACTATTACGACAGCAAAGAATTAACTTCAGCAGTAAATAATTTTATAGTTGAAAGTTTAACTAAACAGCTGCAATTCCCTATTAAACGAGATGTGTGTTTTTGCTTAGGTACCGGGAAGAATTATGATTTCCTGTTGAAACTGAATAAAACATACCATTTCTTTGAAAAGTTAATTCCCCTGGAGCACCCAAGGTACATTATGCAATATAAGTTGAGGAAAAAAGATGAATACATCAAAAAATATATTACCCTTTTTAACTCTTTGCCAAAGTAAGTTTCACCAAGCTGGCGAAGTAGATTTGATTTTCCTGATCATACAACTTAAATATGGTTAATAAAATACAAAATGAAATACGAGGATATTGAGCAAAAAGTATTGGAGTTCAGAAATGAACGGAATTGGAAGCAGTTTCACCAGATAAAGGATCTGCTCTTAGGATTGAACATTGAAGTTGCTGAACTTCAAGAGCTGTTTCTGTGGAAAACCACTGAACAGCAATCAGAGATAAAGTGTGAAGATATCAGGGATGAGTTGGCCGATATTGCAATATACCTGATTTATATTTGCAACCATTTCAATGTTAAACTTTTGGAGGCGATCGACGATAAGATTGCCAAAAATTCGATTAAATATCCGGTTGAAAAAAGCAGAAATTCAAATAAGAAATATAATGAGTTGTAATACAAACCCTCTAAAACAAATGCGCCGCTCGTTTGTGATGGTTTATAGTTGATTTCATGACCATTTTGAGCAAAGCCGAAAAAAGTCTTCGACTTCGCCTGGGCTATCATTTATGCCTTAATTTCACTAATCACATAACGGGCTATATTTTATTCTCTTTTACATCTTCTTAAGTACATCACCTAAAAGATTCCGGGATACACTTAAAGCTTTTGGCCTATAATTGTTTGTTTAAAGTCACAACTTAATCTATTTTTACTCGCGTAAAACCTTTAAAATATGGTATTAGGAATATTAAAAGAGTCAAAAGATGAACGGAGGGTAGCAATGCTTCCGGAGAGTGTTGCTGCTTTGGTTAAAATGAATGTGTCTGTTATTGTTGAGAGGGATGCCGGGTTGGGCGCCTTTGCCAGCAATACCGAATACGAAGCGGTAGGTGCAAAAACGGATACCAAGGAAAATGTAATTCATCAATCGGATGTGCTGGTGAAGATCAATCCGCCTACCGATGAGGAGAAATCAATGATGAAAGAGGGAAAAGTAATCCTTGCTGTGCTTAACCCATATTTTAACTCCGATCTGGTTAAGGAGCTGGCGGTCAAAAACATCACGAGTTTTAGCCTAGATGTTATCCCTCGCACAACACGTGCACAGGCAATGGACATCCTGTCTTCAATGGCAACCGTTGCTGGTTATAAAGCCGTGCTGACGGCAGCGAATACATTACCAAAATTTTTCCCTATGTTTATGACCGCTGCAGGTACAATCACCCCGGCAAAAGTACTGATTCTCGGTGCAGGTGTAGCAGGATTACAGGCTATTGCCACATCCCGTAAACTAGGTGCTGTGGTTGAGGTCTTCGATGTTCGTGCTGCAGTTAAAGAAGAGGTAATTGGTTTAGGTGCTAAATTTGTGGAAGTTGAAGGTGCGTCAGACGATAAATCAGCTGGGGGGTATGCTGTTGAGCAAACTGAAGATTTTAAACTAAAACAGGCACAGGTCATTCACGATCATGCCATTAAATCGGATGTAATTATATGTACCGCGCAGATCCCAGGTAAAAAAGCACCTGTGCTTTTAAGAAAAGCAACCGTAGAGGCCATGAAACCGGGTTCGGTTATTATTGACATTGCCGCTTCAACAGGTGGAAATTGTGAGGTTACAAAGAATAATGAAACAGTTGTACATTCAGGAGTAACTGTAATTGGCAACTCTTTCCTGCCAGTTGATATGCCAACTGATGCCAGCAAAATGTTTGGAAAGAATGTTATTAACTTCCTTAAACTCATCATTTCCAAGGAGGGTAGTCTGAACCTAAACTGGGACGATGATATTGTAAAAGGTACAGCTGTAACTCATAACAACGAAATTGTTCATGAACGAGTAAAATCAAACATCACTAACTAAAATATTAGTAGCTATGGGAGAAGTATTAAGGTTTTTTATGGAATATAAGGATTTGATTATCATAATAATCCTCTCTATTTTCTTAGGTATTGAGGTTATATCTCATGTTCCGGCGGTTTTGCATACCCCGTTAATGTCGGGGAGCAATGCAATTCATGGGGTAGTTATTATTGGTGCTATTATCGTAATGGGACACGCCCGCGACACTCTTTCTTTGATATTGGGTTTCATCGCTGTAATCCTTGGTACGCTTAACGTCGTTGGGGGTTTTGTGGTTACTGATCGTATGCTCGAAATGTTCAAGAAAAAGAAAAAATAGGGAGGAGTAGATATGGAACAACTTACAAAAATCATTGAATTTACCAATGCGATTTCTATCCTGGAAATTTCCTATGTGGGTGCTTCAATTCTGTTCATCCTTGGTTTAAAAAAATTAAGCCATCCTGATACAGCACGCAGCGGGAATTTATGGGCTGCAGCCGGTATGGCTGTTGCAATCTTGTTTACCATTCTTTTTCATAAAAAAGATGGGGAATCGATAGGTAACATCGGGTTGATAATAGTTGCGCTTGCAATAGGAACATTTATAGGTTGGTATGCTTCCAAAAAGGTAAAGATGACAGCCATGCCCCAAATGGTCTCCCTGTTCAATGGGATGGGTGGTGCCTGTGCAGCCTTAATCTCGATGATGGAATTTCCAAAGATGCAGAACATGCTTGCAGCAGAGGGGGCGGCCCATATGTTTAATGGTGAAGCCATTGCCATCCTTTTAGGATTGATGATTGGGGGCGTTTCATTTGCCGGGAGTATGATAGCATTCGGCAAACTAGATGGGAGAATTGGCGACATTAAACACCCGGTTCTGCGGGTAATCAACCTTTCATTTCTTACCTTATTGCTGGTTGCCCTTGTACTAATTTTGTTAATTAAGCCCGAACCAGGAAGTAATCTTGTTATTTACCTTTTTGCTTTTGCGGCACTGGTTTATGGCGTAACATTTGTAATGCCGATTGGCGGTGCTGATATGCCTGTTGTTATTTCCCTACTTAACTCATTTACCGGAGTTGCTGCAGCTATGGGAGGGTTTCTTTACAACAACCAGGCAATGCTCACAGGCGGTATCCTTGTAGGTTCATCAGGAACCATTCTTACCATCCTGATGTGTAAAGCGATGAACCGATCGTTGATGAACGTAATTATTGGAGCTTTTGGAGGAAGTGCGACTGGCGCAACTACTTCAGGGGACAAAAATGTTAAAGAGATTACCTTAAGTGACGCTGCAATACTGCTCAGCTACTCCCAAAAAGTTTATATCATCCCAGGGTATGGTCTTGCTGTAGCCCAGGCGCAACACCTTTGCCACGAACTTGATGTACTTTTAACAGGGAAAGGGGTTGAGGTTAAATATGGAATCCATCCTGTAGCCGGGCGAATGCCGGGTCACATGAATGTTCTCCTCGCAGAGGCTGATGTTCCTTATGAGAAATTAGTTGAGATGGAAGATGCCAATAATGAAATGGGGAATACAGATGTTGTAATAGTTATTGGAGCGAATGATGTTGTTAACCCGGCAGCAGAAACCGACCCATCCAGCCCAATTTATGGAATGCCGGTTATTAAGGTTTGGGATGCAAGAAATATTATCGTGATGAAACGTTCGATGGCCATGGGGTATGCTGCCATTGAAAATGATCTTTTTTATCACCCAAAAAACCGGATGCTGTTTGGCGATGCAAAAGCAACCCTGCAGAAACTGGTAGCCGAGATCAAAGCTTTATAAGTATAAGTGATTTTTTAATTAGGAAAGAGGTCATCAATTACTCGATGACCTCTT
>CAZKHG010000048.1:0-25484 GCA_964552655.1 uncultured Rikenellaceae bacterium
CCTGTATGTCGGGCTGCGGCGGCCTATCATCTGCAGTGCATAGAACAGGGAAATTTGAGGGTTTTCAAAGTAGTATGCCTTTCTGATCCGGCAATACTTAATAGGTATTTGGTACCTTTCCATTTGGCCCCTCACAAACCTGTAGAGGGAAGACGTGCTGATTCCCAGCTTTACCGCGAACTCTTCGGGTTTCCCGGTTTTCTGCTTATAGACATTCTCATCAAAGCTAACGAGGAGTTCAATGGTTCTTAAAAGGTCCATAATGGCTAAAAAATATTTCGTACTTCCGATTGTTGATCAAATATATAAAAAAGGGATTTGGGGGCAATACTCATTTATAATAACATATCTCAGGTATAATGGACAATGCCATTTGCCCCTGCCGAGTAATATTGAAAGGGAAATTACGGAGATTAAAGAATGTCCATTACCTCCAGCAGGGAGTGCACTTCAAAGGTGGTTTTGGTTTTCACAGGTTTTCGCTGGGGATTAAAGTAAATTTGGTCCATGCCAAACTTTTTGGCACCCTCAATGTCAATCTCCATATCATCGCCCACCATTATGCTTTCGTCTTTCCTGGCATTGGCCGATGATAGCGCAAAACCAAATGCCTCAGGGCATGGCTTATGGTACCCGGACATCTCCGAGGTAATCACCTTATCAAAGTAATGGCTGATAAGGCATTTCTCCAGCTTGGGGAATTGCACCTCATTAAACCCATTGCTGATGATGTGCAGCTTGTACTTTTTGCTCAGGTATTCCAAAAGTTCCCTGGAGTTGGGGATCAGCGCGGTTTTGGTTGGGGTGATTCTCAGGTAATCTTCGCCAATCTGTTTTGCCCGATAGAGGTCATTCATCCCATAATCCTTGAGCGTAAGGTCAAAGCGGACAAAACGCAGTACATCTTTTTTAAGCTCGCCCCTCCGGTACTGCTCCCAAAGACGATCGTTATGCTTGATAAATGTCTTGGCAAACGTGGTAAAATCGGGAAAAACGCTATCCAGCGAGTTATCGAAATAAATATCCTTAAGCGCATCAAGCATATTCTGCTCAAAATCCCAGATTGTTCTATCGAGATCAAAAAAGACGTGCTTGTACTTCTTCTTTTTCTGAACTTTAAACAGGGCTTTGAACATCATTGCGGAATTTCAAAAATATGCCAAATATACAAGGATGGAAGTTATCTGGTAGGGTTAAATTGATGATTGATCTCATTAATTTTATATAAAAATACCAGGCTATGACGAAACTTTTCTTAATCCCCTTTATTTAATAAACGTTTGAATCATTGATGATTTATAGCCGACTTCATCAAATTGTCAAATTATAGATTTTTCAGATATTGATTAAAGCAATTTATAATCCAGCAGGAGTTTCTCCATTTGAAGTTGCAGCTCCAGGGCTTTTTCTCGAACAAGATCCCGGAAATTTTCCGTTTTACCGGCGTAAATAATTCCTCTGGAGGAGTTAACAATAAGCCCGCATTGGGAGTTCATACCATACCTGGTTACCTCGGCTAAGCTGCCACCCTGCTCGCCAACACCCGGAACAAGCAGGAAATGATCTGGGATTATTTTACGAACCCGTTCAAAGTATTCAGGGCGAGTGGCTCCTACAACATACATCATATTATCAATGCACCCGAACTGAGCCGAACGGGAAAGCACCTCCTCGAAAAGTTGCTTCCCGGTATCTTTATCGGCTATGAGCTGAAAATCTTTAAAACCCTCGTTGGAGGTAAGGGCAAGCAGTATAACCCATTTCCCGGGATGTTCAATGAAAGGTATCACAGAGTCCCTGCCCATGTAGGGGGAAATGGTAATGGCATCAAATTGCAGGCTTTGGAAAAAGGTTTTGGCATACATCCGGGCCGTGTTGCCAATATCGCCACGTTTAGCATCGGCAATCAGGAAAATCTCCGGGTGATTTTGCCGGATGTAGCTGACCGTTTTTTGCAAGCTGGACCACCCGTTTGCTCCCAGAACCTCATAAAAGGCAAGGTTGGGCTTATAAGCTATTGCCAGGTCAGCGGTGGAATCAACAATAGCCTTGTTGAACTCAAAAACCGGGTCATCAAAAGGAAGCAGGTGTGGTGGAATTTTCTCAATCTCCGGGTCAAGGCCAACACAGAGGAAACTCCTTTTAAGCCTGATGTTTTCAAAAAGCTGGGTTGATGTCATGGCTCACTCCTCAGCAGCTGCTTTTAACCGTTCCGAATTTTCGGCAACCTGAAGTTTATCTATTATCTCCTGTATATCCCCATCAACAATGGCTGAAAGGTTGTAAAGCGTTAAATTTATCCGGTGGTCGGTTACACGACCTTGCGGGTAGTTATAGGTTCGAATCTTTGCAGATCTATCGCCGGTGGATACCATCGTTTTGCGCTTATGCGCAATTTCATCAATGTACTTCTGGTATTCCAGGTTGTATAATCGTGTGCGAAGTTCGGCCAGGGCCTTATCGAAATTTTTAATCTGCGATTTCTGATCCTGGCATTGTACAACCACACCGGTAGGGATATGGGTCAGCCTGATTGCTGAATAAGTGGTGTTAACGCTTTGACCTCCCGGACCGGATGCACAAAAGGTATCCTTCCGGATATCCTCCATTTTAAGGTCAATATCAAACTCCTCGGCTTCGGGGAGAACGGCAACAGTAGCTGCCGAAGTATGAACACGGCCCTGGGTTTCGGTTTGCGGAACACGCTGCACACGATGCACTCCCGATTCGTATTTTAACACCCCGTAAACTCCATTTCCTTTTACGTTAAGCACAATTTCCTTATATCCACCTACAGTCCCCTCGGAAACGCTGGTTACCTCGTATTTCCATCCCTTATTCTCAATAAACTTGGTGTACATTCTGAAAAGATCTCCGGCAAAGATGCTTGCTTCATCGCCACCGGTTCCGGCACGAATTTCCAAAACCGCATTCTTACTGTCCTGTGGATCAGCCGGGATTAGCAGAAGTTTAATATCCTCCTCAAGTTTTTCTTGTTCAGCAGTGAGGGTTTCAATCTCCATTTTGGCCATCTCGCGCATCTCCTCATCCTTTTCGGAGGCGAGCATCGCTTTTGACGATTCGATGTTACTTATAATATTCTTCAGCTTATCTGCAGCTTCAACAATTGGCTCCAGCTCTTTGTACTCCTTGCTAAGGCTGATATATTTCTTCATATCCCCCGTAACAGCAGGATCGGTTAATTGCTGTCCTATTTCTTCGAACTTATGTTTTAACCCGTCAAGTTTTTTTAGGATTGTGTTATCTCCCATAGCATATAAAAAATTGAGTGCAAAGGTAACAATTATTTTTTTATGGGGTTATGAGTTTAAACCATAGTGAAACTCGCCAACTTCGCTTTTTATCGTCAGTTTTTTGGAATGTGAGTTGGAGCAATATCCGATGATCTTTGCATCAAGGTTAAACCCTCTGGCCAGGGCAATAATATCATCTGCAAACTCAGGGTAAACATAGATCTCAAAACGGTGACCCATGTTGAAAACCTTATACATCTCCTGCCAATCGGTAGCTGATTGCTCATGAATTATTCTGAATAAAGGAGGAATTGGAAACAGGTTATCCTTAATAACATGAAGGTTCCCGATAAAGTTTAACACCTTTGTTTGTGCGCCACCCGAGCAGTGAACCAGCCCATGAATAACCGGCCGGTAGTATTCTAAAACCTCTTTTATAACCGGGGCATAGGTTCTTGTTGGCGATAGAACCATTTTCCCGGCTGTAAGTCCAATCTCATCAATCATCTGATCGAGGTGATATTTGCCGGAATAAACCAGCTCTTCCGGGATTTGGGGATCATGGCTTTCGGGGTACTTCGCTGAAAGGTATTTTGCAAATACATCGTGCCTGGCTGAAGTTAACCCGTTGCTACCCATACCGCTGTTATACTCGGTTTCATAACTTGTTTGCCCATAAGAACATAACCCGATGATTACATCGCCATCCTGAATATTCCCGTTCGAAATTACATCAGAACGTTTGATCCGGGCGGTTACGGTAGAATCAACTATCACTGTCCTGACTAAATCACCAACATCGGCGGTTTCACCACCTGTGAGGTAAATTCCAATGCCTAAATCGCGCATCTGCTGACAAAAGAGTTCGGTACCATTTACAATCTCGGAAATTACCTCACCGGGTATCAAATTCTTATTCCTGCCAATGGTTGAGGAGAGCAAGATATTATCAGTCACACCTACGCATAGCAAGTCATCAATATTCATCACAATGGCATCCTGAGAAATCCCTTTCCAAACCGACATATCCCCTGTTTCTTTCCAATACATATAGGCAAGTGATGATTTGGTGCCGGCACCATCGGCATGCATTACAATGCAGTAATCATCATTGCCCGACAAAAAGTCCGGGACTACCTTGCAGAATGCTTTTGGGAAAAGCCCTTTATCCAGGGTGCTGATTGCTTTGTGAACATCTTCCTTTGATGCAGAAACACCGCGTTGATTGTATCGGGACGAGTTGGGCATTTTAAGAATCATTTATTTAATTGATTTTCAGTCTCTTGATCTTGAATTACATTTATAAAAGTTAATAGAAAACATCAACTTGCACCTGGTCGTCTCATTCCAGTTTGAGTAAATCTTTCTTTTTTTCGTTTCTCCATCCGGCCTGCTCAGGGGAATCAACCAGGCAAATTCTGAGGTTAGCCAAATTTTCATCGTCAACAAAAATCAGCAGAACCTGAGCTTCTTTTGGAGTTGCAACCTCCATCCAGTACCCAACCTTAGTAACGTCTTTGGCTTCATATACAAAATAAACCAATAAATCGGCCTGTTCAGGTGTATCAACAGCCCATACCTTAACCCTGGCCGAGTCGATAGTGCTCACCTCGTAGAATCGTTGTGACCAACCGTTAAAATTGGTTATCAACAAAATAACACTGCATACGAGTAAGAAGCGAAACATAGCGTTTTTAAAAAACCGATTAAAAATAACAAAAAAAAGGGAGCCTAAAGCTCCCAAATTGACCAGTATGTTCAGCTATTTTGTATCTGTTGTTTTGTAATCTTCGCGTAGAACTCTGAATTCTGTTCTCCGGTTAATTTGATGAACGATATCTTTCTTTTCATCACTGTCGAGCTTATCAATGGTTTTCTGATCCATAACCATACCAGGTGAAAGGAATGGGTACTGGGCAGCTAAGGCTGCATCAACCACCTTGGGTTGGGACTGGGCATACCCTTTTGCCTTCAGCCTATCGGTAGAAATTCCCTTTTGAATAAGGTAGTTGATAACTGATTGGGCTCTTTTCTGGGACAGGTCGTAGTTGTATTCAAGAGTTCCCCTGCTGTCGGTATGGGAGCCCAACTCAATCGTAATATTCGGGTTATCATTCAGAATCTCTACCAGCCTGTCTAAAGCTACTACTGATTCAGGCCTCAACTCCCACCGGTCATAATCGTAAAAAATATTGGGTATTTCAATAGGTTTTTCGGTGGATGTAAGCAGAATTTTAGTTTCGAAATCCTTACTTTGATTAAGTCCTCTTGTAGTCTCCTTGCTCTTATTATTCAAATATCCTTTTTTGGAGGCAATCACCACATAATCTGTATTTGGGTTAAGCATAAATTTGAATGCCCCATCAGTTCCGGTTTCTGTTGTAGTAACTACACCATCACTGCCAATTAACTTTATTGTGGACTGAGCAATAGGGCTATTTGTTTTATCATCGTTAACCTTCCCAATCATGTTGTATATAATTGGGGGTAAATAGAAAAGATAAATATCGTCGGCTCCTCGACCCCCCTGCCTACGGGAAGAGAAATATCCCGCTTCACGATCTTTTTCAAATACAATCCCAAAATCATCAGAAGAAGAATTTAGCGGGTAGCGCATATTTTCAACAGTCCAGCCATTTTTATCGTTCGTTTTAGCTTTGAATATATCTAAACCACCCATCCCGGGGTGCCCATCAGATGAGAAATACAAAGTGCCATCGGGGTGGATATAGGGAAACATTTCATTGCCGGGAGTGTTAATGTCGCCTCCCATATTCAGGGGTTCGCCCCAATTATCGGTTGTTGATGAACGGGTAACCTTCCAGATATCGGTTCCTCCAAATCCGCCGGGGATATTACTCACAAAGTAGAGGGTTAACCCATTGGCAGAGAGAGCAGGGTGGGCTACAATCATGCTGTCGGCAGCAACTGGAATGAGTTCCGGGGCAAGCCAACCATTTTCACTTCGTTTCGAGGTGTAAATTTCACAACCCAGCTTATCGCGCTTGCTAACCCGGCAACGGGTAAAAAACATTGTGCTAAAATCGGTGCTAAAAGAACAGGTTCCTTCATCGTAAGCAGTATTAATGCTTTCATCAATTGGTTTAGGGGTGCTCCAAACGCCTTTTCGGTCCCGTTCGGTGAAAAAAATATCCGAAAAACTCTCACCTGTGGCTGCGCTAATCTTACCACCTGTGGTCCCCTCTCTGGATGATGTAAAATAAATTGAACTATAATCTTCAGAACCATAGGCAGGGCTGTAGTCGCTCATTTTGGAGTTAATGCTTCTAATGTTTGTGATCTCATACCCAGATGGAGTAGCGATCCATTTCCTGGCCAGCTCACACGATTGGATTCCCACGTCGGCCAGCTTATCGTTGGGAACCAGCAGTTTATATTGCTGATATTTTTCCAGGGCTTCATCGTACTTCTCGCCAATCTTAAGCATTTCGGCCCAGTAGTAATAAACTTTGGGTTCAGGGCAGTTTCGCAAAACCGCTTTGGAGTACCAAATTTCTGCCTGACGGGCATTGCCAATTAACCGGTAGCAGGTACCTATCTTATAGAGATATTTCGAAAGCTCAATTTTATCGGAAATAAATTCAATTTGCTCTTTGTAAATATCAATTGCCTCATAGTAACCACCCGCTTTGAATAAAGCGTCGGCTCTCTTGAGCTTGGTTGTTTGGGAAAATAAAGCATTAGCCCCAACTACCAGGAAAAGGGTGCAAAACAAATATGTTCTTTTCATTGCCAAAGCATTTAAACTGGCTTATTTAACTCAGAATAAAACGGGTAACCTGTTTCTTTATTATTAAGCCAAACTTTGTAAAAATAAGTAATATTTGGCAAAAACGAAATAAAGAGTACCCCAATGGCAATTTTCTTTATTAAAGAACCTATTTCACAAACAGTAATTCCCTGTATTTGGGAAGCGGCCAAATCTCATCATCAACAATAAGTTCAAGCTTGTCGATGTGATTTCGTATCTCCTCAATAAATGGTTTGATTTTTTTGGAGTAAACCTCTGCCCTCTCCGGAAAATCAGCTATTTGATTAGCTTCTTTCCTGGATTCAACCATCAAATCCACTTTCTCACGAATTTGTTTTATATGTTCCGAAATTTCCCTGATAGTTTGAAACTGATGATCGGCCAGTTGAGCGTACTCGTTCTCGTTGGGGAACAACTCCTTTAACCCCTGCACATTGTTAATTAAAACATTTTGGTATGATATTGCTGTTGGGATAATATGGTTTAAAGCCAAATCGCCCAGTACCCTTGCTTCAATCTGAACTTTTTTGGTGAAAATCTCATTCCGTATTTCATACCTGGCATGTAGCTCACGTTCGGAAAGCACATTGTGCCCAGTCAGGAGCTTAAAGGTTGATGGATACAAAAATGTTTTATAGGCCTGAACCGCATCGGGGATGTTGGGTAATCCGCGTTTCGCGGCTTCGTCAATCCATTCCTGGCTGTACCCATTCCCCTCAAACCTGATCTTCTTGGACTCGATGATAGCTTTGCGCAGGCACTGGAGTATGGCTTCATCTTTTTTAACCCCTTTTTCAATCAGCTTATCAACTTCTGTTTTGAATGTATTCAGCTGATCGGCCACAGCGGTGTTTAGCACAATCATTGGCGAAGCGCAATTACCGGATGAACCAACCGCCCTGAATTCAAAACGATTTCCGGTAAAAGCGAAGGGTGATGTCCGGTTCCTGTCGGTGTTATCGAGGAGTATTTCAGGAATTTTACCAATGATGTCGAGTTTCAACCCGGTTTTCTCATCAGGGGTCATTTTCCGGTCCACCACTTTCTCCTCCAGATCATCCAAAACCTGACTTAAAGTTTTCCCAATAAATACGGACATGATAGCGGGCGGTGCTTCATTTGCGCCTAACCGGTGATTATTTGGCTCGCTGGCAATGCTCCCAATGAGCAATGCAGCATGATCGTGCACCGCTTTGATGGTATTAACCATAAAGGTTAGGAATTGCAGGTTGTTCTTTGGAGTGCCGCCGGGCGATAAAAGGTTCACCCCGGTGTCAGTCATCATGGACCAGTTGCAATGCTTACCCGATCCGTTTACCCCTTTAAACGGCTTTTCGTGAAACAGCACTCTGAATTTATGCCTGCGTGCAATCTTCTCCATAACTGACATCAGGAGCTGGTTATGGTCCACTGCCAGATTGGCCTCCTCAAATATTGGGGCACATTCGTACTGATTTGGTGCCACCTCATTATGCCTGGTCTTGACGGGAATGCCCAACTTGTAGGCTTCCATTTCGAAATGTTTCATGAATGCTGATACCCTTTCAGGGATTGATCCAAAATACTGATCTTCCAGCTGCTGATCCTTAGCAGCTGCATGACCCATCAGGGTTCTGCCGCATAAGGTCAGATCAGGCCTGGCATTAAAGAGCGATTCATCAATTAAAAAATATTCCTGCTCCCAGCCCAGAGTGGAAAAGACTTTTTTGGCATCTTTATCAAAGTATGATAGAACACTAACAGCGGCTTTATCTAATGCCGTTAAGGATTTCAAATGAGGTGTTTTAAAATCCAACGCTTCCCCGGTATATGAAACAAAAATTGTTGGAATACAAAGGGTATTTTCTAATACAAATGCAGGTGAGGTAGGATCCCATGCAGAATAGCCACGGGCTTCAAAGGTGTTTCTGATCCCTCCGCTGGGAAAGCTCGATGCATCGGGCTCCTGTTGTACCAGCAAATCTCCGTGAAAACTCTCAATGGCATCGCCATCCTTAACCAATGTGAAAAACGCATCATGCTTCTCGGCAGTGGCACCATTCAACGGGTGAAACCAATGGGTATAGTGGGTGGCTCCACGTTCAATTGCCCAGGCTTTCATCCCTGCGGCAACCTGTCCGGCAATTTTACGATCTATTCGCCTGCCCTCATCAATCGCACTTACAACGCTGTCATAAGCTTCTTTTGAAAGGTATCGTTTCATCTTGTCCCTATTAAAGACGTTGATACCGTAGTAGTCCGAGATTTTATCAGAACCCGAATCAACTACCAGAGGATTTCTGTTTACGGCTTCCTCCATTGCCTTAAATCTGAGATTTGCCATAATTATAAATTTTTTACAAAAATAAATATTTTATACTTACCCCCAAATTATTAGGGGTTGTTTTTTTATTTATACTTTAATTAATAATATATATTTGTTTTTAGAGGGGGTGTGGTTTTAAAAAATTCATTTTTTTATTATGCCATTATATTTAATCATTATTAATTTACCTAAAAATAACGCCAGTTGAAAATTCATACTTTAAATCAATAACATTGATATATTTTTCTTAAACCATACTACCATTGATGAATTATTTTAAAACATATATCTTTACACTTATTAAATACAATTAAACAGTTATAACATTTCTGTTGTTAATCATAAAAACTAATCCATAAAATATTATGAGCCTTATCAATTATTTTGATCATCCTGAGCGGAAGGCAAGCAAAGAGCACTTTCTTCATCTAATTCAGGTTGCTAAAGCGGATAGTGTAATTGATAAATCCGAATTAGAGATGCTTCATCGGGTGGGGAGAAAACTTGGGTTCACTGACCCCGAGATTGACGAACTTATCGCATCGAAGGAATCAAAGATTTATACTCCTCCCTATGAAATGGAGAAAAAATTCAACCAATTATATGAAGTTGTTGCAATGGCGCTGGCCGATGGCATACTTTATTCAAACGAAGAGAAGCTGATTAGGAAACTGGCCATCAACTCATCTTTTAATGAAACTGAAGCTGAGCATTTAACCAACCTTCTGGTGAATGGCATTAAACTTGGCAAGAGCAAGGATGAGCTTTACCTATCGTTTAAGCAAATTAAGAAAAACTAAACCGATATATTTATTTTTTATTTGAATTTTTCGGCAAACTTTCTCCAAATAGCTCGTTGAAAATTTTCCCCTTTATCTCCGCCATAAAGATCAATATAAGAGAATTCGGCAGGTTTTAAAGGCAATGCCTTAATCTTATTATCAGCTTTGTACAAATTAGTTACTTCAGGGTGAAACTGAACCCCAATTACATTAGGGAATAATGAATGGCTAATCGATTCAATAATCTTCCCGTCTATTGATCTGGCCGCAACTTTTATCCCCTTGCCAAGCTTTTCCAAACACTGATGATGGCTACTAAGAACAAAAGGGTGTATGGTATCCGAACTAACATAACTTTCAAGAGTAGAGTTTGTTTCAACTGAAATTTGATGATAGCTATCAGGGGTGACTGTATCATCAACGCCAAAGTTGGTTTGATAATTACGATGGCGGCAATTCTGAGTCAGGTCAATAACTTGATCAACAGTTGAAAGTTGGTAAATTTCAGAAGGTATATCCTGAACCAATGTTCCGCCGGTTGCCACGTTAATGCTTTGCATTCCTAAACAAATGCCAAGGATGGGGTATTCAGGCTTAGCATTTAATAAAGGTATAAATGCACTGTCCTGGCATCCGCCTAAAAGATGAAACAGGAAAGATAACTCCATATAGTGCCTGTATGGATCAGTTATAACTGTATGTAAACTGGTTGGTTCGTTGTAACAAGTGGGTGGAATATCAGGCCCACCAAAGAAAATTGCTCCATTTGATTTCTCAAAAAGCCGCTTAAATGTATCAGAACAAGGATTGTGTTTAAAAAGGTTTTCCGGGGTTAGGTCCGAATCAATCTTAACCAGGAATATATTTTTAATGCCCTCATTATGAAGAAATTTCTCGGTCCTTGTGTAGTCAAACTTCTCCATCGAGTGGTAAACCCCAATCGCCTTATATCCTAGTGGCAATGGGAAGATCTTGTTCTCTACAAGGTATTCAAAAGATTTGATGTTATTAACCGTTGGATGCATCAGGATGATGAACTTACCATTATTGTTATCAGCAGAAAGATCAAAATGGTAAGGGTTGGTTTTTTGGCAACCGGCTAATGCCAGAAACAGGAAAATAAATATAAGGTTTCTCATAAGAGTAATCGATTATAAACGAATGTAATATTAGCAAAAATATCGATTTACAAATAGCTTATCTCTACATAATGAATATCTCAATATGATCTCTAGGCGCTTAAAAGTTTACTAATCAGCTCATACATTTTTTTCAGGGAAACAGGTTTTGTAATGTACCCATCAAATCCTGCTTTCATTATCTTATCCTGATCTTCGCTCATGGCGTAAGCAGTTTGCGCTATGATTGGCAGGTTGGGGTTCATTGTTTTAATAATTTTAGCTGATTCATAACCATCCATCACGGGCATTTTAATATCCATTAAAATAATACTGATATTCGGTTCATTTTTACTAAACCGAACTGCTTCTGCTCCGTTACAAGCAGTAATCAGACTCGCTTTTGTGTTAGATAGAGAACTTTTAAGAAAGAGTAAATTGGTTGGGTCATCTTCAACAATCAGTATTTTTTTCCCGGTTAAATTTGGAAGCCCAACCGAACCAAAATGGGTTTCACTTTCGGAGGCTAAATCATTTTTGATAAGTTCTAATGGTAAGGTAAACCTAAAAGTAGCCCCTTTCCCCGGCTCGCTCTCAACCCAAATCGAGCCACCCATAAGTTCTACAAGAGATTTACATATTGATAAACCCAGCCCTGTGCCTGCCATGGAGCTTTTATTCGCGCCTTCCACTTGTCGGAACCTGTCAAATATAAAGTTCTGATCGTCAACAGATATGCCAATACCTTCGTCCCTTACAAAAAACTCAATAGTGTTATTCTTAATATCATAGCCAAACTCGATACTGCCCTCTAAAGTAAATTTTATTGCATTACTAAGCAGATTTCCAAGTATTTGCTTTAGTTTAATTTCATCAACAGAAATCGTTAAAGCCATATCATCGGGTTTAACTGTTGTATAAATATTCAATGATTTTTGCTGAGCAGAAACGCTATAAAGGGCAAATACCTCAGATAATATCTTACCTACTTGTACTGGAGATTTTGAAATAGCAACCTGTCCGGATTCAATCTTGGATATGTCAATGATATCGTTTATAATGGAAAGAAGCTGGTTGCTCGATTTTACGATTATCCCAACATAGCTGTCAATTTGCTGTTGGGTTATATTTGATCTTTGGAGTAGTTCACAAAACCCGATAATGCCATTCATTGGCGTTCGGATTTCGTGCGACATGTTGGCCAGAAAAGCCGATTTCAGCCTGTCACTTTCCTGTGCTTTCTTCGTAGCCTCTATCAGCTTCTCGTTGATCTCCTGAATTCTTTTATTCCTTTCATTCAGCTCCTCATTAATTTTCTGGTAATCCTCGTTTTGCTTGGTAAGCAGTTTTTCCTTCTCCCTCAATCGCTCCTCTGCCAGGATCCGGTCAGTTATGTCGCGGGCAACGGCATAAACCAGTTCTCCCGATGGGTATGAGCGCCATTCAATCCAGCGGTAAGAATCATCCTTGCATCGATACCTGTTTACAAAGTTCAGAATGCTGTTTTGATCTATCAGATTATCAAGCGCCTTGCGTGTTGCGGGCAAATCATCGGGGTGAACATAATCCAGAAAGAGTTTTCCAACCAGTTCATCCACACGGTATCCCAACGTTTTTTCCCATTCGGGGTTTAGCCTGCGGAAATATCCTTTAATATCTGCAATACAAAGCAAATCAAGACTACCGGTAAAATAGCGATCCAGCTCATCGGTTTTAATTCTCAAGGATTTTTCCGTTTTCTTTCTTTCAGTTACATCTCGTACAATAGCTTGAATGTACTTTTTACCATCAAGTTCAATAGCGTTTAAACTGACCTCTGTATCAAACAGTTCACCGTTTTTTTTCAAATGTTTCCACTCAAAAAATTGGGCATCCCCGTTAATGGTGGCAATAATTTTCTCCATGGCCTTTTCGAATGATTTATTTCCATCAGACTGAAATTCGGGACTAAATTCGTATGGGAAGTGGCCAATAATATCTTCTCTAGTGCAGGCAAACATTTCAAGAGTTTTCTGATTACAATCAATAAATGTTTCCCCATCCATAATAAATATTGAATCATTTGCTGTTTCAAAGAGCGTGCGAAATTTCAGCTCATTTTCCCTGATTTTTTTCTCCGATTCCACCCGTTTGGTGATATCCCTTATAAATGAAGTGTATGATCCATCAGGCATCATCTTGGTGTTCATTTCAATAATAGCCCTAAAACCATCTGGCCGGGTAAGCGCCCTTTCATTCACTACAACTTTTCCCTCTTTTAGCAGATCATATTTTAACGGGGCTTTTAGAAGGGTTTCCTGTGAAAAGAGGATGTTTATATTTTGCCCTATCAATTTTTCGCTCGGATACCCAGTCAGCTCACACGCTTTAGCATTAGCCCCAATAATAATACCATCGTGGCTACCAATCAGAATTGCATCTGCAGCCAGTTCAATAATTGACCTGTATTTTTCCTCTGAGCTTTTTAGCTCATTTTCTATGCTTCTCCTGGAGGTGATATCAAGAGCAGTAAAAGTTACACCTGACTCTAAATCATTCTTAAAAATTGGAGTTGAGGAGAGAAGCACGTCGATCAGCTCCCCGCTTTTTTTCTTCCACTTTGTTTCAACTGTCCCTGTCCCCTTTTCGAATATTTGACCATATTTTTCAGAACCCACCCTGCTGTATTCTTCATCTGTATTATAAAGTATTCTGGCATTCTTTCCAATCAACTCATCTTCAGTGTAACCAGTCATTTCGCAAAGTTTATCGTTGACCTCTTTAAAAACCCTATCCACTACCACCCCTATTCCGGTTGGGGCTGCCCTAAAAATACTTTTTAGTCGCTCCTCGTTTTTTAAAATAATTTTTTCAAACTCTTTTCTATTTGAAATGTCGCGAACGATGGCCCAAAAGACTGTGGGTCTGGCATCTGAATCTGTTAACAAGTAGGTTCTTAACTCTACAGGGATTGCAAAGCCACCTTTGGTTAAATACTCTTTTTCATAAACATCAGAGTACCCATTAATAAGTACCTGATTTTTAATAATCTGATCCTCTTCTTCGCGCCACTTAACAGGGGTAATATCCTGATGATTCAATTGGTATAGTTCATCTTCAGAAAATCCAATAAGGTTTTGAAATGCCTTGTTGCAATCAGTTATTTTCCCAGTTAAATCATATCGCAAATAACCATCCATAAGGCTTTCATAAAGCAGTCGGTATTTTTTTTCGGAATGGGTTAGGGCATTCTCTATGTTTTTTCGTTGGGTAATATCGCTGCCAATGCATAGAATTTCAATCTTCTCATTGTCCTTCAAATGGTTGATAATTTTATACGTCCATGATACCCATTTCTTTTGCCCGTTTTTACACGTAATCTCTGTTTCAGTGGTTAGAAATAAATCCTGATTAGATACCAGTGAGTTGATAAGGGCTGCAAACTCTTTAAATGACTTTTTGGTATGGGTGATGAATGTGCCAATAACATAACGCCCCGTCAGCTCGTCCAGGTTGTATCCAAATTCTTTCTCGGCAAATGAATTTATAAAGATTATTCGCCCTTTGCTATCCAGTTTCACGATCAGACTGGATGCTTTTTCAACTAAAGCTCTGTAATTCTCTTCGCTCTCCTTTATTTGTTCTTTGTTAAATCTTTCAGTCTCGTTATGAAGCAACAAGGTGCAAATAAGGTACGATCCCAGCGGGTAAACTATCAATACAGGTAAAAATATTTTCTTGAAAACATCCATTGAGTAGGCAGAGGGTAAAGTGGCCGTAAGAACTAACATGATAATATGAACCAAAAGACCAAAGATTATGAAGAAAAGGTAGTGATCCCCCCAATGGTACTTTTTGCGTAAATAGTAAAAAACGACACCAACAATAGCACTACTTATAATGACACTGACTCCCATTATTATGCCATCACCACCCTGATAAACCCTATAAGCAACGCTTATTAAAGTGGAAATTGTTGCGGCTATTGGACCTCCAAAAAGTCCGCCAATGCTTATTATAATACTCCTGCCATCGAAAAAAACACCGGGGTATAACTCAAGTGAGTTCATCATACCTATTATGGCAAATAGCCCAAAGAGCGAACCCGATATGGTTTTAAACCAAATAGTTGAGTATTGGTATCGTTTTAAGATGAGGTTTATAAGGATGCTTAAGGTTACAAGCAGCGCAATATTATTTACAAGGGGCAGAAAAATCATAGTGCAAATTTTAATAATCAAAATTAGTTCTGATTATCCTTTGAAATGCAAAAAAAGCGATAAGGTTGATGTTATAAAATCAATGATTTATATCATCAAAAGAATGAATGCAGCCATGAAGATTAAATAAAAAAAACTGAAGTTGAAAAGTCGGGGTGGTGAGATTCGAACTCATCCCGCCTTCGGCGGGATCCCGAACGTAGCGCCCCGCCAACGGCGGGGCTACACCCCAAGGATTAGCCGTTTAAAAGCCTCGCCTCCTTTGTACTTTTTGATTTGCTTCTCCCGGATAAGCGCTGACTTTTTGTCCTGCAACTCTTCAAAGTAAACCAGCTCTAATGGGATGCGATTTCTGGTTGATCGTTGTTTCCCGCTGTTATGAAAGGTTAACCTTTTTTGTATAGCTGAAGTTGAGCCAATGTAGTATTTGTTATCCCTTAAACTTTTTAGGATATATACATAATATGGCATTTGCTTGGCAGTTGGTCGGGGTGGTGAGATTCGAACTCACGACCTCTACGTCCCGAACGTAGCGCGCTAACCGGGCTGCGCTACACCCCGATTCTAATTTCAAGTTTTAAAAGGGTTCTGTTCAGCTTGTTCTGAAAATATCGCCCCGCCAAAGGCGGGGCTAAACCCCAATTCTCTTTTGGCTTGCAAAAGTACAAAAATTTACTTAGCCCATATTTTGTTTTTCAAAGAAATTTTCCCAAACTTTATTTTAAGTTTTGGCCTAACACAATTTTTGGTTATGAAAAAAGAAGAATTAATCCATTTCAACTGGAAGTATAACTATTTTTCATATAACGGATTACACCTTACAAGTGGTGAAACAATTGAGGTTATCGATCCGGGGTTACATAACCAGAATTCCGGCCCCGATTTTTTTAATGCCAAAATCAAAATTGGCAATACGATCTGGGCTGGGAATATTGAAATTCACTTTAACTCATCGGATTGGTTCAATCATGGCCACAACTTGGATCACGCCTACGATAACGTTATCTTACATGTAGTTGTAAAATACGATAAGCCTGCAATTAATACAAAGGGTTATGAAATAAATACCCTGGTTATTGATTTTCCTGATGCCCTTGAGTGGAACTTACTCACCCTTTTAGGTAGCGGGAAATGGATTCCGTGTGCTGATAAAATCGGCGGTTTCGATTCAGTATTCCTTAGGAGCTGGCTGGAAAGATTATCGGTAGAACGGTTAGAACATAAAAGCAAAGAAGTTCTTAACCTTGTAGTTCAAACCTCCGGTAGTTGGGAGGAAGCCTTTTACAGATCCATTTCCAGAAGTTTTGGGCTGGTTGTTAACACGCTGCCCTTTGAACTTCTTTCAAGATCAACGCCCCTAAAAGTATTTGCAAAACAAAAAGATAACCTTTTACAAATCGAAGCAATTCTTTTTGGACAGGCTGGTTTTTTGAGTAACATCAATTCCGATGAAAATTATATTCAAAAGCTAATTAATGAATACAGATTTTTAAGTAAAAAATATAACCTTCAACCAATTGACAAAGAAACATGGAAATACCTAAGGATGAGACCTTCAACATTTCCCACCATCAGAATTGCCCAATTCGCCAACCTGATTTATAAATCTTCATCTCTTTTTTCCAGAATAGTTGAAACATCTAATGTTGAGCAAATTAACACGCTGCTTTCTGTAAAAGCATCGGAATTCTGGGATACTCATTACACATTTTCTAAAGCATCACCGAAAAAGGTTAAGTCTCTAGGGAAAGAGACCATCCAGATTATAACACTTAATACCATTATCCCTTTCATATTTGCTTATGGATCCACCCGGAAGGATCAGCTGGTTCAGGAGAAAGCCATTAAGCTGCTTGAATCTCTAAAACCTGAGAAAAATAGCATAACCAAAGGCTTTGAAAAACTAGGGGTAGAAGCATATACTGCGTTTGACTCTCAGGCAATGGTTCAACTTAAAACAAATTACTGTGATCTTAAGAAATGCCTGTATTGCCACCTGGGAGCAAGGCTACTAATCAAGACAGCAGATTGCAGGTAAATAAAAAAATATATCTTTATACAAATTTTTCTACGTTTAATAATATGAAAGTACTAATAACAGGTGCTAACGGCCTTATCGCACAAAAACTGATTGAAAATCTTTCGGCAAAAGAAACTTATCAGATAACTGCAACATCGCGGAAACATGTTATCCCCAAAAAGAATATCAATACATTTACAGTTGATCTGGTATATGCAGATATTAACAAGCTTATTGAAACCCTGAAACCTGATGTTTTGGTACATTGCGCAGCAATTGGCAGCCCAGATGCCTGTGAGGTTGATCAGTTTGCCGCACAGAGGTTAAACGTTGATGTTACAGCAAGGCTAACAGCAGCCTGTAAGGACTATGGGGTACACCTGGTTTTTTTATCCACCGATCTGATTTTTGACGGGAAAAAAGGGAATTACACCGAGGATGATGTTCCCTGCCCGGTGAACTACTATGGAGTATCAAAACTTGATGCCGAAAAAATCATTATAAATGCAGGCATAAATGCTGCAATAATCAGGACATCACTTGTTTATGGGTTTGCATCAAAACTAACCAGAAAGAACATTGTAATTCGAATCTTTGAAAACCTAAAACAGGATAAATTTTTTAAGGTTCCATTTGATCAGATTCGAACACCTACCTATGTTGGGGATTTGGTTCAAGCCATTGCTCAAATCATTGAAAACAAAACTTCTGGCATATATAATATTGCCGGGCAAACCGCTATATCTGTTTCAGATTTTGCAGTACTTACATCCAAAGTATTCGATTTAAAATCATCGCTTTTAATTCCTGTAACAACAAAAGAACTTGCCGAGCCGGCAATCCGACCACTCAATACCTCATTAAATATTAATAAAGCGAAACAAGACTTAAAATATACTCCCAACCCAATTGAAATCAACCTGGAAATTATAAAAGATCAACTCCTAAAACTCTAATCTTTTATACAGATTAATGGGATCAAGGCTTTGCCGTTCAGCAAATAAAAAATTATTGCGATTGGAATAATTATTAAAAAAAGCTTATATCTTTGCGCCTCAAAATAAGCCTTTATCTACCCACTAATTATCAGTGTTATGAATTATTTGACAGCAGAAAAGAAACAGGAGATTTTTACTGAGTACGGGAAGTCTAATACCGACACTGGTTCCCCTGAGGGCCAGATTGCGTTATTTTCCTACCGTATTAACCACCTAACAGAGCATTTGAAGACTCACAGAAAAGATTATGGGACCCAGCGAGCTTTGTTAAAATTGGTGGGTAAACGGAGAAGGTTACTCGACTACCTGAAAGATCGCGATATCGAAAGGTATCGTTCAGTAGTAAAAGCGCTGAATTTAAGAAAGTAAAAAAAGGAAAGGCAATTTTCGGATTGCCTTTTCTTGTCTTTAAGAAACTGATGATCAGAGGAGCTTAACAATCCTCTGATTTTCTGTTTGAAAACAAATAGTACCTAATGTTGTTAGTATAAATAGATGTAAATTTTTAAGCAAAAAAGTATGTTTAATGTTGTTCAAAAAACAATCGAACTGGGCGATGGGAGAACCATCACCCTGGAAACCGGTAAACTTGCCAAGCAAGCCGATGGTTCGATTCTGTTAAGAATGGGTAAAACCATGCTGCTTGCCACCGTGGTAAGCGCAAAAGAAGCTAAGGAAGACGTTGATTTCATGCCCCTTAGTGTTGAGTACAAAGAAAAATATGCCGCAAGTGGCAGATTCCCAGGTGGTTTTATGAAAAGAGAAGCAAAGCCTTCCGATTCAGAAATCCTGGTTTCCCGCCTGATTGACCGTGCTCTTCGTCCGCTATTTCCGGAAGATTACCACGCAGAAACATTTGTAACCATCAACTTAATATCTGCAGAGAAGGATATTATGCCCGATTCCCTTGCCGGCTTGGCAGCATCAGCAGCACTGGCTGTTTCAGATGTTCCTTTCCATGGCCCAATCTCAGAGGTAAGGGTAGCCAGAATTGATGGTAAATTCATAATAAACCCAACTTTTAACGAATTGGCAAATGCCGATCTGGATATGATTGTTGGTGCAACCTACGATAACATTCTCATGGTCGAAGGCGAACTGAAAGAGGTTTCGGAAAGTGTTATGCTTGATGCCATAAAGTTTGCACATGATGCAATTAAAAAACATTGTACGGCTCAAATGGAACTTGCAAAGGAGCTGAATATTATCAAACGTACCTATTGCCATGAAACCAACGATGACGAGCTGAAAGCCAAAGTTCATGAGTTTTGTTACAACCGCGTTTACCAGGTTGCCAAATCTGTTTTATCAAAACATGAAAGATCTGCTGCTTTCGAAGCCATCAAACTGGAGTTTTTTGAAACCATCCCTGAAGAGGAACGTGAGGCAAAAACTATTATGGTCAACCGGTATTATCACGCCGTTGAGAAGGAAGCCATGCGCAATATGATTCTGAACGATGGCATCCGGCTTGATGGTCGTAAAACCGATCAGATCAGGCCTATTACCAGCGAGGTTGACTTTTTGCCTATGGCACACGGCTCAGCACTTTTCACCAGAGGTGAAACCCAATCGCTCACTACTGTGACACTTGGAACCAAGATGGATGAAAAAATTATTGATGAGGTATTGGTTCAGGGCACAGAAAAATTCACTCTTCACTACAATTTCCCACCATTTTCTACTGGTGAAGCTAAGCCTGCTCGTGGGACAAGCCGCAGGGAGATCGGGCATGGAAACCTTGCCCACCGCGCACTGAAAAATATCATTCCAAATGGTCAGGAAAACCCATATGCCATAAGAGTTGTAAGCGATATACTTGAATCAAACGGATCATCTTCCATGGCTACTGTTTGTGCAGGAACATTAGCGTTGATGGATGCAGGGATTAAAATTAAAAAACCGGTTTCTGGTATAGCAATGGGCCTGATTACCGAAAAGGGCAGTACAAGATATGCCGTACTTTCTGATATTCTGGGCGATGAGGACCATTTAGGCGATATGGATTTTAAAGTAGCCGGAACTGTTGACGGAATTACCGCCACCCAAATGGATATTAAGGTTGACGGATTACCTTACGATGTGCTGGCTAAAGCGTTAAAACAAGCCCACGATGGGAGAATGCACATTCTTGGCAAGATGATGGAAACCATTTCGGAACCCCGTCCCGACCTTAAACCTCATGCACCGCGTATCGAGATGTTTGATATACCACGTGATTTCATTGGTGCAGTTATAGGCCCGGGTGGAAAAGTGATTCAGGAGATTCAACGCCAAACCGGCGCTACCATTAACATTGAAGAAGTTGATGATCATGGTATCATTTACATTTTTGCGGATAATGGTGAGTCACGCGATAAAGCCAAAGCCTGGATTAAAGGGATTGTTGCAGTTCCGGAAGTAGGAGAAATCTATAAAGGCAAGGTTAAATCAATTCTCGCATTTGGCGCTTTCGTAGAAATCCTTCCCGGAAAAGACGGACTTTTGCATATCTCAGAGATTGACTGGAAGCGAGTTGAGAAAGTAGAAGATGTTCTTAAAGAGGGAGATATGGTTGAGGTTAAACTAATTGAGATTGATCGGAGAACAGGCAAGTTGAAACTTTCAAGAAAAGCCCTCCTCCCAAAACCTCCAAGAAAGGAACACGAACCAAAACCTGAAAATCAATAGAAACTAAATGATCAAATTCGAGGGGGCATTGCTCCCTCTTTTGTTTCATTGGTTTCGACCATGCATTTTGCCCAAACACCTGATTTTAAATGCGCCACATCGCATAATGCTAAAACAATTAAAATCATTCCAAATAGAAACCATGTTTATTAAAAACATTATTGTATTTTTGTAACTGATCTTTACTTAATTTGAAATCAAAATACTATGAAACATTTAGTAGTAATATCTTTAGCAGCAATCATGCTTTTGGCTTCATCGTGTAATATGAATAAGGTAAAATACCCCATCACAAAAAAGGTTGACACGGTTGATACCTATTTTGGGAAAAAAGTAAGCGATCCTTATCGTTGGCTGGAAGATGACAAATCCCCTGAGGTTGCAGATTGGGTTAAAGCACAGAATGATGTCACAAATGAATATCTGAATAAAATACCATACCGTCCAAAAATTAAAGAGAGGCTTTCAGAAATCTGGAACTACACATCTATGACACCTCCCTTTAAAGAAGGCGGAAAGTACTTCTTTTTCAAGAAGGAGGGCTTACAAAATCAAAGCGTCCTTTACATGCAGAGTTCCTTAAAAGCGGAACCACAACTGCTGCTAGATCCTAACACTTTCAGTACTGATGGAACAATTGCCTTATCAAGGCTAAGTGTTTCACACAATGGCAAATACCTGGCTTACGCCATTGCCGATGGCGGTTCGGACTGGAACAGGATCAAGGTAATGGAAATAGATTCCAAAAAAGAGCTGGCCGATGATATCAAATGGGTGAAATTTTCAGGTATTGCCTGGTTCAAGGATGGTTTCTTTTATAGCCGGTATGGCGAACCAAAAGGTGGAACTGAACTCTCCAACATGAACCAATTCCATAAGGTATATTATCATAAGCTGGGGACTGATCAGAGTGAAGATGTGCTCTACTTCTCCAACAATAACTTTCCGTTGCGCAACTACGTAGCCCAGGTCACAAAAGATGAGAAATACCTTATTATTTCCGAGTCTGAATCAACCTATGGAAATTCCATTTATATCAAAAACCTAACCCGTAAGGATGATTTCGTTCAGCTCACCACCAGCTTTGAGTACGAGTACAATGTAATCGATCATGTTAACGATTACCTGATTGTTCACACCAACTACAAAGCCCCAAAGTATAAACTGATAAAAATCAACATAAATACCCTGGATGTTGGTAACTGGAGGGATATAATCCCTGAGAAAAAAGATGTACTTCAAAGTTGTGAACTGGTTGGAGGGAAAGTTATTGCCAACTACATCGAAGATGCAAAAAGTAAGGTCGAGGTTTATTCTCTGGAAGGTGAAAAGGTGAATCAGATTGATTTCCCAACCCTGGGTACTTTTAGCGGCATGAATGGCGATTTTAAGGACAGCATCGGTTTTTACTCCTTTACCTCTTTTACAATTCCATCAGTTGTTTACAAATACAATGCAACAACCAATAAATCGGTTGAGTTCTTCCGGCCTTCCATTAATTTCAATTTCGATGGATACGAAACAAAACAAGTATTTTATGAAAGCAAGGATGGAACCAGAATCCCAATGTTTATTGTTCATAAAAAAGGCATTGAGCTAAATGGTGAAAACCCCACACTACTTTACGGGTATGGTGGTTTCAACATCAGCCTGCAACCCGGTTTTAGCATAAGCCGGTTATTCTGGTTGGAGAATGGTGGAATTTATGCCGTTGCCAATATACGCGGAGGCGGCGAGTATGGCGAAAACTGGTATCGTGCCGGAACAAAACTGAACAAACAGAATGTTTTTGACGATTTCATTGCCGGTGCAGAGTACCTGATCAACCAAAAATATACTTCATCCAAAAAGTTAGCCATCCAAGGTGGATCAAACGGTGGATTACTAATTGGCGCTGTTGTAAACCAACGGCCGGATCTTTTTAAAGTGGCAATCCCCGAGGTTGGTGTGATGGATATGCTCCGATTCCATAAGTTTACAATCGGATGGGCTTGGGTTAACGATTATGGCTCAAGCGAGGATTCAGTTCAGTTCCTGAACCTTTACCGCTACTCACCCATTCACAACGTTTCTAAAGCGCGATACCCTGCCATCCTTGTTACTACAGCCGATCACGACGATCGGGTTGTTCCAGCCCATTCATTCAAATACATAGCCACTGTTCAGGAAATGCAGCGCAGAGGCAAAAACCCGGCATTGATAAGAATTCAAACCCGCGCGGGACATGGAGCAGGAACGCCGACATCAATGCAAATCGAAGAGATGACAGATATCTACTCGTTTATCCTCTATAACATGGGGGTTGAAATAAAGTAATAGTTTTATTTTCCGTATTTTACAAAGGAGTTGATGTTTCTCAGCTCCTTTTTTTGCATTTAGATTTTTTGTTTTTGCAAATTGATTATCTTTAAAACTGATACAATCACAAACACAATTAATGCAATACCTTGTAATTGAGGGGAATATTGGCGCCGGAAAAACCACGCTTGCAACCATGCTTTCAAAAGAGCTGAACGCCAAGCTGGTTTTGGAGCGATTTGCCGATAACCCCTTCCTTCCTAAATTTTACGGTAACCCCGAGCGGTACAGCTTCCCGCTTGAACTCTCGTTTTTGGCAGAGAGGTATAAGCAGCTGAACGATGACCTAAGATCGTTATCGTTATTTGAATCCCTGATCGTTGCAGACTACTTCTTTATGAAATCCCTGATATTCGCCCGCAATACCCTAAGCGAAGATGAATACAATTTGTACCGCCAGATATTTGAAATAATTTACAATTCCATTCCTAAACCCGATCTCTACGTTTTCCTTCATCTGCCCACTGATAAACTCTTAGAAAATATTCACAAAAGGGGTCGGGATTATGAACAAACTATCACCGCCGAATACCTTGAAGGAATCCAGCAGGGTTACTTTGATTTCTTTAAACAGCACCCGGAGTTCACATTTCTGGTAATTGACACCTCTAACATCGATTTTGTTTCAAAATGTG
Organism: uncultured Rikenellaceae bacterium; assembly: GCA_964552655.1. Taxonomy (GTDB): domain Bacteria; phylum Bacteroidota; class Bacteroidia; order Bacteroidales; family Tenuifilaceae; genus CAZKHG01. The sequence continues at coordinate 24,112 of CAZKHG010000048.1, forward strand.
ATGATTACTACAAGTTGAAGAGTGCAATTTTTGATAATCAGTACCCAAAAGGGGTTAATCGTATCATATTTTAAGATTATTAATCTTTTTTTAATGATTATCTTTTTTTTTTTCAGCAAAACTGTATTAAGTTTGTAGAGTTGAAGTTAAAAATTGAAAAACCAAACAAATACTTATTGATATGAAAAAAATCAGGTTCAAACACTTAGCTTTCGTTGGTATAGCAGCTTTGCTTTTAAGCGGTTGCGGTGGAGTTGACAAAATGAAAGAGCTCCCGGCTGGTACAAGTTTTAAGGTAACTCCTAACCCATTAGAAGTACATGGCAATAAAGTTAAAGGAACAATAGAAGGAACTATTCCTGGAAAGTACTTTAATAAAAAAGCGACTGTCGATGTAACCCCTGTATTAAAATATGAAGGTGGTGAACTAACTCTTCCCGTAAAAACCCTACAAGGAGAAGATGTTCAGGCAAATAACCAGGTTATCAACTATGAGGCTGGTGGATCCTTTAAACACGACATCGAATTCGACTATAAAGACGAGATGTTCAAATCAGAGCTGGAACTCCGCTTTGTGATCTCTTACAAGGACAAAAAGATTCCATTTGACGCCCCATATAAACTAGGCCCTGGCATTCTTGCCACTTACAAATTGGTTGCCATTGACCCAAAACCAACATTTATGGGCGATAAATTCGTAAGGGTTACCCCCGATAAGAAAGAAGCCCAGATCAACTTTGTGATCCAGAAATCAGATATCCGTAAATCTGAACTTACTAAAGATGAAATTAAAGCCCTTCAGGACTTTGTTGCTCAGACAATTGTAGCAAAAAATAAAGCCTTAAAAGGGATAAACGTCTCATCCTACGCTTCACCAGATGGCCCTGAAGACATGAACGATAAACTTTCCAAGGAACGTGGTAAAAACACCGAAAAATGGCTGGGCGATATCTTCAAGAAAGCAAAAGTTGACAAAAAATCATCCGATTATGTTAAATCACAGGCAACAGCTGAAGATTGGGATGGTTTTAAGACTTTGGTTGAAGGTTCCCAAATCCAGGATAAAGAGCTGATTCTTCGCGTTCTATCTATGTATTCTGATCCAGTTGTCCGCGAAAAAGAGATAAAAAACCTTTCAAAGGTTTATTTGGTACTTGCAGAAAAAATTCTACCAGAACTACGTCGTTCCAAAATGGTGGCTGATGTTGATAATATCGGCTATTCAGATGATACCCTAAAATACATGGTTGAGAACAATGCTTACGACAACCTAAACGTAGAAGAAATGCTTTACGCTGCTGGCCTGATTGGTGATGCTGCCAAGAAGGTTGAGATTTACAAAAAGGCTGCAGAAAAATTCAACGATGTTCGGG
>CAZKHG010000049.1:0-25406 GCA_964552655.1 uncultured Rikenellaceae bacterium
GCCTGGTAAACTATTCCCTCGATGAGCGAGTAATCAATATTTTCTGAATCTTTATTTATTATAATCAGAATTGCACCATAACAAATGGAGTTATAGATCATGCCAACAACCATCATCTCCTTCAGGTTGATCAACCTTTCGATAGATTTTGCAGCTATGGATGAAATATTGCCATCGGCAAATTCGTAAAGGGTTTTAGGAATTTTGATCAGCTTATTGGTGACATATTCTTCGATGATATTTTCTGCAACCGGGAATCTTCGGCCAACCGGATTCCAGCCTAAGGTTTCAAGTGTTTTTGACCAGGTTTTTACATCCAGACCGTAAATTCCTTCAACATTTAAAACAGACTTACCTTGATCGTTAGAAGCCACAACATAAACTGCACCAGGAACATGTTTTTCCATACAGGTTCCTAGGTAGTGGTAAATACTTTCTGTTAATGGTAAACCAACCAAATCGGTTGCAGACTGGGCCAAAGCAACAAGTTTACGATTATAAATCTCCTGAGCTTGCTCTGAACTCTTATATGGTGTAATGTCAATTACAAATCCCACCAGCCTGGTTGCTTTCCCTTTATTATCCCTTTGGGATACTTGTGCCCTTCCCAGATACCATTTCCATTCATTCCCTTTAGTTTTTAACCGGAATTCGATTTCTTCCTTAGCAGTTTTTCCGGTGGTTAGCAACTCTATAGCCCTTAATACCTTCTCTTTATCATCGGAATGAACAATCTCGATTACATTATAGATGTTATTATTAAAATCACTTGATTTGTACTCAGTATTACGAAAACTCTGATCATTTAATTCAAACAAATTACTTGCTAAATCCCATGTCCACAGCCCATCGCTAAGAGGTGGTTGTACAACTTTTAAAATATCCTGATCTGCTTTATTAATTTCAGGTTCTTTCATTTGATAGCTTAAAAAATTGCTGATGAAAGATACTAATAATTGGCAATATGATAATAACCGGATAATTCAAAATTCTGTCAACTTATTTTATGATCTAAAAATCAACTGCTTACAAACAAGGGTGTGAAATTGTTAAAAACTTTCATGAAATTGTTAAGTTCTTTAACGGGGGACTGGCGTTTGTTGCAAATTCAAAATATTTTCTTTGTAAATCATTTTCAACCCTCTTTTAAAAATGTACAGACGACCAGGCTTTAAATGCGACAACCTTAAAAGGATTCACCGGAAAGAGGTTCTTTTCAATACATCGGAACTTGAGGCCATCAACATTTACTGTAAGCGTTATAAAATTAATAACAAATCAAAATTTTTACGTGAAGCAGTAATTTCTCAGGTACTTCACAAGTTTAACCAGGATCATCCAAGGCTTTTTTAATACAAAGCTTAAAGTTTCCTAAAATTTAGCGGTAATCTTAATATTGATCCTTCTCGCTGTAAGGTAGTTGGGAACTGCATATAATCCGGATTGATTATCCTGATTCTGAACAGTTTGTACCCAAAGGTAGGATATGGTGTTATTAAAGTTAAGGAGGTTAAAAACTTCTGCGCTAACCCAAAAACCTTTGAGCCATCTCAAGCTGTTTAACGAGTTACCCCCATTTCGTTTGTCATCTTTTAAAACCTTGGAGAAACCAATGTCAATCCGTTTATACGAAGGCATACGGGAAATCAGATCGTACCTCTCTGATTTTGGAATGCCAAATGGAAGGCCTGTTCCATAGTGGGCGCTAAGATGAACCCTGTATGTAGGGTTACCAGGAAAATAATCCTGAAAAAAAAGGCCAAGGTTAAAGCGTTGATCAGTTGGGCGAGGATAGTAGCCCGGGTAAATAATTTTCTCGTTCTGGTTGGTATAGTGATCATTTGTTATATTTTCGCTTGTTTTAAGCACGGAAAGGCTTAACCATGATTCCGCATCTTCCACAAGTTCACCGTTCAGTTTAACATCAATACCTGTGGCATATCCTTTGGCCTGATTTTCACCGGAATACCTAATCTGTACATTGTCAATTTTATAGGGGATAAGATTGTTTAACCATTTATAGTAAATCTCAGCTGAAAGTTTAAAAGGCCTGTCCCAGGCTTTAAATATGTAATCGGAACCAGCAACTAGGTGAATTGATCTTTGGGAGTTAATACCCTTGTTAACCACCCCGTTTTTTAAACGCAATTCCTTATAAAATGGAGGTTGGTAATAGTACCCTCCTGAAATATGAAAGGATAAACTATTCTGCCAGTTAGGTAGTATTGATATTGAAATCCTTGGGCTGAAAAGAAGCTCATTATTGAAATTCCAGTAGGAGATCCGTGAACCAACAGTTGCCACATAGTTAAACCGGATGGTTGAGAATTTAACTTCATCCTGCAGGTAACCTAAAATTCTTGATGAATTTAGCTTTGAAAAGGCTTTTAATGAGTAGGAGAGGGTTAAATCATTCCCATTGTAAGGGATGGAATACCCCGAAGAATCAATTAAATCCCATTCATTTATCTGATCATGAATTTTTTCGGTTTGATATTTTAGCCCCCATTTTATCCGGTTAGAGTTTAACGACCAGACTCCTAAATTTTCAAATGAGTAAACATTGGCATAAAGGTAGTTCCTGGCATGATTTAAGAACCCACCAATCCCAACATTTATAAGGCTATCGCCATAGGTACTTGAACCTATTGTGTTGTCAAGTTCATTTAGAAGGTATTGTCCCAAAATATCAAATGTCTCTCGCTCATTGGAAATATAGCTACTGGCAATGAATTTTACCTGAAGGTTTTCCAGCGGCCTGTATTCTGCAGTGATAGCGCCAACTCCCGTTTCAAACAGGTTAACTTCCTGACCTTCGTAATACACCTTCAAAAGCAAAGCATTGTTAAATGTACCAAATTTTGTCTCCCTTACATCCGGCACAAACCGGTAACGATTTGTTGAATAGCTGCCCAACAATGATAAATTGAATTTTTGCGAAAAAGAATAGCTGATCAATGTTTGAAAATCCAGGTAGGATGGTTTGTAATCGCCGCTAATATCGAGCGTATTAAGTAAGTATTCCGATGTTTTATACCTGAAACCTGCTATTGCAGAGAGTTTTTTGTTTTTTCCAAGCCCTTCTATGGTTATATTCGATCCTAGTAAACTCAAACCAACATTGGCAGCATATCTGGTTGGTTTACGATAATGTACATTAAGCACCGACGACATCTTATCGCCAAACTCGGTATTGAAACCACCAGCTGAAAATTCAACCCCTGAAACCATATCGGGGTTGATAAAGCTTAACCCTTCCTGCTGGCCTGATCGGACAAGGAATGGCCTATATATTTCTATATCATTTACATAAACCAGATTTTCATCAAAATTGCCACCTCTTACTGAGTATTGTGCACTCAGCTCATTGGAGGAGCTGACTCCCGGGAGAGATTTTAGCAACGATTCGAAGTTCCCCGATACATCCGGGAGAAACTTGATATCTTTAACCTCAATTTTTTCAATATTGCTGTACCTTTTATGTGAGCTCGTTATTGTAACTTCATCTATATTCCGGTAGCTGTGTTCCAGGGTTACTAAAAGTTCTTTTATTTCTGAATTTTCGAGTTTAACAACCAGGGAATGATCAATATAACCAACACATGTAAAACGAATTCTGACATTCTTTTTCGCGGGAATTGTTAGCCGGAACCGGCCATTTTCATCGGTTGAAGTTCCAATCTCGATTCCTTCAACAACTATTGTTACCAGTTCAATCGGAGCATCAGAAGAATCTTTAACAATACCATATATACTGCCGGTTTCCTGCGAGAAAAGGTTCAGCTTGAGAATACTTAAAAATATAATTAGATATATAGATAGCCTCTTAAAAATCATACATTAAGTAGTATTGACTATAAAAAACAGGTGATTGCCAGAAAAATTGTTTCGAATTTAGTAATTGTTTCGTTTTGTTTTTATTTTTATTCACTTAAACGGGGGGAACATAATCAAATAATATGGTTGAACAGCTTGAGTTTTCATTACCACAGTACCCAAAAGGTTATCATCTGATTACGAATGTAATTTTGAAAAGTCTTCCAACATTACCTGAAAAGGGATTGTTGAATATTTTTATTAAACACACTTCTGCAGCGATAACATTAAATGAGAATGCAGACCCTACTGTTCGCCAGGATTTTGAAACTATATTCTCAAGGTTGATTCCAGAGGGTCAACCCTGGTACCAGCATAATAGTGAGGGAGATGATGATATGCCTGCTCACATTAAATCTTCGATTTTGGGACAATCACTTACTATTCCAATTACCGATGGCAGGTTAAATTTGGGGATTTGGCAGGGTATTTACCTTTGCGAGTTTAGAAATTATGGGGGATCAAGAAAATTTGTTGTAACATTAATTAGTTGATATCAAAATTTTGAATTTTATAATTAAAGAACTTTAAATTTTGCTAATTACAATTTATCAACGAATCAATAAATTCTGGTTGAGTATTTCAAAAACTTTGATATTTTTGCTTTAAATATTGCATTCATTTAACGGAAATACTTAAAAACTTTAATCTAAAGCAAATCAAGTAATTAATGTGTACACTTTACATATATTATTTACACAATGTTGCACAAAATGTAGGATATTTAAAGCGGTTTGGTGGCTTATGAGATTTTATCAGTTACTAAACGTTCTTTAATTTATCAATATCATTAATCAAAGCAAAAATCAGAATAATATATGGAGAAACTTTTATTACTTGGGGATGAGGCAATAGCTCAGGGAGCTATAGATGGAGGGCTTTCGGGTATTTATGCTTATCCGGGAACTCCCTCTACTGAGATTATGGAGTTCGTTCAGGGCTCTAAACAGGCAGCTGAACTGAACATTCACCGGATGTGGTCGGCAAATGAGAAGACTGCCATGGAATCAGCTCTGGGAATGTCGTATGCAGGCAAAAGGGCGATGGTCTGCTTCAAGCATGTTGGCCTTAATGTTGCCGCCGATGCATTTCTAAATGCATCAATTACTGGAGTTAATGGTGGATTAATTGTAGTCTCAGCCGACGATCCTTCAATGCACTCTTCTCAAAACGAACAGGATTCAAGGTTCTATGCGAAATTTGCCATGATCCCTGTTCTTGAACCATCCAATCAGCAGGAGGCTTACGAGATGGCCTACCATGGATTTGAGCTTTCCGAGAAGATGAATGTCCCGGTTATGCTTCGCATTACCACCAGAATGGCACACTCAAGGGCCGATGTTAAAAGATTACCCGTGAAAAAACAGAACGATCTCAGGTTGCCATCTGATTCCTGTCAGTTTGTTCTACTGCCCTCAATTGCCCGCAAAAACTATAAGAAGCTTCTTGCCACTCAACCTGCCATGGAGCTGGAATCTGAAAGTTCAACTTATAATCAGCTGATTGATGGCCCCAACAGGAAATTAGGTATCATTGCTGCTGGCTTGGCTTATAACTACCTGTTTGAGAATTTTGAAAATGGTAATGTACCGTACCCTGTTCTCAAGCTAAGCCAATATCCTTTGCCCAGAAAAAAGCTGGAACACCTTTATAATTCATGTGATGAGATACTAGTTCTTGAAGATGGTTACCCAATAATTGAGGAGATGATTAAAGGATTCCTTAATGTTGGTAAACCTGTTCATGGCCGACTTGATGGTACATTACCCAGAGATGGTGAACTGAATCCAAACAATGTTGCCAAAGCTCTTGGTATTTCAATTGATGAAGGAGAAGATGTACCAATACTTGTAACCAGCAGACCGCCATCACTTTGCCAGGGGTGCGGGCATAGGGATGTATTTGAAGATCTGAATGAAGTGTTGAAAGAGTATGGCCCAGGTCGGGTATTTTCGGATATCGGATGCTACACGTTAGCCGCCCTTCCACCGTTTAATGCCGTTAACTCTTGTGTTGATATGGGGGCCTCAATTACCATGGCCAAAGGAGCCTCAGATGCCGGGTTATTCCCTGCTGTAGCAGTTATTGGCGATTCAACCTTTACCCACAGTGGGATGACCGGTTTGCTCGATTGCGTTGTGGAGAATACCCCGATTACCATTATCATTTCTGATAATTCAACTACCGGAATGACCGGTGGTCAAACTTCATCTGCAACCGGTCGTTTAGATCAAATCTGTAAGGGAATTGGGGTTCACCCTGATCATATCAAGGTGATCACCCCTTTAAAAAAGTACCATCAGGAGAATATGAAAATAATACGAGAAGAGCTTGAATACCGGGGTTTATCTGTAATCATTCCTCAGCGTGAGTGTATTCAGACCTTTGCCAGAAGGAAAAAATCTGAGAAACAGGATGTAGAGTAGTTCAACCTATAAAATTATTATAACTGAAAGCTATGAAAACCGATATAATACTTGCAGGAGTTGGCGGGCAGGGAATCCTATCAATTGCTGCTGCAATTGGTTTGGCTGCCCTTAAAAGCAACCTCTACATAAAACAGTCCGAAGTCCATGGGATGAGCCAGCGGGGAGGCGATGTGCAATCACACCTCAGGATTTCAGATAAACCTATTGCCTCAGATCTTATCCCGAAAGGGAAAGCTGATCTGATCCTCTCCGTTGAACCAATGGAAGGATTGCGTTATTTACCGTTTCTTTTTAAGAGTGGATGGCTGGTTACAAACACCCAACCATTTATTAATATTCCCAATTACCCTTCAACAGAGGATTTGATTAAACAAATCCAGGGGGTGAAAAACCATATCCTGATTGATGCTGATGCAATAGCCAAGCAGGCCGGTTCCTCCCGTTCATCCAACATTGTTATGCTAGGCGCAGCATCACCATTTATTGATATTCCGTTAAACATGCTTGAAGAGGGAATTAAGGAACTCTTTTGGAGAAAAGGGCAGGATATTGTAAATGCCAATCTAAAGGCCCTCCATGCCGGACGAGAATTTTCAGAAAAAAACAGGTAATTATAAAAAAACCCCTTATTATTGAGGGGTTTTTTGTTTACATAATGATTTAAGAACTAAGATTAACGATTTTTGATTTCAGATTTTTGTCAACAACTCATTCGTATATTCTTAAATTGTTAATCGTAAATCGCAAACCGAATTGATAATTGGAAATATAAGTCAACATGAACGTAATTATTTTTTATACTATTATAGTGCTGCTAATATTTTCCTCAATTTATCTTATTTATAGAATTAATAAATTATCAAAACTCAAAGCAGAATTGGAGTACAAGAATCTGATTCTTCAACTCAACCCGCATTTTATTTTCAACTCGTTAACCGCAATCCAGAACTATATCCTCACCACCGAAACTCAAAATGCCAGCACTTACCTTTCAGGTTTATCCAGGTTAATCCGCTTATCCCTGGAAAATTCCAGGACAATGATGGTTACGCTTGACAAGGAAATAACATTTACCAGGCTCTTTCTAGAAATGCAAAGCATCAGGTTTGAGGGTAGGTTTAAGCATTCTGTGGATGTTGATACCCAGATAGCACCTGACCTGGTTCTGGTTCCGCCAATGCTGATTCAACCATTTATTAATAATATCGCAGAGCATGGTTTTATCAGGTTTTCAAACAATGGTGAGTTGAATATCATTTTTAAAAAAATACATAACGATATTCTCATAGAGATTGAAGATGTATGTTTTGATTTTAAAATTGATACCAAAGTTGTCATAAAATCAGTTGAGCATTACTTTGAGCAAACCAAAGACAATGTATTAGATAGAATTAATAAGTTAAAAAGGGCCACGGGCCAGAATGTTCAATTATCCATTGACCATTTATCTGGATCGATAGGCGATAAAAAGGGCATGGTTATCAGATTAATATTACCTATAAAATAAAATGTTTACAGCAGTAATTATCGACGATGAACCCAGGGTAAGGGATTCGCTCACAAAAATGCTTGCAATCCATTGCCCCACAATTAAGCTGGTTGGCCAGGCAAATAGTATTGAAACCGGATACCATATTATTAATCACCTGAAACCTGAAGTGGTTTTTCTTGATATTAAAATGCCCGATGGGACGGGTTTTGATTTACTTAAACGATTTCAGAAAATTGATTTCTACTTTTTTATCATCACCGCTTATGAAGAGTTTGCCATCAAGGCTTTCAAATTTAGCGCCCTCGATTACCTTTTAAAACCCATTGATCCCTCTGATCTGATCAAAGCTGTTGACAAATTAACATCTAAGATTAATGTAGAAGAAACAAACAGGAGGGTTAACCTGCTGATGGCTAATATGGAAGCTAACGAAATGGAATCCAATAAACTGGTTCTTAAGACAATAGATAACATTTATATAGTTGAAACAAAGGATATTGTAAGGTGTGAATCCTTAAATAATTGCACAAAATTTTTTACTGTCAACTTGCAGGAAATACTGGTTTCCAAAACACTTAAGGATTATGATGAGCTTTTAACCCCTTTGGGGTTTATTCGTTGCCATCAATCTCATCTTGTAAATAAAAATTTTGTTCAAAGCTTTCACCGGTTCCCCAACCCCCTGCTTAAGCTGAAAAATGGTGTTATTGTACCAGTTTCTATGCGGAAGAGGGGAGAGCTGAGTAAAATTAAATGGTTGTAAAAAAGAAGTTGCAATTCTTATTTTATTAAAACAGATTTATCAGGAATTTGAAAAAAAGCGATTTACTCATAGTTACCCCACCGCTTACACAGCTGAATGCACCTTACCCTGCTTCAATGTATCTTTCAGCATTCCTAAAATCCAAAGGGTTTATCGTACATCAGTATGATTTAAGCATTGATCTGATTGAGCATATTTATTCTTCGGATTTCCTCGGGGCTGTTTTTGAAAAAGTATCCAATAGGAAAAGTTTGTCTAAAACCGGGAAAGAATTTATCAATAGGAAGGACGAATATCTTCAGCTTGTAGATAAAGTAAAAGAATTCATAAGGGGGAAAAATCTAACCCTTGGAAATAGAATATCCAGCCGAAACCTTTTGCCTGAAGGGGGCAGGTTTAAGCAAATCAGGGATATTGATTGGTGGTTCGGTTCAGTGGGTAGGGCAGATCTAGCAAAACATCTGGCAACATTATTCTTTTTGGATATTGCCGATTTTATTCGCGAAAACGAATCACCCTATTTTGAGTTTACCCGGTATGCAGAGACGCTGGCTTCATCTTTAACTACCTTTGATCCGATGTTTAAATCGCTAAGCGGTCAACTTAACCTGATAGATGAGAAAATGCTCAAGCTATTAGATCAAAAACTACTAGAAACGAACCCAACTCTGGTCGCATTTACTGTTCCATTCCCGGGTAATCTATATTCTGCTTTGCTTTGCAGCCAATTTATCAAAACCAGATACCCCGAAATCAGAATTGTGCTGGGTGGCGGATATATCAATACAGAACTAAGGAAGTTGAGCGATCCCAGAATTTTCAGCTATGTTGATTTTATCATTTTTGATGATGGTGAACTCCCATTATTACAACTGATGAATTATTTAATGGATAGCAGGACACCTTTGTTAAGGACAATGGTAAAACGCAATGATGAGGTTCAGCAAATAAATTTTTCTGACGAGACAGTTCCTCTGAAAACACTGCCTGCACCTGATTACACTGGCATTGATATAATGAAATATTTATCGTTGATGGAGTTGCCTAATCCCATGCACAGCCTATGGAATAATGGTTTCTGGAATAAGATGCAGCTTGCAAGGGGCTGTTATTGGGCTAAATGCACATTTTGCGATACAACTTTACCCTATATATCAAATTTTGATACTCAGGATGCCAGCAAAATAGTTAATGATATTGAAACTATTATAGGTCAAACAGGTGAAACAGGTTTCCATTTTGTGGATGAGGCTGCTCCGCCATTATTACTTAAAAAAATATCTGAAGAAATCATTTACCGTAAACTCACCCTTACCTGGTGGACAAATATCAGGTTTGAAAAGAACTATACCTCAGAGCTGTGCAAGCTGATGGCAAAATCTGGTTGTATTGCCGTTACAGGCGGTATTGAAGTGGCATCGAACAGGATTCTTAAAATGATAAACAAAGGTGTTACTTTAGAACAGGTCGCTTTAACTTTGAAAAATTTCAGAGATGCTAAAATTTTAGTTCATGCTTACCTTATGTACGGGTTTCCAACCCAAACCGAACAGGAAATTATTGATTCGCTGGAAGTTGTACGACAGCTCTTTAAATTCAATTTAATTCAATCCGGATTCTGGCATCGTTATGCTATGACATGCCATAGTGAAACGGGCACTAACCCAGATAAATTTGGGATAAAACGGGTTTCATATAAGCCTTTCCCGTTTGCTAACAACGAGGTTAAATACTTTGATGCCGGAAACTTAGATTATAATAGGTTTAGCAAGGGATTAGAAAGAGCTCTGTTCAATTTTATACATGGAATTGGTATTGATGAACATATCAATTCATGGTTCAACTTTAAAACACCAAGTCCAAAAACGCCACCCGATTACATAAGAATGATAATAAAAAAACCGCTTAGCTAAGCGGTTTTAAGTTTTTTTTATTTAACAGGAAAGTAGATTTTAGTTTCTAATTGTAAAGGATCGCTGATAGTTGCAGGGCTATTTAAGTATTCTTCCCAGGGTACTCCTGATACCGTAAGTCCTTTCAGGTTGATGTAGTCCTCCAGTTTATAGTAAGTATCAGCAGATGTATTGTAATCCCCAAAATGGGATGCCGAAACCACCTTTTGATCTACAGTATTCATAATAAACAGGTTCCCGCTGGTTTTTTGAGGTGCCTTTAAAATGGGCATTGCAGCAGTAATAACCCAGGTTGGCTGGGTTGGGTCGCCATTGTAAAATGCCACAGGTGCACCTTGTATTTTTAACCTGTTACTCTCAATAAACTGGCCAATCAATCCATAAGCGCTACCCAAAAAATTTCCGATTTCCTGTGTGGCAATCGAATCAGTTAAAGCTATGAACGATTTTTTTGGAACTAAAGACTCTGTTATTTCACCAGTTTTGCAATCGGCTGGTAAACTTTCAACATACACTTTCATTTTATTTAACCCTTTTAGAAATGTTTGCCCCATCATATCGCCAAAAGCCATCCACATCAATCTTCCCATTGGGTACCCAACCTTAACAATTTTAGTTGACCATGTAATTTTTGTTCCTTCAGGTACCCTTTCCAGGAAAAACCATGAAGAGTCCTTGGTACCATAACCAAAATCCAGCTCGTAGGTTACATTCTGGTTGTAAATGCTACCAACAATTGCCATGCTCCCATTCCCATTGACTTTACTGGTCCATTTCCAGAATGCACCAACACCAGAATCGGAACCTGAGAACTCAGAAACCATTGCTGAATCATTATCGTGGAATGGAGACCATTTCTCCCAGTTTTTAAAATCGTTAACCAAATAGAATGGTATTCTGTGCGATGAGTTGATCACCACTGAACTGCTGAAATATTTCTCTGCTGGAAGAAATGCAGCAACTACTAGTATTATCGCAATTAATCCAACCACGATAATAAGCAACCACTTTATATATTTCATTGATTTTGATTTAGTTGATTAATAAACAAATATAGAAATATAGGTTTATAAAAGTCAAGATATGATAAGAATTCTTAGCGATGTTTTGCAAAAAAAACATAAACCTGTACGGGGATTATAAGCGGATGGGGCAATTGATTAATTGTAGAATGAATTAATGGATTAGTTGAAAAAATGAATTAATAGTATAAATTAAGTTACAAAAAATGTAGCCATCGCAGTAAGGCAACTTTTTATCAATGTCCCTTATCCTTTATACATTTCACTTTATACTTTTTCACTCCATTTTCCTGATTCTAACCTCAACCTCGGGATTGTTCTTTAAGAGATCCTTAATGATATTAGTATCAGTTTTTCCGAAATGGTAAGGGTAAAGGATTTTGGGTTTAATCATTTTAACCGCATCATAAACCATTTCCGGAGTCATTGTATAAGGAAGGTTCATTGGAAGGAAAGCAATATCTATTGCACCAAAGTTGCTCATTTCCGGGATATTCTCAGTATCTCCCGCAACATAAACCCTTTTACTGCCAAACTTAATAATATAACCAACACCTTCACCCTGAGGATGATATGGAGTTCCATTTGGTCTCTTATTTACTATATTGTATGCTGGTACAGCTGATATGGCTAAACCAATCGACTCGAAATTTTCGCCATTTGCAACCACATTTGCCGGTTTTTGAAATTTACTGTTGGTTGAACAAAGCTGTGTCCAGTAAATCTTGGTGCTTTCCTTGTAAATGTTAGCCAATGCAGTGGAATCCAGATGATCGCCATGGTGATGGGTAACTAAAATCAGGTCGGCTTTGGGAAGCAAGGTGTAATCAGCAACCTTGGAATAGGGATCAACATGGATGATTTTGCCGTTAAACTGGAACATAAGCGTACCATGTCCAAGGAAATGAATAATCAGATTCCCTTTGTTGGTCTTAATTGTATCAGCTGTTTGACTTTTAACTGAAAAGAGTATAAAAAAGCTTGATAGCATTAAGAGTAATTTTAGTCTCATGGCAAAAGAGTTTAGTTATTTATGTATAAACTACCAGGTGTAAATTTTGTTTACAAAAGGGTTACAAGTTATAAATAGAAATTAATTTTTCAATGGGTTGCCAGAACTAGTGGCTCTGGGCAGCAGGTTTACGAGCCGTTAAATAAACCTTATTCCTTGATTCTAATCTTGACAAGTAGCGGCTTTTAGCCTCTATTGGGTCATCTCCAGCAGCAATATATATTTTTGTTTTAGCATCTATTACTACCACCTGCATTTTGCTCAAGTTGGGCGATTTAAAAATTGTTGGTTTTTTTTCAATCATGAAGTTACTCCTCACTTTTTTTTAAAAATTAAATATTTCTTTGTTATACAGTAACACATTTTAATAGGCTGTTTACCAAATGGCTTTTCCCTGATAAGTTTAAGTTAGCCATGAATAATGAAATTATTTGGTAAATTTCACTTACAGTGTGTACTTTACAAACGAACTCTCTTAGACTGGTTAATATGAATTATTAAGAAGATGGAAGAGGTACAATATCAGAACACCAAACAACAAATTATGTTTACTTATATACAAAGATAATTTTATATTTGAATAAACTTAGATACATGAGGAATATTAAATCCAATTTTACCTGTTCTATCTGGAATTTCCTTATTGTTTTTCCTAATTTTACTGTTCTGAGATTGAAAAATTAAATATAAAAATTAACCTATGAAAATTGTAGACATCACCCCTGAACATGAACCTCTGTATTTCTGTTGCCTTGAAGATTGGTCTGAGGATATGAAAGAGGCTGGAGATGCAAAATTGAAATGGTATAACCACATGAAAGATAAAGGTTTAAGGGTGAAATTGGCTCAGGATGAGAATGGTACAATTGGTGGAATGATTCAATATGTACCAATTGAACATGCAATGTTTGATGGGCAAAATCTATATGTAGTGCTTTGTATTTGGGTTCATGGGCACAAACAGGGCAGAGGGGATTTTAGAAAAAAAGGGATGGGCAAAGAGCTGCTCAAAGCCGCAGAGGAGGATTGCAAAAACCTTGGTGTTGATGGATTAGTAACCTGGGGACTAATTATACCGGCATTTATGAGAGCATCGTGGTTTAAGCGGCATGGTTACAAAGTAGTTGATAAGAGCGGAATTATGAGGTTATTATGGAAACCATTCAATGATAATGCTAAGCCTCCTAAATTTCTAAAATTAAAGAAGAAGCCTTTAAAAGGCACTGATAAAGTAAATGTTACGCTATTTAGGAATGGATGGTGCCAGGCGCAGAATATTACCATGGAAAGGGCGATAAGGGCAGCTAAGGAATTTGAGGGTAAAATCAACCTGGAGACTCATAATACTATTGATAAGAATATTCTTGATGAGTGGGGCATTTCTGATGCCCTGTATATTGATGGGAAAGAGGTTTGGACTGGTCCACCTCCATCCTATGAGAAAATCAAAAGGAAAATAGAAAAAAGGGTGCAAAAGATAAAGTAAGTATATTTGAATATTATTTATACATAGGTTGATAATTTTAAGCATTAAAATTTCATTTTATGAAAAAATCAGCTCTGGTACTCCTGCTCATTTGTTGGCATTTTGTAATTGTAGGGCAGGAGTATAATATTGTTGTATCACGCGATGGCACCGGAAATTTCCGGAATATACAGGAGGCTGTAAATTCCATTAGGGCGTATATGGCAGATAAAACTACTATTTTTATTAAAAACGGGGTTTATAAAGAGAAAATTGTTATCCCTTCGTGGGTTACAAACCTGACTTTAATCGGTGAAAGTGTTGAAAAAACCATTATTACATGGGATGATCATGCCAATATTGATAAAATGGGAACTTTCAAAACCTATACAATTTGGGTTCAAGGTGTAGGTTTTACAGCAGAAAATATAACGTTTGAGAATAATGCGGCTCAACTGGGACAGGCCGTGGCGGTTCATGTTGATGGCGATAAAGCAGTTTTTAGAAATTGCAGATTTTTGGGGAATCAGGATACACTTTTAACCGCTAACCAGGAAAGCAGGCAATACTATGAGAACTGTTATATAGAAGGCACAACCGACTTCATTTTTGGACCGGCAACTGCCTGGTTTGAGCGATGTCATATTCATAGTAAAAAGAACTCATATATTACTGCTGCATCAACTGTTCAGGAGAAGTTATTTGGTTACATTTTCAACAACTGTAAACTTACGGCAGCAGATGGTATTGATCAGGTTTACCTAGGTCGTCCATGGCGACCATTTGCTGCTACCCTTTTTATGAATTGTGAATTGGGTGCCCATATACTTCCACAGGGTTGGGATAATTGGAGGAATCCCGAAAACGAGAAAACAGCCCGTTATGCTGAGTACAAGAATTTTGGCCCTGGGGCAAGAACAAAGGAAAGGGTAACCTGGAGCAAACAGCTAAGTGATGAAGAAGCAAAGAAATACACGATTGAAAATGTTTTTTCCCGCGAAGATAAGTGGTTACCTAATTAATAATAATGATATAACTATAAGTAATATTTAAATCATCAAACAAAACGATATAAAATCATTAAAAAAGGTAAAATATTTTTGAAATGGATTTATGCCAATATATTAAATAAGGGATCATCTCTTATTTAAACTTAAATTATAATCCTTTTGAATTCAATTCTTCCATTTCAACACTAGCCATAATAAATGGTCCAACTCCTTTTAAATCGTTGTCAATAATTGGTTCACTGATGTAATACTCAAAAGAACCATCCCGGTATGGATCACCGCCCAGTCCTGCACCTCGGCAATTCCTGGTTAGAGTGACCAACCCGTTAGGTTCTACCTTGATAAATGTGGCAATTAACCCATCGTAACCTTTTTTAGCAGAAGGGTAGTAGATTTGGTCAAGGTATCCTTTTCTGATTGCTTTGGCAATTGAGTAAACTATCATGCTCGAACCGCTGGCCTCGAGGTAGTTGCCTTTCCTATTGCCTTGATCAAGAACCTGATACCAAACACCGGAAGTGGAATCCTGAACCTTTAGCAGGGCATCAGTCATATTCCTGAATATTGAGATAATTTTTTCCCTTTGGCTATGGTTTTCAGGCAGGTAATCGAGAACATCCACTATTGCCATTGCATACCAACCCATAGAACGGTTCCAGAAATTTGGGGAGCAACCGGTTTGCTTATCTGCCCATTCCTGTTTTTTGCTCTCATCCCAGGCATGGTAAAGCAGCCCCGATTTAGGATCTCTGGTATGGCTTTCTATATAAATTATCTGATTGGCAACATCGTCGAAATTCTCTGGTTGGTTGAAAAGCAAGGAGAATTCAGCATAGAAAGGATCGCCCATGTACAGGCCATCCAGCCACATCTGATAAGGGTATCTTTTTTTGTGCCAGAAGCCTCCTTCGTTTGTTCTTGGCTGATTTTTTAGCTGTTTCATTAATAGGAAAGCAGCTTTTTTAAATTGTTCCTCCTTGGTTACCCTATAAATACTTAATAACAATTTACCGCTATTGATCATATCAATATTATAATCATCCAGCTTATAGGTTCTTATCTCTCCTTCGGGCGTAATAAATGAGTTGATTGTATTCCTGATATAATCGAAGTACATTGGATTATTTGTTTTTTTCCACACTGCTTCAATCCCTTTCAGGTAAGTGCCTTTATCGTAAATCCAACGGGAATTGTTTGCTTCATTATATGATAATGAATCACCATCCCGGTACATTTGTGATAATGCCATTCGTTCGGACCATGGCAATTTATCTGAGATTATCAGTTCCTTTTGCTGGGTTCCTGTTCTGCTGCAAGTAAAACTAAAAAAGGAAAATAACAGAACTAGTAATACCTTGTAATAATTATGTGTGATCATAAATTGTACTATTCTATTTTGTACCTGATTGCCGTGTTATCTGGATTTAATAAGTAACCCATTAATATAAAATTCATTGAAATGCAAGCTATCAGCCCATTCAATAAAGTTCCCGTTTTTTACTCCGTTAAATGAACAGGAGTCAATATAAATATTTGTTACAGGGGAACGTTCATAGCATTGGAGGTGTAGCCCGTAATCGCTCTTTTGGCTGGTTACATTTTTAACATAGATGTTTCTGACTTTAGGGGTAAACATACCCGCATCACCTTCCTGGTATGTAAATGAAACCAGCACAACTGCTTCTTTCACTTCCCCAACTTTTACGTTTCTCATGTAAATGTTTTCCACCACACCACCACGTACCGAGTTTGTTTTAATTCTAAGCGCTCTGTCTAAATTTGGGCTGTCCATGATGCAATTTTCGGCAAATACATTACGGCAAGAACCGGAAATCTCGCTTCCGATAACCACTCCGCCATGTCCGTCTTTCATTCTGCAACCCTGAATTACAATATTTTCACTGGGTATATTAACCCTTCGGCCATCATTATTTCTCCCAGATTTTA
This sequence comes from uncultured Rikenellaceae bacterium, assembly GCA_964552655.1. Classification (GTDB taxonomy): domain Bacteria; phylum Bacteroidota; class Bacteroidia; order Bacteroidales; family Tenuifilaceae; genus CAZKHG01. Next base: position 16,930 of record CAZKHG010000049.1, read on the forward strand.
TTGCAATACAATCATCGCCTGTATCAAATACACAATTTTTAATAAGTACATTTTTGCATGATTCAGGATCACACCCGTCGTTATTAGGCCCATGGGTATTAATATTAACATTTTGAACGGTAATGTTTTCGCTTAGAACTGGATGTATCTCCCACATGGGTGATCGGATAATTGTGATACTATCAATCAGAATTCCGCTACACTTATAGAATTGAATGAAGTTGGGCCTGAGATAATGCCCTTCCCCAAAAACCCTTTCTGCCACGGGAACATTATCTTCTCCCATCTGGTTCAACTTTTTTACATCCTCTTTCTGGTTTGGGCCCGGGTTATCTTTTGATCCCTTCCATGCCCACCAGTTGGAGTCGCCTGCTTGCCCGTCAAGTGTACCCATTCCGGTAATGGCTATATTCTTTTCATTATAAGCGTAAATCAATGCTGAATAATTCATACACTCAACTCCCTCAAAGCGGGTGAAAACTACAGGTAAGTATTTTTTAGGGTTGGTGTAAAAAAGTACCCGGGAGTTTTTATGGAGATGAAGGTTTACATTGCTTTTCAAATAAATAGCCCCGGTTGAATAAACTCCCTGAGGAACCACAACTGTGCCACCACCCTCATTACTACACGCTTCAATTGCTTTTTTGAAAGCAAATGTACAATCGGTGATACTGTCACCCTTGGCTCCAAAATCGGTAATATAAAATTGTCGATCGGGGAATTGCGGCGTTTTAATATTGCTTAATATCTCTCCTGCTTTAGTCCAGCCATCATACAACTCCTTTTTTTCATCTGATTTACAGCTGATAAAAGTTGAAAATCCTACCAGTGATGAAAAAAATACAATTTTGTAAATTGTTAATTTAGCTTTTCTCATAGCTTTGGTATTTTTAGAGCTTATTATTCTTCTTAAATATGCTAATATTCAATTACGATAAGGTTTACTTTTAGCATTGCTAATTTAACTCCAAACACACCTTTCAACTATTCCTAATTTGCTCATTGGTATTCAATTTTAACTTTTTATGCATCACTTTATCTCCGATTTTCTAAACATAAAAAATGCAAAATATTTTATAAATGGTTGATATTAAATTCACTCAATCATAAACGTATATGAATTAACCTAAGCGAATATCCTTTTCCTGTCTGGGTTTATTATTCCAAAATAGTTTATGGAATAGCAAATACTGTATATAAAATGATAAATTCGGTATAGACCTTCCTTTGTTAAACATATATATTTGAGAATCGAGAATTGACGGGATAACCTACATTAAAAGAAATCAATAAATAATGAAAAAATTGAACTAACCTAAATAATAACTAACTCCTAAAACTTAATTATGATGAAATGTTTATTTAAATCACTTTTAGCACCGGATGATATTTTAAGGAAAAAAGGCATCCTGGTGTTGATAATGATGCTAGTCAACATTTTGCCTATACTTGCGCAAAATTTTGAGGTTAAAGGTACAGTTTACGATAACCTAACCAAAGAACCCTTACCAGGGGTAAACATACTGGTTGAGGGGAAAACTACCGGAACTGTTTCCGATATTCAGGGAAGATACTCAATTACGGTTCCTTCGGGTGATGTTACTCTCGTATTTTCTTTTATCGGTTACACTTCTCAGAAAGTTGCTGTTCAGGGTAGGGCGGTAATTGATGTAAACCTGGAAATGGCTGCAACTGAATTGGATGAGGTTGTTGCCATTGGTTATGGCAATGTGCGTAAGAAGGACATTACCGGTTCGGTGTCTTCAGTAAAAGGAGACGATCTGAAAGCAATTCCTGTTTCAACCGCTGTTGAATCACTTACAGGGAAAATGGCCGGTGTGCAGGTTGTAACTACTGAAGGTTCGCCTGATGCCCAAGTTAATATACGTGTACGTGGCGGTGGTTCTATAACCCAGGATAATTCACCACTATTCATTGTTGATGGATTTCCGGTTAACTCTATTAATGATATCTCACCCGCCACAATTCAGTCTATTGATGTATTAAAGGATGCTTCTTCTACGGCAATCTATGGATCAAGAGGTGCAAACGGTGTTGTTATTGTTACTACAAAAGAAGGACAGCAAGGAAAAGTCTCCCTTACATATAACTCATATTTTGGATTTAAAAATGTAGCAAATAGTTTAAATACTTTAGGTGTAAGCGACTATGTTAGATGGCAGTATGAAAATGCACTTCTGGTAAATAATCTTTCCTCGTTTGAAAAGTATTTTGGGTTATACCAGGATATTGATTTATATAATAATCAGCCTGCTAATAACTGGTACAATCAAGTGTTTGGAAGAGTAGGTAATACTTTTAACCAGGATTTAGCAATAAATGGGGGTACAGACAAATTCCGTTACTCTTTCGATTATGCAGGGATGCAGAATAAGGAAATAATGTTGGGATCAAATTATAACAGAAATAATGTTGCTTTAAAACTTGATCACAAAGCCACCAAAAAAGTTACACTCACTTTCTCATTGCGTTATTCTAAAACAAAAATTAACGGCGGAGGGGCTATTGAGCAGAGCAATGCCACACCTACCGATGCCAGGGTAAAGCAATCAATGATTTATTCACCTATTCCACTTACCGGTGTTGGCGATTATTCTGATGAAGAGTTTTCCAGCTCATTTACCCAACCTATTAAAAACGTTTACGATAATGACCGCGAGCAAGCACAAACCAGGTATAATTTAGGTACCAGCGTATCGTGGAAAGTATTTGAAAATCTTTCTTTTAAATCTGAAGCTGGATTGGATAATTATAGCTCTCTGGATAACCGTTTTTATGGCTTGACAACCTATTACGTTAAAAACACACCTGCTGCTACATATCAGAATATGCCTGCAGCAATTCTTGCTAATACCAATAGGGAAAGTTTCAGGAATACCAACACGATTAACCTCGACTTTAAGAAGTTTTTAGGCGGAACAGACCATGACTTGAAAATTCTCTTTGGACAAGAAATGATCATTACCAGCTCAGGTGTTAATACATCCACAGTACATGGTTATCCCAAATTTTTTACTTCAGATGAAGCATTCAGGTTAACCACTCAGGGTTTCTCCCAATCTACAGATTTTTCTTTTAACCCTGATGATAAGTTGCTTTCCTTTTTTGGCAGGGCTAACTATAACTTTAAGGAAAAATACATTCTTTCTGCTACTTTTAGGGCTGATGGGTCGAGTAAGTTTTCTAAAGGAAATCGTTGGGGATATTTTCCATCAGTAGCTGTTGCCTGGAGAATTTCTGAAGAGGGTTTTATGCAAGACTTTTCCGATATACTCTCAAATCTGAAATTACGACTTAGCTATGGAACATCTGGAAATAACAACATTCCTGCAGGACAAATAGCTCAAAACTTTGCTTCTAACGTAACAACCTATATCAATGGTGTTGGCAGTATTTGGATCCCTTCTACTATAATGGCTAACCCTGATTTAAAGTGGGAAACAACCTATACCAGAAATGCCGGTTTTGATTTTGGCTTTTTAAGAAATAAGTTAAACGGATCCCTTGAACTTTATTCAAATACAACCAAGGATCTTTTGATTAATTTCCCTGTATCAGGAACAGGCTACACCACACAGTATAGAAATATGGGTGAAACTCAAAACAAAGGGATTGAGTTGACCCTTAACTGGGTGGCACTCAATAAGAAAAATTTTGGGCTCGACTTTAGCTTTAACATTGGATTCAACAAGAATGAGATCAAATCATTGGGTGTTATGAACGATTTTGGTCAGGCATCCTCATGGGCATCAACTGAGATTGGGAATGATTATTGGATTGCAGTTGGAGGTTCGGTTGGTAAAATGTACGGTTACCTATCTGATGGCAGGTATGAGGTTTCTGATTTCCAGGGTTACGATTCTGGGACTAATACCTGGACTCTGAATACCGGAGTGGCAAATAACTCAGCAGTTATTGGTACTGTCCGTCCTGGGAGTATGAAACTAAAGGATATTACCGGCGATGGAATTGTAAATGCAGATGATTGCACGATTATTGGTGATGCAAATCCTAAACATACCGGTGGATTTAATATCAATAGCCGTTTTTATGGATTTGATCTCTCTGCAGTTTTCAACTGGAGCGTTGGAAACGACATTTATAATGCTAATAAAATTGAATACACAACTGCCAGATATCAATACAGAAATATGATAGATATTATGGCAAGCGGGAAAAGATGGAATAATATTGATGAAAATGGGAACCTGGTAAATGATCCGGCAACTTTAACTAGCATGAATGCAAATACTACCATGTGGTCACCCTATATGACACGTCATGTTTTTAGTGATTGGGCAGTTGAAGATGGATCATTCCTTCGTTTAAAAACTTTGTCTTTAGGATATACCATCCCTTCTGAATTTACTGGTAAATATCATATTCAAAACCTGAGAATTTATACAACTCTTTACAACGTATTTATCCTTACCAATTATTCAGGTTTTGATCCGGAAGTTTCAACAAGAAGAGCCACTGCCCTTACACCGGGAGTTGATTATTCAGCATATCCCAAGAGCAGACAGGTGATTTTTGGTATCAATCTTAGTTTTTAAATAAATCATATATTAACAATATGAGAAAAATAACATACATACTGAGTCTTATCGTAGCAGGTTTATTAATCTCCTGCGAGGACTTTCTGGAAGCCCCATCAAAATCAACATTGGATGAATCTTTAATATTCTCAAACGTTACACTGGCCAAAATGACTGTTGACGGAATTAAAGAACCTATGGGGCAAACCAATTCCTACAGGGGCAGATTATTAACCCACTATGGAGCAAACACTGATGTTGAATGGATAAACTCCACTACTGTAAATGCACGTGGAGACTTATCGAGATATGTCAATTCAGCAACTAACACTGATATGAACACTACAAACAATGCCTGGGCAATGATCTATCTGGGTATTGAAAGGGCAAATATTTGTATCAGGGGTTTACGTACGTATGGCGATCCTAAACCCGGAAACGAGATGGGACAACTATTAGGTGAAGCCATTACACTTCGTGCTATTTACTATGCAGATTTGCTAAAAGCCTGGGGTGATGTAGTTGCCCGGTTTGACCCTGTTTCTTCCGAAACCATTTACCTGGCCAAATCCGATAGAGGTGTTATCTATAAACGAATTATTGCCGATCTGGCTGAAGCAGCAACGCTGGTTGCATGGCCAAATGAAACCAGTGCAACCACCACCACTGAAAGAATCAATAAGGCATTTGTAAAGGCATTACGTGCCCGACTTTGTTTGGCTGCTGCCGGATATTCCCAGTATCCCGATGGAATTCGCCGGAATAGCGATCCTGATCTTTCTGTCGCCAACCTTTACCCGATTGCCCTACAGGAATGTAAAGATGTAATTAACAGTGGCAAAGCCAGGTTGGAAAATTCATTTGAAACCTTATGGAGAAAGAATTGTGAGGAAAATATTACTGCAGGTAACGAATCGTTATGGGAAATCCCCTTTGCCGATGGCCGGGGACGACATCTTTATACCTATGGAGTTAAGCATAACTCAGTTGATCAGTTTACCGGTCAGGCTCAGGGAGGTGTTTTTGGCCCACTGCCATACGTTTTTTACGATTTTGATGTGAATGATTCCCGCAGGGATGTTACCTGTGTACCCTATAGGTGGGGAACTGCCGTTGCAGGTATTGCTAAACAGGAATTAGTTGGTCTGAACACCTGGTATTTCGGGAAATGGCGCTATGAATGGATGACCCGTATTGTTACCTCAACAAACGATGATGGTTTAAATAAAATCTACATGCGCTATGCCGAAGTTCTTCTAATGGCTGCCGAGATTGAAAATGAGCTGAATGGTCCAGCCGCTGCAGCCCCATACCTCAAGGAAATTCGTAAACGGGCTTTTAAACCTGCTGATTGGCCTGCAAAAGTTGATGCTTACGTAAATGCCCTAACCTCTAAAGAGATGATGTTTAATGCAATAGTAAAGGAACATGGATTTGAATTCTGTGGCGAGATGGAGAGAAAACAGGCTCTGATCAGATGGAATCTGCTTAAAACTAAAATGGATGAGGCTAAAACCAAAATGACTAACCTGCGAGATAGGACTGGTGAATATGCCGATGTTCCTGCTACGGTTTACTACAGATATGCGGCTGATGGTGTTTCCTTGCAATTCTATGGGTTTAACAGAGGTGAAACATCAGATATGTCTGCAACTTATCCATCAAATACAAACTATGTTGGACCTACAAGACTTGACGATACTAAAATTAATTCACTTTACACAAACAATCCCGATCAGAATCAGTTCTGGCCTATCTGGCAGGTGTTTATTGATGCCAGCAACGGGAAATTGGTAAACGATTATGGATATTAAAAACATGAATACCATGAAAAACAGAATAATTAACCTGGTTTTAATAACAGGGTTTTCCTCTTTGCTCCTATTTAATTCTTGCAAAGACGATATTGACCCGGTGATTGACGAACTTTCCTATAGCAGAGCATTTACACCTATTGGTTTAAAAGCTGAGATTAGCAATGTAACTACGGTAACCTTAACCTGGACAGCAGTTAAAGATGTTGACCATTATGTAGTTGAAATTTACATTGGAACAGATCTTACCGCTGCAAATCTGGTTAGTACTACCAACGTTACATCGCCAAGACTTGTTTACTCGTTACCATCTGGTGACACCCAGTTTACTGCAAGAGTAAGAAGTGTAAGTTCAAACGAAGGGGTTGCAGAATCTAATTGGACAACAGTTGCATTTAGATCTGGCCCCGAGAACCTCTTCACGGGTTATAATGTTACGTTGAACGGTGTGGGTGCAGTAACTGTTACCTGGACTCCCGGTAAGTCAGTAACCAGATTACTTTTTATTAATAATACAGTTGAAACATCATTTGATATTTCTGCCGCTGAAGCCACTGCCGGGTCAAAAAACGTAACTGGCCTGACCAAGGGTAGAAACGAGATCCGGGTCTTAAACGGGAATCTGGTGAGAGGAAAACAATTTTATGCACTCGAAGGCGATGCCTTTCTTGCTGCCACTGATGATTTTGCAACAGCAGTAGCAGGACTTGCTGCCGGTGGTGTTCTTCTGGTTGAGCCTGGGGCTAACTTCGGGTTTGCCGGTCCGATAACCCTTACCAAAAGCATAAAAATCAGGGGCTTGAACAGTACCACATTACCCACCATTTATGCTTCTTCAACCACCAGCGATGTTCACATGTTTTACGTTGGATCTGGAATGGCAACTACCGATTCAATTGTATTCCAGAATGTAAACATTAGCGGTTACCTTAACAACACCGTAGGTACAAAACTGAGGGGCATATTTGACCAGCAAGGTTTAACCTGCAATATTGCAGCAGTTAAGTTCAAAGGTTGTGTGGTTAGAAATTTCGACAGGCATGCTCTCCGTTTAAGGGGTGATGTTGCTCAAACTATCGGTACTATTGAGATTGATAATAGCATTATGTACGATTATGCGTTTGGATCTAACTATGGTGTTATCAATTCAAGTGCTGCAAATGGTGTTATTAACAACATTATAATTAAGAATACAACCATTTATTATACCCGTGGTGCTATTATTACCTATACAAATGGTACGACCTGTCAGGGTATTACAATTTCAGATTGTACTTTTAATCAATTGGCACAAGATGCAGGATCAGCAAGGTATATTATTGATTTAAACAATAATTTATCTACTGGGCCTATTAATATAACCAACTGCCTTTTTGGTAATACTGCTACAAATTGTGCCGGGTTTAGAACAAGCACCATGGTTTTAAGCATGAACAACTGTTTCTATACCAGCGATTACAATGATGGAACCACTGGTTCTGCTAAGTTATTGATGACAGCTTATGCTAACGCATCAACAGATCTGTGGACTGATCCTGTGAATGGAGTTTTCACTTTCAAGGACAACTTTTTTACAGGAAAGACTACAACCGGGGATCCAAGATGGAGATAATATAGATTTTTTGTGTTAAGTGAAAGGGTTAAATGATTACCAGGAGTTTTAGGTGTACTATTTAACAATGTTTCCGGAAAAGCCCCAGAAATGGGGCTTTTCTATCAATTTTTAATTTGAATTTAGATGTATTTTTTAACTTAATTATTTTATGATGCTTAAACTTAAAAGTTGTTTTTTACTGGGTATAGCTGGTGTTTTACTTTTATTACCAAAGGCTGAAGGACAATCCAAAACAACAGTACTTAAACTGATTGGGGACGGTGTAACAGATCAAACAGTAAAGATTCAAAAAGCGATTGATTCCTGCTCCAATGCTGGCGGCGGAACATTGGTTTTCCCTGCAGGAACTTACCTGTTTGGCCCTATCATTTTAAGAAGTAATATAACACTTAACCTCGATACCCTTGCCATTTTGCTGGCCAACAATAACGAAGAGGTTTACAGAAACGAAAATGGGTTAATGAATATAATCAGTGGCGAATCACTTAC
>CAZKHG010000050.1:0-24871 GCA_964552655.1 uncultured Rikenellaceae bacterium
TAACTTTAACCTCCTTAATTTTTTTATCCATTGAAAATACGGTAACCGGGAGAAGAACCTCTTCGTCGGGGCTAAGGACTCTTGGTAAAGTAGTTAACACCATCAAAGGTTTACGAACAGGAACGGCCTTTTCAGCTGATCCATAAGCATTTTCTTTAGCAGCAACCACCATAACCCGAACAGAACCAATGTAGTTGGGCATGGTAAACGTGATTTTCTTTTTCTCACCTTTCCCAACTTCAAATGGACCAATGTACTTCACAACTGGTTTAAACCGATCTGCGGTTCTATCGCCCTTGTTTACAATTTCCTCATCCCCACCAACAGATATTATTCTTTGCATTTTGCCGGTTATTGCCCCCATTACCATGTTGAAAAGATCCCAGGTTTTAACTCCTAACGCTTCTTTTGCATAGAAAGAACTCCAGGGATCGGGGGTTTTGAAACGGGTAAGGTCCAGCAACCCCTCATCAACAACTGCAAGTGTTGCAGCCATTTCTCTTCCATCTTTTTCAGAAACAGTTATTGTAACCTTTTTCTCCGGTTCCAGTTCAGCAGGTAAGTCAACTAGGGGGTTAAGGTGGGTTTCATTATTTTCAACACCAATCGGAACAATCCCGTAAAGTCTGATTGGTAAATCATTCACTGCCTGGGCATGAGGCTGTATCAAAGTAGCATGAATATAAACATTTGGGGTCATCTGCTCCGTAACCTTAAAGTTGAAGCGTGTTTCACCCTTTTGAGCGTCAGCCCACCATTTATCAATCACATGTACACCATTCTCAACGCTGATTAAAACCCTTCCTCCTTCCGATGAAGGTATTGTGAGTCTAACCTCCTCTCCAACTTTGTAATTCTCTTTATCAGAGGAAAAAACCAGCATTGAAGCAGCTTCCGGCAATCGGTTTCTGTCCCGTTTCACCCAGCCTGGCCAATCGAAATAAGCGATAGCGCCAGTCGCGTGCCCTCCTTCGGTATCAACAATCCTGATAAGAAATCTACCCCACTCCGGATAATTTACTCTGAGGTTATACGCCCCTTCCCCTTTGGAATTTGTGCTTAACTTTCCCTTTTGAATTAACCGGTTGTAAGAGTTGGAAATAAAGTACGAAAGGTCATCGGAATTTTGCTCCCACCACCAGCGCCAGTCCAGCTTGTAAATTTCTATGTTAAGGTTTTCCCTTTGAACCGGGACACCATCTGCATTCAATGTAATTACCTTAACTTTGTGAATTGTATCGGTGGCAAAAACATTTCCCCGGGTTTTTGTCTCAGGAAGTTGAATGCCTACATAAGTTTTAAAGGGGTAGTATGGCATTGCAAACCTGTCAATACTGAAATTGCCACCCTCTTCGAAAACCCTTACAACAAAATTTGCTTTCAGAACACCTGGTGCAGTAAAGCCGACATTGATATTTGGGCTGAAGGATAAATTTCCTGACTCATCAAGCCTTCCATCGAAAATATTTTGTTCCTCGGAAGTAAATGAGCGTGTAGGGTCATCAAAAATATAATTCCTGTAATTTTTAAAAGTTGTTGATGATTTCACCAGCGACACATCAACTTTTGCCTTTAAACTACGAGCAGGGGCACCGTGCAACCATTTTGCATTCAGGTTAGCATTGATTCCTCGGCCTGCCTTAAGCTCCTCAACTCCAAAATTAAGATCAAGTTTGAGCCTGTTTGGCATAATGGTTTCCACCCTTACCTGCTGGTTAAACACCGCTCCACCAACTTTTACTTTGGCACTATACGAACCTGTTGGTGCGCTTTTAGAGGTAACCACCGGAAAGGCATAAATTCCTTCCAAACCCTTATTCGATATCGTTTTATAAACCACTTGCCCTCTGGGATCGGTAAGTTCGAACAATACAGGGTGGTTTTCCGGTAGATTTTTTCCTTTGTCTTCTAAAATGAATGATAGAAATAATGTATCGCCTGGCCGCCACACCCCTCTTTCGCCATAGATATAACCCTTTAACCCTTTTTCCACCGCTTTGCCTGAAACATCAAATGCACTAAGGGAGAGCGATGATCCATCGTCGAGCTTTAAATAACCTCTTTGGGCACCATATTTGGCGGATAACAGGAATGGTTTATCAGGAACCTGAAAGCTAAAGGTTGTCATTCCATCGCTGTTGGTAACTGCACTTCCCATTTGCTGTTGCTGGTAGTTCAACACTTCAAGGCTAACCCCCGAAAGGGGTTTCGCTGTAAGCAGATCGGTGGCAATGCATAGTAAAGTGCCATCAACTCCGCCCTTTGCAATTAACCCAATGTTAGATGCCAGCACATTGCGGGAAACACTCTTATCGCGGTAGTATGAAATATGACACGGGTTATCGCGCTCTCTCCAATTATAATCCTCCCAGTAATCAGAATACTCCTCATCATAATAATCGTAGTAGTAAACCTGATGTGAATCATCTGCTTTATCATACCTCTCTTCAGTAATATTTATTGCATCTTCATTTGTTTTCCCATCACAACTAAAGGCAGAATACTCCTTACGGATGGAAAGTCTGATTTGATAAATTGCTCCTGGTTCGGTGTTGATGAGCTGAGACAAATCCAAATGGAAGGTGTTCCATGTACCAATATCAATTTGTTCAGAACTATTAAGGAGCAATGTTTTTTTGAGGATCATTCTACCCACACGTCTCAATTCGCTGTTCCCTTCCAGGCTGTTAATCTGTAAAAACTGTGCAATATTTTTTTCAAAAATCCGGGTGATTTCAACATCAACAGCCCTAAGGCTAACCGCCTGAAAAGGGAAAAGGATTCCCTCCGAAGTTGGAATTATAACCCCTTCACCTATAATTCTTACCTCTGGTTTTAAAACTTCAAACTGTGCCGGAAGAACAACTGCTTCTGTTAATTTCTGACCTGAGATGCTCCTAATACTCTCTGCTAAATTGAAGTTGAATTTACCGTTTTGCCTATCAGTTGGGAATACCTTAACAACATTTCCCTCAACTATCAGTTTTGGATCAGTAAGGTTTGGACAGGTGATTAACCCGTTAAGGTTAAGCGTTGGATCAAGTGGTTCGGAAAACCTTATTTCCAAAAACTGATCGGGGTTCTGGACCACTCTTGAGGAAAGAATTCTAAAAACACCCTTTTCTGGCACCTCATATTCTTGTTTCTCTGAATAGTCCGCTCCTATTGGACTACCATTCCATTCCAGAATAACTTTAGATGGAGTGCTGCCCTGATTAATATTCTCAACCCAGAAATTGTGAACCCTGCCATCTGCAGAACTTTCCCATGATATATCAAGAAGTGCGTTGTCCTGTTTTGCTTTAAGAATCTCTTTAACCTTATCGCTTTTTGCGAAGTCGGCAGTGGTTATATAGCCATGGAGTTTACGCTCCATTTTCCCGGTCTCTTCATAAAACTCAATACCTACCAACTCTACATCAAGTTGCTGTTTCACTGTTCTAAACCTGAATATAAATTGTTTATAGTCAGATGGGATATTGCCAATAAGCATGCTCAGGTTAATTGCAGCTTCGTACTCTTTGTCTTGCGGTAAAGAATTATACGGGGTTAATTCCAACTCCCTGGAGTTTCTCCAAACCAGTTCCCCTTTGATTGATGGACTAAACGTCAGCAACTCTTTATCAGCAGTCTGTCCGGGTTGAATATTACCGGCAAAATCAGAGGCAAATACCACATGAATAGTGCTTCGGGTTGATATAACCCCGGATGTATAGGCGGAGATATAGCTGCTGAAATCTTTTGTAGCTACTTTTTTTGATTTCCCTCTTGAATTGAAAATTACAAATAATGCCACAAGTGGAATTAAAACACCAGCAAGCACTATTAAACGACGCTTTTTTGAATTCATTTTCGGTTAAATTTTTAGGGTTAGGTAATTAGATAGAAAGGTAATATTTATTCTTTTATTTTTGAAGTCCGCCAGAAATAAATAATTTTATACTCATAATTAGTTAACACTAAAACCCTCAAAATGAAAAAGATTAATATTGATATCCCCTGGACCAGGATTATCATTGAATTTTTCTCTATAATATTTGCCGTATTCCTTGCACTATTAGTGGATCAGCGAAAAGAGGAAAACAGAAACCATAAAATGGCTGAAAGGGCGTTAAACAACATTGTGAGTGAAACCCAAAAAAATTACGACAGCCTCCTGGCATATCACACCTTGTTCAATAAAAGGATAAAGGATATCGATTCTTTGATCAATTTAGCAAAGCATAATAAACCTTTCAACATCAAGGGCTATCAGTTTATGACATTGTACAGCACCGCCTGGGAAACCGCAAAACTGACCCAGGTATTCAACTATATGGATTTTGTTACAGTGGGTGAGATCTCCGATGTTTATAATAACCAGCAGCTATACACCGGTATTGTTCAAAAAATCATTGACGATATGATTTTCTCAGCCAATATCAATACTTTAAAAGAGGCAGCTACCCTGCTGCAAAAACACCGATCGCTTTTTATCAGCATCAACATGATTGAAGGACAACTCCTGGAGAGCTACAAGAAGTTTTTGCATGACAGGAAGGTATTAAAAGAATAAAAGTGGAGATAAATCCTCCACTTTTCCCAATTCATAATATCACAAGTTAGTTTTGAATTCTAATCATTATGTTTCTCGATCAATATCTCGAGAATCTGCAAAGCAGCCGTTGATACCGATGTTCCGGGTCCAAAGATTCCAACAACCCCATGATCGTAAAGGAACTGGTAATCCTGCGCGGGAATAACTCCACCCACAATTACCATAATATCATCGCGACCTAACTTTTTAAGTTCTTCCATCACTTGTGGCACAAGGGTTTTATGCCCGGCAGCCAAACTCGATACCCCAAGGATGTGCACATCATTCTCAACTGCCTGTTTAGCGGCTTCGGCCGGGGTTTGGAACAGCGGTCCGATATCAACATCGAAACCAATATCGGCATAGCCGGTTGATACCACCTTAGCCCCGCGATCGTGCCCATCCTGACCCATCTTGGCAATCATTATTCGGGGCTGACGACCTTCCAGCTTTGCGAATTTCTCGCAAAGTTCTTTAGCTTTTTTAAAGTTACTGTCTTCCATAGATTCTGATGAGTAAACGCCCGAAATTGATCTTATCACAGCTTTATATCTTCCTGCAACCTTTTCACAGGCATCGGAAATCTCGCCTAAGGTAGCACGTTTTTTTGCTGCATCTACTGAAAGTTCCAGCAAGTTTCCTTCACCAGTTTGAGCAGCCTTTGTTATGGCTTCTAATGCAGCTTTAACCTCTGCCTCATTCCTGTTGGCGCGAACCTGCTTTAATCTTAGAATTTGAGATTCGCGAACAGCAGTATTATCAACATCCAGGATTTCAATCGGATCTTCCTTTTCGAGCCTGTATTTGTTTAAGCCAACTATGATATCCTTGTTGGCATCAATTCTGGCCTGTTTGCGAGCAGCAGCCTCTTCAATTCTCATCTTAGGGATTCCTGTTTCAATGGCTTTTGCCATCCCGCCAAGTTCCTCCACTTCCTGGATCAATTTCCAGGCGTTGTGCGCCAATTCGTGGGTAAGTTTTTCAACATAGTATGAACCGGCCCAGGGATCAACAGCTTTACAAATATTGGTCTCCTCCTGAATGTAAATTTGAGTATTACGGGCAATCCGGGCAGAGAAATCGGTTGGTAAGGCAATTGCTTCATCCAGCGCATTGGTATGTAAACTTTGTGTATGCCCCAGCGCAGCAGCCATTGCTTCGATGCAAGTACGAGCAACATTGTTGTAAGGATCCTGTTCGGTTAAACTCCAGCCCGAGGTCTGGCAATGGGTACGAAGTGCCATGGATTTCGGGTTCTTCGGGTTGAACTGTTTTACCAGCTTTGCCCAAAGCAAACGCGCTGCGCGCATTTTGGCAATCTCCATAAAATGGTTCATCCCAATAGCCCAGAAGAATGACAACCTGGGGGCAAAAGCATCTATATCCAATCCGGCTTTAATACCTGTTCGGAGATATTCCAGTCCATCAGCAAGCGTGTAGGCAAGTTCAATATCGGCAGTTGCACCAGCCTCCTGCATGTGGTAGCCGGAAATGGAAATGCTGTTGAACTTGGGCATCTTCTGCGAAGTGTAAGCGAATATATCAGCAATGATCCTCATCGAGAAATCGGGCGGGTAAATATAGGTGTTACGCACCATGAATTCTTTCAGGATGTCGTTCTGGATTGTACCTGTAAGTTGCTCTAAGGTAGCACCTTGCTCCATTGCAGCTACAATATAAAATGCCAGGATTGGGAGCACTGCGCCGTTCATAGTCATGGAGACAGACATCTTGTTCAACGGGATTCCATCGAACAGGATTTTCATATCTTCAACGCTGTCAATGGCAACGCCTGCTTTCCCTACATCGCCAACCACGCGCTCGTGATCGGAATCGTACCCGCGGTGAGTAGCCAGGTCAAAGGCAACAGAAAGGCCCATTTGGCCTGCGGCCAAATTCCGGCGATAGAATGCATTCGATTCCTCTGCTGTGGAAAAGCCTGCATATTGCCTTATAGTCCAGGGTTTCATCACATACATGGTGCTGTATGGTCCACGGAGGAAAGGTGGAACGCCGGCGGCATAGTTCAGATGCTCCATATTTTCCAAGTCTGAGGCCGTGTAAACGGGTTTCACGGCTATTTTTTCCGGAGTCATCCAATCGGCATTGGAAGTAATCATGTTAGCACTACCACTAACACTTTTTATATCTATTTTATTAAAATCTGGTTTCATTATTATAATTGTTTTTAAACGCGAAGTCGCTATGACGCAAAGAAGTAGTTGTTAACTTTTCGTCTAATTCCTTCTTTTAGTAATGGAACATTGAAATTTATCAAAAAACCAAGACTAAGATTGGCCAGTTTCATGTATGTAACCAATTGAACTTCATGAACAGGTAGTAAAATCTCAACAGATTTCAATTCCACAACAATAATGTCCTCTACTAAAATGTCAATATAAAATTCTTTATCAAGCTCTTTACCTTTATAAAAAACCGGAAGTTTAACCTGATTCTTAACTTTTAATCCCTTGTTTTGAAGTTCTTCAATCAAACAGATTTCATAGACTGACTCAAGCAATCCTGGTCCTAATTCTTTATGCACCTGAAAAGCACAATCAAGTAATGTTTTAGCAATTCTCTCGTATTGTTCTTGAGTCATTATCATTGCGTCTTCGTGTCTTTGCGTTTAGATTATTTTAATAAATTCTGATAATAATTCAGGGTTTCAAGAATATTGCTTTTAACGCTGATGAAGTTTTTGATTCCCCTGGCTTCTAGTTCCGCTTTACAGGCAGGTTCACCGGCAACTACAAATTCAGCTTTTCCATTGAGTCTTTCAAAAGCTCCTACTGCAAGGGTTGCATACTCATCATCAGAGCTGCAAATCACCACAATGTCGGATTTAGCATCAAGTGCAGCCGTAACTCCCTCATCAACAGTTTTAAAACCAATATTATCTATCACGTCAAATCCTGCAACAGCAAAAAAGTTACAGCTGAACTGTGCCCGGGCCCTGCGCATAGCCAGATTACCTAAGGTAAGCATAAAAACCTTAGGCCGTTTCCCGCTTGCATCGGTTATATAGCGCAACTCCTCAAATGCCTGAGCTCCTCGGTATGGAACAAGCGGTTCGCAGGTCATATCGTCGGTTTTGGTAATTGGTTGGCGTTTTACTGCCTCTGGTTTGACTGTTTTTGAATCAGCCACCTCACCAAAATTCGGGTACTGGTTAGTTCCAAGAATTGTCTCACGACGGGTAGCAATGTTCATGTCGCGTTTTTGGGCAACCTCTTTAATCTGCCCCTGAACAAATCCCTTTAAGAAAGCATCCTCAAATCCACCAAGTTCCTGAACTTTCAGGAATAGTTTCCAGCTCTCATCAGCAATTGATGAAGTAAGATTTTCGATATAATAGCTACCGGCAGAGGGATCAGCAATTCTATCAAAATAAGATTCCTCTTTGATAATCAGCTGCTGGTTACGGGCAATTCTTTCTGAAAACGACGTAGGTTCCTGATAGGCGCTGTCAAATGGCAGAATGGTTAGGGAATCAACCCCGGCAATTACTGCCGACATACCTTCGGTGGTTGTTCTAAGCATGTTAACATACGCATCGTAAACTGTCGTATTCCATTTGCTGGTTTCAGCATGAATATTCATCTTCGATACCTCTTTGGATTCAGGATTATAAGCTTCAACCATTTTTGCCCAGAGCAGTCGTGCAGCCCTGAACTTGGCTATTTCCATGAAATAGTTTGATCCGACCGAGAGGTTGAATTTTACCCTTGGTGCAATGTGGTCAATTGTCAAACCTCTATCAGTGAGTATGGTCAGGTAATCATTTGCCATTGCCAAAGAGAATGCCAGCTCCTGTACAATTGTAGATCCGCTGTTATGGAAAGTTGTTCCATTAATTCCGATCACCCTGAAATTTGGCAGGTCTTTTACACTATCCAGGACTTCCTTCAGGTCGCTGATGGCTTTATTATCCTCACAGCACAGCTTCCCATTGGTAACAAGCCCGTTGAAAGCACCAAAATCCAGCGAACCATAAATTTTTTTCAGATCAACCCTGCTCTCCCTGGCTTTTTGAATGAAAAAGGGGATTACTCTTCTGGTGATGTTTCCGCCTAAAAAGTTGATTTCAACTTTCTCAAGGTCGATATTTTTTAGTAGCCTGCTAACACCATCCTGTGTAGGTTCACAATCAGTGCAAAGTTTGAATCCCAATGAATTGACACCCTTTTCGATGAGTTCAATGGCCTTGGTATTGGCTTCTGTAGGTTTATCAAGGCATACATCAAAATCCTGGCGGATTAACCAGCTATTACCGGAATTTTTATTACCCCGGATGTAGGGAAATTCCCCGGGTAAATTTTTAGTCGTTTGAATATTTTCCAGGTCTTCGGCGCGGTAATATGGTTTCACATTGATTCCTTCAACGGTTTTCCAAACAAGCTTTTTCTCATAATCCGCACCCTTCAGATCCTCCTTTATAGCTGCTTCCCATTCCGGAGTTGATACCGGGGGAAATTCAGCGAGTAGTTTCGAATCTTTGGTGTTTTCTGCCATAAAACAGGTTTTTTTATTAAAATTGGCTGCAAATTTACAAACAATTCTAATAATGAATATGATTTATAGCAGATTATGCTGTTAAGCATAGGGAAGGTTAAAGGATAAAGTATAAAGGTGAAAGGGGAAAGTCGAAGCGTAGTGGAGATCATGTTATGGGGAATTGCACAAGGCGAAGGGCACAGGGTAAGGCTAGGTTTTTATTCATTTGTTCTTAATTCACCTGTTCGGATGTTCTTTAATTCACGGTTCAAGATTTATCATCCATTTTTCGTTTGTTCTGCTGTTCAATTATTCAAAGTTCAAGGTTCAAAATTTAAGATTCCAAATTATTACAATCTTACATCTCTTCTCTGAGCTCTATGCCCCATGCCCAGCACACTTAGCTGAAACAGAAACCAGCAACTAGTAACCTAAGTTTATAAACTTTTACCAAACCTTTTCTCCAGTGCAAGAGTTCTATAATCGAAGATTTCTTTTAGGTTTTTTTTGATAATTAAAGTATTGGCTATAGCCCCCAAAAATCCGAACGGTGGTTTGTAGCTTACAATATCTGTCATAAGTACGCCATTCTCAATTAGCTCAATATGATGCTCATGATGCCAAATTGAATAGGGGCCTACCCGCTGCTCATCAACAAAATATGCTTTATCTTTAACATGAGTGATTTCTGTTACCCAGGTCATTTTGATTCCCAGCAATGGGCTAACCTTATAGCTGATGATCATTCCCGGGTACATCTTTTCAGGCAGGTTTGCGGTTGTAACCTCAAATCCCATGTATTTAGGAGTTATCTCCTTTAAGTTTTTTGGAGATGAGATAAAATTCCACACTTCTTCAAGGGACGCAGGAATTCTTTGGGTTGTTTTTAACTGATATAGAGGCATAAACCAGTAACCAAAATTTGTTAATTTTGTTTATGATTTCCAAAAATAATTTAATCAACTCAGATTTCTCTCAAACAACAAATTTCTAATTATTTGGCTCTTATTGTAGTTTAAACGCAGCCATTTCCTCAGCATTCCGAGTGACAATAATGTTTCCTGCCATAGCCGGGTGATTCCATGTTCTACCTTTTATTGCCTGAATTTTTGATAATTCCATAAATTTATCGGGTTTTGCATAAGCCAACGCAAGTTCCCCTTTTTCACTCAGAATTACCAGCAAATCCTGATCTGCCAGCAGAATCATAAAACCTCTATACCGGTTTCCTTTCCATATTCGTTTGCCATTCTTAATATCAATACAGCAGAGGCTTGGACCATCAAATCCGTAGGCATATCCTTTGTGAATAACAAAGTCGTTGAAGTTCAGCTTCATCTCGGCAGATGACCAAACTTGGTTAACATACCAGCCACTTCCCTTTGAAGAAACATTAACCCGTTTCAGCCCTCTTTCACCATCAGCACTAAGGATGAGGTCATTTGGTTCAACAATGGCAGATTGCAAAATACGGTCGCTCATTTTCCACTCATATTTCCATAACTGTTTGCCATCAGAAGGATTATAGCTAATAGCACCAGCAGTACTCATATGAACCACTTGTTGTATTCCGTCGATAGTGAATAGTTGTGGTGAACTATAGCTGTTGCCACCATCCTCACCATACCATAATGGAGTGCCATCTTTAGTCTTATAGGCGGCAAGTTTGCCCGCCAGGGCAAAAATTACAACGCTATCAATTACCAGTGGAGAACCGGCAAAAGCCCACATCAGGGGTTTAATTCCTGTATCCTCCGATCCGTTTCTTGACCACACAACTGAACCGTCCTTTGCATTGAGCGCATTGATTATTCCTGTAGCCCCAAGCGTGTAAATTCTATCCCCCGAAATGGTTGGCGTAGAACGAGGACCAGCACCTGCATGTGAATCCCAGAATCTGGCTGAATCCTGATGTTTCCATGTCAATTCCCCATTACTCAAGTTATAGCAAGTAACCATTTCATATTCACCACGCTGCTCCTGGGTGTAAAGCATATCACCACTTAGAGCCATGGATGAACAACCGGGACCAATTGGCCTTCGCCAAAGTTCAACCGGTGGTGATATCTTCCAATCGGTTTCAACTTTAACCTGATGAATTATTCCATCCCTTTTTTCTCCCCGAAAACCCAGCCACTCATTACGGTTAACCGACTCGCTTTTAATATCAACCGATCTATTTGTTTCAATATTTTTAGATTCAAGTAGTATTTCTTCTGATGTTTTAGACCATCTCCAGCGCAAGTTGTGGTGTGCATAGCCGTCCATTCCATCAGACCTGAGCAGTGCCCAGAACCCGGTAGATAAAATTATAGCGATAATCATACTACCCCGATAAAATTTTTGGGGAATATATCTGACAAGTACTGCCCAACCAACAAATCCTAGCGAAAGGAATGGTGGGGAAAAGAGTGCAAACATCATCCCCATATTGGCAGTTGCAAGGGAAATATGCAACAGCTTAAATGTTCCATATAGTGATATAACCATCACCAGGACAGCCAGTATCCTGTCAAACCATAAAGCTCTGCTGAAAAAAAGCCACCAGACTACTATTGCTGCGCCACCAAGAACACCCGCAAAAATTCCGTACACCAATGCATCAGGATCTATAACCGGAACAATGAACCTTACTAACCATTGAACTGAAACAATAATTAATGCTGGAAGTAACCTAAGCGGTTTTTGGTTTGCAGTTTTTGTTTCCACAGTATTATTGGTTTTTAAATTTTAATATCAATTCTTATATTAGGTCTATTTATTAAGTAAATATATGAATAACATTATTTTATAACCTGATAGTTAAAATTCCTAAATACTACCTTCCCATTACCTATTGAGCAAAGCCCGATACGCAAACTCAGGAAACCATTCAGGGCATTATGATTCATTGAAGAAACCTCCAAAGAACTCTCTACTTTATTCCATTTTATGCCATCGGAACTGTAGAACATATCAACTGTATTATTCATGTTTTTAAGTCTAAGATAGACATGATTTTTAATAACATCTTTCTCACTGGTGAATTGCCAGCACCTGAGATTTAGCAGGATATTGCTCTTATCGGCCAGGATTCCGGAGTAGGCTGTATTGTTGTAAAATAGTACCATTCCTCCAGTTGCTTGTCCTTCAATAGTCATTTCCACGTCAGCAATGTATGAGTGGTCGGAAGGAATGCAAAGCATAGGTGAGCAATCACCAACGGAAGTGCCTTTTGCCTTTATTGCAATACTGTTATCTGCAACCTGGAACCTACCTGGATCATAATCCTTAAAAAATTTCCAGTGTGGTTTAAGTGCATTGCCATCGAACTTGTCGGATAATGAAAATTTAGGTTCATCAGCTATGCCTGCAGGTTTTTTTATTGGTTCCTCGGTTTTAATTTCATCGGGTGTTTTAAACCATCCTTCTTTTGTCCATTCAACTGGTTGCATAAGGGTTTGACGCCCCATGTTGTAAAACCCGTTTTCATACCCATGGAAAATGATCCACCACTTGCCGGAAGCATCCGAGAATAAGGTTCCATGCCCTTTCGACCACCATTTCTCATTGCTTGAATTAGTTCTGATAATAGGATTGTACGGTGAATTCTCCCATGGGCCAAAAGGTGATCTGGATCGTGCTGAAATAACCATATGGCTTGTTGCAGGGCCTGCGGTTCCTCCTTCGGCAACAGTTAAATAGTAGTAATCACCTCGTTTTACAAGTTTTGGCCCTTCCAGACAAAAACATTCAATCGTCCAATCTCGTGGAACCGGCCAACCATCATAAGCGTGTTTTAACGGACCAACTACCGAAAGACCATCATCCGCTAATGGTACATAACCTCCATCGCTGAAATACAGGTAACGTTTACCTGAATCATCGGTGATATGTCCCGGGTCTATATTCCCAATCTTCAGGTCAATAGGTTCGCTCCATGGGCCATTAATGTTATCGGCAACAACCACAAAATTGGTGTTGTTGGCAGGGAAATAAATATAGTATTTACCCCCAAACTTTACTAAATCCGGGGCATACACTGAGCCTACATATTTATGCAAAGCATTTGTTACAGGTGACCAGCTTATTAAATCTTTGGAATGCCAAATCAGCAGACCTGGGTAATACTCAAAAGAAGAATGAACAATATAATAATCGCTGCCATCCCTTAGAATGCTGGGATCGGGGTAATCGCCGGCGAAGATTGGATTTACAAAATAGCCTCCCTCAATTTTGCTTGGATTGGTTTGATATTGCGCATTTGCTAAAAGGGCTACTGGTATGAATAGCAGGATAAGAAATCTATTCATGGGATTAAAACTTTTTATTTGAATTGATGCAATATAAAAATAATAACAGAATTAGGGGAATTTGATTGGATATTTTATGAGATATTAACGCACAGCCAGGAAAAAGGAAAATACGAAGTATAACTAAATAACTATGAAATTAATTCGTACTTATCCAGATTGAAAATCGGATTGTTTCATTTCAATATCATCCCAGGTTTGTGGGTTCAGGATGAAGCTGGTTATAACTTGCCCTTCTGCTTTTGGTTGTAATAGTTCTTAACCATTTTCCCAAATACTTTCTCCTTTTTTCGTCTCTCAGCAACCGTTGATTCAAAATGCAATTTCTCCCGCTCCAACTTTAAATAGTTGCTGTAAGAGGATCTATCCAGCTCTCCCTTCTCTACCGCTTCAACAACGGCACAACCCTTTTCGCTGGTATGTGTACAATCCTTGAATTTACATTTTAACGCAAGTGTTACTATCCTATCGAAGGTTGTTTCGAGCCCTGAAGATGTATCGGCCAATCCCACTTCCCTCATTCCCGGATTATCAACAATTATCGCACCATTGTCAAGTATAATCAACTCCCGATGGCTTGTAATGTGCCGGCCTCTGTTGGAACTCTGACTTATGGTATCTGTTTTCATAATAGTTTTGCCTGAAAGATTATTCAGCAGGGTGGATTTTCCAACGCCGGAAGATCCTAGCATACAGTATGTCTTACCTTTTTCAATCATCTTTTTTATGGCTTCACATCCATTTTGCGTTTCGTTGCTTATTGCAAAAACCGGAACATCATTTACCCGTTGCTTTACACGATCACAAATATCAGAAACCTGATGCTCTTCAATCAGATCCGTTTTACTCAGTATAATGATGGGACTGACCTTTGCCGAATAACAAATGGTAAGATATCGCTCTAACCTGTTGATGTTAAAATCCCTATCCAGCGATTGAACCACAAAAGCATAATCAATGTTTGTGGCTATTACTTGCACCTCGCCAGAATGGCCGGAGGCCTGCCTTTTTATTATCGAAAATCTGGGTAAAATATGGTAAATAATCGCTGATTCAGAATCGTATGTTTTTAAAGCAACCCAATCCCCAACTGCCGGAAAATCTTCACGGCTTTGAGCTGTAAAACGCATGTTACCAGTTATCTCTGCTTCAAATTCTCCTTTAACTGTTTTAACCACATACCGCTCCTTATGCTCTTCAATAACCCGACCTATTTCGAAACTCTCAAGATTACTTTCTGATATATATTGCTCCAACCTTGGGCTAAACCCAAGATCGTCCAAATTCAGTTCTTTGTTGCCCATGGAATGTTTACATTAAATCCTAATCAAATGCTGATTTGATAGCTGTAATAAAATTTATCAAATAAATTATTACCAAACATAAGGAATAATCCTGTACCGGGTTTTATAGGAATATTCCCGATAACCATTCAGTTCAACCATTAAGGTTTTATCTTCCAGATAAGTTCTGGTAATTAGCAGAATAATCATCAGAACAATTGGGATTATGCTCCAAAGGGAACCAAAGAATAGCGGAAATCCCAAGGATTGAATTACTGATCCCAGGTAAGCAGGATGCCTGACAATTTTGTACACGCCTGTTTCGCAAACGAGATGTTTCCTGTCTGTTTGAATCCGAACTGTGCTGGAGAAGAATTTATTTTGATGCTGGGCAACCAGGAATAAGAGTTGCCCTGAGATTGTGAGATTGATCCCAATAAGATAAATACCCCAATGAAAATCGGGTGACCAATGGTATCGGCCAGAGTCAAGACCAGCGAGTATATACATTGAAATTGTTACCAGAAAAGAAATACCCAGTATTGTTTTATCCCACTTTTTGACCCCTTCGCCGGGTTTTGAACGCTCCATCAACAATTCAGAATCTACCCTAAGAACTGTGTAGTTTAATACAAACATTAACAGGCCAATAGCTACATAAACCAATCCCTGCCAATAATCAACCCTGCCGGCACTAATGAAAATAATGGTAAAAAATACAAAAACTCCAATAAACTGTTTTACCAGGTAACTTGTATTCATAATTTTGAGATTTGTTATTGTTTGAATACTTCTAAAAATGCAACCCAAAATTATAAATATTGTCCCGGGAATAAAACACAATCTCTAATAATTTATTTTGACAGCAAATAACCTCCGCTCCCTACAAATTTTGGTAAAGAGTAGGATGATTTCACAAAATTATTCCAGGCAGTGAAATGTCGGCTTCAGCTATTTGGCTCTTAGGTATTGTTTTGGCCAATCAATTTCGTCACCTAAAACCTTCGCAGCATTTATCGGGAAATATGGGTTCCGGAGTGATTCCCGGGCAATAAGGATCAGATCAGCCTGTTCATTCTGTAAAATCTCCTCGGCTTGCTTTGGTTGGGTTATCAGGCCAACCGCACCGGTTAAAATACCAGATTCTTTTTTGATTTTACCGGCATAAGGAACCATAAAACCAGGACCAGGTGTTATATCTGGTTTGTGTACCATTCCACCCGCCGAGGTGTCAATAAGATCAACCCCTTTTTGTTTTAAAACTGATGCCAGTCTAACAGATTCAACTATATTCCATCCACCCTCAGCCCAATCGGTCGCCGATAAACGAACAAACAAGGGGAAGTTTGATGGCCAAACTGATCTCACTGCTTCTGTAACCTCAACCAGCAAACGAATTCTGTTCTCGAAAATGCCACCGTACAAATCAGTACGATGGTTGCTGATTGGAGATAGAAACTGGTGAATCAGGTAGCCATGTGCTGAATGAATATCAATCACCTTATATCCTGCTTTAAGCGCACGTTGAGCGGCAATTTTAAAGTCAGATATGACTTTCTGAATATCTTCAAAACCCAATGCATGGGGCATTTCATCCTCGGGATAAAATGGGATGGCTGATGGGGCCTCTGTTGTCCAACCGCCATCACTCTTTTTTATTTGTTTTCCTCCGTCCCAGGGACTGGCACAGCTGGCTTTTCTGCCTGCATGAGCTAGCTGAATCCCGGCAACCGCTCCCTGCTGGTGAATAAACGAGGTGATCCGTTGTAGCATTTCTATATGCTCATCCCTGTAAAGTCCAAGATCTCCGGGTGTTATTCTTCCCTCCGGGGAAACAGCAGTTGCCTCCTGGATGATTAACCCGGCTCCTCCCACTGCCCGGCTCCCAAGATGGACCAGATGCCAGTCGTTGGCAAATCCATCTGTTGCTGAGTACATGCACATCGGAGAAATTGCAATCCGGTTTCTTAGCTTAATATCTCTAATTGTTATTGGTGAAAGAAGTTTTGACATAATTAAATTTTTTAATAATCTGCAGTAACGCGCGTTTTGCAGGTGTTCTTTTTCCTGTTATCACAAAACGTTTTATGTAAGATATTGTTGAATTGGTTTGAATAAGTTTTGTATTTTTTTATTTCAAACCTTTAATACGCCCCGGAAACCCCTAACGCCATAGTATGATTCTGCACCGTTGTGATACAAGAAAACGCGGTTATAACGTCGATCACAAAATAGGGCACCTCCGAGTTTTCTGATCTCGGCCGGTGTTTTCACCCAGCTGGATGTTTTAACATCGAAATTCCCAAGTTTCTGCAGATCACGGTATTGTTCTTCGGTTAGAATTTCGATGCCCATTGCAGCAGCCATATCCAAAGCGTTATTTTCGGGTTTATGCTCTTTCCTCGATTCCCAGGCTTCCCGGTCGTAACAAATACTTCTCCGGCCCTTGGGGGTTTCTGCTGAACAATCGTAAAAGATGTATTCGCCCGTTTTATTATCGTATCCAACAACATCCGGTTCGCCGCCGGTTTTTTCCATTTCATTCAACGACCATAATTTTTCAGGGAGTTTTTCAAGTTTCGATTGAATATCGGACCAGTCAATACCCGTGTGGCGTTGCATATTTTTCAGGAAACGAGCTTTAAGTAACCCAATAAACTCGTCATATTGACCAGGCGACAACTCTTTATTTTCTTTAGTTGGCATTGTTCGATATTTTTATTGGTTTAGAACGTTTTGCAATTAGTTTTGTTCGATAACATGCTAATAGCCTCCATGCAATATGGCATTTAATAGATGAAAAAATCCAAGGCAAGATCCTTCTATTTCGTTAAGCAGAATTCTAGTGGTTATTTATGGTGATGGAGCCCATCTTTTTAAGACCATTTCTACCTACCGGGCTTTCTAGAACGGGATACCAATATTTTTTCTACCATCTCAAGTTTGAGATTTTTTGCTTTTAGTAAAATTAGAAAATGATAGAGTAAATCAGCCGCCTCATTTTTAAATAGATCTTCATTATCATCTTTCGATTCTATTACCAATTCAACTGCTTCCTCTCCAACTTTTTGGGCAATTTTGTTAATTCCACTCTTAAATAACCTGTTTGTATAGGATTTTTCATCATTTTCATCAATTCGTTGCGAAATGGTTTGTTCCAACTCATATAAGAACCCTTTACTTGAACTTTCGTTAAAACAAGATACAGAGCCTGTATGGCAAGTTGGCCCAGTTGGATCAACCTTAATTAACAGGGTGTCATTATCGCAATCAATGGAAATTTCTTTTACAATTAAATAATTCCCCGATGATTCTCCTTTTGTCCAAAGGCGGTTCTTACTTCTGCTAAAAAAAGTAACTTTCCCTTCTTGTTTTGTTTTTAGAAGAGCGTCTTCGTTCATATAACCCAACATCAAAACTTGTTGATTCAGATAATCTTGTATGATTGCAGGGACAAGTCCGTCTGATTTATTAAAATCTACATTCATCTTACTTCTATATTTTGAGTTTTTAAATATTGTTTTAGGTCCGGAATTGGGATTTCACCGTAGTGGAAAATACTTGCAGCTAACGCCCCGCTTGCTTTTGTTTGTTGAAAAACCTCTTTAAAATGATCCTTTGTACCGGCTCCACCCGAAGCAATAACAGGGATGTTTACCGCATTACTGATTCTATTGGTAATACCAGTTGCAAAGCCAGATTTAGTTCCATCATTATTCATGGACGTTAACAATATTTCACCAGCACCCAGCGCCTCCACCTTTCTTGCCCAATCAATGGCTGTAAATGTTGTAGGAGTTTTCCCCCCATTCACATATACAAACCATTCGTTGTTTTCAAATTTTATATCAATAGCTACCACAACACACTGACTTCCATAAGTAGCAGCAATTTCTGAGATTAATTCAGGCTGTTTTACAGCAGAAGAGTTGATACTTATTTTATCAGCACCGGCTTTTATTATCATGGATACATCGTTAATAGAGCTTATCCCTCCTCCAACTGTAAATGGGATGTTGATCTCTTTTGCAATTCTTTCAACCAACACAGCAAACGTTTTCCTTTTTTCAATAGTAGCTGTTATATCCAGAAATACCAATTCATCAGCACCTTCCACTACGTATTTTTTTGCAAGTTTTACGGGGTCTCCAGCATCTACAACATCAACAAAATTTATTCCTTTTACTGTTCGTCCATTCTGAATGTCTAAACAGGGTATTATTCGTTTCCTTAGCATAGATTAATCAATTCTTTTAAGGCAATTTTTTTCTCATAAATGGCTCTTCCCACTATCACTCCTTCGCATCCCATTGCTTTCAGTAACAAAAGATCCTGAATTGATGATACGCCACCGCTTGCAATAATCTTAATACTTGTTTTTTTTAATATTTCCAAATACAATTCATTCGAAGGACCTTGTAAAATTCCATCTTTACTAATATCAGTGCAAATTGCATAGCGAACCCCTTTATTTGCGAATTGGTCTATAAAGTCAACGACCTCCATCTCTGAACTATTCATCCAGCCATGTGTGGCAATTTTTCGGTTTTTGCTATCTGCTCCTAAAATTATTTTTTCAGCACCATAAATCCTTAACCATTCAATAAATAGCTTTGGATCAGCTACTGCAATGCTTCCACCCGTTATTTGTGATGCCCCGTTTTCAAAAGCTATTTTGATGTCCTCATTGCTTTTTAATCCTCCCCCAAAATCTATTTTCAAGCTCGTATTCGTGGCTATCTTATTCAATATATGATAGTTAACAATTTTATTTGATCTTGCACCATCCAGATCCACCAAATGCAAAAACTGAATGCCCTTCGCTTCAAATTCTTTTGCCACTTCCAATGGGTTTTCATTGTAAATCTTTTGTGTTGAATAATCTCCCTGAGCTAATCTTACACACTTCCCATCGATGATATCTATTGCGGGAATTATTCTCATAGACTTAAAAAGTTAAATAATATTCTTTCTCCTACGCCAGCCGATTTTTCAGGGTGAAACTGAGTTCCATAGAAATTTTCTTTTTGCATGGCAGCACTAAATGGTAGTATATAATCGCATATCGCTGTTGTTTCTCTAGATATCTCAGCATAATAGCTGTGAACAAAATAGAGGGTGTCATCTGCATTAATTCCTTTCCAAATAGGACCTCTCAAATCAGATATGCTATTCCAGCCCATGTGAGGAACAATGGCATTAGAAGGGAACTTTTTTACAGCAGTATTAAATATTCCCATGCATGGTATATCACCTTCTTCTGAATGGCTGCACATCAATTGCTGACCAAGACAAATTCCCAATACCGGTTGTTTCAATGATTTTATCAAATCAACTAGTTGATGTCTCTTTAAATAGTTCATTGCGCTACTTGCCTCACCAACGCCGGGAAGTATCACTTTTTCCGCAGTAACAATTTTTTCTTTATCATCTGTTACTCTACAATCGAACCCTAACCTTCGAATTGCATTTTCCACTGATTTAACATTGCCTGCGTTGTATTTTATTATTGCAATCATAATGTCCCCTTTGTACTTGGAATTGAAAAATTATTTGTTTTGCTTATTGCCATTCTTACTGCTTTTGCAAATGCTTTGAAGATTGCTTCTATCTTATGGTGCTCGTTTTCCCCTTCGGCTTTAATGTTCAGGTTACATTTTGCATTATCGCTAAAAGATTTAAAAAAGTGCATGAACATTTCTGTTGGAACATCACCAATTCTTTCACGTTTAAATTCTGTCGCCCACACCAGCCATGGACGGCCACCAAAATCAATTGCTACCTGAGCAAGACAATCGTCCATAGGTAATAAAAAACCATAGCGCTCAATCCCTTTTTTATTCCCTAAGGCCTTCCGGAAGGCTTCTCCAAGAGCGATAGCCACATCTTCAATTGTGTGGTGTTCGTCTATGTGTATATCACCCTTCACATTGATGACCAAATCAATGCTTCCGTGTTTGGATATTTGTTCAAGCATGTGATCAAAAAAACCCAACCCAGTTGAAATTGAACTTTTCCCTGAACCTTCAAGATTAATTTCTATTTCAATTCTAGTTTCTGTTGTTGTGCGTTCAACTCTTAATTTTCTTGGTGCCGATTTCAAAGCCTTATATATTTCAGCCCAATCGGTGGTTGACAAAAAAGCATCATCACATTTTTCTGAATTTAAATATATTGCCTTACATCCAAGGTTCATAGCAAGTTGTACATCAGTAATTCTATCGCCAATAACATACGAGTTTCTCAAATCATAATCCCCTTTAAGGTAATGTGTAAACATTCCCGTACCTGGTTTGCGAGTTGGTAAATTTTCATGAGGTAATGATTTATCAATAAGGATTTCCGAGAACTCTATGCCTTCGTTTCTAAAAGCTTGTATGATCTTGTTTTGAACAGGCCAAAACGAATTCTCGGGGAAAGCGTCAGTTCCAAGCCCGTCCTGATTGGTCACCATGACCAATTTATAATCCAATTCCCTGGCGATGCGCGCAAGACTTTGGAAAACACCTGGGTAAAACTCCAATTTCTCGAGGCTATCTACCTGAAAATTGACAGGGGGTTCAATAATTAAAGTTCCATCGCGGTCGATAAATAGTACTTTATTCATTTTAATTTGTTTAATGCATTAATGAGCGTTTGGTTTTCTTCGGGCGATCCAACAGTAATTCGGATACAGTTCTTAACTAAACTGTTTCGGTTTCGTGTTATAACTTTTTGTTTAACCAATTGATTATAGATGTAATTGGCATCGGTAGTCTCAACTAATACAAAATTTGCATCTGATGGGTACACTTTTCTGACAACCGAAATTGAATTCAATTTCTCTTCCAACCATGATTTCTGTTCCAAAATAATCGCTTTTCTACTTTCAAATTCAGAATAATTCTCCAATGCTTCCAACGCTGCCTTTTGATTTAGCTCACTTACATTATAAGGAGCTTTAACCCTACTAAATAGGGCAATGGTATTGGAGTTCGAGTAAGCAGTACCAACCCTTCCTGCGGCTAATCCCCAGGCTTTACTTAGGGTTTGCAAAACAATTAGATTTGGAAATAAATCAATCTTTTGAATAAACGAAGGTGCATTGCTAAAATCTATATATGCCTCATCAACAACGATAACCCCATTGAATCGTTGAAGAATCCACTCTATATTATTAAGAATATTCCCGGTAGGATTATTGGGCGAGCAGATGAAGATCAGCTTTAATTTGTCGTCCTTCAAAAAATCCTCAAGGATATTATAATCAATTTGAAATGATTCGTCCAATGGGATTGTAATCAGTTCCACCTCATTTATCCTGGCCGAAACATCATACATTCCATAGGTTGGAGAAAATGTCAATGCCTTATCTTTACCCGGATTACAAAATATCCTGAATGCCAGATCAATAATCTCATCGCTACCATTCCCGATAAAAATATTTTCATTGGCAACAGATTTAAGCTCGCTTAATTTTTTCTTCAGATTCCTCTGATAAGGGTCAGGGTAACGATTAAGCGTTCCGAATGGATTCTCATTAGCATCCAGGAACACACCTTCATTTCCTGAAAACTCATCCCGAGCACTTGAATATGGTTTGAGGGCAAGGATATTCTTGCGAACTACTTTTTCTAACACAAACATTTTACATACTTTTTAATCTAAGAGTAACTGCATTCTTGTGGGCGAATAATTGCTCCGCATCGGCCATTAGTTCTATCGCCGGACCTATATTTTTCATCCCTGCTTTGGTCAGCTCCTGAATGGTAATTTTCTTTACAAAGCTATCCAACGAAACCCCGCTGTAATTGCGTGCATAACCATTTGTCGGCAAGGTGTGATTTGTCCCGCTGGCATAGTCGCCGGCACTCTCGCAGCTGTAGTTTCCTAGAAAAACGGAACCGGCATTCGTAACTTTCGGTATCCTTTTTTTAGCCTTATCAATTGCCAGTATCAAATGCTCAGGAGCATACAAATTGCTGAATTCAACACACTCGTTAATATTTTTAAGCACAATGGCTTTACTATTTCTCAATGCCTTTTCTGCAAATGATTTTCTGGGTAAAGCCTTCAGCTGCTGTTTTAGTTCAGCCATCGTCTGCTCAACCACCTCTTCGCTATCCGACAGTAAGATCACCTGGCTGTCGCCTCCATGTTCTGCTTGCGAAAGAAGATCTGCTGCAACAAATGAAGGGTTACACGTATTATCAGCAATTATTAAAAGCTCACTTGGCCCTGCAGGCAAATCAATTGCAACCCCAAAATTTTGCGCCATTTGTTTTGCGGCAGTTACATATTGATTTCCAGGGCCAAATATCTTATCCACTTTCGGGATAACTTTTGTTCCATAAGTTAAAGCAGCAATAGCCTGAATCCCTCCAACTGAAAAAACAGAAGTAACACCAACTAAACTTGCAACATAAAGTATTACCGGATCTATTTCTCCCATTTTGTTCGGTGGGGTGCACAGGATAATCTCTTTACAACCTGCTATTTTTGCTGGGATACCCAACATTAAGACTGTTGAAAATAACGGAGCCGTTCCCCCTGGAATGTAAATCCCAATTCTTTCGATACACCTGCTTTCTCGCCAACATTTCACACCTGCGGTTGTTTCGATTATCTTCAATTCTTCTTGCTGAGAAGCATGGAACTTTTCAATATTATGCTTTGCCAGCTGAATAGCAGCTTTCAGCTCTTTCGAAACGTTTGTTGAAGCGTTTGAAATGTTTTTCTTACTAACCGCCAAAGTTTTTAAATCAACCTTATCGAATAAAGAGCTAAACTTTTTTACAGCCTTATCGCCATCCTTTTTGACACTTGTAAAAACTTCCATAACTATTTTATCTATTTCAGATCTTCCGTTTGATGGTCGTTTGGCAAGTTTTGTCCAGTCTTTTCTTTTCGGTTCTACTAGCTTTTTCATTTTATTTCCCATTCAATTATAATTTACACCACCATTTTCTCGATGGGTACAACCAAAATTCCTTGCGCACCAATAGTTTTGAGCTGGTCAATTATCTCCCAGAACTCATCCTCCTTTACAACTGAGTGAATACTTACCCAACCCTCTTTTGCCAAAGGCATAATGGTTGGAGATTTCATACCGGGTAATATTGACGAAATTTTTTCAACAGCGCTAACCGGCGCGTTCAGTAAAATATACTTGTTCTCCACCGCGGTTCTAACAGCTTTGATGCGGAACAGAAGCTTTTCGAGGATTTCCTGTTTCTCTTTTGATAATTCTTTATTTGCGATTAATACGGCCGTGCTTTTCGCCACCAGTTCAACCTCTTTCAATCCGTTCATCAACAAAGTGCTACCTGTACTAACTATATCAAAAATGGCATTTGCCAAGCCGATACCTGGCGCAATTTCAACACTTCCGCCAATCTCTTCTATTTCTACCTTGATATTTTTTTCATCAAAATACTTTTGAAGAATTTTGGGATAGCTGGTGGCTACTTTTTTATTATGGAAATAAGCTAACCCCGAATAATTTTCATCTTTTGGGATAGCCAAGGATAGCTTGCAGCTAGCGAAACCCAGTTTTTCAACCATTTGCACATCTTTACCTTTCTCCCACACCTCATTCTCACCTAAAATTCCGATATCAGCTACTCCTTGTTCAACATATTGGGGTATATCATCATCGCGTAAGAATAAAATTTCTATCGGAAAATTTAGCGCTTCGGTTTTAAGTTTACGGTCACCATTAGAGATTTTGATGCCACAATCATTCAGAAGCGCTAAAGATTTTTCGCTTAACCGGCCATTTTTTTGAATTGCAATTTTTAGTTTACTCATTGTTTGACACTTTTGTGCCTGAGTAAAACGGAGGGTTAATGCAATAAAAAACCCGTCTGTTTTACTCAGACGGGTTTTGAAATAGGTTTTAGTAACAGCATACCATTATCATCTCCGCTGAGCGAACAAGTGATGATGGTGATGTAACATATTATTGTTCATTTTGATTCTTAATTTGCAACAAAGATATAAAGGTATTTTAATTTCACAAATCACATTTTCGTTTTAAAATTTTTCTCATGTTAAAAAGAGTTTTAAATAGGGCTCAGAACATTGATAGGTATTGCAAAAAATGCCTTTACGGGATTTCTTAAGTTGAAACTTAGTATTTCTGGCAGCAAAATTCAATAGTAAACAAAGAAATTAATTATTAGAGGTGTCCTATTTATGGCTCAAAAAAGTAATTTCCCAGGTCCCTTTTTCATAAATTTCAA
>CAZKHG010000051.1:0-23440 GCA_964552655.1 uncultured Rikenellaceae bacterium
GCTGGAAATATAAAAAAAGCAGAGTGGAGTTAATGATAATATGATTTCCAAAGGTTTAAAGACATAAACAGAAATTATTTACTTTTGAGAAAAAGTTAACATCCGGTTTGGAAAAGTTGTTAAGATACCAGCTGAAAATTAATTGAGTAAATAATTGAGATATGAGAATAGCAGTTATAGGTACGGGTGGCGTTGGAGGATATTTTGGGGCAAAACTTGCCAAAGCAGGCTACGATGTAACCTTCCTTGCCCGCGGGGAGCATCTGAAGGCAATGCAGCAAAACGGGTTGACAGTAAAAAGCATTGAGGGTGATTTTAAGGTAGATGCAGTTAATGCTACCGACATAATTAATTCAATCGGGTTAGTGGACCTGGTGATTCTGGGCGTAAAAGCCTGGCAGGTTAAGGATATCTCAAAAAGCCTGCAAAGAATAGTAAAAAGCGATTCAGTGGTTTTACCCCTGCAAAATGGTGTAATGGCAGCAGAAGAGCTGAAGGAAAACCTGAACCCGGTCAATATAATTGCCGGACTTTGCCGGATAATCAGCAAGATTGAATCCCCCGGGGTGATCAACCATTTCGGGGTTAAGCCAACCATTGTGTTTGGGGAGCCGGATAATTCAATTACAGA
The DNA here is from genome assembly GCA_964552655.1 of uncultured Rikenellaceae bacterium. GTDB lineage: Bacteria > Bacteroidota > Bacteroidia > Bacteroidales > Tenuifilaceae > CAZKHG01. The sequence goes on from CAZKHG010000051.1 coordinate 632, forward strand.
AAGGGTAAATAAGCTAAAAATCATTTTCGATAAAGCCGGGATAAACTCAAAGATTTCTGATGATATTACCTCGGATTTATGGAAAAAGTTCATCGGAATATGTGTTAGCGGGTTGCTTGCTGTAACCAGAACAAGCTACGGGGAACTCAGGGAGCTGAAGGAAACTAGGCGGCTGATGGTTGAGCTACTGACTGAGGTTTACCTCCTGTCGCAAAAAATGGGGATCGGGATAGAAGAAGATTTCCTGGCTAAATCTGTTTCATTTATTGATTCTTTCCCCTATGATTCGACCTCATCCCTTGCCCGGGATGTTTGGGCAGGGAAGCCATCGGAAATTGAATACCAGAACGGAACTGTAGTTCGGCTTGCAGAAAAGTACGGGGTTGAAGTCCCTATTAACAGGTTTGTGTACAGCTGTATTCTGCCTATGGAGATCAAAGCAAGGATAAAGTAAGCGGTAAGGTTTAACACATCAAAGCTCTGTATCAAACTATCATCTGATTTACTTAGTTATTTTGATTAGCTGATTATTACTGAGGAATAGGCTGATCCGGTTCTTTTCTGTTCTCCCCAAAAAAATAGGCTATCCCAAAAACGTAAATCTGCTTGCTGTTCCAGTAAATCATTGTTGATTCAAGCATAACTCTTTTAATTTTTACCCCCAACGAAATGGCCGGGAATTTAAGGGTCTTCTTCTTATAGCTATCGGAGCCATACTCCTTCCGAAATGCAAATGAGTTGAAAGAGTAACGGGGTGTAACAATAATCCTATAACCTTCACCAAGTCTAAGGCTTAATGGTAACCCAAAATCAGCATTGATGGCATGTTTCGTCTTTACGTCCAAATCGCCAAGTATCCTGATGCTATCTGTTGATCCAACAATGCCGAGGTTGGTGTTAATCGCCATATTGAACAACGATTGCTTTCGAAAGAAGCTGAATTGCGGTTGAATATTACAACCAATCCCTCCAACTATTTGAGGGAAGTGAATGCTCCCGGCGAGGTTAAACCTATCGCTAAATCCGTATTTCCCTCCTAAACAAAGGTTAAAGGTTCGGTCAAAATTGCTGCTAAAAACCTCGCCGTTTTCGGCCACCGATTCAATACGCGGGGTTAACCCCATTCCCAAACCACCATAATAGCTATAGCTGTTTTTACTAACTGGTACCGGATCGTTTATATATAAATTATTGGTTACAGTGCAGGAAGAAATCAGTATAGTGATTGTTATAAGGTAAATCTCTTTTCGAAAAAAACCGTTAAAGTGCCGTGATCTGATTATCTTCATGTTTTCTGAGCATAAGTTGTTTAACAATTGCAATCGTTAAAGCAAAACAATAAAAAAACCAAACAGAAAACCAAATAAGGCAATGTAGGAATAGTAAATTTCACCAGGGTGCCATTCGCCTTGATGTTTATATCCAAGTAAAATTATGAATTTATATCCAATTATCAACACGAATTTGACGAGCAATTATTTAATTCCTAATCAAATAAATCTTATGCAATGCTGTATTGAACAAATTTAATTGATGTAAGTTTAGTAGTATGTGATGTTGAATAAATCAATATCTTTAAGCAAAAACATAAACAACAATGGAAACATCGAGAATTGTATATATAGGAGAGCTCAGAACTGAAGCGGAACATGTTCGCTCCGGAAATAAGTTTCTTACCGATGCCCCTGTCGATAACCAGGGGAAAGGGGAGTACTTTTCACCAACCGACCTGCTTGCTACCTCGCTGGGCTGTTGCATGGTAACAATTATGGGAATAGCTGCACGTACCCATGGTTTTAACATTGATGGAACTAAAATTGATATAACCAAAATCATGGGAACCAACCCCCGACGGGTTGTTGAGATCATCGTAAACCTGCATTTCCCCCATAATAATTATACTTCAAAAGAACGAAAACTTATAGAGCTTTCGGCAAAAGAATGCCCTGTGGCCCAAAGCCTTCATCCGGATATCAAACAAAATGTGAGATTTTACTACGGCAATTAATAGGAAATTTCAGCTTTTTTTGCCTTGATGTTTTAGCGCTTTTTCCCTATCCAAATGCCTTTTAAGGTATTGGGCGGTATAGCTGTTCTTAACTTTGATTATCTCCTCAGGGGTTCCTGAACAAACCAGTTTACCACCCTTTGCGCCACCCTCGGGGCCAAGGTCAATAACATGATCGGCAATTTTAATCACATCCATATTGTGCTCAATTACAATCACCGTGTTGCCCTTATCAACCAGCTTGTTTAGCACCTCAAGCAAAACCCTTACATCATCAAAATGCAGGCCGGTTGTTGGTTCATCCAGGATATATAAAGTCTTCCCGGTATCCTTGCGGGCCAGTTCGGCGGATAACTTCACCCGCTGCGACTCACCACCTGACAGAGTTGTTGATGGCTGACCAAGGGTTATGTAGCCCAACCCAACATCCTGAATGGTTTTTAGCTTATGGTGTATCGAAGGAATATTCTCAAAAAACTCAACACCCTGATTTATAGTCATCTCAAGCACCTGGCTGATATTCTTCCCCTTAAATTTAACCTCAAGGGTTTCCCTGTTGTAACGTTGCCCATGACAATCGTTACACCTGACATATACATCCGGGAGAAAGTTCATTTCTAATACCTGAACCCCGGCACCCTTGCAGGTTTCACATCGGCCGCCCTTAACATTAAAAGAGAATCTTCCTGCTTTAAAACCTCTTATCTTTGCATCCGGAGTAAGCTCAAACAGCTTCCTGATATCGGTAAACACACCTGTGTAAGTTGCAGGGTTTGATCTTGGTGTTCGTCCGAGCGGAGTCTGATCCACCTCAATAACTTTATCCACATTTTCCAGCCCGTTTATTGCTTTATAGCCAAGTGGTTCCTGGTAGGAGTTATATAATATCCTGCTTATTGCCGGATGCAGCGTTTCGTTGATCAAACTGGATTTGCCGCTACCGGAAACGCCAGTAACACAAATTAGTTTACCCAGCGGAAAATCCACATCAATATTTTTAAGATTATTCCCACTGGCACCAGTCAGCCTGATAATTTTCCCATTCCCTTCCCTGCGTTCAAAAGGCAATGGTATTTTTATCTGTCCGCTCAGGTATTTACCAGTTAAAGTTCCTGACCTTGAGATGGAAGCAGGTGTGCCTTCGGCAACAATTTTTCCACCGTGTCTTCCTGCCGAAGGTCCAATATCCACTACATGATCAGCTGAAAGAATCATCTCCTCGTCGTGTTCAACAACTATTACCGAATTACCGGAATCCCTGAGCTGACGCAACGACTCTATTAACCGGATGTTATCCCTTTGGTGCAGCCCGATACTTGGTTCATCGAGTATGTAAAGAACATTAACCAGCTTAGAGCCAATTTGGGTGGCAAGGCGGATTCGCTGACTCTCCCCACCTGATAATGAACCGGCACTCCGGTTAATGGAAAGATACCCCAAACCTACATCCAGCAGGAAACTTACCCGCTCTCTAATCTCCTTAAGGATTTCTGTTGCGATTGCTTTCTGCCTGTTATTCAGGCGATTATCAATATCTTTAAGCCAGACAGCCAGATTCTCAATATCCATTGCTGAAACCTCGGCAATATTCCTCTTATCCACCTTAAACCAAAGTGATTGCGCTTTAAGTCGGGTACCATGACAAACCGGACAAGTGATCTGGCGAATAAACTGCTCTGCCCATTTTGGACCTTTGCCCGTGAGCTCATCATTCTGGTGGTTACGGACAAAATTTACAACTCCCTCAAAACTCAAAAAATATGATGACGATAAACCTAATGATGCATGTTTCAGCTTAAATGGTTCTTCTGAGCCATATAAAATAACATTTAGCGCCTCCTCGGGGATAGATTCAATAGGATCAGAAAGAGTGAACTCGTACTTGGAGGCAATGGCCTCCAGCTGCCAGAAAATAAGGGAACTTTTATAAGGGCCTAACGGTTGTATTCCCCCTTTGTTAATGCTGATTTTTGGGTTTGGTATTATTTTGGAAAGATCGGCTTCATTTATGGTGCCCAACCCGTTGCAATGCGGGCAAGCTCCATGTGGTGAGTTAAACGAGAAAGTATGCGGAGCAGGTTCATCGTAGGAAATGCCAGTGGTAGGGCACATCAAATGGCGGCTATAATACTTAGCTCCTTTGGTTTCATAATTAAGGACAATGATGGTTCCCTTTCCATGCATCATAGCTGTCGAAACCGACTGGGTAAGCCTTTTACTATCTGCTTCATCTACCTTAAGTTTATCTATCAACAGCTCTATATCGTGGTTTTTATAACGATCGAGTTTTAGGCCGATTCGCATTTCGGTGATCTCCCCATCGATACGACAATTAAGGTAGCCCTTTTTTCGCAACTGCTCAAAAAGTTCTTTGTAATGACCTTTCCTGCCCCTCACCAATGGAGCTAAAATTGCTATTTTCTCCCCATTAAAATTTGATAGAATTAATTTTATTATCTGGTCATCAGTGTAACGCACCATCTCCTCCCCGGTATTAAAGGAGTAGGCAATAGATGCCCGTGCATATAATAGGCGGAGAAAATCGTAAATTTCCGTAATTGTTCCAACGGTCGAGCGGGGATTCCTGCTTGTTGTCTTCTGTTCAATCGAGATAACCGGGCTAAGCCCGGAAATTTTGTCAACATCTGGCCTTTCCATCGTTCCGATGAATTGCCTTGCATAGGCAGACATCGTTTCAATATACCTTCGTTGCCCTTCTGCGTAAATGGTATCAAAGGCAAGTGAAGACTTGCCACTCCCGCTTAACCCGGTGATAACCGTGAACTTATTCCTTGGGATTGAAACGTCAACGTTTTTTAGGTTATTAACTCTGGCTCCCTGAACAACAATTTCCGAGGCTTCACCTTTATATATATCCATTTTAAAAAGTAAGAGATATCTAGTATTGCAAATAAGCGTTCACCCTGAAATCTTTTGCCGGCAGTTGCATGATATATTTTTTACCACCTTTATTGGGAAGGTAGCTTTCTCTTAACCATGGGTTAAAATATTTCAGCATTTTATAGTTGGTATTCATGTTCCTTGCAAAAGCCGCCATATTGGTAATAGGTGTATCAACCGCAACTTCTGTGTAGCTGAGTTCAGGGTATAAATCTTCCTTTTTTAGATCAAACCCGTATTTAAGCGGATTGTCAAATATCACTTTAACAGCAAGAATCCGAAAAACATAGCGACTTGTTTCGTCCCCTAAAACAAGATCGTAATAGCTCTCATTCTCCTGCCGTTCCATCTGCTTGCTGATGCCACTCCTGCCAAAATTATAACTTGCTGCGGCCATGGTCCAGCTGCCGTACTTCCTATAACTTTTTAACAGAAAATCGCAGGCTGCACGGGTCGATTTCTGAATATGGTAACGTTCATCAACCTCCTTGTTAATTTCAAGGCCTAACTCCTTCCCTGTATTCTCAAGGATCTGCCAGAAACCAACAGCTTGAGATGGGGATACTGCATTGGTTAGACTACTCTCAATTACCGCCATGTATTTAAAGTCATCGGGGATACCCTTTTCTTTAAGGATTGGTTCAATGATAGGGAAATACCTGTTAGCTCTCTTTAGCAGCAGGATTGTTTGGGAGTGAAAAAAGGTATTAACCTGCATTTCCCGGTCTAAACTTTCCCGTACATCGAAAAATTCAAGGGGAACAACCTCACCGGCAAATGTCAACTTTTCGGGTAAAGGAATTTGTGTAGCGGCGGCACCAGCAGTTTCTATTTTGGAAAGGGCTGCCTCAACGTGTTTTGCACACTTATCATCCTTATTGGTAAACGCATAAATTGCTGATAAAACAGATACCTTGACCAATACCAGAATTGTGATATAAAGTATTTTTCGATTTCTAATTAAGTTCCTCATAAATAATCATTATTGTACTCAACAAACAAACACCATTCCAAAAAGTTGAGCATGCAAAGGTACTAATTATTAAGGATGATAATTACTGAATCAATTCTTAAAAAGTGGTAATTCGATACCAAATCGCAGATATGAGGAATATGGCTTATATCCTATGGATGATGCAGATAGCGATCCAAAACAATAATTGAAACCGGGTTCAAGCAAGAGGTTTGCCCTGTTAGAAATAGGAATTACAAATCCCGCCGAAACTAACCCGGTTAGGATTACCGGTTTAGTGCCGATGGTCTTCCCCCTGACGTTTACTCCTTCTCCTTTCATTATGAGGTTATTTCCCACCAGAAAGCCAGTTCTTATGCCGGCATTTAACCTGATAGTAAACTTTTTCAGGTTAATATTGCCTGAAAAGATAATCGGTATTTCCAGATATCTTAAAACCTGACGGGTGCTAACTTTTACAAATTCTCCCCCAGAACCTCCCCCTTCGTCGTATCTTAATAAATGGAATGGAGTGGTGGTAACATTGAAACTTAACGGGACTTTTATTTCACCCATGCTAGTAGCGATACCTGGTTGGTACATTTCACCTGACATCCCGTTCCCGTTATCCTGAACAAACAGGTCGTTCACTTTCTGTCCAAAAGGGTTGATGGACAATCCAGATTCAAGGCTTAGCCATCTGTTCAAAGTTCGGCGAATTGTAATTGCCCCACCCCAGGAGATTATGCCACTTTCATTTAACATCGTCTCCCCGCCTGCTGAGCTGATTGTGTGATATGAATATACCGGGGAACCGGAAATGGCAATAAACCAGCTGGGTTTTGCCTTTTCTTTGAAGCTTAACGGTGGATAAGATTTCGCCAGATAATTTTGTATAATATCATATCTTAATAATCCTGAAATATTCCGATTGTTATAAATTTTACTTGTATGAATTGATTCAATTTCCTCAATTATAAAGGTGTCAATGGTTCTAATATCATAAGCTGTGATGTTTTGAAGGGTATCACCGCCTATACTATTTTTATTACCTGAAGGGATCGTTTCAGCAAGCTTAACAAAACCCTTTTGTGAATTACTTTTAAAAGATAAGTTTCGTGTCAAATCAATATCACCTGATGAAATACTGTCAGCTGTAACAGCTGATTTCGATCGGTCCGAATTTATTAGGAAAAAAATACTCCCTATTGCAATAAGCAAAGAAATAGCAGCAGCAAAGGCATAAAAGGTTATTATAAGGTCGCTCTTCTTCTTTTTGCCCTTTAGGGTATTCTGAATATCCAACCATAGATCATCAGGAGGTGAAACCTCCAACGACCCGAGTTTTTCTAAAAACTCAGCTTCCCGCTGTTCATCTGATTGCTTTTTCATAGCTATAATCAACTAATTTTGATAACCTGGCCCTAAGTATTGCCCTGGCTCTAAAATAATTCGATTTACTTGTTGATTCAGAAATATTTAGCAATTCCGCTATTTCCGCATGTGAGTACCCCTCAATGCTAAAAAGGTTAAAAACCATGCGATACTGGGGTGATAGCTCCGATACCACTTTAAGCAGGAATTGCGCATCGTATTCCGTGTTATCATAGGTAAACTCCATTTCAGGTGCCTCAGCAAGATCAACATCCATGGAATTCCTTTTCTTGCGGTGATATTCCAGGCACTCATTAATCACTATCTTTTTGACCCAGTTTTCCAGCTTTCCCTTACCCTTGAAATCTTTAACAGAGGTAAAAACCTTCACAAAGCTGTCATGAAGAACATCCCGAGCAACCTGATCATTGGAGAGAAACCTTAAACATAAACCATACATCTTTGCAGCATAAGCCTCGTAAAGGGTGCGCTGAGCATTTTTGTCCCCTTTTTTCAGATTCTCAATATCCTTAGCAGAGAGTTCCAAAATAGCAATTATTTGTTCGTCCAGAATTTGGGTGAAAGGTAAAAATTTGTGTTGAAAGTGGAAATAAAAAAGGGTAATGGATTTAACAATTAACGGGTATGTTGAAAGATACCGTCATTAGAAGGGAATTTCTATGCCCACCTTAATAAAAGTTGAGAAAGGATGACTATTTCCTGCCGAATTTGCTAACGGTTTCAACCCGTATTTAAAGGTAGGATCAACAGCTAAACAATATTTGCCTGAGATGGGTACCGAAAATCCAACCGAACCAATCGCTGTGAAAATAAACCTGTCAACCCCTTCAGTTTTACCATTGAGGCTAATGTTATCGCCATCTATTTTCAGGTTATTGTTGACCAGGAAATCTGTGGCCAAACCGCTTTTAAGGCGAATTGAGATTCTGTTATATTTCATGGTTTTAACAATCATCACGGGTATATCAACATACCCTAAAAGCTGAGTAACATCAACCTTATTAAAAGAGCTTGAATTTATTGCATCGGTTGCAAGTACATCAACGGCTGCCATATCCATCAGCTTACTGGTGGAGCTGAACGAAACGGATAATTTTCCAAAACTGGTTTGCAGACCGGGATAATTCCTTACCTGAGAATCATAAGAGTTGTTGGCAACAAAGTAGATATCTTTTATTTGCTGACCAAAAGGCCCATAGGAAAGGCCTAACTCTACACCAACCCCATGGTTAAACGATCTTCTGAAGGAAAATGAAGCACCAGTCGCAAATATTCCCGATTCGTTAGGTAAAGTAGGGCTACCGGAAAATCCGCTGGTGTGGAATGAATATACGGGAAAAACCGAGCTGCACAATACCCACTGAGGTTTAGGTTTTGCCGGTTGATCCATTGCGATTGAAACTGTTTCATTATTATTGCTGAAGAGAACTTTAGCAATTCTTTCACCTTTTGGATGTATTGGGAAATCAGGTTTCCAGTTTCTTAATGGCAATGTACTTATAATCTCCTCCTGTGATGATTCGGATGATTCCTCTTTTGCAATATTTTCCTGATTAGATTTGATTTGTACCAACTCGGGAGAATATTTAACGGGGTTTAATTTTTTATTCCTAATTGTTTCCTTAGTAACCTGATTGGCTTGCTGTTTTTCTTCAAAAATTGATTTTTTAACCTCTGGTTCAGAGATAGTTGCAATTTTCTGTTCCGTTGTTCTTTGGGATAAATAGATGCCTCCAATGGTAAATATCAATGCCACAACAGCCGCCGATGCATAAGAAATATAAACGATGATTCTACGCCGATCCTTTGAATCAAGATTTTTACTAAGGTTATCCCACACGTCAGCTGGAGGTTTTACCTCGAAAACCTTTAGCTTATTGATCAGCTCGTTGTCAAATATTTTATCGTTCATCTCTTCCATAACCTACCTCAACCAATTTTTCCATTTTTCTTTTAAGGATCGCCCGGGCTCTTGAATAGTTAGATTTACTTGTTGATTCAGAGATACCAAGCATTTCTGCAATTTCAGCATGGGTGTATTCTTCAATGGCATAAAGGTTAAAAACCAGCCTGTACTGCGGTGGGAGGTCAGCAATAATCTTAAGGTAAACCTGTAAATCGTACCCCTCATCACCACTTTGAAGTTCCACGCTCCCAGCGCTTTTTAAGTCCACCTCCTGAAAATTCTTCCTTTTTCTCAGGGTTTCAAGGGCTGTATTTACAACAATTCTTCGAACCCAACCCTCCAAAGAACCTTCACCCCTAAAAGAACCAATGGATGAAAAAACCTTAATAAAACTATCGTGAAGCACATCTTTAGCCATACCAGAGGCAGGAAAATAGCGCAAACAAACACCATACATTTTCCCCGAATACATCTCGTACAATGCCCGTTGTGCAACCCTTTCGCCTTTTTTTACTTTATCTAATAGCTCACCTGTTAACTCCACGCCTAGAAATCTGTTGGTACTTAATATTTTCAAATTTACTACCAACTTGCATATAAAAGATGATTAACCCGATAAAAGGTTGCGTAAATATTCTAGCAATTAAAATAATTATCTTTTCAGGTTAAATTAACGCAACTGTTTGGCGAAGCCAATCATCTTAGAATAAATTTTGAGAACTAAAATCAAAAATTATGAATAAAAAAATCACCTTAATCTTAATCACAGCAATACCACTTCTATTTTCAGGTTGTGAAAAAAATGAGGATAAACCCATTGTTGATCCAAAACCATTGATATTGCCTGCAAACGGGTTAACCGTAGTAAAACATAGCAATGGGTTTGGTGTTAACCTGTTCAGGGAAACAGCCCGGGTTACAGAGGGGAACCTGATGCTTTCCCCTTTAAGCGCCAGCACAGCATTAACCATGCTGCTGAATGGTTGTGATAATGAAACCTACAACCAGATCCACCAGTTGCTTGGTTACGGGGATTTATCCATTATGGATGTAAACTTAATCTATCAGAAACTTGTAAATCAACTACTTGAGGTAGATCCAAAAATCAAGCTGGCCATTGCAAATGCTGTTTTTTACCGGAATGGGTTTAGCGTAAAAGCCCCGTTCCTGAACACCTTGTCAACCGATTTTTCCGCACATGTTGAAGGGCTCAGCTTTTCATCGCCCTCTGCTTTGACAACCATCAACGGCTGGGCAAACGATAATACTTTTGGGAAAATACCCAAGGTGCTTGACGAAATCTCGGAAAATGCAGTGATGTTCCTGTTGAATGCCCTTTATTTTAAAGGAAACTGGACTTACCAGTTCGATAAAAATAAAACAATGAATGGAGCATTTACCAGAGATAATGGAACTGTGGTGCAGGTTAAAATGATGAAAGGCGATATCAAAGTAAAGCTTCGATACGATGAAAACTGCTACGCTGTTGAACTCCCTTACGGCAGAACAAATTTCAGCATGGTCATAATTGTTCCTGGCGGCACATTGTCCAATTTTATTGAGAATTTCTCTAACCAGAAATGGGTAAGCATAGCAGAGGATCTGGATAACATTCAAAATTATCAAAGCATTAATTTGTCCATGCCCAAGTTCAAATTTGAGTTCGAAAAGGTGCTGAACGATCAGCTGAACAGCCTTGGTATGGTAAATGCTTTCCTGCCCGGAACGGCTGATCTTTCAGGGATTGCCGATGCTGACATTTTTGTCAGCTTTGTTAAGCAAAACACCTTTGTTGATGTAAACGAGGAAGGCACTGAAGCCGCTGCGGTAACTACTATAGGAGTTGAATTAACCAGCATGCCGAATAGCTACATTATTAATAAACCTTTTGTTTTCATTATTCGGGAGAGAACAACAAACACCTTGCTTTTTATTGGGAAAGTTGAAAACCCGGTTTACTAACTCCAGCCTAGACCGGTTGAAACCCGTTGTGGTAACAGAAAGATATCCTTCGGGTTTCATTTTTTGCATCCTGAATTAATTTTTCTATCTTGCCAGAGAATTCATGAAGAAATGGTCATAGTACAAAACAATAATCTTTTCTATAGCTGCTCTAATAATAATTGGAGTAAACGGGAAGGTTTTGTTTAGCTGAAAAATATTATTTCTAAAAAACCAAAGCCTTCCTCACAACGGAAGGCTTTTTTAATGTATAAAATGATGATCAGAAATAATAACAACAATAATAATCGTCCTCCACCTGCGGGAATGGATTAAATCAGATTTTAGCCCTTCCCAAACCAGGAAGGGCTTTTTTATTAACCTAAAAACAAATTAACAATGGAAAAAACAATTAAAACACCCTACAAAAGTGTGTTAACCCAAAAGCAAACGGAAAAAGCCATTGAGCTGATAAAAGACTTCTTTTCAAAGAATTTGGCATCAACCCTGAAATTGAGAAGGGTTACAGCCCCGGTAATAGTTCAATCGGGTTTAGGTATCAATGACGATTTGAATGGCACCGAAAAACCGGTTTCGTTTCAGGCGAAATCATTCAACGGGCATCGAATTGAGATCGTTCAATCGCTCGCTAAATGGAAGCGTTTAACCTTGCATCAACTGGCGGTTGGCCCCGGAAGTGGTATTTATACCGATATGAATGCCCTTCGTCCGGACGAAATGGTGGATGCAACCCATTCCATTTACGTTGACCAGTGGGATTGGGAAAAAAGTATTTTAGTATCGCAACGGAACAAGGCATTTTTAAGAGCTACAGTCCGTCAGATTTATGAAGAAATAAAAAAGACAGAGTTTATGATCTGTGAGGAGTTTGATCAAATCTCGCCAATTCTCCCCGATGAGATCACATTTTTTCATTCCGAGGATCTCGAAAAATTGTACCCCTTGGCCTCACCCGGAGAAAGAGAAAAAAAGGTTTGCGAAAAATATGGGGCGGTGTTTATCGAAGGAATTGGTTACCCCCTGGCAAACGGCAAACCGCACGATGGACGTGCCCCTGATTATGATGACTGGTCAACTATTGGAGAGGACGGGAAACGAGGTTTAAACGGGGATATTCTGGTTTGGAATCCTGTCCTTCAGAATTCGTTTGAACTATCCTCAATGGGGATAAGGGTTAGCCCAGAATCACTTGACAGTCAACTTGAAATGCTCGGTTGCACAGACAGAAAATCTTTGTTATTCCATAGCCTTCTTTTGAATGGGGAGCTTCCCTTTAGCATTGGGGGTGGAATAGGCCAGTCAAGGCTGTGCATGTTTTACCTTCGGAAGGCGCACATCGGAGAGGTACAGGCATCGGTCTGGCCAGAAGAGGAGAAAGAAAAATGCATGGCAAAGGGGATTACTCTGTTCTAAGGTTGATTTAATCAAATGGAAATATACAAGTACTGAATGTTGTATATATGAAAAAAATATCGCCGGGAAACTGATAATGTTTGAACCCGGCGATTTTTTATTTGAGATTATCAAAAGAAATCAGAATAATCCTGAGATCACACCATTCTTATCAATATCAATAACCTCTGCAGCTGGCTTGGTGGGTAGCCCGGGCATTCGCATAATTGTACCGGCAATTGGCACGATAAACCCAGCCCCGGAGGATAATTCCACCTCCCTGATCTTTACAGTAAACCCACGGGGCCGACCTTTTTTATACTGGTCATCCGATAATGATTTTTGTGTTTTGGCAATACATACCGCCAGGTTTCCCAAGCCCAGCTTTTCAATCTTCTCAAGCTGGTATTTTGCCTGAACAGTGTATTCAACATGATCGGCGCCGTACATTTTTTTACAAATGGTTTCAATTTTTTTCTCAAAAGTCCAGTCCAGCTCATACAGGGGACGAAAACAATCGGTACAATTTTCAATTGCCTCCAGCACTTTATTGGCCAGGTCAATTGCACCCTTTCCACCTTGCGCCCAGGCTTCATTCAGGGCGACAGATACATTTTGTGATTCGCAATGTTTCTTAAGCAGTTCAAGTTCAGCTTCGGTATCGGTATTAAACCGGTTGATGGCTACAACAGGTCTAAACCCGTAAAATTTCATGTTCTCAATATGCTTATCGAGGTTCTCAAAACCCTTTTCAAGTGCTGCCAAATCCTCACTCTGTAAAGTGGAAAGTTTAGCACCACCATGGTATTTCAAGGCACGAACAGTTGCAACAATAACCACTGCATTGGTTTTAAGATTCCCAAATTGTGATTTGATATTGAAGAATTTTTCAGCACCCAGCTCACTGGCAAAACCTGCTTCGGTTACCACAATATCGCTGAGCGATAACCCTGTTTTAGTGGCAATTATGGTGTTTGTACCCTGTGCAATATTGGCAAATGGCCCGCCATGGATAATTGCCGGTGTACCCTCAAGTGTTTGAACCAGGTTGGGTTTAATTGCATCTTTCAAAAGTACAGTCATAGCCCCTTGTGCTTTCAGGTCGCGGGCAAAAATGGGTTTATCGTCATATGTGTAACCGATAAAAATATTCCCAAGACGTTCCTTCAGATCCATTAAATCTTTTGCTACGCAAAGGGTGGCCATCACCTCGCTGGCTGCTGTTATGTTAAACCCCGATTCACGCGGAACGCCCTCCTTGGGACCGCCCAGCCCGATCACAATATCGCGGAGCGAACGCTCATTCATATCAATTACACGCTTCCACTCAACTGTTCTCGGGTCAATTCCAAGATTTCCCTCTTTCAGCTGGATGTTGTTATCAATTAATGCGGCCAACAAGTTGTGAGCCTTCTCAACTGCCGATATATCACCGGTGAAATGCAGGTTGATATCCTCCATGGGGATAACCTGGGAATATCCGCCACCTGCGGCTCCGCCCTTGATCCCAAACACCGGTCCTAACGATGGTTCTCTTAAAACCACGGTGGTTTTTTTCCCAATCAGGTTGAGCGCCTGCGCCAGTCCGATTGACGTTGTTGTTTTCCCTTCACCGGCGGGAGTGGGTGTTATTGCGGTTACCAGCACCAGCTTCGATTTTTTTATTTTCTCCTCATCAATTAAACGCAAAGGCATTTTAGCCTTATACTTCCCATATAACTCAAGTTCATCTGCTGGAATACCAAGTTGCTGGGCAACATGGGTAATGGGTTTCATGGTAACCGATTGGGCAATTTCAATATCAGACATCATATTCTGTCAGGTTAAGGTTTATATTTCGATTTATTTAGTATTTGCTGGTAATCGCTTATTTTCATGAGCGATGCAGGGGTAACATTCTGGTTATTCCTGATATACGATTGAACAATCCTGTAGCCCAGCCATACTGCAGCACGCCCGGGCGATTCCTGTGGAAATCCTGAAGTAAAAGGCGCGCTGTTTACCATTTTGCTTATCAAAAACGAATCGGTGGTAAAAAGGAGCTTATTATCAATAAGGTAAGTCCACATCATCCGCTCATTCTTCTCGCACCAATTAAATTGGGCCGGGGAAAATCCAAAAATCAGGCTATCAGGCTGATCGGGAAGCATTTTTCGGGTTAGGTACATCAGCATTCCCTCGTAAACCATATTGTTTACCAGGTTATCGATGGAATCGTTAAAAGGGAACTCGCCAATAACCCAGGAACGAATACAATCCGATGATATCTTTTCCGGTTTCATATTCCTTGACAGGTAAACCGGTATGCCTAAGCTTTTATAATCGCTGTAATCTGCGCCCAGGTATCTTTCAAGGCCAATTGCAAGTATGCTGTCGGTGATTACGACAGATTGGTTATACCCGGAGATAAAGGTATAAACTGAGGGTACAACCCTTTCTGGAAAATAGTAATGAAACCTTTTGAAAGCATCCTCCAGCTCGCGGGTAAGCCAATCAATTTCAGGGTAAATTTCATTCACCTTTTTGTAAGATTGAAGTACCATGGGGTTGGTAACAAAGCTGTGCAGGTAAGCCGGGTAAGCCGGATCGTCATAGGAACCAATGCCAATCAGCTTCTCCCCAAAAAGGTTGAAAAACGAACCATACTTAATCCGGAGATTGGGGATGGATTGATTCAGGCTATCAGGGTTAACTTTAAAAAGATCCTGCTCGAATCGTTGGACACTCAGGTTCAGATCAATGGCTTTTAAGTTAACATCATCCTTCCTGCTGTTGCACGAGGAAAGGAATAACACCAATAAAAATGCGGAGGGAAAAAATAAATTCTTCATTGAAAAAACATAATGATCCGAAACAAAGTTAAAAAATAAGGTGGATCAAAAACAAAAACTATAAAACATCGCCGGGTATTCTTTGTTCAATGTTGATTAGGTTAAGTTTAACAAGTTAATATCAGCTAATTGTCTTTATTCTCTGCGGCAAAATGCATTATAAAAAAATCAGTCCCATAAAATTTGCATCCGATAATTGAAAATATCGATCAGGATATTCCAAAAAACCATCAGTCAAAAATTCTGATTTTGTTAATAACTCTTTTCAAAAAAAAAGGAAATCCAAATACCCAATACTACTTTTGTAGCAAACAAAAAGTATGGGCGAAAAGCGGGCAAATGCAAGGTTTACAAAGCCAAGTCTGGTAAACCTGGATTATGGAAAAATTCCACCACAGGCCATTGATCTTGAAGAGGCAGTTCTTGGGGCTATTATGGTTGAAAAGGATGCAGTGATTTCAATCCTCGACGTAATTAAACCCGAAAGCTTTTACAAAGAAACGCATCAAATCATCTTCAGGTCGATTCTGGAACTTTCCACCCGACTTGAGCCAATTGACCTATTAACCGTAACCGAAGAGCTGCGGAAAAACGGGAACCTGGATGAGGTGGGTGGTGCTGTTTACCTGGCCCAGCTTACCTCGAAGGTTGGATCGGCTGCCCACCTGGAGTTCCATGCAAAAATTGTCGCCCAGAAGTTCATTCAACGGGAGCTGATCAGGGTTTCCTCCGAAATTCAGGGCCGTGCCTTTGACGATAGCATAGATGTTGATGATTTGCTGGACTTCTCGGAGATGGAACTTTTTAAAGTTGCCGAAGGAAACATCAAACGCGATACCGCACAGATTAACGTGCTGGTTAAACAAGCCCTAAAAAACATTGAGGAGGCTGGCAAACGCGAGGATGGGCTAAGCGGCGTCCCATCCGGGTTCACCGATCTGGACCGGATGACCTCCGGTTGGCAAAAATCGGACCTGATTATTATCGCTGCACGACCATCCATGGGAAAAACTGCATTTGTACTGTCGATGGCCCGGAATATTGCCGTTGAGCATAAAACGCCGGTTGCTTTTTTCTCCCTGGAGATGTCCAACATCCAGCTGGTGAACCGGTTAATCGTAAGCGAATCGGGCATCCCATCGGAGAAAATCCGAAACGGGAAGCTCGACCCGCACGAATGGACCCAGCTGGTGGTGAAGATAAAAGATCTTTCCGAGGCACAAATATTTATTGATGACACCCCTGCCCTTTCCATTTTTGAGTTCAGGGCCAAATGCCGGAGGCTCAAAGCCCAATACGATGTTGGGGTAATCGTAATTGACTACCTGCAGCTTATGACCGGGCCAACCGAGGCAAGGGGCAACCGCGAACAGGAGGTTAGCACAATCTCCCGATCGCTTAAAGCCATTGCCAAAGAGCTGGACGTACCCATTATCGCCCTTTCACAGCTTAACCGATCAGTGGAAACCCGTGGGGGAAATAAACGTCCTCAACTTTCTGACCTCCGCGAATCAGGTGCTATTGAGCAGGATGCGGATGTGGTAATCTTTATACACCGCCCGGAATACTACGGGTTTAACGAGGATGAAGAGGGCAACTCGCTTATGGGACTAGCCGAGATCATTCTTTCTAAACATAGGAATGGCGCTGTAGGCGATATACGACTTAGATTCCAGAAGGAAATGGCGCGCTTCTCCGATTACAGTGAGTTTGAGTTTGCCCATGCCTTGCCAAATGTGAACCCCAAAAATCCCAACGCCGTTACCTTTGGATCAAAAATGAACGATGACTCCTTTGGCCGCGATGATGGCAGCTTCGATATAAGGCCCAACAGAGGATTTGATAATGATATACCGTTTTAATTTAACTAGTTGAAACTAGCAGGTTGTTGTAATTTCTTATTTAACGAAACTAATAATAGTATTCAACAAACTTATTAAAATAATCCAGCACCTTGCCTTCCTCAAGAGTTACCTTTTTACTAGATTTCTTACTTATTGCTCCAAAATAGCCTATATTATTACTCATATTACTATATAGAACAACTGGTTCGGCAAAGATATCCCCCTCAATTATTTCGGACATATAAAGAGATTTATACGCTTCAAATATTTCCTTTGAAATTGAATACAACTCAATTTCATAAACAGATAAATACTTATAGTCTGGATGTTGTATATAGAATGATTCCTTAACTTCAGGTATTTCTATTCTTAAATTATAACTAATGCCGGATATGGGGTCATCTGGGAAAATTCTTGGCTTTCGAGCTGAATTATCAAAGGGTTCATGCATTGAGGTTCTAAAATCTGGCATAAAGTTAAATATCGGGTCTGATAGGGGAATTGTTAACCTAAGTGTATTTATAATTGTATCAGTGGAATATGGTAAAGGAACTGTTTTAAGATTATAAATTGATGAAAAATAGTAATAATTCTTCGATGAAACCGGGTCGGAGAAATAGGTATTAAATCGAAAATGATTAACCCCTGAATAGAAGTTAGTTACCTCTATTTTATCAATTGGAACAGATAAAGGAATTTTTGTTGAACCAAAAACAGATTCAAATCCTTGTGCACCAATTGTTATTTGCAGATTTGCTCCTTCCTCTGGATTATGTAAAAAGTTGCTCTTCCAAATGTTTGCATTGGAATTCTCTAAAGAAATAGAGTCGCTAAAAATAACCATGTTTTCACCCTCCACAAGTCTTACAAAAACACGTTTTATGGTATCGGGTCTATTTTTACCAGATATATCCTGCGTAGATGTGATATATAGTTTTAACCCAAAATCGGCATAAAATTTTGCATTCACATATAGTTTTGGTTTATACCCACTTGGATTGTATTCAATTTGCCTTGCATCATAATCCAGCAATTTCTCACAGCTACAAAAGATTACTGTACAAATGATTATTATAATATCCTTAATTTTCATTATCTAAAACAACAGTTTATAGGTTAGCGATGGAATAAACATAAATAAACTTGCTTCACCAGGGTAGTTCCCCCACATACCACGGTAATAAACATTTTTTTTCATATATGCATTAAAAACAGAGATTGACCACTCCTTTGAAAATTTCTTATTCGTTGTAACTGGACTTGTATAAAATAATCCAAGATCCAGCCTATGGTATGGGGGGAGTCTGAAATTGTTTTTTTTCTCATAAACCATTAATTGGGTGTATGGTGTATTAATATAGTAAGCGGGCATACTGTATGGTGTGCCTGTATTTAAACGCCAGGTTAAACCGAACCTCCACTTTTCGCTGAACTTGTAATTTCCAGTTATGGCAAGCTGATGCCTTCTATCAAAGTCCGAATAGTACTCCCTCCCCTGATTGATATTATCAAATTTTCTTTTTGTCAATGATAGAGTGTATGAAAGCCACCCGTTCAAAACACCACCTTTCTTAGCAAGATAAAATTCACAACCGTATGATACACCATTACCTTTTTCCATTTTATCCTCCCATGCCATTCCATTTGGTAGTATGGATGCCCCTTCTTTGTATGCAACCAAATTCCCCATTGTGCGATAATAACCAGCTATCGAAATTTCATATTTATTATTAATATTATACAGATCCTCAATACCAATTTGCTTGCCCATTTCTGATGGGAAATTCTTAGTTGCAGGCACCCATAAATCTGTGGGTAGTTCTATAATTGATGAGCGTAACAGGTGAAAGTATTGGCTGGTTTGAACATAGTAAAGTGTCAGGTTATTATCATGGAAAAGTTCAATAGTTCCTGATATCCTAGGTTCTGGGATCATAATACTATAGCCCTTATTGTTAAGCCAAGTATTCCTAATCCCAAAATTTGCTGTAATAATAGAGGATATCCTGAAATCGTACTCGATATAGCCAACAGTTTCTGATAAATTAAATGGATCATTTCCGATTCGTTTTGATACAACATTATCTGCGCCAGAAAAACTATCATAAAACAAAGAGGAACCCGGACTGAATTGGTGTAATGTGTGATTGATTCCAAAATAAAACTTATTTGCATTATTCGGGAAGAACTGCCAATCCGACCTCAACCCTAAATCTCTTATGCTTGAATTAAAATTAACCTTACTGATATATTCCTTTGACGAAGATGTAAATTTATTGTTGGTATATCGCCTGTGGAAAAAATTTGAAAGGTATATTGTAGTTGAAATCGCTAAGCGGGTATTTTGTATATGATTCCATTTGAGGGATAACACCTGATTACCCCAATTGTACCCATTGCGATTAATCAAATCGCCAGTAATCCCATTATCTGTAAATTCCTTTTTTGAATTATCATAGTACTTATCGATAGAATAGAAGTAGCTTAAGCCTATTTTATTCTTATCAGAAATTGAGTGAGTTATTTTAGCTGAAATATCACCAAAATAGGAACCCTCCATGTTTTCACCCTTAACCAAATAGTAGGCATTGGTAAACAAATCGTAAAGGGATCGTCTTCCTGCGATAGAAAAAGTTGTTTTACCCCGATTTAACGGACCATTTACAGCTAAGTTGCCAGACATTATTCCGACCCCCAAGTTACCATCAACTTTCTTCTTATTCCCATCCTTCAGGGCAATGTCAACTATAGAAGACAACCTACTTCCGTACCGTGCAGGCACAGCTCCTTTAAGGAATCTCACCGATTGAATCGAATTCTCATTTAAAACGGAAAAAAGTCCATAAAAATGGGAAAAGCTATAAATAGGAACATCGTCAACCAGAATCAGGTTTTGATCCGATCCTCCACCCCTAACAACCATACCTGAGAATCCTGCCCATGTGCTAGTTACACCAGGTAAGAGCTGAATTGACTTATAAATATCAACCTCCCCAAGCATAGCAGGTATCTCCTTAATCTTTTTCATCGGAATTTCCTTCACTGCAAAGTTTCTAAATCGGTGGCCACCTTTTGATTCTACAACAACTTCATCAAGATATAGGCTGGGCGATAATTCAATATTAATAACTGTATCCCTTAAACTTTTTACAGTAATAGTTTTTGTATTATAGCCAATATAGCTAATATGCAAAACCTGTTGATTTCGATTAAGAACAATAGTATAATACCCTAGGTTATTGCTGGGTACACCGCTTTGCAAATCAGAGCTTACTATATGGGCATTAATTAACTTTTCACCATTAATAGAGTCTTGAACAAACCCGGAGATGCGTGTGGTTTGCGAAAAAATTAAATAGGGATTTAACAACAATATAAAAGATAGTAATTGAAGTCTATTCATTTTAATGACTTGAAGAAAGTATGACAAAAATTAATATTTTTATTAAGTGGTAGTATAAATTTTATATTTATACTACCACAATTATAAAAAATATATCTTTCTACCAAACTGGATAATTAGTTGTTAAATATACAATAATATCATCGTGTATTTGAAATGAACTTTCTTTTGGCATCCAAAAAGTATAGTATGATTCACCTATTTCCTCACTAGTTTTTTTGATATTGAAGTTAAGGTCAGTGGCTGCTTCAATTTTAATTTCTGCAACACCTATTTTAATTGGAACGCTAACTTTGAAATTTACACCTTTCCAACCAGTCAATAAACCAGGGGCATCATATTCAATAAAATTAAAATTTAATACTTGCTTAAAGAAATTGGAATCCCAATTACTTCCTAAAACATCAAAACAAAAACCATATTCAGCATGTAAATAGGAATTACTCCGGGGTATTATCTCTTTTAGTATTGATAATCTTTCCTGTCGATAGATAATACTAGGCGTTTTATCACCATCATAATCACCATGAGCTAGAGTTATTTCAATTTCAGGCTTACCCATATCCCACGATTCGAATTCTGAAATATTTAAGAATCGGATTTTACTAAGATAAAGATGATCAAATTGAGTTCTATATGGGTTATATGTAATGTCCCAACTTGGAAGAGATTCACCACTAGAATTATATGCCCTTATTTCATATTCATATTGATCACCAATTACTTTAGTTGCTAAATCAATATATTCTCTTGCCGAATATGAAACAATCGAAGGAATATCATTTTCGAAAGATTCGCCAATCAATGGTCTAATTCTTCTTATTTTGAATCCAGTAATATTGATATTAATTGGAAAATTCCATGTAAGACGAATATTATTAGGACCTACACATTTTGCTGTAAAATTGGTAGGAGCTTGTAAACCACTGGTGTTAACCGTAACATAAATTATTTGTGAATATGATGAGTAATATATATCTTGAAACTCATCTGTATAAACAGTTCTTATCCTATATAAATAAGTAGTACCAGTAGGAAAAGGTACTCCACCATTATTGTCTATGTATGAATCTTGCCCGCCATATGTTTCTTGTGTACTTATTGTGGTAAATAAACCATTAATTTCTTTTTGTATTTCTATTGAGTACGTTCCAACATTCGTGGTCTGTAATTCCCACGTTAAGATAATATAATTATTTACATAATTACCAGTAACATTTATTGGATTGGGTACATAATTAATAACTGTTGATCGAATGTTTGGTTTGGAAGTAACAAACTCTAAATTATTCTCATTCTTAAATTCTTTTTTAATATTACCCAGTTCATCTGTCCTTTCATTTATATTTATTATAATTATTGGCTTGTCTGGTTGGGTTTTACCGTCAATAATTTTTTTGTTCCCGTTTTCATCATATGTTATGATCTTATCTAAATAACCATTTTCATTTACTTCCCTAAATCCAACCAAAGGAGTAAAGTTCTCTTCATCCCAACTTTCAATATTAACTGGAATAGATAATTGTAATTGTTTGAATAACTTAATAATGTCATTAATTTTTTTCATTTTAAAATCAATCGATTCTTTTAAAGGACTTGAGTTTGCAAGTTTTTTAAGTACTAACTCATTATCAACTTCCTTATTTTTTAAAATCTTTTAGTAATATGTCATAGTCACCATCAATCATCAAAAGAGCATCTCTCTTTATTTGTTTTCGAAATTGCTTACTTTTTAGTGAAATTGCAACTGCCTGTGCTAAAAAATCAACATTGGAATTATAAATTCGAATTAATTGCTCGGGTTCATAATTTGATAACTCTAGATTAATATCAGAATTTGATATCAACGGTTCAGTCATCTTATCAATCTGAATTACATTTTTCTCACAACCGATGATGATTATTAGAAAAATCAATAACAATAACTTTCTCATGGTTTTAATGGTTTAGGGTTAATAAATATAAATGATTATTCCATCAGCAGCACAAGGGCTACTGCTGCACCTGTTTTGATCAAAACATAACCAAAGGTTATAAAAAATCTGATTCCTTCACTGCCAATTCTGACAGTTTGGAAAAAGTTATTAACATCACTAAGCGCGTTTAATAAGTTGTTGGAACTTTCGTGGCTTTAGCCAGCGCCTCTTTAAATGTCCTGTTCCTGTATGTCGGGCTGCGGCGGCCTATCATCTGCAGTGCATAGAACAGGGAAATT
>CAZKHG010000052.1:0-21647 GCA_964552655.1 uncultured Rikenellaceae bacterium
TGCTATCCCTTGTCCCCGAAGTATCATTCAGGAATTCCGAGATGCAATATGTTACCAACACCGATTGGAACGGGGTTGCCCGATATATAAACGCAACGATCAACCAAACCAGCTACGAGCTGTCGCTCAGGCTGGAGTATAGCATTAACCCGGAACTTTCCATACAGTACTATGGTCGCCCATTCTTTACAAGTGGTAAATACAAAGATTATAAGCGGATTACCAGCCCCAGGGCTGCTAAATTTGACGACAGGTTTGTAGTATTCAATAGCTCACAGCTTACCTACAATGAGGCAGACAACGAGTATGCGGTTGATGAAAACGGCGATAGTGTATCGGATTACACTTTCCCCAAAAAAGATTTCAACTATATGGATTTTCAGTCGAACATGATTGTTCGCTGGGAGTACCGCCCCGGATCAACTGTATTCTTTGTATGGACCATGGGCAAAAACGATTACTACAGCTCCTATAGCAACAATATAGGAACTGATGTTGATAACCTATTTACAAGCCATCCACACAATATTTTCCTGATCAAGTTTTCGTACAGGTTTAATTAGAGGGTTTATTTGAGCTGAAAAGGGGCAAAAGTTTGTCCCTTTTTTGTTGGCATTAGTGTGTTTCTTAAAAGCTAATCCCTCTATTTACCTTAATAAAGATAAGATAATAAGGGGTACTTCACTAGCAGGGGGGGGCACTTCGGAAGTAGGTGGGGGTACTTCGGAAGTACTCCCCCCCACTTCAAAATAGGATCGATCCTCAAAAAAGACAGATACCCCCACTTCAAAACCGGATCGATCTTCAAAATGGATGGATTAATCCTCAAAAAGGATGGATACCCCCACTTCGAAACCGGATCGATCTTCAAAATGGATAGATCAATCCTCAAAATGGATGGATACCCCCACTTCGAAACCGGATCGATCCTCAAAATGGATGGATTGATCCTCAAAATTGACGGATACCGCTACCGCGAAAATCTAAAATCCATCAATAAAAAAAGGGGAAATCAACAATATTTATTTATTAAAAACCTATATCACAATAAATTGAATCAAACAATGGAAAAATAAGGTGTGAATTTTAGTCTATCCTTTCCATAACGATAAGGTTTAATAGCCGATTTCACAGGAAGAGAATCTAAGCTTAAGACAAGAAACATTTCATGGGTTTAATTGTTTGTATTGATTAGTGTCCGGTAAAAAACAAGATGAGTTTTACAAAACTTTTTTGCCCATGACGAATTTGTACTTTTCCTCTTAGAGGAAAAGGTATTGTAAAAAAGCATTTTGTCAAGAAATACAAATTTCCCCGTAGGGGATAAAGAATTTATATCGGGAAATATTGGTTTCTAATCAAGAATTCCGGTATGTTTACCAACTTTTTAACTTAAATCAATGGCAACAAAAGCATTTCAGGACTACTACCCGGATCACCTAAGCCATTGCTATGGTTGCGGAAAGCTTAACGAACACGGGTACCAGATCAAAACCGTTTGGGATGGTGATGAAACCCTTACAACCTTTACCCCAAAACCATACCATACAGCAGTTCCGGGCTTTGTATATGGCGGACTTCTGGCCTCATTAATAGATTGTCATGCCACAGGGTCAGCTGCCGGTGCAATGTACCGGAAGGAGAACCGGGAGATGGATACCGAACCCTCGTTTAGGTTCCTTACCGGATCTTTAAATGTGAAGTATTTAAAACCAACCCCTATCGACTGTACATTACAGATAAGGGGGAGAATCAAAGAGATAGATGGTAAAAAGGTAACCATTGATGTTGATGTTTTAGCCAATGGGGTTGTAACGGTTAAAGGTGAGGTAGTGGCTGTTCAGGTTCCCGATAAGTACATTGATGAAATAATCAAGAGCGCGCAGAAGAAATGATACGCAAGGTTTCAGGTTTATGAACATCAGTGACCTGAATAAAAACAAGATTAGTTTTTTACTTTAAAATGCCCTTTATCCTCTACGAGGAAATTGGTTTACAGGCACCATTTCAAGTTTTACAAAACTTTATCGCCTAAGGCGAATTTTTTATTACCCGTGTAGCGTAAGCCTATCGGAAGACAGGAATAAGATATTATAAAACGAGAATTTTGTCAGGTAATTCAATTTGCCATTGGGAATAGCCTACCGGTAAGAAGGGTTTAGAAACTAAAATTGGACACTAGTGATTTATGAATAAAAAAATTGTTCAAAATATTTTGCGCAAAACCACGACCCAAAAAACCTGCTAATACTCCAGAACTTTCTCATTGCCATTAATCACTGCCAGACCATGCATGGCAAGGGTCTCAATATCATCGGCACCGGGGTAAACAACAACTGGCGCAAGTTTATCCACCCTTTCCATTATTTTATTGATAAACCATTGGCTATGGGCAATTCCCCCGGTTAAAATAATAGCATCCACCTTCCCGTGAAGAACAGGAAACATTGAGCCGATGGTTTTAGCAACCTGGTAAGCCATTGCCTCAAAAATGAAAGCAGCTTTGGAATCCCCGTCCTGAACCCGTTTATCCACCTCCTCAGCACTGAAAGTGCCAAGGTGGGCATAAATTCCACCCTCAATGCTAACCTTGGTGAGCAGTTCCTGCTCGCTATATTTCCCGCTAAAGCAGAGCTTTATAAGATCGCCTGCCGGTAAACCGCCTGCCCTGATGGGTGAGAACGGGCCATCACCATCGAATCCCATGTTTGAATCTATCACTAACCCCTGCTTGTGGGCACCAACGGTAATCCCTGTACCAAGGTGAGCAATAATCAGATTGAGCTCCTCATACTTTTTACCAACCGATTTTGCATACTTACGGGCAACTGCTTTTTGATTTAAGGCATGGAAGATTGATTTTCGTTGCAGCTCAGGCAAACCGGTAACCCTGGCCAGGTCATCAAACTCGTCAACAACAACAGAATCGGCAATGAAAGCATGAGCATAAGGTAATTCTTTAACTAAAGCATCGGCAATCAGCCCGCCGAGATTTACAATATCCTTACCCATCTTACAATTGCCAAGGTCATTTAAAAGATCTTCATTTACATGATATACACCTGATTTAACTGGTTTTGTAAGACCGCCCCTGGCAATCACAACCCGAATATCATCCAAAGGAATGTTGTTATCCTTGAGCTCTTTTAATAAGGCCTCTTTCCTGAATAAAGCCAAATCGGCACAGTTTTTAAACAGTTTCAGCTGATCGGTGTGATTAATCTTCTTCAGGAAAATCAACTTATTGTTGTTATAAACCCCAATTTTTGTAAATGGGTATCGTGGATTAATCGCAACGATTAAATTTGATGTTGAGTAGCTAAGCTTAAAATCCATAGCGATAAGTTTTGTGTAAAAAATAATAATCAAACTTACAAAATCTTTTTAAAAACAATAGCCAGATATTTACTGTTGTTTCTTGTCGCCAGCATGCAGCCAGCAACATATACCCTTCCCTCACATATTCCTTCTGTACTGTCCACCCACTTCATACAAGGTTTGGGTGATCTGGCCTATTGAACAATGCTTTGTTGCCTCCAACAAGTATTCGAACGTGTTCTTGTTCTCCAAAACAGCTTTTTTCAAATCAAACAGCAATTTAGCTGCAACCTCCTTGTTGGATTTATGCAGGTTTTGAAGCATTTTCACCTGGTATGCTTTCTCCTGCTCAGTTGCACGAATAACCTCTTTGGGCAAAACGGTTGGTGACCCTTTAGAAGAAAGGAATGTATTTACTCCCATTATCGGGAGCTCACCGGTGTGTTTTAACGATTCATAGTAAAGCGATTCACTTTGAATCTTTCCGCGCTGATACATGGTTTCCATTGCCCCAAGCACTCCTCCCCTTTCAGAAATCCTTTCAAATTCAAGCAGTACAGCTTCTTCTACAAGATTTGTCAGCTCGTCAATAATAAAAGAGCCTTGTAACGGGTTCTGGTTCTTAGCCAACCCGTACTCATAGTTAATGATCATTTGGATGGCCATAGCCCGTCGTACCGATTCCTCTGTAGGGGTTGTAATAGCCTCATCGTAAGCATTGGTATGAAGGGAGTTGCAGTTATCGTAAATTGCGGACAGGGCCTGCAATGTGGTTCGAATATCATTGAACTCGATCTCCTGCGAGTGAAGCGATCTGCCGGAGGTTTGGATATGGTATTTCAGCTTCTGCGAATTTGCATTGGCTTTATACCTGTATTTCATCGCTTTTGCCCAGATTATGCGGGCAACACGTCCAATTACGGTGTACTCCGGGTCAATCCCATTTGAAAAGAAAAAGGACAGATTGGGTGCAAAATCATCAATGTGCATCCCCCGGGCAAGATAATACTCCACATAGGTAAAACCATTCGCCAGGGTAAACGCCAGCTGAGATATTGGGTTTGCGCCGGCCTCGGCAATATGATACCCGGAAATTGAGACTGAATAAAAGTTTTTTACATTATTTTTGATAAAATATTCCTGAATATCTCCCATCATTTTAAGGGCAAAATCTGTAGAAAAAATACAGGTATTCTGGGCCTGATCCTCCTTTAGTATGTCAGCTTGTACAGTGCCCCGAACAGTAAATAAGGTTTCTGCCTTAAGCTTTTCATATACATTCCTGGGCAACACCTGATCGCCTGTTACACCTAACAGCAATAATCCCAGCCCGTCATTTGATTCAGGAAGGTTGCCCTGATACACAGGCCTGACAAACCCTTTTTTCCTGTAAATGCTATCAATCTTTGCGTTGACCTTTTTCTCGAGCCCATGAGCTTTAATATACTTCTCGCAGTTCTGATCAATGGCAGCATTCAGGAAGTAACCCACCATAATAGGTGCCGGACCATTAATAGTCATTGATACTGATGTGGAAATACTAAGCAGGTCGAAACCGGAGTACAACTTTTTGGCATCATCCAAACAGGCAACAGAAACACCCGAATTGCCTACTTTCCCGTAAATATCTGGTCGTTTTTCGGGGTCAGCTCCATAAAGTGTAACCGAATCATAAGCTGTTGAAAGACGGATCGCTTTCTGACCTGAAGATAAGTAATGAAACCTTTTATTGGTTCTTTCAGGGCCACCCTCGCCTGCAAACATTCGGGTGGGATCCTCGTTTTCGCGTTTAAATGGAAAAACTCCCGCTGCGTAAGGAAACTCACCCGGAACATTTTCCTTCAGGTTCCATTTCAGGATATCGCCCCAGGAGGTGAATGCTGGCATTGCAACCTTGGGAATCAATGTTTGGGAGAGGGTTTTTGTGTGAGTTTCAACTTTTATCATTCTCCCTCTAACCTCGTATTCATAAATTTTATCGCGATACCTTTTCTTTTTTCGTTCCCAGGATTCGAGTATTGCCAGGTTTTCCGGGGATAACTGACTTTTAATAGCTTTAAGATGTTTATCAATTAGTTTGATTAACGCCTCGTTTGCGCTGCTCTTTATTTCGTTTAATGAAGTGGTTAAGGCTTGCAGTTTGCTCGCAGAATGGGCTTGTTCTTCAGCCCAGGTATTATAGCTACGAACCGTTTCAGCAATTTCTGCAAGATATCTGATTTTACTCCCAGGTATAATCTGATCATTATGATCGTTTGACTTTAGAGTTGATTTGGCTTTTGGAAATTTATACCCGGTTTTTCCGGATATGGTTTCCAGCAGCTGCTTGAAGAAGATATTTAACCCTTCGTTATTGTATTGCGAGGCAACGGTTCCGTAAACAGGCATATTTTCAACATCCCTGTCGAATAATTTATGATTGCGCTGATACTGTTTTTTTACATCCCGCAACGCATCAGGCGCTCCGCGCTTATCGAACTTATTAAGGGCAACAATATCAGCATAGTCAAGCATGGCTATCTTCTCCAGCTGCGAAGCGGCGCCGTACTCAGGAGTCATAACATAACAGTAAACATCACTGTGATCAATAATTTCGGTATCCGATTGGCCTATCCCCGATGATTCAAGGATAATCAGATCATATCCGGCAAATTTTAGAATATCAATTGCATTCTGGACATGAGCAGATAGGGCAATATTAGCCTGTCGGGTGGCCAATGATCGCATATAAATATTGGGATAGTTAATGGCATTCATCCTGATTCTGTCGCCAAGCAATGCTCCCCCGGTTTTCCTTTTGGTTGGGTCAACAGAAATGATGCCGATGGTTAAATTGGGGAAAAGGTCCCGGAACCTTCGGACTACCTCATCCACCAAAGAGGACTTACCCGCTCCACCGGTTCCTGTTACTCCAATTACCGGAATTCTCGATTTTTCAATTGATTTATATATAATTTTGAGAAACTTTTTGGCTTTAACAGGATAGTTTTCCACCATTGAAATCAAGGAGGCAATTTCTGCAGGGTTTTTTAACCTGATTTTACTCAAATCAATCTCTCTGTTACCTAATGGGTAATCCGATTTTTTCATCAGATCGTTGATCATGCCCTGCAACCCCATATTGCGGCCATCGTCGGGAGAATAAATACCTGCAATTCCGTATTTCAGTAATTCCTCCTTCTCATCAGGAAGGATAACGCCACCTCCACCGCCAAAAATTTTGATATGGCCGCATCCTTTAGATTGAAAAAGGTCGTACATGTACTTGAAGAATTCGAGGTGTCCTCCCTGGTAAGAAGTTATAGCTACAGCCTGAGCATCCTCCTGGATTGCACAATTCACTATTTCATCAACAGAGCGGTTATGGCCCAGGTGAATTACTTCGCCCCCGGTTGATTGTATTATTCTGCGAATAATGTTGATGGTTGCATCATGACCATCGAAAAGCGATGTTGCAGTTATTATCCTGATATGATTTTTTGGTTGGTAAGGTTCGGGGTTGATCATACTTGATAAAAATTAAAATGAAATGCAGTTGTAGCAAAAATGGATTGAAACAGATTTATTTACCTGCGAGTGATCTGGAGATAATTATTTTTTGAATCTCAGATGTTCCCTCATAAATCTGTGTCAGCTTGGCATCCCTCATTAACCTTTCAACATGGTATTCTTTTACATACCCATACCCACCATGAATCTGAACGGCTTCTGTGGTTATTTTCATTGCTGCTTCGGCAGCAAACAGCTTAGCCATTGCACTTGCTGTCCCATAGGGTTGATGATTATCTTTTAACCAGGCGGCTTTAAGGCACAGGAACCGGGCAGCTTCCACGTCGGTTGCCATATCTGCGAGCTTAAAAGCAATCCCCTGATGGTTGATTATCTCAGTTCCAAATGTTTTCCTCTCCTTTGCATATTTTACAGCAAGATCTAATGCGCCAGAAGCTAGTCCCAGGGCCTGTGAGGCAATTCCAATTCGTCCACCTTCGAGTGTTTTCATTGCTATTTTGAAGCCCATTCCATCCTCTCCCAACCTGTTCTCTTTAGGAACAATAACATCGTTAAACATTACCGAATGTGTATCGGAGCTGCGCATGCCCATTTTGTTTTCATGAACACCAACAGTAACACCTTTTGTATTTCTTTCAACAATAAATGCATTTATTCCCTTGTGGCCCTTTTCAGGATTGGTTTGAGCGATAACAATATAAATATCAGCGGTTCCTCCATTGGTAATCCAGTTCTTGGTTCCGTTTAGCAGGTAATGATCGCCCATATCTATAGCTTTGGTATGCTGGGATGTTGCATCGGAACCTGCCTCGGGTTCCGACAAAAGAAAGGCTCCCAGTTTTTCCCCTTTTGCAAGGGGAATCAGATATTTATGTTTTTGCTCTTCTGTGCCAAACTCCTCAAGTTCATAACAAACCAGGGAGTTGTTAACAGAGATTATTACGCCAACTGAAGAATCAATTTTGGAGATCTCCTCAATGGCAAGTACATACGAAACGGTATCCATCCCACTCCCGCCATAGTTTGGGCTTACCATCATTCCCATGAACCCAAGCTGTGCAAGGTTTTTAATATGATCGGATGGAAAAACAGCATCGGAATCCCTTTGAATTACATCCTTGATTAGTTCACGTTGAGCATAATCCCGGGCAGATTGCTGGATCATGATTTGTTCTTCGGAAAATTCAAAATTCATTGTGTTCTTTAGATTTGATCATTAGTTTTATCGGGTTATATTGTTTAATGTCTGAATACATCACAGTAACAATAAAAAATTATAAATCTAAAGTATGGTAATACAAATACAGGGAATATAGTTTTTTACATTAAAACAAGATGTTAAACAAATGAACCATAAATATGTTTTAATCTGAAAAAAATCAGATTTTGAATTTGCTCAAACAGCATTTTCTGCCTAGTATCTTGCATATAAAAATCCTGATGAAGGAGCACAAGGTTCAGAAATTCGGGGAATCCATGAATCACTCAAGAAACCTCGTTAAAGCCAACAAGTTTTTGGTTCTTTTCATCCCATAACCTAAACCTTAGCGACTTAAAGCTTGTCCAAAACGTGATGGGTTTAATCTGTTGAAAAAGCTTATTCTCGTTATGACATCGCCTTAACTTATAATTGGGGATTAGCGGGCTAAGATGATGTATGTGATGAAAACCAATATTCCCTGAAAACCATCGAAGGATGGATGGTAATTTAAAATACGAGCTGCCATTGAGGGCAATATCCTGATAGTTCCAGTTTTCGCTCCTTTTCCAGATTACATGTTCGTACTGATGTTGTACATAGAACAGCCAAACCCCGGCAACAGAGGCAAAATACATTACCGGAAGCTGAATTAGAATAAAAGCTTTAAAACCCATTATCAGTATTAAAAGGATAATCATTGCAGCTAAAGCAAGATTTGAGAGCTGCAAGTAAACATGTTGTTTTGGATTCATGTAAATTTTAGGAAGCCGGTATTGAATAAAAAATAGTAGTAAAGGTGCAAAAGCGATTAAAAAAAGAGGGTGGCGGTAAAACCTGTAGCTGAATTGCTCCCACTTGGAAAGTTTTTTAAACTCTTCCACAGTAAGCGTTTGAACATCCCCAATTCCACGTTTATCGAGGTTTCCAACAGTCTGATGATGAACTTTATGATCGTAATGCCAACGGTGGTAAGGGGTAAAAGACAATAAGCCCAATGGAATTCCAACCCAGCGATTCATCCTTTCCGATTTAAAAAAAGAACCATGCCCACAGTCATGAAAGATGATGAATAACCTAACCAGAAACCCTGCTGCAATAGCTGAAAGCAAAAGGGTGAGCCAATAGGAAATGGAAAGACTATAGTACATGAGGACCCACAAAGCAATATAAGGAACTAACGTATTTACAATTTGCCACCAGCTTATAATTGGATCCGGGAAATTATACTTAGAGACAATTCCAACCCATTCGGGTACAATCGGTTTTTTTTCAGTTGAATCGGACATCAATACTTTATTATCTAAGAAATTATTAATCAGAGAATTATTTATCATTTAAATAACCAAACAAATTTACATCAATAAAGTTCCGGAATCAATGAAAAAACTGAATTCACCCTGAGCTGATAAATATCAATTTCAATATAAAACTAACCTCTCTTGTAAGAATATCAAGGGGAATAGGATTTTATATTGAATAGATACCTTCTGTTTTGTTTAAATTTTATTTACGAATACCATAAATAAGTTAAACAAATCCTTATAATTGAATGTTATTTAACATAACCAACAAACATTAACCTTGATATTTTTTTCACAATGAAACATGATGTAATAATTGTAGGAGGCGGAGTTAGCGGAACAGCCCTACTTTACACCTTAAGCAGGTACACCGATTTAAAGAATGTCGGCTTAATAGAAAAGTACGAGAACTTTGGCATGGTTAATTCTGCATCTACTATGAATAGCCAGACTCTCCACTTTGGCGATATCGAAACAAACTATACCATTGAGAAGGCCAAAAAGGTAAAGCGCATGGCCGATATGGTTATGAACTATGTTGAAAGGGAGAAGGTAACTGAAAATCTAAAGGGGTTATATATCAGGGTTCCTAAGATGGTACTCGCTGTTGGCAAAGATCAGGTTGATACGCTGAGGGAACGATACAAATCATTCAGCCAGCTTTTCCCAAAGCTCAGAATGATTGAAAAGGATGAAATTGGGAAAATAGAACCCCGAATCCTTGAGGGCAGAGATCCTGACCAGGAATTACTTGCCCTGATTACTGAAGATGGTTACACGGTTGATTTCAGAAGGCTAAGCCTTTCATTTGTGGAAAATGCCAGGAAGTTAAACCCTGAACTTAAAACTTACCTGTCAACCAAACTTATCAAAATTACCCGAGAAAACGATTCCTTTAAAATATACACCAATAAAGGCGAATTTGAAGCCTCGGCTGTAGTTGTCACTGCCGGCGGTCATAGCCTTAAAATTGCTAAATCGCTGGGTTATGGGAAAAGCTATTCAATACTATCAATGGCTGGTAGTTTCTATGTAGGCCCGAAAGTTTTAAACGGTAAAGTTTACACCATGCAGGTTGCCAAGTTGCCGTTTGCGGCAATTCATGGCGATCCGGAGGTGCACGACCCAAATGTAACGCGCTTTGGGCCAACCGCCAAACCGATATTCCTACTCGAAAGGTACAACAGATCTACATTCTGGGAGTACTGGAAAACCTTCGGTTTAGGTATTAAGCCAATTCTTAGCATCCTGAATATTCTTTTCGACAAAATAATTTTCAACTACATCATCAAGAATGTGATTTATGATGTACCTTACATTGGAAAACGCATGTTCTTAAAGGAGATAAAAAAGATTGTCCCGAATATCAAAGTGGATGAAATAAAATTTGCAAAAAAGCTGGGTGGAACACGACCACAAATCATTAACAATGCCACTAAGAAGCTTGAGATGGGTGAGGCTAAAATTGTAGGCGATAAGATCATCTTTAACATAACCCCTTCGCCGGGAGCATCAACCTGCCTTGGTAATGCATTCGAGGATACCCAGAAACTGATGGTTTTCCTTGGTAACAAATATACCTTCGATCAGGCAAGATTCGAGATGGATCTCTTATAGTAATTCCTATGATATAAGTTAAATATTTGAATAAAAGAATTGATTGTAAAACCAGAATGATTAATAAGTAAACATGATTTTCAACTTTGACATGATAAAATCTTATTATGATAGGCTACCTATCATACTTACAAAGGTTAAGAAAGATCTAAATAAACCATTAACCCTCAGTGAGAAAATACTGTATAGCCATTTATACACACAAAACGAAAAAACACCAGGGTTAAAAAGAGGTGTAGATTATGTGGAATTTGCTCCTGACAGAGTGGCCATGCAGGATGCTACGGCCCAGATGGCTCTACTTCAATTTATTCAGGCAGGGAAAGATAAAACTGCAGTTCCCTCATCAGTTCATTGTGACCACCTGATAATGGCAAAACTGGGATCGAAAGAAGATCTTAACACTGCAAATGTGACCAATAAAGAGGTTTACGATTTCTTAAGTTCCATTTGCGACAAATATGATATTGATTTCTGGAAACCCGGTGCCGGAATTATTCACCAGATAATACTTGAGAACTATGCATTCCCGGGAGGTATGATGATTGGCACAGATTCACATACTGTAAATGCCGGTGGTCTTGGTATGGTTGCCATTGGAGTTGGTGGTGCCGATGCTGTTGATGTTATGGCTGGCATGGGGTGGGAACTGAAATTCCCAAAACTGATTGGGGTAAAACTTACCGGAAAACTTAATGGCTGGACATCGGCAAAAGATATAATACTGAAAGTTTCCGGACTACTCACAGTTAAAGGTGGTACAGGAAGTATCATAGAATACTTTGGAGAAGGAGCAGAATCACTTTCATGTACAGGAAAAGCCACAATATGCAATATGGGTGCTGAGGTTGGAGCAACAACTTCAATTTTTGGGTACGACGATTCTATGTCGAAATACCTGAAAGCCACAGGAAGAGCCGAAGTTGCCAGCCTTGCCGATGGCATCAGGCAGCACCTGGTTGCCGATCCTGAAACCTATGCAAACCCGGAGAAATATTTTGATCAACTTATTGAAATTAATTTATCAGAACTCGATCCATACATTAACGGCCCTTTTACCCCTGATTTGGCAACACCTATTTCACAAATGAAAGAGGTTGCTACCAAGAATGGCTGGCCATTAAAGGTTGAGGTCGGTTTAATTGGTTCATGTACAAACTCTTCCTACGAGGATCTTTCCAGGGCTGCATCAGTGGCAAAAGATGCATACGAAAAGAAGCTGGTTGCAAAATCGATGTTTACGATAACACCTGGATCTGAGCAGATCAGGCTGATTGCTGAGCGCGATGGCATCCTTCAAATTTTTGAAAATATTGGGGGGAAAGTTTTTGCTAATGCCTGCGGTCCATGTATTGGCCAATGGGATCGGGAGGGAGCCGACAGAAAAGAGGTGAATACCGTGATCCATTCCTTCAACAGGAATTTTGCCAAACGCACTGATGGCAATCCAAATACCCATGCTTTTGTTGCATCCCCTGAGGTTGTCACTGCTTTGGCAATTGCCGGAGATTTAACCTTTAACCCGTTAACAGATACATTGACTAATTCTGAAGGAAAAGCCGTTAAACTGGAACAGCCCAAAGGATTTGATTTACCCCCAAGCGGATTTATAAATAAGGATGATGGATTCCAAAAAAACTCTGCTGATAAAAGTAAAATCAACGTTAAGATTGATCCTAACTCGGACAGGCTGCAGGTTTTATCCCCGTTTCCAAAATGGGACGGGAAGGATTATATCGGCTTACCACTCCTGATTAAGGTTAAAGGGAAATGCACAACCGATCATATCTCTATGGCAGGTATCTGGTTGAAATACCGCGGGCATCTGGATAATATTTCAAATAACTATATGATAGGGGCCATTAACGCTTTCAATGATCAGGCTAATAGCATACTAAACCAGATAAATGGGAAATATGAACCAGTGCCACAGGTTGCCAGGCATTACAAATCATCAGGCCTTGGTTCTTTTGTTGTTGGAGAAGAGAATTTTGGCGAAGGATCTTCGCGCGAACATGCAGCGATGGAACCCCGTTTCTTGAATGTTAAGGCAGTTCTGGTAAAATCGTTTGCCCGTATTCACGAAACCAATTTGAAGAAACAAGGTGTTCTGGCTCTTACTTTCGCCAATAAAGATGATTATAATAAAATTCAGGAAACAGACAAAGTTGATATAATTGGCCTTAATGAATTTGCTGAAGGTAAACAGGTAAAAATTATACTTAACCATTCAAACGGTGAAAAGGAAGAAATTTGGGCAAATCATACCTATAACACATCCCAAATTGAATGGTTTAAGGCAGGAAGTGCACTTAATTTAATCAGAGAGGCTACTAACAAATAAATAAATATTGGGGTTTGTGATTAAAATTCAAGATTCAAAGTCCATATCTTAATAAAAAAGATTGAAAATGACTCCGGAAAAAATCAGAATTAAAAATGGGAAGTTACTTGTTCCTGATTTTCCCATAGTACCTTTTATTGAAGGTGACGGAACAGGTCCAGATATATGGCGGGCATCCGTTCGTATTTTCGATGCTGCTGTTGAAAAAACATTTAAAGGGAAAAGAAAAATTGAATGGAAGGAGGTTCTGGCTGGCGAAAAAGCATTTAATAAAACCGGAAACTGGCTTCCAGAAGAGACTTTGACTATTTTCAAGGAGTACCTGGTAGGAATAAAAGGACCTTTGACAACACCAATTGGAGGAGGAATGCGCTCCTTAAATGTGGCATTGCGTCAGGAACTGGATTTATATACTTGCTATCGCCCGGTCAGATATTTTAGCGGTGTTCCCAGTCCGGTTAAACACCCGGAAAAAGTGGATATGCACATTTTCAGGGAAAATACCGAGGATATTTACTCCGGTATTGAGTATATGCATGGAACCCCTGAGGCAGAAAAGGTGAAGCGGTTTTTTATGGATGCCATGGGAGTTAAATCCATTCGTTTCCCGAACACTTCGTCAATTGGGATAAAACCCGTATCCCTCGAAGGGTCAGAAAGGCTTATCAGGCAGGCAATACTTTTCGCAATAAAAAGAAACCTCCCATCTGTAACCCTTGTGCATAAGGGAAATATTATGAAATACACCGAAGGTGCATTCATGAAATGGGGGTATGCGCTGGCAGAAAGGGAATTTGGTGACCAAGTATTTACCTGGAATCAGCACAAGAAAATAGCCGAGGTAAAAGGAGAAGCGGCAGCCAACGAAGCTTTGGTAAACGCCGAAAATTCTGGTAAAATAATTATCAAGGATTCCATTGCTGATGCATTCCTGCAGCAGATACTTACCCGACCTGCTGAATATTCTGTTATAGCAACATTAAATCTTAATGGTGATTACATATCCGATGCACTGGCAGCTATAGTTGGTGGAATTGGTATTGCCCCCGGTGCAAATATTAACTATGAAACCGGCCATGCCATTTTTGAGGCAACTCATGGTACTGCTCCAAAATATGCAGATCTGGATAAAGTTAACCCCGGATCGGTAGTGCTGTCTGGTGCATTGATGTTTGAATACTTGGGATGGGACGAGGTGGCAAATAATATTTACAATGCACTGGAAATTACCATTAAAAACAAAATGGTCACCTATGATTTTCACCGGTTAATGGAGAATGCAACATTGCTCAAAACATCTGAATTTGCGGATGCTATCATATCAAATCTTAAATCATAACCTTCAAATTTTTGTACTATGGAAGACAAAAAATTCTTATCCCAGCTTAGTGACTCAATCAAGCAATCATGCCAGATTGATAACGAACTTTTCGAGAAATACGATGTAAAGCGAGGACTCCGTAACAAGGACAATACTGGGGTGTTAGTCGGCCTTACAAATATTGGTGAGGTGGTAGGGTACAAAAAGGAGAATGATAAAGTGGTGGCCATCCCGGGAAGATTGCTGTACCGGGGGATTGATATTGAAGACATCACCCAGGGATTTCAAAAAGAGGACCGGCATGGGTTTGATGAGACAGTATTCCTTCTGTTAACCGGAAAGCTGCCTAACAAAGAGGAGCTGGAAAAGTTTTCTGCCCACATGGCTTCCATCAGGGCGTTACCCGATAGTTTTATTAAGGACATGATCCTCTCGATGAAAGGTAAGGACGTGCTGAACATGCTCGCCCGCTCGGTTCTTGGGCTTTACATTCTGGACGATGACCCGGACAACATCTCCCTCCCTAATATGATACAGCAAACGCTGAATATGATTGCGAAATTCCCTTCGATTATCGCTTATGCCTATCAGGCCTACAGCCATGCCTATCAGGGGAGAACATTAATGATCCGATACCCAAAACCCGAACTGACAACCGCAGAAAATTTCCTCTACATGGTTAAAGGGGAATGTTCAAAATACACCAAACTCGAAGCCGACCTGCTTGACCTGGCGTTGGTTTTGCATGCCGAACATGGTGGTGGGAACAACTCCACTTTTACAATCCGTGTTACAAGCTCCAGCGAAACCGACATTTACTCTGCAGTTACCTCTGCCATAGCATCACTCAAAGGGCCTTTACATGGTGGTGCAAACCTTAAGGTTTTGGATATGATGGACGATATAAAACGCAATGTTGATAACTGGAAGGACCAAAAAGAGGTTGAAGAATACCTTCTTAAAATTCTGAATAAGCAGGCATTTGATAAAACCGGTAAGATATATGGTATTGGCCATGCTGTTTATACCATTTCCGATCCCAGGGCAGCACTTTTAAAAGAAAAAGCCCGAGAGCTTGCGATTGAAAAAAACCGGCTTGATGAATTTCTTCTTTACGAAATGGTTGAGAAAATTACGCCAACTGTGTTTAAAATTTTTAAAGGGGAATCGAGTGAAAAAGTTGTTTGCATTAATGTTGATTTTTACTCGGGATTTGTATATTCTTGTATCGGGATACCCAAAGAGCTGTTTACACCACTATTTGCTATGGCAAGAATTGCAGGCTGGTGTACACATAGAATTGAGGAGCTGACGTTCTCAGCGAAACGGATCATCCGTCCGGCATTTAAGAATGTTTACGGCAAACAGGAGTATATCCCGCTTTCGAACCGGCACGAACATATATAGAATTTCAATTTTGTAATTGATTAAACCTTTAAATTCTTTTGAGAAATAAATTATAGGAATTGAACTTTAGCAATAATCCCAATTAAAACATAACAATCATGAAAGATTTTGTTGACAGCCGACTTGAAAAAGCTTATGAAAAATTGCTTGAGGGTGATCTTAAAGAATCAGCCAGGCTTTTTGAAGAGAATTTAAAGAGCAATCCTGATAGCATTCATCTGCTGATGGAGCTGGCCAATATATATTACATTCTCGGGGAAATGAACAAATCCATCAGCTGCTACGAGAAGGTAAATAACCTAAAACCAAACAGCCCTTATGTTTTATATAGGATGGGTGTTGCTCTTTATCGTTCAACCCACTTTAAAGAGGCTACAATAGTTTTTAACAAAATTCTCGATTCAGGTAAGTACCTTCCAATGACTTATCTCTGGTTGGGTCTAAGCTACTACCACCTTGGGAAAGAGGATAAAAGCATTGAATCATACAAGAAATTACTTGACCATTGCCCCGAGACCCAAATGGCAAATTATTACATGGGTGTTTCGTTAAAAGCAGCCGGCAAGTACGATGAGGCCATAATTCATTTCGAGAAACTTTTAAGCAGCTGCTCAACCTGTGATCAGCATGTTTCTGCGCTCTATCATTTAGGTCGCTCCTATATGAAAAAGTTTAACTATGAAAAAGCTAAAATTCATTTTAAAAAGGTGATGGAACTCGATCCGGAGAATAAAAACGCCTCCGATATGTTTGAATACCTGATGGATTTGTAGAGTATAAAAATCTTATAGAGAAAAAGGTTAGGAGTTTTTCTAACCTTTTTTGTTATTATGCACCTTACAAGAAACCATCAAATAAACTCTCATTGAAGATTGTCTTAATAAATTATTCAAAAAGTATAAATCACTAATCATTTTATTAGAAAATCTATTGTAAAAAGAGCAAATTGATTTAATTTTATTCAATAAAATGATTGAGATGAAAAGGTATTCATCTTTTATATTCGTAATCTATTTCCCAATAATTCTATTCGTAAACAACAGCGTTGCCCAGAATCGTTTCACAATTAGTGGTACAGTAACTGAAAAAGGCAGTCGCGAATTAATGGTCGGTGCTAATATTTTTATCCCCGAAAAAAATATTGGTACTACAACTAACAGTTATGGCTTTTATTCTCTAACTATACCTGCTGATAGTGTTGAACTGATGTTCTCATATGTTGGATACACCACACGGAATTTTAAAATTAACCTCGATAAAAACATAATACTAGATGTCGAACTTGAAGCATCGCTTGAGATAGAAGCAGTTGAGATTAAAGCCAATTTATCAAAATCATCAAGCCGAAGTCCGCAAATGAGCGTAATGGAAATACCTGTGAAGCAGGTAAAATCCATACCAGCATTTTTAGGAGAAAAGGATGTTCTTAAGGTTATTCAGCTAATGCCAGGGGTTCAGAAAGGTAATGAGGGCAGCAGTGGTTTTTATGTACGTGGCGGAGGTCCGGATCAGAATCTGATCATCATTGATGATGCACCTGTGTATAATGCCTACCATTTGTTTGGGTTTGTTTCGCTTTTCAATGGCGATGCCCTCAAAAGCATTGAACTTACTAAGGGTGGATTCCCTGCAAGGTATGGAGGGCGTTTATCATCAGTGCTTGATATAATTATGAAGGATGGCAATAAGGAAGATTTAACCGGTGAAGCTGGTATTGGATTAATTTCTTCCAGATTGGTACTGGAGGGTCCAATAAAAAAAGAAAATTCCTCGTTCATTTTTTCAGGGAGAAGAACTTACATTGATATGCTGATATACCCATTTGAACCATCGGATATAAAAGGTGGATATTTTTTCTATGATTTTACTGCAAAAGCAAATTTCGAGCTGAACAGCAAGAATAGAATTTTCATCAGCGGTTACTTTGGCAGGGATAAACTTTATGGTCGAGAGAAATCTGGTGGAGATCGCTATGAGTCTGGACTTTTTTGGGATAACGCAACAACCACAGTACGATTAAACAGCATTTTAGGTGAAAAAACTTTTTCCAATACATCCTTGATATTCAGCAATTACAGGTTGAAAATATATGATGAGGAGAAATACAACCACGATCGTTTTGAACTTAGCTACCGATCTGGAATAAGGGACATTGGGTTAAAATACGATATGTCCTGGATGCCTGAACCCATCCAAACATTTCGTTTTGGGGTGAGCACAGTTTGGCATGATTTTACTCCAAGTGCAATCGTCTTAAAAGATGATTATATTGGTAACTACTCCAGGAATGTTAAATCAATAAACACCCTGGAATCTGGAGTTTACCTGGAAGATGAAGTAAAATTCTTTAATAAAGGAATAATTAACGCAGGGTTCAGGGTTAGCCACTATTTACATGATCGTAGCAGCGAGATCCATTTTGAGCCAAGGATTAGTGGATCAGTTTTTCTTGGTAAAGAACTATCAATGAAAGCCTCATTCGCCCAGATGAACCAATTCATTCATCTGCTTTCCAATACCGGCTTAGGTTTACCTACAGATTTATGGGTACCTGCAACTAAAGGTGTTCCGTCCCAAGGCAGTTGGCAGGCTGCACTTGGTTTTACAAAAGATATTCCCAAATACTCAGCAACCCTATCACTGGAAGGTTACTATAAAGAATCAAAAAATGTTATTGGCTATAAGGAAGGAGCGACTTTTCTGATGATTGACGACCCTACCAGCGCCAATGAGGTAAACTGGGAGGAGAATGTTACAAGTGGTTTCGGTTGGTCGTATGGTTTGGAACTGCTTGCTCAACGAAAAACCGGAAAATTATCCGGTTGGGTTGGATACACCCTTTCCTGGACTAAGCTAAAATTTGATGAGATCAACTTTGGCAAATCATATTTTGCCAGGTACGACCGACGCCATGATATTTCAGTGGTTGGTATCTATGAAATTCATGATGGGCTTACCTTCTCGGCAACCTGGGTCTTTGGAACAGGAAATGCAATAACACTGCCAATTGCAACATATCCGGGGTACGAACATCAACCAACTTTGAGCCATATTTATAACGAATGGTTTCAAACAATTGAAGACTATGGTGGGAAAAACAGCTTTAGAATGGCTCCTTATCATAGGTTAGACATTGGATTTCAGTTCCATAAAAAGAAACTGAAATATGAAAGAACCTGGGAGTTCTCGGTTTATAATGTATATAACAGACACAATCCCTATTTCTATTATATTGACCAAAATGATAAGGGTGAAAATATTCTGAAACAGGTAAGTCTTTTCCCAATCCTTCCATCAATATCATGGGCCATAAAATTTTAGATTAAAATGAAAATAGAAAATTTAAAATATAGATTAGAATCATTAGTGGTTAAACTTATAATAATCAACTTATTAATCGTCAATATATCCTGTATTGAGGAAGTTAAAAATGTTAACTTGCCTAAGAATGAACCCAAGCTCGTAGTATTTTCACTTATAACTCCCGGTGATTCTGTAAAAGTTAGGGTCCATAAATCTGTTCCTGTTTTTGAAGAATCATACGATCAGTACTCTCAAACCTTCCCCCCAGTTACAAATGCTCAGGTTACTTTAACTGATGATTCTGGTAATCAGATCAATGCTATATATCAGTCTAATCTTTATCTATATGCTATTTCTCCTGATCGACTTGTAATCCAACCTGGGAAAATATACTCAATTAAGGTTAGTTTACCGGGTTATAACACTGTTACCGCTACAACGCTTGTACCTGATTATTTTCCTGAAATATCGAAAATCATTATTGATTCATTAAAAAGCGCAGATTTTTACTATAATGGCTACGATTTACTGGTTAAAAGCTCCATAAAGGATAATCTGGGAACGAAAAACTACTATAGAACACAGGTTCTTTGTTATGGTATGTATTATTCTGGCAGCATCTATTTGATGGATTTAAAGAATGGCAAAGAAGTTTTTTCAGATGTAAGTTACGATGGTAAAGAAATTACAACAACCACAACTTCTTCTGGTACAGATTACGATTCTGTTGGGGTTTACGCCTATTCTATTGACGTTAACTATTACCTTTACTATAAGACCCTGCTCGATTTTGATTCTAGCAACCCGTTTACTGAACCCATACCTGTTTACACCAATTTATCAAATGGTCTGGGTGTTTTTGGGTCGTACATTGAGTCGAAGAAGTTTGCCAAGGTTCGAAATTAATCTATAGAAGTTGATTTCTCCCAATAATAGGCAAGCAAAAAGGTCGGGTTTTCTTCCCGACCTTTTTTTATTTTGTAAATTAAATTTATTCTACCTTCTTTTCAGCCTTGTCAATGGGTTCAGCAGCAGGTTCCTCTTTCTCCTCCTTTTCGTCTAAAAGTTCAAGCATATTCAATGCCTGCAGCTGATTGTACCAGGTAAATACCTTGCGGATATCGCTGGTGTAAACCCTTTCCTTATCAAAATCGGGTACTATTTTCTCAAAATATGCCCTCAGCTCCTTATCATCAGATTTTGGGTTGATTGATTGAGCCCCATTTTCAACTTCCCTGATTTTCTTTAAAATCTCTTTCAATGGGGTTTCACCATCATTGGTAAATATGGCAATATCGCTCAAAGTACTCGCCTTGGCTGATGCAGAAACACTTGATCTTTTTCCATCGGCCAGAGCTTCAACAATAATCCCCTGGCGCCCCTGGGAGAGGAATTTGAATAGACCGGAATGACCGGAAATTGCCATGATATCTTTTAATGCCATAAATTGTTATTTTCTTCAATAATTTGCATACAAAGTTATAAAAATCCGAATAACAAGATCAATCCATAAAAAAATTTGCCGATAGATGAAAAGGTTTATTATAGACACCTGTATATAAACAAATTATCTTAATTCCTTTCCCTGATAAGCGGTACAAATCGCACATAGGATAATTTCTTTTTCTGGATTTTACCGTAATTCCGTTCGATTAAAACAAGCTGTTGAACAGAATTGGGCTC
Source organism: uncultured Rikenellaceae bacterium (assembly GCA_964552655.1). GTDB lineage: Bacteria > Bacteroidota > Bacteroidia > Bacteroidales > Tenuifilaceae > CAZKHG01. The sequence continues at coordinate 21,006 of CAZKHG010000052.1, forward strand.
TCCTAAAGGCATTATAAGTTTACCCCCTTCTGCAAGCTGATCAACCAAGGGTTGAGGTATCTGATCACATGCAGCAGTTACAATGATCAGATCAAAGGGTGCATGTTCTGGCCAACCCTTGTAGCCATCGCCTTGTTTAACCAAGATATTATTATAACCCAATTCACTAAGCAGCAATGCTGATCGTTTTGCCAGCTCAGGTACAATCTCAATGGTATATACACTATCAATCAGCTCTGCGAGTATAGCTGCCTGATACCCGGAACCTGTTCCAATTTCAAGTCCTCTTTTACCTTTTGAGGCACCCACCAGATCTGTCATATAGGCTACAACATAAGGTTGCGATATGGTTTGATCAAACCCAATGGGTAAAGGGTGGTCATCGTAAGCTTCGTTCTGATATTCAGCGGGGACAAACCTATGACGCGGAACTTTCAGAAAAGCATTTACTAGTTCCTGGCCATTTATCCCCCGATCAACAATCTGGTGCTGAACCATCGAATTCCGTTGGTCCAGGAACCTATCTCCCTCCTGACCATTACATTGAACCAGAGTAAACAGGAAAAATGGCATAATGATTAAACGCATTGATATCCAATTTATTTACAAGATATAAACTTATATTATGGAAATCAATAGTAG
>CAZKHG010000053.1:0-14167 GCA_964552655.1 uncultured Rikenellaceae bacterium
AGAGGCTGAAACAAACCACCCGAAGCAAAATCCTGAAGAGCTATTTGGGATAGCTGTTCATTCTTCATCAACTTATTAAATCCTGATTTTAACTACTTTATTTTACCAGAGCAATATATAAAATTTAATCAGTTGATAATCAAATTCCTATAATGATATTATTTCTATTCCAGTTAATTCCTATTTAGACTTTCTTGAAACCCAAAAGTTTATACTCCATTACACATAAAAGTTGATGTTTTTGTGTCACGATGGAGTAAGAAGCGATTTCTTATAGGTTTATACCGATTTTTTTTGGAGCTGCGAACGTTCGAGAATCACTGTAACGCTCATGTATTATGTCATGTGTTGGAAGTTCGTTATTTTTTTGTCATTATGTACTTATTATCAATTAAATCCAGTTTCCATGATCTATTAGGCTTTATTTTCCAACCTTTCCCTGAAATCAAGGAATCTGTTATTTGTAGAGGATATGAAATTGTTACTTTATTCCATTCAGGACTCATTAAAGCACCACAACTATCAACTTCCAGTATTCCCCAGTTGTCCGTAATCCTCAAATTAGGATAAACCGTTCCAAATGAATCTAATGGCATAATGTTAGAAGGGTTGAAACCTATTTTCATATTTTCAAGTACAATCACAACAACACTGTCACTCAGGAATGCTTTTTTGTACTTATTTTTCAACTTTTCTTTTTCAATTTCCCGTTGTGTTTCAATTTTAATGATTGAGTCTATTCCATATGCCTTGCCAATTTTCAGTATGTTCTCATTTGTTAATTTCTGAAACTTCACATTCCAAAATCCTGAGAAGAAGTCTGATAAATTAGTGTCTTTCTTAATCCTTTGATTCCAGCTTTTATCTGTTTTGTGCATAAAATAACCATAAACTGGAATTGTAAAATAGGGGAAGGAACGAACAAAAGTTGGTAAAGTATAAAACCAATTAATTTGATAAATATAGTGTTCCCTTAAGTCAGATTCTTTCCTTTGGCTTAATATTGAGCCAGTGTATTCTGCCAACCCCTCATTTATTTCTAATGAGTTTTCTGCTTGTTTAGCGTCTGGGAAATTTTGATATCGGTATTGTCTAAAAAGCAATGCGTTTTTTATATGAACCTCAGCTTCGTTTGAACCTAGTGCTTTTTTTAAAGCTTCAAGTTCCAACCTCAAAAAAATTCGTCCATTTTTAGAATCCAAATGATTATTTTGAGTTTCAGTTAAAGAATCAAATCCTATTGCAGGCTGAATTCTGTGAAAGGATTCGTGAATCAACAAATTCAATCGTTCTTCTTTTGACTCGGGAAGAGGGAGAGCTACCATAGTCCAACTTTTTCCATTCCAGTTAAATGCAGTATTGGCGATATTAATATTTTCCGGAAGAGTCCCTACAAATAAAGTTTCCCTTTTAATTAACTCACCAGAATTGTCACTTTCATTAGCAATTATTGTTCGAGTTTCCCTGTTTACCAACATTAAGGGACCTTCCAACGAATGATTCCATAATTGTCCTTTTTCATTTTTCAAAGTTTCGTTCAATTCATTAAAAGCTGTATTTGCTTGATTCCAATCATTTTCAGGAATCTCATTGTTTTTCACATTACTATTACACCCGTAAAAAAGCATAATACTCAAAATGATTATTGATTCTTGCATGGTGTTGATTTTTTTATAATGAAGCACCACTATTGTATATTGGGAGTTCGCAGTAAAACCTGGTTCCACTTTCTTTGTCCGATGTGAAATACACTCTGCCTTTCAGGTATTGCTCTGTAAGCAATTTCATGCTGTAAGTACCAACACCGCGGTTCACGGCCTTGGTGGAGAAGGAACGCTGAAAGATCTGAAGCTGTATATCAGGCAGAATGAATGAAGGGTTATGAACACTAAAAGCTACCATATTATCGTTTCTGGTTGCATTAATTACAACGTTCTGGCCCGTCCTGGTTGCCTCTAAGGCATTCTTTACCATATTGATAAGCACCCGTCGTAGCATGGTAATATCTGTCTCAAAGTCAATGTTTGCCGGGTTTATATCAATAATAATATTTTTCCCTGTTGCAACAGCATGATGTTTCATACTTTCCACTACCTTTTGGAGAACAGATAATGAATTTTCAGTCTTAAAAAGTGGAACCAGTTCTCCATTTTCAGCTTCGAGCAGCATTTTCTGGGCTGATATTTCATCAATAAGATCAACACTAACCCGTGATGCCAGGTCGATGAGCTCATTCTTGTTCCCATCAAAATCTTCGGTATTCAGCAAATAGAGCAAATTGCTCAATGATCCGGCGGTGTTTATCAGATCATGGAAGAAAATTTTCTCCAGCACCTCCCGCCTTTTTTTGCTGCTTATGTCCTCCAGGGTGAACAGGGTGAATTTTTTTGAACCGATCTCCAGTGTTGATGAGGTTGCAGCATACTCATTGTAGGTAAAAACATCCTTATTCCTGGTGGTAATTCTGAAATCTTTAGTTACCAATCTCCCTGTTGCCTGACTTTCGAGTATGGAATTTACCGCACCGCAAAACCTGCAGTTTTTGGATGTACCACAGCCGCCTTCCATTTTAGTTGAGTGAATGCAACCGATAAGCTCACCTGGCCGTTTCCCAAACACTGCTTCATAATCAATCTCTAAAAGATCATATACCGCTTTATTGAAAAATACAATTTGCCGGTAATCATCAAGAATCAGGATTGGGTTTGGAAATGAGTCCAGAAGTTTGGTTATATTAGGTTGATCCTTAATATACTGGTGATTGCTAAAGATATTCTCAGCAGTATTCCGTTCAGGGGTGGCAAAATAGGTTTCCATGATTCAAATATACAGTTCTTTGGTTTGAAAAGCATATTAAAAAGGATTAATTTGATATCCATCAAGCCGGAGTAAATTTTTGTCCTCAAATTCATAACCCATATTCAAAAACTCATCACTCACAACTCAATTGAAAAATCCGGAATAGTATTTCCCCTCATTTTTTCTAAATTTGTAAAAATTAAGAATATGACACACCTCGTTGCCCCATCATTACTGTCTGCAGATTTTGGCAATCTAAGCCGTGATATTGAAATGGTTAACTCCAGCCAGGCCGATTGGTTCCACCTCGATATCATGGACGGTGTATTTGTTCCAAATATTTCCTTTGGTTTTCCAGTTATTGAGCACATCCGTAAGCAAGCCAGGAAACCTCTTGATGTTCACCTGATGATTATTGACCCTGATCGTTACCTCGAAAGGTTTAAGGATGCCGGGGCAAACTGGCTCACCGTTCATTATGAGGCTTGCAAACACTTACATAGGACCTTGAACCGAATTAAAGAGCTGGGAATGAATGCAGGCGTATCTGTTAACCCACACACTCCCGTTGAGCTGCTTGATGATATCCTGGAGTATGCTGATCTGGTTCTGATAATGTCTGTTAACCCGGGTTTTGGCGGTCAAAAGTTTATCAAATCAAGCTATTCAAGAATCAACCGGTTACGGTCAATGATTGATAAAAAGAATTTGAATACCCTGATTGAAGTTGATGGAGGAGTGGAGCCTGCCAATGCCAAACTTCTTTATGATGCCGGGGTTAATGTTTTAGTTGCCGGGAATTCAGTTTTCAAAAGCCCAAACCCTATTGAGACAATCCGTATTCTAAAGGAAGCTTAAGAATTTAATCCCTGGCAGTTCAATTATAAAACAATCCAATGCAATTAGCCCTAAAAGTAATTGTTTTACAGGCAATTATTTGTTTATCGTTTTTTCTCTCAAATGCGCAAACAGAGAAATTTTTGCCCGCCAGCAAACGGGTAGGATCTTTTTATAATTTGAAGAAGATCTGGAAACCTGAATATTTTCAGGGGAACAAGAAAAGCAAAAAATACTTCGAGGGCTGGTACTTCAAGGTAGTGGCAAACAATGGGGAATATAGGTTTGCCTTTATCCCGGGAATATCACTGGGGGATGATAAGCATAGCTTTATTCAGGTGGTCGATGGTGAAACAGGAAAAACAGCCTATTACCGCTTCCCGATTGATAGTTTCTTCTTTTCAAGCAGCCGGTTTGCCATTAAAATAGGTAAAAACTTTTTTTCTGCCGATAGCTTTAATGTTGATTTAGGTGAAGGGGAGCAAAGAATTTCAGCCAGGATTGAAAATATGAACCCGATCAGGTTCCCAATCAGAACTTTTTCCCCGGGAATAATGGGATGGTACCGTTTTGTCCCATTTATGGAATGTTTTCATGGGGTGGTAAGTATTGATCATCAAATCACCGGGAGGTTGATAATCAATCAGGATTCGGTGACAGTGAGCAGTGGAAAGGGATATATCGAGAAGGACTGGGGTACAAGCATGCCCTCGGCTTGGATTTGGTGCCAAACAAACAGTTTTGTTAATGACCCAAACTCATCCTTTATGCTTTCAGTTGCCAATATCCCATGGTTGGGAAAATCGTTTCCCGGATTTTTGGGGTATCTATATTTATCCAAAAAAATTTACCGATTTGCCACCTACACCGGGGCAAAAATAAAGGCATTTGAAACCGAAGGCGACACGGTGAGAATAACAATTAAACAAAAGAAATTTTCGATTCAGTTTGAAGGCCTAAAAGGAAGAAGGGGAGCATTGCTCGCCCCTGTTGCAGGGAATATGGATCGTACTATTCATGAAAGCATCGATGCAAAAATCAGCATTAAACTCTTCGATAAAAAAGGAAAGTTGATTTATGTAGATTCCTCCAGTATAGCAGGTTTAGAACTGGTGGGTGATTTAGATAAGCTGAAAAAATAGCTGCCTGATACGGGTTGCCTGTATGTTCGGTCGGCAAAAAAAGATAAGGGTTTAAAAATCAACCCATAATTTTTAGCAAGAACAAGTATCCTGCAACCTGTAACTAGAATTTATTCAACCAATTAAAAATCATTTTTTTCCCATGAGGTGTAAGAATCGATTCCGGGTGGAACTGAACCCCGCAAACGTCAAATTCCCGATGGCTTAACGCCATAATCAAACACTCCTCATCAATTGCATCAATTCTTAAACAGGAAGGGAACCCTTCTGAATCAACCACCCAGGAGTGGTAACGGCCAGCCTCAAAAACAATTGGAATTCCTTCAAAAATATAGTGGAAAGGCGGTTGTACCAACATCCTGGTTGCTACTCCATGGTGAACTTTGCTGATATTCAAAAGTTTTCCACCAAATGCTTCGGCTATAGCCTGTTGCCCCAGGCAAACGCCAAAAATCCGTTTGGTTGAATAATACCTTTTAATAATAGGTATCAGGTTATGTGCCTCTTTGGGAAGCCCAGGTCCAGGCGATAGTATTATTCCATCAAACCGATCAACCTCATCCACTTCAATTTCATCATTGCGGAATATTTCTATATGATGCTTCCCAAAATCCTGAACGTAATGCACAAGGTTATAGGTGAATGAATCGTAATTGTCGAGTATTAGAATTGATGCCACTTTTAAATTCTGTTTTAATTGCAATATTACGAAGAAAAAAAGCTTTGGATTTTTTTATATTTCAAATAAATGATTTATCATTGCAACAAAGAAATACAAAATGATCACTCGCAGCTCATACTTTTTTGCCAACTTTTACTTCTACTTCTACGGGAGCAGGGGCTTGGCAATAGTGTGAGAATTAAGAAATATTATGATCACAAGATAAGCCAGGCCCCGAGAGATCGGGGCTTTTTGTTTAGAATCAGATTATAGATTTATGATAATAGGTATCAGAAAAACAGAAATAGTAAAGTAATGAACGATAATATCAAGATAATGAACTATATAGGTAAATTATATTATTTTTTCTTCTACTTTTTTTATCGCCAAAACAAGGGGGACTGAACGCATCATGTAAAAAAGTTGAAGATTGAATGCTAAGAGGTCCCCGGAAAGGGCCTCTTTTTTATTTTAAAGAATCATCAGGATTATGAAAAAGATTGTTTCAATTCAAGGGGTAAAAGGAGCTTTCCACTACCAGGCAGCTCAAAAATATTTTGGGAAGGAAATTCAGGTTAACGAGTGTAAAAATTTTAAAGAACTGGTTGAAACAGTAGAGCTGGGTTTTGCTGATTTTGGGATTATGGCAATTGAAAACTCATTGGTTGGAAATATTCTGCAGAACTACGCTCTTCTTAGGGAATCAAAGGTTTTGGTAGTTGGCGAGGTTTATTTAAGGGTGGTGCAAAACCTGATTGCTTTACCCGGCGAGAACATCACTTCCATTATTGAGATTCATTCTCACCCAATGGCGCTGGCCCAGTGCGAGAATTACCTTGCAGACAGAAAGGGAGTTAAAATACTTGCTTCAAATGACACAGCGCAAGCTGCAAAGCTGATCTCGGAGAATAAGCTGAAAGGGGTGGCTGCCATTGCCAGCATCGAAGCTGCAAGGGAATATGGCCTAGCGGTGATAGATTCGGCCATTGAGACACATAAGTCCAATTACACCCGGTTTCTGGTTTTATCCTTAAAGCCAAACAACATTAAAGCCGATTTCAACAAGGCAAGCGTTGTTTTTGCCATCCCTCATAAAACCGGAAGCCTGCAAAACGCGCTTCATGCCTTATCAAAACATAACATTAACCTTACCATGCTGCAATCGCTTCCGCAAATTGGGCATTGCTGGGAGTATTTTTTTCATGCAGATATGGTTTTCCCCAGTATAGATGATTTTAACATGGCACAGCAGGCATTGAAAAGACATACAAACTATATCAAAACTATTGGGATTTATAAAGCCGGTAGCTTAGAAACAGAAGTTTAAATTTAAAATTAACAATATGAATTTGCAGGAAAAATGTGTAGCTATTATTGGAACAGGCCAGATTGGCTGTTCCATAGCCCTGGGACTCCAGGGTAAGGTTGGGCTGATTGCAGGGGTTGATCCCTGTAAGGCCAATATTACTCAAGCTATCCAAAACAGGATGATTGATGTAGAGCTAGACCTAAGGAGTGCTATTGATTTCGCCAATATTCTGGTGGTTGCCACCCCTGTTGATGTGGCCATACCAATCATTACAGAAATTCTGGATTTTGCCGATGAGAGAACTGTTGTTTTGGATGTGGGCTCAACAAAAGCCCCTGTTTGCAAGGCGATAAGAAACCACGTTAACAGGAAAATCTTTGTTGCCACCCATCCCATGGCCGGCTCTCCGGTTACAGGACCGGATGGCGCCAACTCAAAGCTGTTTGCAAACTGCAAAACTTTTATCTGCCAACCTGGTTTGTCCTCAAAATTTGCCCTGGATACGGTTGTAAAACTTTACAATGATTTGCAATCAAAGGTAGAGTACATTGAACCCGCTGAGCACGATAGGCTGGTTGGGCTGGTATCGCATCTACCTCATATTCTCTCCTATTCAATGTGTAACGTAGTCAAGTCAGCAAGCAGCAATAACCCTGAATGGGAAAACATCGCTGCCAGCGGTTTCGATTCAACCTCGCGGTTAGCTAAAAGTCCGGCCAGCATGTGGATGCCCATCCTGAATCAGAATAAGGACAACCTGTTAAAGTACATCAACCTGATGATTGATGAGCTTCATAAGCTGGAGCAACACATAGATACCGAAGATACTTCTGCACTGGTTGATTTTATTGAAAGCGCAGTTGATATCAGGGAGCAGTTTGAGGGATCAAGAACACGCTAAACATCAGACCCATGGAAAAATCAAACTTACATCAGCTGATACCAACAAGTTGTTGGACTTCCGAAGGAAGTGGTTCTTTGCTCATTGCCGGCCCTTGCAGCGCTGAATCACCCGAGCAGCTCTTTGAAGTTGCCAAATCGCTTAAAAAAAGCGGTAAGGTCAACTACCTGCGCGCCGGGATTTGGAAACCCCGGACCACTCCCGGTTCATTTCAGGGAGTTGGAACTATCGGGCTGGAATGGTTGCGGGATATTAAAAAGGAAACCGGGTTACCATTTTGCACCGAGGTTGGATCGGAAAAGCATGTTTACGAGGCGTTGAAATATGGGGTTGACCTGGTGTGGGTTGGCGCACGTACGGTATCAAACCCTTTCATCATGCAGGAGATTGCGGAAGCCCTGAGAGGAGTGGATATTCCTGTGCTGGTTAAAAATCCGCTCAGCCCCGATTCTGATTTATGGGAGGGAGCTATCCGACGGTTGTATAATGTTGGGCTAAGAAAGCTTGGAGCAATCCACCGAGGTTTTTCGTGGTGGGGGAAATCAATCTTCAGGAATCAACCTTTCTGGAAAATTCCAATGGATTTGAAATCGTCTTACCCCGAACTACCTGTTATTTGCGACCCCAGCCATATTACCGGCAACAGGAGCCTTGTCCCATTTGTTGCACGGCGTGGCGTGGAAATGGGTTTCGATGGGCTGATGGTGGAGGTACATCCTGATCCTTCCCGGGCGCTTAGCGATGCAGCCCAGCAGCTTACCCCACAGGAATTCATTGAGCTGCTTAATTTTATTGAAAATACTGGGAACCCTGAACAATCCTATCCGGACGGGTTGCTGGATGAGCTTCGCTCCGAGGTGGATGTCATGGACGATCTTTTGGTTTGGGCCTTGTCTAACAGGATGGAACTTTCGGAAAAAATTGCCTCCATGAAATCAAACCGGAAAATATCTGTACTGCAACCAAATCGTTGGAGCCAGGTGCTGGAGCGGGTTACCGAATCGGGACAAATGTCGGGGCTACGGCCAAACTTCATCCGCAAGCTCTACAATGCCATCCATAAAGAGTCAATATCAATCCAAAATGAGCTAATTCATAAAATGGGCTAGAAAATATGGAATTAAAACCTAACTTTATGATCCCAAAAAATGATTGAATGGAAAAGATCAAAGTTAAGGGTCAGAACTCTGTATCATACGTAATTGTTGATGAATCGCTTTCAAACTTAAAGCATTACATTCCCTCAAAAGGGGTGTTTATTATCACCGATAAAAATGTCGGGCTAATTTATAAGAATCAGCTTCCGAATTTCCCTCTTTACACCGTGGAGTCGGGTGAGGGCTGTAAAAGCCTGCAATCGGCAATCAATGTTTACCGATGGCTGCTGGATGAGGGTGCGGACAGGAGCTCGTTCATTGTAGGTGTTGGAGGTGGTGCCGTTTGCGACCTCACCGGGTTTATCGCATCAACCTTTATGCGCGGGGTACCATTCGGGTTTGTGGCAACTACTTTGTTGGCCCAGGTGGATGCCAGCATTGGCGGTAAAAACGGGATTAACCTCGATGGGTTTAAAAATATCATCGGCACATTCAACCAGCCGCAATTTGTAATTTGTGACATTTCCATGCTGAAAACACTGCCCGGCGATGAATTCTCCAATGGCCTGGCCGAAGTGGTTAAGTATTCCATCATCTCCGAAGATCAGAAATTCTCCTTCCTGGAGGAGAATATTGATAAAATTCTTGGATATAATCATGATATTCTTGCTAACCTGGTAACCCAATCCGTTAAAATCAAGGCAGATATTGTTAAGTATGATGAGCAGGAGAAGGATCTCCGCAGGATTCTTAACCTGGGGCACACCTGGGGACACGCAGTGGAGAAGATTACCGGAATACCTCATGGACAGGCTGTTAGCATTGGAATTGCGTTTGCCGCCAACCTTTCGTGCGATGGTGGATTACTGTCGGTAAATGACAGGGACAGAAACATCCGGCTGCTGAAATCGCTTGGCCTGCCAACCGAAACATTTGCCCATCCATCGGTAATATTCGATGCCATGGTTAAGGATAAAAAAAAGGAGGGCAGCACCATCAATTTTGTACTGGTAAAACGGATTGGAAAGGTGAAAATTCAACCCATCCCGGTCATTGAGCTGAAAAATTTTATAATTAAATGATACGACCTGATATTTGCGTAAGCATTGGTAAGATTGATTTTAACCGTATCCTGGAAATCCTGGATAAAGTTGGAATGGCCGAAATCAGGATAGATCTGCTCGATCTGATGCCCAACCAGCTTGAAGTTCTATTCTCCAGCCATAAAAACCTGATAGCCACCTGCCGTCCCGGCAGATACGATGATACCCAGCGAAGCTCGTTGCTTGATCGGGCGTTAAATGCCGGTGCTGCTTACATTGACCTGGAAATTGAATCGAACCCGGAGTGGCGCAACCACCTGTTCTCCCTTGCCCGGGAGCTGAACAGGAAGGTGATTATCAGCTGGCATTGCTTTGGCAAAACCCCTGCGGCTGATAACGAACTTTTTAAAATTGTGGACAGCTTGTACTCCGCCGGAGCTGATATTGCCAAGATTGCCTGTACATCTAACAGCAAAGCCGATTGCGCCCGAATGCTTACCCTATACTCAAAATACCACAACCTGGTGGCCATCAGTATGGGTAAACAGGGCTTAATCAGCCGTATTGCATCATTATCGCTGGGCGCTCCGTTTACATTTGCTTCGGTTGAGGGGGAAGAAACCGCTCCGGGGCAGATTGACTATATCAGGATGAATCACCTGATCAACGAGATTGAACTATTAGGTTAGCTCGTAAACATTGAATTTTGAATTAGTAATTAATAAAAATAGTAATCTGATAAATTAAATGCATTTTTCTTCGTAATTTTTAAATCATATCTGTACATGCAATCTATCTTCGCCGTTTTCGGGAAACCAATCCTGCACAGTAAAAGCCCTCAACTTTACAATACCGCCTTTAACCATTACCAGCTGGATGCTTTTTACACAAGGATTTGTGTTGAAAGTTGTGAGGAGATCAGCAGCTATATCCGGAATATGAATATCCTGGGTGCAAATATTACCACACCTTTCAAGGAGTTAATAATTGATTATCTGGATGATATCTCCGATGAGGTGAAGGGGATTGGCGCAGTTAACCTCATTCTGAATAATGATGGCGAGCTGAAAGGGTATAATACAGATTACCTGGGTCTTACAAGAACAATTTATGAAGCTGGCCTTTCACTTAACGGAGCTAAGTGTCTTGTGCTAGGAGCCGGTGGTGCAGCAAGGGCAGCTGTTTACGGGCTGATAGAAGAGCAAGCCAAGGTTTACATTGCCAACCGGACAGCCGCAAAGGCAGAGGACATGTCCGTTTACTTCGGGTGTGAGGTTTTTCCTTTCGATCAGCTGAACAGCAAGAGTATGAATTTTGATATTGTGATTTCGGCTTTACTTCCTGATGTTGAGCTCCCTTTAAACTGGGATTGCGGGTGTAAACTCTTTATAGATGCAAACTACCGTAAATCGAGAATGGGGGAGGTTGCTGCCGAAAAAGGCTTGAGGGTGATTAAGGGTGACAGGTGGCTTATCAATCAGGCGGTTGCAGCTTATAACCTTTTTACAGGGGTAAACCCTGATACCCGGCTCTTTGAGGAGGCTTTCAGCAAAGGGCTTGACTACCAAAACATCAAGGTAGGAATAATTAAACCGGAGGAGATCAGAACTTTCACCAGCATTGATTTTGATCTTATTGCTCCATCAGAGCATCTGGCAAATTACGAAAAGAGTTTATTGTGATGAATATGAACACAGATAGCACGGATGAAACAGATGACCACAAATGAATCTTTGAAAGTTAGCAATATTTGTGAAATCTGTGTTCTATATTTATTTGTAGTATGATTAAAACCATCCACCCATCGATAGTTACAGGCACAGTGGTTGCCCCGGCATCCAAAAGTGTGGCGCAACGCGCCATAGCCATTGCCTCGCTGATCTCGGGCAGGTCGGAGATAATAAACCCCGGCACCAGCGATGATGTTAAGGCGGCCATAAGCCTGGCACGGGGGTTGGGTGCTGCCGTGAAAGAGCATCAGGGGAAAATCTATATTTGCGGTGGAATTAAAGTACCATCATCCCCGCTTAGCTGCGGTGAATCCGGGCTCAGCGTCAGAATGTTCTCTGCTTTGGCTTCACTGCTAGATGCTGAGGTTACCCTTACGGGTCATGGTTCGCTGATGAACCGGCCAATGAATATCATAGAAGAATCTCTCACCCCACTGGGCATTACCTGCAAAACCAATCAGGGAAAACTCCCCGTAACCATTAAAGGTCCTTTGCTGGGCGGCACAGCTTATCTGGATGGATCAATCAGCTCCCAGGTAATAACCGGGATACTCATTGCTTCACCTTACGCCAGATCTGATGTCAGGTTAATGGTTGAAAACCTCCAAAGCCTTCCTTACATTGATCTTACCATCAATTTAATGAACAGTTTTGGGGTTGAGGTAAAAAACAAAAATTACAGGGAATTCTACGTAAGGGCCGGGCAAAAATATCAACCCTGCAGCTTCACTGTTGAAGGCGATTGGAGCGGCGCTGCATTTATGCTGGTGGCTGGAGCCATAGCCGGTAGGGTGGAGGTTGAGCACCTGTTTGCCGGATCGAACCAGGCCGACAGGGCAATCATTGATGCTTTGCTTTACGCCGGTGCACACGTATCAATTCGCGACCGGAGCATTGAGGTGAAACATAAAAACCTTATAGGGTTTGATTTTGATGCCACCAACTGCCCCGATCTGTTTCCACCCCTGGTTGCCCTCGCGTCAAACTGCAACGGAGTTTCCAAAATTCTGGGGGTAAGCAGGCTCAGGGTTAAGGAGAGCGACAGGGCTGCAACACTTGTCCGGGAATTTACTAAATTGGGAGTTGATATCAGGGTTGAGGGTGAGCTGATGATTGTTAAGGGAGGAATCCCTCAGGGGGGAATAGTCGAGTCACATGGCGATCACCGCATTGCCATGGCAGTTGCGGTGGCTGCCTTAGGCGGGATTGGGCATGTGGATATTGAAGGAGCGGAAGCCGTGGCAAAATCCTACCCCGGTTTCTTTGATGATCTGAGCAAAGTTATTAGCTATTAGGTTAATAAGTTATTAAGTAGTTATGGAAAAAATAATACAGAATATCATTACTGACATATATTTTAATATTATACTAAAACCCTTACCCAGTCGATCCCCTACTGGGAAATCAACACGGGGAGGTCTGCTTTATTTACAATACTTTATCGTCCCGCCAAGGCGGGATAAACTCTACGGCGAAATACAGCGTAGCTGTTAAAGTGTTGTAAAATAGTAGAGTATATTATCAAAGAAATTCCTCGTAGAGCCTGCCTGCCGGCTGGAAGGGATTAAGGTTTTTTGTCGGTTAGTATTAACTGACTATATTAACCAATAACCAATAACTAATTGTTAATTTTAGCACTGAATATTAAATTTTGAATTTTGAATTTTGAATCTTGAACTCTTTAACCTTTAACCTTTAACCATGAACTCCTTTGGCAGAAAATTTCGGATCAGCATATTCGGCGAGTCGCACGGCCCCAATGTCGGGATAATTATTGATGGTTGTCCCGCCGGAATCCCTTTGCAGCTTGATGATTTCGCGAAAGATTTGGATCGTCGCCGCTCCGGCAAAGCGGGAACCACAAAGCGAACCGAGGAGGATACCCCTGAGATCGTATCGGGGTGGTTCAACGGCCATACAACCGGATCGCCGTTAACCATCATTTTTCAGAATAAGGATGTGCAATCGGCCGATTACCAGAACATTGTGGATACTCCCCGGCCAGGCCATGCCGACTGGGTGGCCAAGTACAAGTTTGGCGGCTACAACGATCCCCGCGGCGGTGGCCATTTCTCCGGGAGGCTCACGCTGGCGCTGGTTGCTGCCGGGGTGATTGCCAAAAAGGTGATTCCTGAGGTGCAGGTTCACGCCGGGCTGATTGAAGCCGGCGGGAGCAAGGATATTGATGCTGCCGTTAAGAACGCGATGGATATTGGCGATTCCATTGGCGGAATTGTGGAGTGCCGGGCCAGAAATATCCCCGTGGGGCTGGGGGAACCGTTCTTCGATTCCGTGGAATCGGTGATCAGCCATATCGTTTTTTCCATTCCGGCTATCAAGGGGATAGAGTTTGGTTCGGGGTTTGCCTCTGCCAGGATGTTCGGCTCGGAGAATAACGACCCCATTGTGGACAGCACGGGCAGAACGGCTACCAACAATGCCGGGGGCATTACCGGCGGGATATCCAACGGCAACGAGCTGGTGTTCAGGGTGGCGGTAAAACCCACCTCGAGCATACAGAAACCGCAGTCAACCTACAGCTTTGTAACAGACAAGGTGGAGGAGCTGAAAATCCAGGGGCGCCACGATACCTGCATTGCCCTGAGAGTTCCCGTGGTTGTGGAGGCCGTTACCGCCATCGCCCTGGC
>CAZKHG010000053.1:14267-21575 GCA_964552655.1 uncultured Rikenellaceae bacterium
TTAGCCATTTTTTCTGTTTTTTCCACCGAACCTTTCCGTTTTTTCCAATTTTGCCCCCTTTGTTAATATGTTGATAACTTGTGGCGGGTTACCCGAAAAGTGATATAAAATTAATTTTATCTTAACCTCCCTTTAAACCCGTTTTATTTGCTTTACATTGATTTTTAAGTTTGAACATAAATAATTAAAACCCAAAATATTAACCTAACACATACGCTTATGAAAAAGAGCTATACCCTACACAGGCTTCTTTTCCTTCTGGCTTTTATCTTTACACTACCCGGAATGGGATGGGGGCAGACATGGACTTATGATTTTGGAACGGGAACAGGAAGTTATACTACTGCTGCTGCGAGTACAACATTCCTTCCACAACCAATTAGCGGAGAAGACAGAGTAAGAGTTGGAACTGGTGCAGGCTCATTCAATCTTGAAAACCCTGGCTTAGTTTCTATTGGGACAGATTCAGAATTAAGAATTGTTGCTCCAACAACTACTTCTGTAAATAAGTTCAGTATTTATGATTATAGTGCCGGAAAGACCTTTTATACAAAATTCACTATTCTTTTTGGTAATAGTTCAGGGGGTACTGATGCTTCATCAGGTACTTTTTTCTTTTTTCAAGGTGATGGTGCTAATTTTTCAGACAACAACACATTTACAGGATCTCAAATGTTTACTGGTATTCAATGGGTTTTTGGATCTTCTGGAACTATAACAACTACATATAGAAATGGGACTATTTGGTCTTCATTAGGAAGTACACCATTTGCCCAAGGGAACTCATATTTAGTTGAAATATATGGCAATAATACTACTTCAAGTCAAAACTATACTAGAGGATCTATTCAAAGCATAAATTCCAATAAATTTGATATATGGGTAAATGGATCATTAATAGGTGATGATTTAGCTAAAGCTGCACTTCCTGATGATGCAAATATTGATTCTTGGATGTTTTATGGAGTAAGTTCTACAGGCAATGTAGCAAACATTTTTCTAGATGATTTTGAATATTCAAATACATTGCCATTTAGTGATTCACAAGCACCAGTAGCATCATTTGACCCATCAAACGGAGCTACCAATATTGATCCTAACTCAAATATTCTTATCAATTTTGATGAGGCAATACTTAAAACAGATGGAACAGAGGTCGTTGATGGTGACCTATTAACTTTAATTACATTAAAAGAAACTGATGATACAGGAGCAGATGTACCCTTTGAAGCGTCAATTAATGGAGGGAAAACAGAAATTACGATCAACCCAACATCTAATCTTAAATTTAATCAGCTATACTATGTTGCAGTTGCTCCCATAGAAGATGCTACGGGAAATGAATCTGCTACACAAAGCTCAACATTTACTACCCGTGCAGCGAGTGCAACAGCAACAGTAACCTCAGGTACCTATACTGTTAATGATATTTCGGAAACCATTACAGGTGTCCCGGCAGCACATTCTCTTGCTACTTTCAAAAGTAATATAACCCCTGCCACCAATGCTACGTTTAATGTTTTTACAGATTTGGCTGGGACAATTGAGGCCACTGATTTGCAAACAGGTTACTACCTTATTTGTACAGCCGAGGATGGCACAACCAAGAAAACATATACCATTACTGTAAATGCTGCACTTAGCAACGAAACCGATATTACAGCTTTTTCTTTTACACAGCAAACAGGTGCTGCAACTATTAATAACGTTGCCCATACAGTTGATATTGAGGTTGCCTACGGAACTAACAGAAATGGACTTGTTGCAACATTCTCTCTTTCACTTGGTGCTACTGCAAAGGTGGGTACAACAATACAGGAGAGTGGTACAACACCAAATGATTTTACAAGCCCTGTTACCTATACCATAACCGCTGAGGATGGAACAACTACTCAGGATTGGGTTGTAACTGTTACTACCGCACCCAGCAATGAAACTGATATAACTGCGTTCAGCTTCCCTGAGCAGTTTGACGTGGCAACAATCAATACAACTAACCATACAATAGGCATTATAGTAAAAACAGGAACAGATAGAACCACATTAGTAGCCTCATTTTCACTTTCTGCCGGGGCAGCTGCAAAGGTTGGAACAACCGTACAGGTAAGCGGAACAACCGTAAACGATTTTACAAACCCTGTTATTTATACTGTTACTGCTGAGGACGGAACAACAACACAGAATTGGACTGTAACCGTTAATTTTGTTAGTAACGATGCCACATTAAGTAGTCTCAAGTTAGATGGTGTTACTATTTCGGGATTTAATTCCAGTACTTTAAACTATAATTTATCTTATCCTTTTGGTGTTACAGTAGTTCCAACTGTTTCGGCAACTCCAACTAATACAAGTGCAACAGTATCTATTAATGATGCAGTTTCATTGCCCGGTTCAACCTTAGTTGAAGTTACAGCTCAAGATGGGGTTACCAAGCAAACTTACACAATAAACTTTACCGGTGGTTTTGAGGAAAATTTCTCTTATGCTACAGGTCAATTAACAGATATTAATGCTGGTGCAAATGTGAGCGGTGGAAACTGGGTTAATTTTAGCGGGACGACAAATGTAATAAATGTAACAAGCGGTAGTTTGTCATACCCAGGTTACTTATCATCTGGAATTGATAATAAAGTAAATGTAGTCTATGGTAGTGCTGAGGATGCATATCGTCATTTTATACCTCAAATTGTTGGCACTAAGACTTACGCTGCATTCTTAATGAAAGTAACTTCAACTACAGGTCTCTTAGCAAATTCAAGCACTACAGGTGATTACACAATTTCTTTTTTACCGAGTACTTCAACTTCAGTTTTCATAGGACGAGTTTCATTAAGAACTGGATCTGGAGCAGGTACTTTCAATGTTGGTATTAGAGCATCATCTTCTAATACTTCCACCGCATGGAAAGCAGTTGATTATCCAATTAACACACCAGTTTTAGTAGTAGTGAGTTATGAGATAATAGATGGAAACTCAAACGACATTGTAAATCTTTGGGTAAATCCAACAATTGGTGGAAGTGAACCAGCTGTTGACGCAACTCAAACTTCAGCTCTTACAACAGATCCAACAGAAATAGGTAGATTAACTATTAGACAAGGAACAAATTCATTCCCCGGCGAATTAGATGGCATCCGGGTTGCAACCTCATGGGTTGATGCAGTAAAGAAAGAAACCGTTGCACCAACAATTTCAACCCTGTCTCCGCTAGATGATGCAACTGGAGTTAACGTGAACTTTTCATCTACAATAACTTTTAGTGAGAATATCTATAAAGGAACTGGCAATATTTACATCAGGAAGGTTTCGGATAACTCAATAGCAAAAACCATTGATGTTACATCTGGGGATGTTGAAGTCTCTACCAATACAGCTACAATCAATTTCACCGGGAACCTTGACTATAATACCGAGTACTACTTTAATATTGATGCTACAGCGTTTAAGGATGTGGTGGACAATGCTTTTGCTGGTATCAGTAACAATAGTGACTGGAATTTTACTACAATTCCCCCAAGTAATATTGCTACTTTAAGCAGTTTTACCGTTAATGGCGATGATGTTCTTGGTCTGTCAAACATTGAAGTTTCAAGCCCTGCAGATGACGGTGCCACTAAATGGTTTAACAGCTTTGCATCGGCTGCAGGTTGGGCAGTTACAAAAACTGATGCGACTGCAACAGTTGAGATCAAGCTGAACGACGTGGTGATTGATCCTGCTAACTACGCCACTGAGGTTTTAGAGGATAATGATGTTATCCTTGCACAGGTTACCGCCCAGGATTTGACAACCATTAAATACTACAAGGTAACCTTGCAGCAAAATCCAATAATTACCGCTACCGCCAACGCAAATGGTACAATTACACCCAATGGTAGTGTTGTAGTTTCTAATGGTGCAGATCAATCGTTCACCATTGATGCCAACAGCGGGTACCATATCTCCGCATTGCTGGTGGATGCAGCCGGTGTTCCTGCTGCAGTGGGGCAAACAACGTATAGCCATACCTTTACCAATGTTACTGCCGACCACACCATTGAGGCCTCATTTGCCCTTACCACCTACACCGTTACCTTTACCGTTACCAGCGGTGGCAACCCGGTTGAGGCGGCTACCGTAACCCTTACAGGCTACGGCGACCAGCTGACAAACGCCTCGGGTGTTGCCGCATTTAACAACGTGGCACCGGCCACCATTGCCTACTCTGTTGCCAAGGATGGGTACAACACCTTTAGCTCGAATGTGGTTGTGGATGGAGATGAATCGGTTGACGTTACCATTACCGAAACCGCTGCTCCCACCTACAATGTAACCTTTACCGTGAAGGAGGGCGCTGTTGCTGTTGAAGGTGCCAGCGTGAGTTTAACCGGTTATGGCAGTCAGGCTACCAACGCTTCGGGGGTAGCAACCTTTACCGGTGTTGGCGTGGCCAACAATATTGCCTACACTGTAAGCAAAACCGGCTTCAACAATGCAAGCGGCAGCGTAAACGTGGTTGATGCCGATGTCAATGAGGATGTAAGCCTGATCAGAAAGACCTATACCATCACGGCATCGGCCGGGGCAAACGGAACAATCGACCCAACTGGCGATGTAACCGTTTCGCACGGCAGCGATCAGGCATTTAGCATAACTGCTGCGGCTAATTACCACATTGCATCGCTAACAGTTGATGGCAGTGGTGTTCCTGCAGCCGTAAACCAGGCCACCTACACCTATACATTCACCAATGTTATTGCAGCGCATACCATTGCAGCAACATTTGCCATAGACACCTACACCATTACAGTAACAGCAGGTGCAAACGGCACCACAACACCGGCCACAAACCAGACGGTAAACCATGGCAGCAATTTGTCATTCACCATCGCACCCGATGCAGGGTATCACATAAAAGATGTTCTTGTTGACGGTTCATCGGTTGGCGCTGTAACCAGCTACGAGTTTACCAACGTTACCGCAAACAGGACTTTTGAGACCCAGTTTGAGATTAACAGCTACACCATAGCCGCCACTGTTACCCCTGCAGGCGCAGGCTCAGTAACCGGAACCGGCAGCTACACCCACGGGGCATCGGTAAGCCTTACGGCTTCTGCCAACGCAGGGTATGTTTTCGCGGAGTGGAAGAAGGATGGGGTATCGGTTGGTACAACCAATCCATTAAGCATCACAGCCACTGAGGATGCTACTTATGAGGCTGTGTTTGAGGTTGAAATAACAAGTCTTGCTTATGACGGCTTTGATTATACTGTAGGTGCTGCATTGCAGACACAAACTGGATGGACTGCTCTAAATTCAGGGGATGATATTCTAGTTGCAGAAGGCAATCTCTCTGTTGATGGTTTAAAAGCTTCAACCGGAAATAAGGTTTCTTTTGCAGGTGCTGGTATTGATGCCAATAAGCAATTTACTCAGGTTACCTCAGGGACAGTTTACTATTCATTCATATTTAAAGTAACTGATGTAACAGCTGCCACTGAACCTCTTGGTGGCTATTTCACTGGTATAGCCGCTGATAATATTACCTTTGGGAGTACAATTTGGACAAAGAAAAATGCTTCAGAGTTCAATATTGGTTTAGCAACCAGAACCTCTACATCTGCAACTCAATTCAGTGCTAATACTTACCCTATTAATTCAGAAATTTTTATTGTAACAAGCTATACATTCAATAGTGATGCAAGTGATGATGTTTCTAAATTATGGATAAATCCTTCATTTACTACCTTTGGGGCTGGCAGTGAACCTGCACCGGATATTACAATTATCAATACAGGAGGTACTGACCTTTCAGGTATTAAACAGTTTTTCCTTCGTCAGGATTCAAACACTGAAACCCCGGCAATTGAATTTGATGAGGCCAGGGTTGGTAAAACATGGGCAGATGTAACCCCAATTGATAATGTTGCCCCAGCTATTTCTGAATTATCACCTGTAAACGGGGGAACAGATATTCTGGTAAATACACCATTGGAAATCACATTCGATAAAAAAGTTGTAAAGGGTTCAGGGAGTATTATAGTTAAGAAAAAATCAAATGATGCTCTCATTGCCACCATCGATGTAGCAAATGCTGCGGTTAGTATTTCTGATAAATTAGCAACAATTAATCTCCCCTCTGAACTATCTTTTGGGACAGAATACTATGTGAATATTGATAATGGCGCATTTACTAGTTCAACAGGAATTGCGTTCGCTGGAATTTCTGATAATTCAACATGGTCATTTACAACCGTACCACCAAGCACCGATGCCACAGTCACCTCATCAACCTATACTGTTGATCAGGATCTGTTGACCATTACAGGTGTCCCCTACAATGAGACATTGGCAACCTTTAAAACCAGGTTAACCCCGGCAACAGGTGCAACATTCGAGGTTTACCAGAGCGATGGCTCAACCGTTGCCACCGACCTGCAAACCGGGTACAAGGTGATTGTAACTGCCCAGGACGGGACCACCCAAAAAATTTACACCGTTACCAAGAACACCGCCCCAAGCACCGAGGCCGATATCAAGACCTTTACGCTTACCCAGCAGACCGGCGCTGCGGTGATCAATACCACTGATCATACGGTTGCAATTGAGGTGGCCTATGGCACCAATGTCACCAGCCTGTCGCCAACCATAACTGTATCAGCAGGTGCAACAATTGATCCTGCATCAGGCTTCGCCAGGGATTTCACCAATCCCGTTAGCTACACGGTTACCGCCGAGGCAACCAACACCCAGGTGTGGACTGTTACGGTTACCGTAAAAGCCCCAAGCAACGTTGCCACTATATCATCCACAGTTTACACAGTTGATGATGGCGCCGGTACAATTACCAACGTGCCGTACAACGAAACCCTGGCAACTTTTGAGGGGAACCTTACCCCGGCACAATACGCCACCTTCGATACCTACCAGGGCGACGGGACAACGGTTGCCACCGATTTACAAACTGGTTACAAGGTGATTGTTACAGCCCAGGATGGCACTACAAAGAAAACCTATACCGTAACCCTGAACAACCCGCCATCGAGCGTTACTTTCTACGATGGGTTTACCGGAACGGGAAATATAGGTGGCAGCGGTGCAGTTGGCGATATTGCAAACGGCTGGACAACCCATAGCGGAACAGTTGGTACAATTGACATCATTGAGGGCAGTTTAAGCTACTCCGGACTGCTTGCTTCAACCGGGAATAAGGTTTACATACCCGGCAACAACACCACATGCACAAGGGATGTTAATGCCCCTATAAACATTGTTGGCTCTGTTGCTTACTATTCTGCATTGATCAACCTGGTTGATAATACTCAGCTT
>CAZKHG010000054.1:0-21556 GCA_964552655.1 uncultured Rikenellaceae bacterium
GGTATGTTCCAAATCACAAAATCCTTTTCCGGGAGAGTACCCTTTTTCGGTTTCTGGGTTATTAAATATCCTTAAGCGAACGTAGTTAAAACCATGATCTTTAAGAATACTTATTGCATCTTTTTCAACGCCCTTATCTTTAAACTTTACGCCCCTTGTCTCAAGCTCAGGGAGATAAGAAATATCTGCACCAAGCATTTTGCCAATTTCCTTTTTCTTGATATTATTATACTTTTGCAAATAGAGCTTGTTATTCAAAGGGGAAATGGTATGAATTTCTGTACCACCTGGCCATTGTATCCCTTCTGACTCAACCTTAAGTTTAATGATCCCCGGTGTTTTCCCTGCTTGGATTATCAGCTGGCACTTGCCATTGAATAGTTTACGCTGCCAACCTCCCTCAATACATTTATCAGGCTCATGGCTGCTGGGGTCTCCGTTGCCCACCCCGATAATTTTTGCATCGCCGGTAAGGGTAAATTTTAAAAGATTCTGAGCGGTTGGAACCTCTCTCCCTTTTCTATCCACAACAGAGAAGTTGATTACGGTTGCATCTTTGCCATCAGCAATCATCGTTGTTTTATAAGGGGTGGTAACTATGTCAGTGGGTTCATCGGTAGTTTCCACTTTATACTCAATTTGTTTTCCGCTTTTAATACCAACAGCTCTTAGAACCCCAGGTTTATATATTACGCTCCATTTCAGATGGCTATTTTTAGGCATTATCTTTTTGCCCAGGCTCTCATCGTTAAGAAAAAGTTCAACTTCATCGGCATTGGAGTTAACCCATACATCAATAGGTTTCCCTTCCATTCCTTTCCAGTTCCAATGAGGTGAAATATGAATTACCGGCTCATCCTTCCACCAGGATTTATAGTAGTAGTAAATATTTTTAGGGAACCCACACATATCCATAATCCCAAAATGGGAATTGATGTTGGGCCATTGATATGGGGTAGGTTCACCTCTGTAGTCAAATCCAGTCCATACATAACCACCAAGCATCCACGGATTATCTGCGGCAATAGGCCACCAGTCCTCTGCCCGTGAAGCCCACCAGGGTGCAGTAATATCCTGATCGGGAACATAGCAGTTGACTGTGTCCTTAAAGTAAATCCCACGGGTTGTAACGGTACTGCCCATTTCTGTACCTATTACAGGTTGATTGGGATGATCATTATGATATGGAACCAGGTATTTCTCCCTATAGTTAAATCCACGAACAGGAATTACTTCATTTATCCCTTTATAAACATTTCCCAGATCAGCAGCATAAGTGCTTATTCTGGTCGGATCCAACTCTATTTGTTTCGCAAGAAACGAAAGTGCCAGCCTTTTACCAATACTGTTTTGTTGAACATAACCTTCCTCGTTTCCAATAGACCACATGAAAACCGATGGGTGATTCCTGTCTCGTTTTATCAGCCTGACAAATTGATCGAGATATTCCGGGCTGCTGTTTAAAAGCCTTGTTTCATCCAGAACGAGCATTCCCAGGCTGTCGCATGCATCTAAAAGTTCAGGGGTTGGAGGGTTGTGGCTTGTTCTGTACGAATTTGCACCAAGCTCCTTAAGAAGTTTTATTCGATAGTACTGAAGGTAATCGGGTAGGGCAGACCCGACACCCGCATGATCCTGATGGTTGTTTACCCCTTTAATTTTAATTGGTTTCCCATTTAAAAATATGCCCTTTTTAGCGTCAACTGTTATTGTTCGGATCCCAAACCGAGTTTCAACCTTGTCGATAATTTTCCCTTTATATTTAATA
The DNA here is from genome assembly GCA_964552655.1 of uncultured Rikenellaceae bacterium. GTDB lineage: Bacteria > Bacteroidota > Bacteroidia > Bacteroidales > Tenuifilaceae > CAZKHG01. The sequence continues at coordinate 1,769 of CAZKHG010000054.1, forward strand.
ATACTTATAGCTTTATACAAATAAGGATCATCTAGTGACCATAAGCGTGGGTTATTCAAATTCAGCTGCTGTTTGATAACCTTTACTTCATTCAGCCCTAAACTAAATGGTTCATCTTTGGTTATGGTGAGTATTTTTCCCACTCTTTCAGTAACAGTTGATTGAACCGTATATCCTTTAACTTGCTGTAATGTTAGATTTTTAATCTCGATATCAACAAAAATGATGGCTTTATTATCTTTTACCTCTGAACGAATGAAAACTCCATCATGAGCTATATGCACCGGATTATAACTTGTTAACCAAACATGACGGTATATTCCGGCACCTTCATAAAACCAACCCTCTGATTGGGTTGCATCAGCCCTTACGACCAGAACATTTTTTCCGCCAAAATTAAGGTAGTCGGTAATATCATAGTTAACACCAATATAGCCACTTTCATTATTCCCGAGATAGAAACCATTTACCCATATTAATGCATCGCGAAAAATGCCATCGAATTGAACAGCAAACCGTTTACCTGAATCTGCTTTTTCCACCCAAAAAGTTTTACGGTACCACCCAATGCTGTTTTCAGGGTAAAGCCCGCCAATCGGTTTATACCCATGCGCCATGATATCAAAGTTGGGCGAATTCTGGAAGGGGAGTTCCACTGCCCAATCGTGTGGTAATTGAACTGTACGCCAGGATCGGTCATCAAATTGAGGATTGATTGCAGTTCCTTCGGTTTTGCCCGTTTTAGAAAATATATTGACAATTTTAAAGTTGAAATCCCTGCCCGGGTCGGTTGCATGCCCCAGGTTAAATTTCCAATCATGGTCAATATTGACCTTTTCTCTGGTAGTGGCTTCTTGTGCTAAGGATAGTTTAGCAAGCAAGGAGGTATTTACTATGATTAAAAATAGAGTGATAAACCTTTTCATGTGAGTGGATTATTAATATTTGATAAAAATTCCAAACACTCAAATATAGGTAAAGAAACTATTGTAAAAAATAGCTAATTACCCAGCATGTTTACTACAACTTCTATTTTTATTGAAAGGATTTAATCACTTATCAATTCACTATTACAATTTTGCTGTAATTTTTGTCACCCGTTTGAATTTTGCAAATATAAAAGCCTCGTGGTAATATCGAAGGAATTGAAATTTCTATAATATTCAACCCGCTTTCAAGGCTTTCTAATTTTTTTTCAAGAATTAACACACCTAATGAATTGTAAATAGATACTGAACTGTGAGTTGAGTAATTTGAATTAATGCCAATATTAAAACGACCGCTATTAGGATTTGGCCAAATTTCAACCTCAACATCTTTATTCTGATCTTTATTTATACCAACATAAACATTCTCTTTCTTTATCCGTTTCGATGTGTATAATCGGTACTCACCAGGTTTGAATGTATAATTGACATTGACATTTGACAGATCAACAGAATCCTGGGAGAAAAATTCGTACCATTTCCCGGTTCCGGGAAAATCAAGGGTAAAGGTTTCGGGTTGAACATTGAAATTGCCCATAACTAAGGCATCCATATCAACACCATCCAGTTTAATCCATTTCTTTGCTCCTGTAAAGGAAAGGGTAAAGTTAGTGGTTTTAAAAACCTCATAATCCTTCTTAAGCCTGATCAGCTGTGCGTATGTATTGAATAGTTTTCTTCGGTTTAAATTTTCGTAATAGTCCCAATGAATTGGTTTACGACCAACACGTCCATTGTAATCAATTGAAATATCATAGCCCAACTCGCCAAATTGCCAGATCATTTTTGGGCCTGGAACTGTGAAAAAGAAAAGTGCTGCCATCTCATTTCTGGCTAACCCGGTATTCAGGTCTCTTACGTTGTAAGCAGTGTTTGTGCTATTCCCATAAGTTAAGTTTTTAAACATCAACCTTTCCTCATCGTGGCTTTCCATATAACCTACCAAATGTGGGAAACCCCATCCTCTGGCTTTATAAGATACCCATGAAAAATCTGAGTTGGGAAGCCAGCCCATTGTTGCCTCGTTATAGTTGTAGTTTGAGTTTCCCCAAATCATCATTCCGTAGTTGGAAAGTTCCGTCTCTTCTGTATTAGCGCAGAAATGCTCAAGAATTAAATATGCGTTTTGATTAACACTCCAAATTTTATCTGCGTAATGCTTTAGTATGGCAATTCGGCTTGCATCGTAAGCATTACCATCGCCCGGTGTATTGGTAAATCCTTTGGAAAAGTCAAACCTAAAGCCATCTATTTTGTATTCCGTGAGCCAATAACTCAAAACACTATCAACGAACGCCTTGGTGAACAGGCTCTCGTGGTTGAAATCGTAACCCCAGGAATAGGTTGTGTTTGGGCTGGTAACATTATACCAGGGGTTATCGGTAGTGGGCTGATATGTGCTTGTATTATAGTACATTTGAACAAGGGGCGATTCCTCGTAGGAATGGTTGAGCACGATATCCATGATTACTGCAATTCCTTCTCTGTGGCATTCATCAATAAAAGCCTTATAATCATTTGGAGTACCATAAGCCTTATCGGGGGCAAAATAAAAAGACGGGTTGTAGCCCCAGCTGTCGTTGCCCTGAAACTCGTTAATGGGCATAAGCTCTATGGCGTTTACACCCAGTTTTTTAAGATAGCTGATAGAATCTTTTGCCGTTCCAATAAAGTCGCCACTTACAAAATCACGAACGTGAAGTTCGTATATTACCAGATCCTTTTTAAGTGGTGGGCTAAAAGGTGATGATGTCCAGGTGTAAGAATCACTATTGATTTTAAAAACCGATGCAACGCCAGATGTTTTATCCCGGGGATAAGAGACCAGATTTGGGTAGTTGGTTGCGCTGATATACTGATCGTATTGATCGCTTGTTTTGGTGCAGTATGGATCGGCTAACCGGATTTTACCATCCAACAGGTACTGATAAATGTACTCTTTATCAGCATTTAAACCAGTTACTGTTAACCAGTAATATTTCCCATCGGGGGTACGCTTCATATAAAATTGTTCATCTACCATCCAATTGCTGAAATCTCCAATGAGGTAACAGTATGTTTTCTTTGCCGGCGGATCATATAAAACAAAAGTAACAGTTTGATTATCTACAATATTTACACCTGGTTTTGATCCCAGCGGCAAAGCCTCTACCGTAACTTCAGGCCTGATGATAATATAAACCGAATCTTTTTTGGTTTCGGTTGCATTGGAGGCAACAGCCTTAACCCAATGCTTGCCATATTGATCGGCAAAATAAGTATGTGAAAGCGATGTTGATGTGGTTGATGTAACCTGATTCCCATCAATAAATAGAGCAAGAGAAGTTGACCCATTGGCCGAAACATTAACCGGGATTGTTGAATAAATATTGTAAATGGGTTGGCTTTGTAAGGGTGATGTGATATTAACGGTTATTCCCTGTTCATATACGTTATAAAAGATATCTTCGGTTTGCTTAGTTCCATCGCTGCTACGAAACACAAAGCATAGCTGGGTAATTTTAATTCCAGCAGGAACATTATAAAATTGTCTGATGGAGGGGCTGATTGTTAAGGAGTAAGTGTTTGTTCCCAACCTGGTCAGTTTTGGTTGAGTTGTATTATTCGGCCACGCTCCAATAACATATTGCCACTGGGTAGAACCTTGTACTTTCACCCCGGTATGTGCATAAACCTCCCCTGTATAATTAAGTAAATCCTGCCGGGTTGCTTTGGTGGCATCAAAAATTACCGTAACCTGATCAACATCTGTTGGCAGGGTAGGGGTTACGGTTATAACCTGTGCAATTAGTTGAACATTTATTATAACAAGGTAAAAAACTGATAATAGAACTCTTTTCATTATCTGATAAATTTATTTTGTTTTTACAGGGATGAGAATACAGGCTTTCATTTTTTCAAGTGAACACTTAATGATCCCGTCTTCAGGTTTATAAATAATTGTGCTTTCCAGGGCATTCTCGTAGCTAATATCTTTTTTTGCCGGAACACTTATTGTTTGTTTTTTGTTTGATTTATTGAATATTACAATGATTTCATTGCCATCGTAACTCCTTGTATATGCTAAGATTTCATTTTTATCGTCAACTACTGGGAATGTTATATCTCCATAAATAAGAGCAGGGTTGTTTTTTCTTATGCTGATCAGCTTCTTATAAAATTCCAGCAAAGTTTTATCCTGCTCAACCCTATCTTTTTTTCGTGAATTATTGAAAGGGTGGTGTGTTTCATCCTCATATTTAATATCATTCCAAATCATTGGTTTACGGCAATCAGGATCGTCAGCTCCCCACATGCCAATTTCATCGCCATACCAGATGTGCGGTGCGCCAATATACGTGAATTGATGAATCAGGAGCATTTCCTGAATAGCACGTGTCATTGCATCGGGTTTATCAATCTTGTAATTGATATCATCGTAGGGTTTGGCTTTAAACTTATACGGATTTTTGTTGTATAAGTCTGTTGATATTCGGGGTGCATCGTGGCTGGCAACAAGGTTCATCATTGCCTGTTGCCTGTCAATGCCAATACCCGTTGCTTTATCAATTAATTCATTTACAAATTCGCTTACTTTTAATTGAGCAGGTACGTCGTTAAAGAACTGACGCACTGGCCTATACCATCTGTAATTCATAATGGCATCAAACTGATCGCCTTGCAGAAAGCTATTGGGTAGCATTAAGGTATCGGGCCAGGTTTTCCACCAAATCTCACCAACCAGGTAGGCCTCAGGGTTTACCTGTCGAACTTCTTTTCTGAATTCTCTCCAAAAACCCATGGGTACCTCGGCGGCAACATCTAGCCGGTAGCCATCAATTCCATCCTCAGGATTTTTATCATTATTCGGATCCAGCCAGCGCTTGACAACAGAGAAAATGTGGTTTTTAGCACTTTGGCTATGAAGATTACCCTCATAGGGCATTTCGTGTTTGCCAATAATATCTTTTTTAAGTTCAGGCATGGTTGGTACTCCAGCCCAGCCTTTATACATAAATTCATTTTTAGGTGTAGCAGGATCATCAAAACTTTCAATTTCATACCAATCTGCAACTTTGGATTTTTCCCCGTTTCTTTTCACATCTTCAAAAGCCCAGAATGTTTTCCCGGTATGGTTAAATGAGTAATCGAGAATAACTTTAATGCCATAATCATGGCATTTTTTTACAACCTTTAAAAAAAGGCTGTCGGCTGTGGTAAATTGCCATGTATTTGGGTTTAAAGGATTTTCTTTTTCAATTTGTTCTTTGTCTTTCCTTGGGTTAGGCCCAAAATTTCTATCAATGTGATGCCAGTATCGGGGGTCATATTTATGTAGGGAAGGAGAATCGTTTAATGGGTTAAAATAGATGGCATTTATACCTAGATCTTTTAAATAGGGCAGTTTGTCCATAACACCTTGCAGATCGCCTCCATAACGACGGAGCTGAAGGTTGTCCCATTTATTTTGTAATCCTGAATTGGTAAAATATTCATCAGGTTTGTACCAATCCTGTCCCCAAGGGGTAACCGACCAGTTTACAGGTATTGAATCCGGGTATGTGCCTCGGATATCTTCTCTTGTTGGGTCGTTGGAAGTATCGCCATTTCTGAATCTTTCAACAAATATCTGATACCAAATGGCTGTCTTCGACCATTCAGGTACTCGCCTTAATTCCTCCCTAATTGCCTCATTATCTTTTAAGTTCCTTTCAGGATTTGTATTGCATGAAAAGAGGATTATGATCGGAATAACATAAAAGAAATTATGTGAGGTTTTCATGGTATCAGGATTTATTTATTGAAGGATAAAATATATATAGCAATTAATTTTAATACAGTATTTTATAGATTTGAAAAAAAAGGCTGTCCCCAAAATGGGACAGCCTTTTTGAAAAATAAATCGTTTAATTCTTTGTTACACGGTATTTATAAGGCGGTTTACTTAAATTTAAAGTGATTGTGTAGTTTCCAGCAGATGTAATTGCAATGTTAGAACCACCGGCTTCAACCTTGAAATCGCCTTCATTGTCACCATAATTTAATGCCCAGTCATCGTTGGCCCTGAATTTGATCTCACCAACAACCAAATCGATAGTTGCAGACCAGATTTTAGTGGTAGGATCATAGGTCATATTCTGATCGGAGCCCCATCCGCCTGCAGTTGCAGAACCAATAATACCCCAATCGGTTTTCATTGTTGTGTAAGTAGCTTCATTCAGGTTGGCATTAATTTTGAAGTAGCCTGGACCATTTGTAACCTTAATGTTATTTCCACCCCAGCTACCAATCTGCAGAGTACCGGATTGTCCACCGCCATCAGGATCACCAATGGTGTTAGCTTCTTCCCATCCGGCAATTTTGGTAAGTTTAAATTCAGTAGTGGCATCAGTGAAATTAATATAGCCCTCATATTTACCATCATCCTTGACAGAATAAAGGAAATCACAGGTACTATGATTCCATCCGCAATAACCTCCCGGAACCCAAAGCTGAGGATAATTGATTATCTCCTCATAAGGGGTAATGGCAATTTTAACAGAATCTGAATAAATGGGATCAACATTTGAACTGATAGTGGCCCTAACCCTTACAACAATTTGAGTTGAAGCATTTTCAACTAAACCCATCAATAGGAACTTGGTGTTGATTTGACCAATGGTGTAGGTAATACTTGTCCCGGTTGTAGTGGCAAAATTAGATGCTTGGGAGAAATTTCTGCCAGCCTTATCAACTTGTAAAGTGTAGGTTACAGAGGCATCAAACCCAAAATCAACAGGGGTCCATGTAAATGCTGGAAAATTATCACTTGCATTGGCTTGCAGAAGTGTATATGAACTTCCATCGGTAATTCCTTGAATAGCGGGTGCAACAACCTTAGTTGGGTTTAAGGTTGGCCCTGTTTCATTCTCTTCGCAAGAAATAAACAGCACACTAATAATCAAGGTAATAAATATTGTTATTCTTTTCATTTTTCTCAAAATATTAACTTTTAGTAACCATTGTTTTGCACTAAATTGGGATTGGCTCCCATCTCAGCAGCGGGTATTGGGTAAAGGTTATAAATAGCACTGGTGGAAATGCCAGTTGCAACGCCACCTTTCCAAGGCCATACATAGGATGTTTCGCTAAATTTACCAAACCTGATCAGGTCTGTTCTTCTGATGCCTTCCCAATAAAGTTCACGTGCTCTTTCATCAATGATAAAATCAAGCGTAAGCTCGTTGCTGGCAATATTACCAGTGGTGTTTCCATAGGCTCTGGTTCTAAGATCATTTACTAATGATAATGCTTCACCAGCAGTGGCACCTGTACCGCCTCTTAGAACGGCTTCGGCCAGCATTAAATATGAATCAGCCAACCTGAAAATCGGGTAGTCAGTATCAACAAAATCAGGATGATAGTGTACTGGTAAAGCACCAGTGGATGTTAAATTTTTAAATTTTGTAATTGCATATCCACTTGTGAATTCTGCGATGTCAGTGATTTCAAGTGATTGGCCACTGGTGTAGAAAAGAGCTCTTTTATCTGTGGCACCTGTGATATCGCTAAACTTCTGAACAAAGGCTTTTGTGGTTCTGTTTCCTCCCCATCCGCCACCTACACCAAAACTTGCAGCTGGCATGCTGCCACCAACCTGAGCATGTATTACAAAATTCAATCCACCCCAGGTTTGTGTGTACTGGCCATCGTGTGCGAATAAGAATATCAGCTCAGGGCTCTGATCATTATCTGCTACAAAGTTATTCTGATAAAGTGGAGCTAATGAATAACCCGAAGAATTAACCAATTTGCTATAGGTAATACATTCGGTGTATTTTGGATGACCGGTATAAACCTCAGCATTCAGGTACAATCTGGCTAAAAGAAACCAGGCTGCAGCTTTATCAACACGAGCGTACTCATTGGTTTTTGGCTCTTTTAAACTATTCTGAATATCAAGAAGCTCAGACTCAATGTAATCGAAAAGTTTTGCCCTGGTGATTTGTTTTGGGAAGAATGAACCCGGTTTATCGTTTTCATCAACAAAAGGAACGTTGCCAAAAAGATCAATGGCACACCAGTATGCATAAGCCCTGATAAATCTGGCTTCGGCTCTGAAGACTCGGATATCCTCAGCTTGAGTCCCAGTGATACCACGATCACTCAATTTTGAATCAGCTGATTCCCTGATAAACTCATTGCAGAGGGCAATTTCATAGAAAATACGATAGTAAACAGCTGTAATAAAACGGTTTGCTGGTGTCCAGTTTTGGCTATGAAAATCTTTAATACCTTCATCACCCCAACCATTAACTGCTTCATCAGTTGAAAGTTCTTGAGCTACCCATAGAGTTCTTAAGTACGATGAGAAACCTTCATCAATACCAAGTATATCAGGATACCCGCCATCACCTTTTCTGCCTGTTACTGCTAATCCGGCGTAAATCTTTGCTAGTAGTTGTTTGTAGGCATCTGGGTTATTGAATACAGTGGCGGAGGTAGTGGTGTTTTTGTCGATTGGAGTAACATCAAGATCCTTAATACATGATGTTATTCCAATAAGCATCATGAATGCTATTGCTATTATTTTGTTTGTTTTCATTTTTACCATTTTAATGTTGATTTTACAAATCTATACTTAGACCAACAATGAAAATTCTTGGACGTGGATAGATATTATTGTCGATACCTCCATCAACCTCTGGATCTAAACCACTGTATTTTGTTATTGTCAGTAAATTTTGCACTGTACCAGATAGGTGAATGTTTGTGCCATTCTTAAACAGGTTTTTAAAAGAATAACCTACGCTAAGATTATCAAGTTTCAAGAATGATGCGTTTTCCACATAGTAGTTGGAGTAGAATTGTACTGTGCTGAATTTGGAATCATTAACATTCTTAGGAATATTATTCAAATACCCTTCTGACCAGTACAGGTTATTGTAGTAAGCATTGGCAGCATTCCGGTTATTGTAAACATAGTTTCCAACGTTTGCTCTGGCTGTAAACGAGAAGTCCCAGTTTTTGTAGTTAAGTCTTGATGAAAGGCCAAACACAAAATCAGGAGCCGCTTTTTCGTATTCAAATTTTTTCCGGTTATCGTCCCAGGGAATGCTAGCACCTAAACCACTTTTATCAACATAAACACCTTCAATCGGGTTACCATGTGTATCATAAACCTGTTGAAGCACAAAGAACGAGTTCATAGGGTTGTTTAAGCTGATAATCTGTATTGTATTCCCAACGGCTCCTGAAATACCACCTGTAAATATTCCCAAATACGTAGGATCGTCTGTTTTTGTCAGCTTGGTTACTTCATTTATGTTATATGAGAAGTTAAATCCAACTTCCCAGAATAAATCTTTCTGAACAACAGGTCTCGCATTCAAGGAGAGTTCAATCCCTTTGTTGGTCAAGTTACCAACATTAGTAAGCAGCTGATTGGTAAAATTGGTACCTGCTGATACAGGAATGGTATTTAGCAAATCATTTGTTTTACGGGAATAAACATCAACCATACCCGTAATTTTATTATTCATAAAACCAAAATCAAGGCCGACATTATAGGTAGTTGTTTCCTCCCATTTGATATTGGCATCATACCCTTCTGGCCTGATGGTATAATACCAATTAGAACCAAACTGGTACTGTGCATTTGAAAATCCAGTGTTATAAGCAGCAAGGAATGGGTAATCCTGACCAATATCCTGCTGTCCGGTTTTTCCGTATCCTAAACGCAATTTAAGATCACTAATGGCACTTACATTTTTCAGGAATGATTCCTCATTGATTTTCCATGCAAAAGCTGCAGAAGGGAAAAGACCCCAATGATCTGCAAATCTTGATGAACCGTCATCGCGTAAAGAGAAAGTTAACAGGTACTTATCCATAAGTGAATAGTTAACTCTACCAAAGAAAGAAACGAGGAAGTTTTCCGTTTTATAGGGAGTTGAAGCACGCTGTACGGTACCATCGGCATTGGTTTCATCTGTATTCCCTGTTTTCCAGTAGTGTTGGTAAGAATAACCAGCGGTAATGTCTAGCTTACTGGATATTTCAGATAAATCCTTGCTATATGCCAGGTAAGAATCGAAAAGTTCAGTTTTTTTCTGCTGATCGTAAATTCTTTTTGTACCTCCATTCGAGAAACCCCATGATGCATTAGCGGGTACAAAGTATTTACCATCTGTTTTAGATTGGTCATACCCCATATTGATATTTAAATGCAGGTCGGGCATAAAATGAAATTTGTAATCAACTTCAATGTTCCCAAGTATCCTTTTGGCGTTTGCAGTGTTGTCAGTAAGTTGCAATAATGCTACTGGATTTGATGGGGCATTTTGAAGCGGATTGCCGGCATTGTTTAACCACGCAAAATAGTTGCCATAGGCATTGGTTACATGAACCGGTTGAGTTGGATCAAAGGCAATTGCAGAACCAATGGCACCATCGTTCCCGAAATTGTTATCAATGTTCATCCCTTTCGCATTCACATTTAATTTGATATGATCATCCATTAAGGTTGGTGAAAGTCCAATGGAAAGGGTGGTTCTCTTCATGTTGGTGGTTTTCAGAATTCCATCCTGATTGGTGTAACCAACTGATGCCCTGTAGGGCAGACTGAAATTAGTGCCAGATACGCTAATATTGTGATCCATACCTATTGCAGTGCCAAATATTTCTTTCTGCCAGTCTGTGTTAGCATTTCCCAACTTGGCTAAGGCATTGGCATTTGAAGCATACCGATCATTTATAAGAGCTCGGTATTCCTTAGCTGAGAAAACATCAGAATACTTGTAAATAGAGTTTACAGAGGTATTTCCATTGTAGCTGATTTTAAATTCTTTACCGCCCTTTTTGGTTGTAATCAGAATTACACCGTTTGAAGCCCTGGACCCGTAAATTGCGGTTGCAGAGGCATCTTTTAACACAGTAAACGTTTCAATATCATTGGGGTTAATAGTACTTAATGGGTTTCTTACACCTGATATACCATCATTTGCAACAGGTACACCATCAATTACAACTAGTGGATCATTGCTGGCATTAACAGAAGACCCGCCCCTGATTCTGATTGTTGCACCGGTTCCCGGGGCACCACCACTTGTTGTAATTACAACACCAGCGGTTTTTCCCACCAAAAGTTCCTGGGGTGAGGTAATTGCACCTTTATTAAAGTCTTTTGAGCTCACTGAAGTAACCGATCCGGTCAGGTCTGTTTTTTTAACAGAACCATATCCAATTACGATTACTTCTTCCAATGTTTCAGATGAAACATTGAGAGTTACGTCAATTGTTGAGCGTCCGTTAACTGGAATTTCCTGAGTTTCGTAACCAACGAAACTGAAAACCAGTACGCTGTTAGTCTCAGTCTGGATTGAATATTTGCCATCCAGGTCAGAAGTTGTTCCCTTCTGTGTTCCTTTTATCACTATTGTAACGCCGGGGATTGCACTCCCGTTTGAGGCATCTTTTACGGTACCTTTAACGGCAATTGCTTGGCCCATGGTTAAATTACAATACATGAAAAAGGCTAGCAGGATAAAAATTTTCCTGATTACATGCGCTTTCTTCATACTTGTTATTTTAGGATTAGGTTTAGAATTTTCGATTGCCAAACTACTGATAAATTTATAATAAATTATAACCATAAGCAATTATTAATCAATTAAATATGCAATCGTTTCCGCAATCGTTTGAAATATGATTTTTTTTTATGATTACAATACTTTATCTTGGAGAAATCTTTAACCCCTTTTTTGGGGAATAATGTATTTTTTCAAATTGATTTTTAAGACAGATCATACTTATGAAATTTGGACAAGTTACTATTAAGGATATTGCCCGTGATCTGGGTATTAGCCCATCTACTGTATCGAGGGCGTTAAAGGATCACCCCGATATCAGCAAGGAAACTAAAAAACAGGTCAATGAGTTAGCTAGTAAGCTCAACTACAAACCTAATATAATAGCCCTTAGTTTACGTTCTCAGAGGAGCAATGTAATTGGGGTAATTATCCCCGAAATTGTTCATTACTTTTTTTCATCCGTTATCAGCGGAATGGAGGATGTGGCTATTGCCCACGGGTACAGCATGATGATAAGCCAGTCAATGGAGGATTACGAGAAAGAAGTTGCTGCATGCAACACCTTTTTGAACGGGATTATAGATGGATTGCTAATATCAGTTACCAAGGAGACGGTAAATTATGACCATATTAAAAAGATGGAGGAGGAAGGAATTCCCATCGTCTTTTATGATCGCTACGTGGAAGAGTTCAACTCTGATAAAGTCGTAATTGATGATTTTGGAGGGGCATATCAGGCCACTGAGCATCTTATAATTCAGGGCAGAAGAAAGATTGTCCATTTCCAGGGGCCACAAAACCGTCTGATTGGACAAAACCGGCTCAATGGTTACCTTAAAGCAATGCATAATAATGGCGTGGTTATAGATTCAAAACTAATTATTCCTTGCGATACATACCAACAGGCAATAAGCGAAACTCAAAAACTGATTGACTCCAAAGTTAAGTTTGATGCCATATTTACCGTTAACGATTTTACTGCTATTGGCGTGATTAAAACCCTGAAAAAGAATGGAATAAAAATCCCTGAGGATGTTTCTGTTGTTGGCTTCGGCGATGATCAGGTGGCTGAAATGGTGGAACCTTCGCTTACCACCATACATCAACCGGGTTTTGAAATGGGGAAAAAGGCCATGGAGCTTCTTATTAAAAGGATTAACTTATCTGGTCCTGAAACCCCGGCCAATGAAATTTTGCAAACCAAACTTGTTGTTAGGGAATCATCGAAAGTTAGATAAGATTCGTTTTAAATGAATAATTAAGGCTTTCCATTTTCGGAAAGCCTTAATTATTTTGTGATTCCGGAGCGATTCGAACGCTCGACCCACAGCTTAGAAGGCTGTTGCTCTATCCAACTGAGCTACGGAACCATTATATTAATTAACCTATCATTCATTATGGTTGTTGCTCTATCCCTGCCTACCGGCAGGCAGGCAACTGAGCTACGGAACCATTCTATATCTCATTGGGGCGCAAAAATAATAAAAAAGTTGATGGTTTGGAAAGATGAATAAAAAAATGTAGAGGTTCGCTAAAAATCGGGAACATAAAAGTATTGTCCCAGACCAATGGTATATATCAAGTTACCCACTATTGCGTGCTCAATTGCCACTGCCAGCAACGATTTGTTTTTTGAATATGTGAAAGCCCAAATAAAACCTATGATTGTGGCACCGACAACAGCAACCCAATTCCCGAAAATAAAATGCATGTATCCAAACAGTATTGTATTCAATGCAATTATTATCTTAGTATTTGAGAAAAGACTGGCATACCTTTCAAAAAAATAGGCCCTGAAAATTAATTCCTGGGGATATGCTGACCATAATGGATAGAATACCATAATCAATACCCATAAACCAATCCTGTTTTTTGGCAGGTAAAAAAGATATTCTGGGATGAATAACCATGTAGCAATAAATATCACGATGCCACTTACCAATATTCGGATTAGCATTAATTTCCAACCCTTAAAATACCTGAGACCGAATTGAAAATTTAGACTTTTCTTATTTTTCAGTAACCAGATTAGGCAGTAAATAAACACTACCAAAAGGGGAAGTGATTTATGCCCGGGAAATAAATTAAAATGGTAAAATAGGGGTAGTGTGATGAATATTATAAATAATTCAAGGTATTTAAAGATTTTTGAGCCCACATGAAATAATTATCAATAATTCTGATCTGTTATCAGTTAGTATATCACAAAAGATTGATAATAGTTTACCCTTTTATCAGGCGATATGCTATAGAGCCAGGTTGACATCTCCTCGAAGCTGGTTACCTGATCGCCATCAATTATTTCATAGTTAATATAAGGTATATCATCTTTAGTGAATACGAAGACAAGTTTATTCTTTTCGGGATTTTTTGTTGTTCTTACAAGTTCATATCCATCAATGAACTCACCTAACGGAAACTTGTATTTTACGCCTGCTTCAAAGAGTTGCTTTTTTTCATATGGGTTAGGGTAGGTAAGAGTAGCATTTTTTTCATACAGGTTAAAAATATTCAGGTAGCAGTTCTGGGTGGGAGTGATGGTAAAGTAAAGTTTATTCCCATTCTGGTAACCGTTTTTTATCCCGTCAATGCTGACTTTAAATGCAGGATCTGGTCCAACAGTGTACAGAATAACCTCAGCATCAATAGTCACCTCAATAAAAATATTATTGGTATCGTCTATTCCTTTTATCTCGCTGGTTATTTTATAATTTTTAATAGCGCCACGGATTTCGGATTGGATATCAGACATAAAAACCTCTTCGAATTTATCACCAATCTCACTTTTATACAAAAGATCGTATGATTGGATATGCTCTGCAACTCCAGCAAGTTTTAGCGCATTCGTCTTGGCTTCAGCAAGTGCTTTTATTTTGGCATCTTCAAAACTGGTTGTTCCTGTTATGAAGTATCTTCCTTTTGCACCTGTAACATTTTTTGTATCCTGCGGATAGATTGCCTGTAAACAAAGCATCATAACCCAAAGTAGAATAAATCGTTTCATGGTGAAAACATTTAAGTGAACAAGTAAAATTAGCAAAATAATTTGAATTCAATTTCTATTTTAAAAACAAACCTGTTTGGTTAAGTTTACCAAACAGGTTTTGGATTTGATAAATATTGGGTTCTTAACTAATCCATCTTTTATCAAACATCAGACCAAACTTTTCATAAGTCCCTGTCAACATCCTTATCCCCTCTGCCTGAAAGGTTTATGATAGCTAACATTCCCTTATTTTTTAATAGTTTCATTGCAAGTGCAATTGCATGTGACGATTCAATAGCCGGAGTAATACCTTCGAGTTGGGATAACAGTTTAAATCCGGAAATGGCCTCATCATCTGTTACAGGAAAATATTTTGCCCTTCCTGTATCCATAAGGTAAGCATGCTGAGGGCTTATTCCCGGGTAATCCAAACCGGCAGCAATTGAATGGGATTCCACTGGATTTCCTGAATCATCAACCAGGCAATAGGAGTATGTTCCCTGAAAAACTGATGGTTTCCCAAATGTTAACGTTGCGGCTGTGTTGCCAGTAACTCCCTCACCGCCGCCTTCGGCTCCAAAAATTGCCACTTCCGGATCATTTAAGAATCCTGAAAACAGGCCAATCGCGTTTGAACCGCCCCCAATACAGGCAAAAATTGCCTGCGGTAATCTACCTTCAATATTTAGTATCTGTTGACGAGCCTCCTGCCCGATAACACTTTGAAAATATCCAACTATTCTTGGGTAGGGGTGAGGCCCTACCTGAGAACCTAATAAATAGTATGAGTCAGGATGTTCAATATAATAGCCCAAAGCGTTGTCAACAGCATCCTTTAACGTTTCCGTTCCTGTAACTGCAGGAATCAGCTCAGCACCCAGCAATCTGATTCTACTGACATTTAACGATTGACGCTTAATATCTTTGGCTCCCATAAATATTTTACAGGGAATTCCCATTAATGCTGCAGCAGTTGCAGTGGCCACGCCATGTTGCCCGGCACCTGTTTCGGCAATTATCTCTTTTGCTCCCATTCGCCTGGCAATGAGCGCCTGCCCAATGGTGTTATTGATTTTGTGTGATCCTGTATGGTTCAAATCCTCCCTTTTTAAATAAATAGTTGAGCCAATGTGTTCCGAAAGCCGTTTAGCGTAATATAAAGGTGAAGGCCTCCCAACATATTGCTTTAAGTAATGAATATATTCTCTGGAAAATGAAGGATCATGAACCAGCATATCAAAGGTTGATGCAAGTTTTTCAAGAGGCTTTGACAATACATCAGGAATATAAGCTCCTCCATATTCGCCATATTTTCCATTGTGTGTTAACATGTGAGAAAGCGGTAAAACTTCTATGTTTTGTTTTTGTGTTTTAGTTTCCATTTTTTTTGATTTTGATTGTTATAATTTAAGGTTGATATAAGTGATTAATTATAATCACAGCGTCCAATTAGGGCGCAGAAATCTTCTTAGCGGGGAGGCCCCGCCACAACCACAACCAAATCAGAAATATTTTAAAATACATAACAACTAATGATAAAAACAAAGGCCACAGGGGTTACCTATGGCCTTTAATGCTTTAATAGCAGTAAAACAGGTTAATGTCCCCGGAATTGGAAGATTAAACTGTGCCACCACCAAATATTATCTATCAACCTTTTCATTCTGTAATTTGAAATGCAAACATAACAGGAAAATTCAGATTATCCAAAAAAAAGATTTTTCTGTTGGGCTGATTCATAATTATACTCTTTCAATACTTCAGGAACGTTCCGGTTATTTCTGGGGTTTGAAACAAGGGGAGATACAGTGTATGCTTGGAGCTTATCATCATCCAGAGGTTTAAGAATATTGCTGTACATGGAAATACTTGTTTTTTCATCAATCCAGGATTTTTCATTACCCTGTGTAAGTATTACCGGCATCCTCTTTTTTGTATTATGAATTTTAGCCATCAAACCGTTAGCTTCGGTAGTAATTACCGAAAATGTTTTTTTCAGCTCACCGGTTGTCGGATTTACCCATTCGCTCCATATTCCTGCCAATGAGAAAGCGTCTTCATCTTTAAGTGAAATAAACCAGGGTATTTTTTTTGAATTCACCTGTTGCCATTCAAAAAAACCAGTTACAGGAATCAGGCAACGATTAGTTTTAGCTACTTGCCTGAATGATGGTTTATCTGTTAAAGTTTCTGCTTTCGCATTCATTGTTTTAAGGCTGATTTCCAGTGCATCCTTTTCACTTTTAGCCCATCCGGGTATAAGCCCCCAGGTCATCAGCTGAAATTTATCTGCTTGATTATTAGTTAGTACCGGTAAGGTTGGCCGCTCAAAAGCCGATGTATGAAACCTTTCCTCATAGGGTAAATCATCAGGATAAACAGCATTGAACCGTTCCTCCATTCTGGCTTTCTTTAGCTGCATGCTGATGTTGAAACACATATAAAAAGGTTAAAGTAAAAAAAGGAATATGTAATTTTTTAAATTAATCAATGAATAAAGGGCATGATTCCGGTTTACCAAACCTTTTACACCTGGGTTGACATTGAATACAGTAATCAATCTCCTGATTGTTTGCAGCTTTATTTACCCATTGTTTGTCTGTCAACATATCCCGCCCAATTGCGGTGAAATCGGCTTTTCCATTTTGGATTAACCAGTTGGCCCGTTCTGGTGTTTTTATCTCATTTACAACGATAACCGGAGTTTTAACATGTTTTTTAACCTCAGTCCCGCTATAAACAATCCAGTTATAATCAAACCCTGAAGGTACTTGTGGGATTATCCCTTTTTCGCCTCCATGTGAAACATGGATTAAATCAACTCCA
This sequence comes from uncultured Rikenellaceae bacterium, assembly GCA_964552655.1. GTDB lineage: Bacteria > Bacteroidota > Bacteroidia > Bacteroidales > Tenuifilaceae > CAZKHG01. Next base: position 19,117 of record CAZKHG010000054.1, read on the forward strand.
AGCATTTCCAGTCGTTTGGCAATTTCTATTCCATCGGTCAGATAAGGTGAGTTAGCGCTCATTCTGTAGCTTATGATAAAATCACGATTAGCGATTTTTCTAATACCGTTAATTATTTCTTGCGCCATCCTTAACCTGTTTTCCACTGGACCACCATACACATCGGTTCTAAGGTTTACCGCTGAGTTGGCGAACTGGCTCAACAAATAACCATGCGCCCCATGAAGTTCAACCCCATCAAAACCAGCTTTTTCTGCCCTGATTGCAGCTTTAACAAAATCATTAATCAAATGCTTAATTTCATCAATTGTAAGTTCATGGGAGCGTTCGATATCAGCATGTGCAGAAGGTCCCGGTGCAATGCTTGAAATTGTTTTCCTTGCAGCCAACCCTGCATGGTGAAGTTGAAGCAAAAGTTTTGCCCCGTAAGGGTGAACAGTTTTTGAAATCTTTCTTAAATCATCAATATGTTCGTCTCCCCAAACCCCAAGCTGATAGCTGGTAATCCTTCCTTCTTTCTTAACACATGTGGCTTCAACTATTATTAGCCCGGCACCACCTTTTGCTACACTCTCATAGTGTCGAATATGCTTATCTGATACTGCCCCGCTATCATCTGACCAACCAAAATTTACAATGGGTGGTAGCACAATCCTGTTTTTAAAATGATGATTACCAATGGTGTAATCCGAAAAAATATTTTTCATTGTTTGCTCAAATTGAATCCCAAAATTACTTAATAATCTTTTAAAAAAGCCGGTAATTATACCGGCTTCTTTCGATTATTTGTTTTTTTTTGACTTCTGATTTTTAACAGCTCTCCAAATCTTTTATCATTCTCAGGGATTCATCATGAATGGGTTTACTCTTCTTTCTCCACCACAAGTATCCAATAAAAGCTGAAAGTGCCATGGTTGTGAAATAAATTACTTGAATTATAATTATCAGCTGAATTTTGCTAAAGGATTGATACTCATTTCTGAATACAAACGATATTGTAACGCCAATATCTATCAGAATAACAACATATATCATTGGAATTTGTCGCGAATTGAATAGCTTGTACCTATTAACAGCATCTTTTAGAACTTCCAGCAATGGTTTTGTGTAAATTAAGCTATTCAATTCTATGTAATATCGTCTGAAATAATACCCGGCAATCAAAAAACTAATAACATAACATAACCCTGATATCCTGGTTGAGATCAGTATTTCCTTAGCTGGGTTAACAACTAGTAATCCTGTATAAATTACTACAAAAACAAAATACAATACCGACATTCTCTTGTACAGGTTACTAAACTTCTCATCCTGAAGTTTCATTTTATTCACCAGATTATCAATATTGTTTGGGCTTTTCTGATAATCATTCTCACTATTTGATACATTATTGCTCATAGCTACCTCCTTTTAAGTTATGACGAAGGTTTTCCTTAATCCGATGTATTTTCGTTCTCACATTTGGCTCTGTAATTCCTACTATATCAGCTATTTCGCGCATTGATAGATCTTCAAGAACGAGTGTCATCAAAACCTTATCAATTACACATAGCTGGTTGATCTGATTTTGCATCAGGCTGATCATTTCTTCTTTTTTTATTAATTCAGATGAAGAAATATCATCTGATACCGTTCTCAGGTTTGATTCATCCAGCGAAACCTGGATTTGCATCCTTCTGGAAGTTTTGCCGGCAAAACCCAGTGAGGTGTTTACAGCGATACGGTAAACCCATGTTCCGATTGCTGATTCACCCCTGAACGAATCCAGGCTTTTCCAAATGTTTGTGAGAATCTCCTGGTAAAGATCTTTTCGGTCATCTTCATTCTTTGTGTAATACCTACAGATTGAGAAAATCCTTTGTTTTTGTTCGTTTACAATTCCCTTAAACTTTTCTTCTTTGTGGTTCATGTATTCCTTCGATTTTACAAATAGTTAGTTTAGGAGGTTTGGGAATTGTTACAAATTTATACCCGGTAAGGTGTCAAATATAAACAGAATGATTATGTGTGATTGATTATTAAACAGAAATACCTTGGAAAAAACTTTTTCAAACCCCTAGTTCAGTTTCTCTTTCATCTGCTCATACTGTTCGCGAAAGAAAGCCATCTCCTCAAGGTTTTGAAGTAAATGTTGTTCTTTTTCCCGCATTTCCATCGTTTGCTTTTGAAACTGTTCAATCAGCTTGGTATTTTGTTCGTTGATCTTTGCTATATTGATATAATTGCCCAAAATCTCTGCAATTCGTTTAACAAATTCAATCTCAATAGTTTTAAGATCATTAAAAGTGGCAAGTTCAACTACTCCAAGCACTGAGTTCTCATAGCTTAAGGGAACAATTAAAAGGTTCTTAGGTTTTGCATTTCCTAAACCCGAGCTGATATTTATAAAACCATCGGGGATTTCCGTCAACAGCTGGTAACGATTTTCGGTAAAACTTGC
>CAZKHG010000055.1:0-21072 GCA_964552655.1 uncultured Rikenellaceae bacterium
TGATTTGGGTATCAAAAAAACCTGAGCCAGAACAGATGATTTCCCTAAAGAAAAGGAGTATCATCGGTCTTTTCACTGGGGGTTTTGCTGGATTCATCGGAGGAATGCTCGGTTTGGGTGGAGGTTTTATTATCGCTCCAATTCTAATGGCAATGGGGTATAAAACCAAGGAAGCTGCCGCAACAACTGCTTTTGTGGTAACATTCTCATCCTTTTCGGGCTACTTCGGGCATATGGCTCAGGGTGCTATGAACTGGACGTTAACCATAGCAGTGGTCATCGCTGTTATTATTGGTTCACAGCTGGGGGGAATGTATATGACCCAAAAAGCGAAATCAAAGCAGGTAAAGATTATCTATGCTATTGTACTTGTGCTTATTGCAACAAAAATGATTTACGAAGCAATTGCATAACCATGAAAAGAACTACTAATAAAATTGGATTGCTCTTTTTGCTGATTTCATTATCAATGAACATTTACGCTCAAGAGCAAAAGACTTTGAATTGGAACGGTTATATCCAAACCCGTTTGAGCAGCGATTTTGACAAGTCCACAGAATTTAGCATCAGACGAGCCAAACTCTGGTTATACGGAAGCCTACCCAAGGCAGAATACATCTCATACAAAGTTCAGATGGTTTATCGCTCCTACAAGGATGAAGGGCTGATGTTTCAGGATGCGTTTGCTGATATTCGCTTGAAAGACTATGGAAGAATCAGGGCTGGTCGATTTGTACCTGATTTTATGCTACAACGTATGCAACCTGATTATGAAATCCCTGTACTTGAACGTGCTGCTGTAATAAACAGCCTGATTCATAACGAGAAGCAGATGGCGAGGGAGGTGGGTGTTCAGTATGCATTCCAATCCGATTCCCTACCATTACATTTTAGCCTTGGTGTTTTCAATGCCAATGTCGATAAACCTGCTCATAGCAAGGATAATTCGCTGCTTTACACTTCTAGATTAGTTTATAAAATCATCAATCAGGGGAATACTTGGTTGAATATTGGTGGTTCAGCCGCTTACCGATATCTCAACAAATCAACGTTGACCACTATTTATAAACCTGATAGCGTTATTACTGGTGATGATTTTCGTTGGGGAGTTGAAGCCCAATTGCATTTGAACAAGTTTGAGCTACAGGGGGAATACGTTCAGGCAAACATTAACAGCGATATAGCAAAAGGATGGTATGGGCTAGTCAATTACACCTTTCTGAAGAGATACCAAGTCGTAGCCCTTACCGAGAGGTACATCGATTTAAACCCCACTACAGATAATAATGCTTGGTATGGTATTGGATTTAACTACCAGATAACAGGTAAAACTATGCTGATGACTGATTTTAGAACCCAAGAGTCAGGTACTAGATTCAACTACTCAGGCAATATTCAGCTACAAATCTTTTTCAACTAATAAACATTAAAATGAGTCAAACAGATAAACATCATCATCACGAGGTTAGTGGCAAGAACCTGGGTATAACCATTGCCCTAAACGTGCTGATAACCGTTGCCGAAGCCGTTGGTGGTTTTATATCGGGAAGTATGGCCCTCCTTAGCGATGCCACCCACAATTTTAGCGATGTAATTTCGCTGGTTGTTAGCTATGTGGCAAACAGGCTAACAAAGCGGCAAGCTAGCGAGAATAGGACTTTCGGGTTTAAACGCTCCGAAATATTTGCTGCATTCTTAAACTCGGCCACCCTTATTGTTTTAGCCATTTTCATACTTGTAGAAGCGGTGAAAAGGTTATTCGCTCCAACTCCAATTTCTGCCGATTGGGTAATATACCTTTCGCTCCTTAGTATATTGGTAAACGGTGTTAGTGTCCTTTTCATTAAAGAGGATGCCAAGGAAAATATTAATATGAAATCGGCCTACCTGCATCTTTTTAGCGATATGCTTACTTCCATTGCAGTTCTAATAGGCGGTTTGGCCATGAAATACCTTCATTTGTTCTGGGTCGATTCTGTTTTCTCCATTGCCATTGCGGTTTATCTTCTTTACTTAAGCTGGGATATCCTGAAAACATCTCTAAAAATACTGATGCAATTTACCCCAGTAGGAATTAATGTGAAGCTGATAGTTGCGGAACTTGAGAAGATTGATGGGGTTAAGAATATACACCATGTGCATGTATGGCAGCTAAGCGAGCACGAAATCATGTTCGAGGCGCATATCGATTTGCAAAAGGATATCACAATAAGCGAGTTTGAGGGTATTCTGGAATTAATTCAGAAAGCCCTACACGAATTTGATATAGAACACTGTACCATTCAGCCAGAGTTTGGGGTTGATGACAGTAAAAGCATTATACACAGCTAGTATTTATTTTTTAAACTAACACATAAAATTATGATTAATCCAAAAGATTGGCTCGAATTCGGGCAAAAGTTTCATGGGCATAAATGTCCAGCAATGCCAATGGGTTTAAGAGTTGGTGCAGCAGCAATGAACGCTTTAGGCGTAGAGCGTGCAAAGGATGGACAGCTAGTTGCCTTCGTTGACCTTGGTGATGACCATTGTGCAACCTGTTATGGAGATGGACTCCAAGTTATAATGGGAACTACCTTTGGTAAAGGGAATCTTAAAAAAACGCACAAAGGGAAATGGGCTGTTACAGTGGTTGACCGTGCTACAGGTCGTGCTGTTCGAGTTACCCCTAAAGCTGAGGCAATGCTAAACAACAAAAAATCAAAATTCTTTACCGATTACCGAATGCTTGGAAAACCAGCGAGTGTAGTTCCAGAAGACGTGGTTGCACCGTTAATCGAAGGCGTAATGAATGCACCAGCAGAGATGCTGCTTAATATTTCACCGATTTTCGAATACAAACTCGAACCTAAGAAGGATAGCTTTGATGGATTCGTATGCGAGGAGTGTGGCGAGATGACCGTAATGGAATACGGACGTATAAAAGGCGATAAAAAGGTTTGCATCGATTGCGCTGCGAAGTAAATCGTATCACTTTATAAATTCGAAAGAATGGCTGAATCGATTATGGTTCAGCCATTCTCTTCTATACTCTTTATATTGGATAAATTGTAATTATTTATAAACTAATAACAAACACCTCTTATTGTAAAATAACCAAAATCTAAAGCTGTAAAAGAAAACGGGATAGTACAGCCCAAGCATAAAGATTTGAGGAGAAATTGTATAAAATAAACCCCTAAGAGATATTATTGAGGTGCTATTCATTTGTTGTTTAACGGCAATGTAAATCGAAAAGAGCTGCCTTTTCCCACTTCACTTTCTGCCCAAATCTTTCCGCTATGCCGCTCAACAAATTCTTTAGAAAGCAACAGGCCCAAGCCGGATCCTTTCTCGTTTGCTGTCCCAGTGGTTACTATTTTATTTGAGATATCAAAAAGTTTATTTAAAGTATCAGGGTCTATTCCAACACCATTGTCTGTCACAGAGATTATAACATTAGCATCTGTTTTTTCTGCATAAATATCAATCCGTCCTTCTTTGTGCGTGAATTTTATGGCATTAGTAACCAGGTTTCTCAAAACAGCATTCAACATGTTTTTATCAGCAAAAACATGAATTTCGTCATTTGAATGTGTGTTTATAGTTATCTGTTTTGAATTTGCCGTTAGCTTCAAACTTTCAACAACCTCGTAGCAGATAGCTGCAAAGTTCAATCTCTGTGGCTCATATGGAATTTTTCCTGAATTGGCTCTTGCCCAGGTTAAAATATCTTCCAGCAAATTGTAAGTACTTTTAGCCGCATTACTGACGATACTTATTTGCTCCTCCGTTTCCCGGATACCATAGTTTCTGATGTTCAATGATAATAAATCCAAAAATCCGAGTATGGCGTTAAAAGGATTTTTTAAATCATGGGCAAGGATTGAGATAAAGCGATCCTTATCCGCATTTAGTTTTTTTAATTCTTTGTTTTGCTGATGTATTTTTTCTTCGGCTTGTTTTCGTTCTGTAATATCTTCAATTATCCCCCAGACTACTTTTTTACCCTTTGGATCGGTAAAGAGTGCTCCGCTGATAGATATGGGAAATCTCGAACCATCTTTGCGTATATATTCTTTTAGGTTTGGTCCAAAATGTCCTACTTCATTCAAATCCTCTATCTGTTTTATCTCTTGTGCTTCGTATTCACGAGGGGTAATGTCCCAGTAGCTTAACTTCAGGAATTCTTCTTTCGAATAGCCGGTAGCTTTTAAAATTGGTTGGTTTACTTCTAAGAAATCGCCTGTTTCGTGATCAACCAATGCCATACCAACAGGAGACTGTTCAAAGAGCATTTTAAATTTATAATCGCTTTCAACAATCCGGTCTTTGGCTGCAAGTAATTCCTCGTTAAGGGCTGCATATTCAGCATTTGAATTTTTTAATTCGTTTTGTATTTCCCAAAGGTCAGTTAAATTATGCAAATTGGCCCAAACTCCAGTAATCTTATCGTTTAACATTACCGGGACGAGATGGTATTTCATAAAAACGGTTTTACCCCATTTGCTTGTATAAACAATACTTTCAGTAATAACACTCCTTTCGGAAATACATTTTTCAATATTCTGTGAGAAGCCCACCTGGCGTAATGGCTCATAAGTCAATAAATTGATTTTTTTTGATTCCTCAACTGAGGGCGATCCTAATATTTTCAATATCGCCGGGTTTGCTTCAATTAGTTCGCCCTGAGGATTGCAAAATAAAATTCCAATTTCAGTATGCTCAACCATACTGCGGATTTTTTTCTCGCTTTCCTCTGCTTGCATTTTGGCCAATATCAATTCTGCCTGTATTTTATTACTCTCGGTCATATCCCTGAATTCGGTACTTCGCATCCTTTTCCCCTTATAATGCACGTTACGCCCCTGGACAAGCAAGGGGTATTTTTCCCCATTTTTGCGCAAACCTTTTAATTCGTAAGGCTCTTCAAAACCAGACATTATTTTGCTCTTCGCCAGATCTCGTGATTCAGGCGCAATTAACAAGAAGCCGTCCATGCCAATAAGTTCTTCGGCAGAAAAGTTGGTCATTTCGGCAAGACCCTGATTGCATTCAATAATAACCCCATTGTCGTGAATGGCAATGCCACCAAACGATGCATCATGTATGGCTTTATATCTTTCGTTTGCTTCGATAAGATCCTGCTCCATCCTCTTCCGCTTAGTAACATCGTGAATAATGGAGTATAAGAAAGGTGAGCCATCAATGGATATTTCACCACTGTAAACCTCAACATCCTTAATTTCGTTGTTTCTCGTGCGGTGGCGGAAGTTAAAGAAATTGCGTTTACCAGATTGAGCATTATGCATTTCCTGTTTCACCTCATCGGCCGATAGGGTATTGATCTGGTTAATATTCATTTGGGTGATTTCATCGTATGAATACCCATAAAATTTGCATGCCGCTTTATTGGCATTTACAATACGGCCGGTTTCGTAGTCGATAATCATCATTATAGAATAGCTGTCGGTAAAAAGCGTTTCGAAAAGCTTATGCTGTTCCCCGTTCAGCATAACCTTCGGGTTTTGAGATTGATTCTGCGGCTTTTCAACTTTTTTAAGTCGGCTCATAGAGGCAGGTTTGCTTTACCCATAATGTGACTATACTGGTTGGCGTTGAAGTTAATTAGTTTATAAGCTACAGGGGCTGAAAATATGTAATTATCGACAGTTGGTAAATTTAGGGAAAGAGCCTGAACAAAGCAAACTTATTTCATCATGTATACATTAAATGTGCTGTTGGCTGGGGATTTTAAATACTAAGTTCTATTTGCAATATAGGAGTATTCTCAAGCAAAGAATTTTACTTCAATGATTATATTCGCTTTGCTCCCAATTATGCAAAGTCGAATTTTATTTCATGTGGTTTCCAATGTTCCCCTAAGAATATGCGAAGCCTATGTAAGCTGGTACTGCATGGTATTCCAATGTTTGCGCAGACGTCAAAGCCATAATAGCAATAAGCCAGTGGTTTATATAGCAATACCTGCAACGGTCAGAAACCCTTATTCTTTGCTGGAGCATAGTCTGTTTATAATCAAATATCCCTAAAAAGCTGGGATTTAGCTAAAATAAACACTTCGGCAAACTTATTTTTTAACATATTTAATATATTTGCAGCGGTGATGGAGTTCACCTTTGCCCGCCTTTAAAAGCTGATGACTCCTACTTTCTTTTATTAGATTTTGTATCTTTAAGGTAAATTATCAGCTGATATGTTTCGATTAATACTTATTGTTGGCACTGGAGGATTTCTGGGTACGGTTACCCGGTTTTTAACCTCTCGTTATGTTCAGAACCACATTCTTTCAGCCTTCCCCTTTGGCACTTTCGTGGTTAACCTCGTTGGTTGTTTCCTGATAGGTGTTTTTTATGGGATCTCCGAAAAAGGGAATATTATGAATTCGGAATGGCGATTGTTCCTAACAGTTGGATTTTGCGGCGGGTTCACAACCTTCTCAACCTTTACCAACGAAAATCTTGCTCTATTAAGGGATGGAAACTTCTTCCTTTTTGCCCTCTATGCTGGCCTTAGCGTTTTTCTAGGGCTTATTGCTACTTTCTTTGGCAATCTTTTAACTAAAATATTTTAGTGATGGAAATAAACAACGAGGCAAAACTATTAAGAATATTTATCAGCTCAACCGATAAATACAACCACGAACCCTTATACGAGGTAATCGTCTTTTCTGCAAAAAAATTTGGGCTTACCGGAGCCACTGTAATTAAAGGGATTATGGGATATGGCGCCAGTAGCGCCATCTACTCGCCTACCAACTGGGAGGTTACCGAAAAAGTTCCGTTGATAGTTGAAATTCTGGACGAATCGGAAAAAATTGAAAAATTTATAGAATCAATGCTCCCGATATTCGATAACCTGAACAAGGGGTGCATGGTTACTGTAGAGAAAGCCACAATTATTCTGCATAAAAAGGGTGTAAAAAAATAGTTTAATAAAAATTGGTTTGGGTCTGATCTGGTTTTTTAGTTTTTTCAAGTCTGACCACCATGAGTTTGCAACCGAAATAGAAGATTAGATCAGCTCCGTGGAAAACTTTTCATCCAAACTAAAAAAAGAGATAAAATGCGTATTCAAAAAGGAAGATATTGAGTATTCCCATCTTCAGGGTAACCCAGCAAAACTGATTGTAGAGTTTGCTGAGAAAAACAAGGTTGATTTAATCGTTATGGGGTGCGAAGGGCACTCTGGGCTTTGGGGCAACGATTTAGGTCATGTTACCGATAAGGTTAGCGAAAATGCCAAATGCAATGTGTTAATCGCACGTAAATAAATGCAAGTTGACAAGCAGACATTCAGGGATTTAGAAGTTTTCACCTCACCCGATGAGGGGGTTTGCCTTTTTGACCTACTCAACAAAACAACTACAACCGGAGGTAAATTTGCGCTACGCGAAAAATTCCTTAACCCGCTTGGTGAAATTGAAAAAATAAGACTTGTACAAGACGCTGTTTCTTACCTCTCTCAGAATACTGATCATTGGAAACTCCCTTTCAACGATGAGAAAATGAGATCGTTGGAACGCTATGCCTCTTCCAATATCGATCCTATTCTGGATAATGGCTCTATGGGTGTTCTTTTTCAAAGTTTACAATATTATATAATTGACAGGGAATCTTATCGTTATATTAAGGGAAGCCTGATCGAACTTGTTGACTATGTTGATAGAATGCTGAATCTTTTTAGCAAAGGCTCCTCTGCTGAAATTCCTATACTGCTTAATGATATTTATAAAAAACTGATAACTTTTTCAATTGAACCCTCTTATTCTTTAATTAGTAAAACAATACACGATAGAAAAACTTTATCGCTTACCCAGGTTTTTCATTACGACGGACTGCTCAGGGGGAACAGCAAACAATTGCTTGTTAGTGTAATACAACTTACCTATGAGCTGGATGCGCTCTTTTCGATGGCAAAAGCCACCATTCAGTTTAACCTGTGTTTTCCGGAAATGATAGCCAATGGCATAACCAGATTTGAAGTAGAAGGCCTTTTTCATCCAATGCTGGAGAACCCAAAATCTTACGATTTTTCAATTGGGGAAGAAAATAATCTCATATTCCTCACCGGACCTAATATGGCCGGAAAAACAACTTTTTTAAAGTCTGTTGGTATTGCGGTTTACCTTGCACATATCGGGATGTCGGTCCCGGCAAATAAAATGAAAACAGTGCTTTTCGACCGTTTTATTTCTAGTATCACAATTAATGAGAATATTTTCAAAGGGTACAGCTACTTTTTCAGCGAGGTAAAACGTGTAAAACAGGTGGCTGAAGCGCTTAACCAAAATGAAAAAATCTTTGTACTCTTCGATGAGCTATTTAAAGGTACGAATGTAAGCGACGCATACGATGCGTCTGACCTGATTATTTCAGAATTGGTGCAATGGGAAAACAGCCTGTTTATCATTTCTTCACATCTGTTTGAATTGGAAAAAGAGCTGAAAAGATTTCCCCAAATCAACTTTTTCTTTTTTGAATCGGAAATTGTGAATGGGAGTCCGGTTTTTAGCTACAGGTTAAAAAAAGGTGTTAGTGATATTCGCCTGGGTATGGTTATCATTGAACAGGAAAAAATTATGGATCTGTTAAAAAATCAACAAAAGCCATGATAAAAATTGAAATCCCTCATTTTGCCTCCATCCATTTGGAACATCTGGTATTGGACTACAATGGTACGTTGGCCATTGACGGGCAGCTGATTCCTGGTGTAAAAGATAAATTAGATATTCTGTCCCAAAAAATTCAAATTCATGTTATCACGGCCGATACCTTTGGATGTGCAAAAAAGAATTTAACAGGTATCAACTGCAAACTTGTATTGCTGGATGAAGAAAGCCAACAGCTTCAGAAAGAGAAGTACGCTGATGATCTGGGTGGAGATAAAGTTATTGCCATTGGTAACGGCCTTAACGATTCGCTGATGCTGAAAAATTCAGCGTTGGGTATTACCGTGATCCAGAATGAGGGTGCTTCGTTAAAATCCATACTCAATGCTGATATAGTTTGTAACAGCATTGTCGATGCGTTGGATTTAATTATCAACCCGTTGCGGATTGTTGCCACCCTAAGGAAGTAGCCATGGAAAAGATTACGCTTTCGGAAAATCACAAAAGATCGCTTTCCTCCGCCATTCACCTGGTTGAAAAATTAACCATTGAAATAGAGAGTGAACTGACCCGGCCAACAGATTTAATCATGACCAGGGTTGTCAGGGAAGGAGTTGATAATGATTTACAAAGCAAATTGTCAGCTATAAATGATATTAAAAAATATATCAAATACATGGCCGAAAAGTACAACCTGAAACCCGTGAGCCTGAACCAGAACAATGTTATCAGGGCTAAAAAAACTAAAATGTGGGAGATTCTTTGTGATAGCACTTCCCGGGGATTACGTGGTGGCGGGCGTTTCCCAGAGGAGTTTGCCAGGGAATTTGATAAGGATATTGATGATTTACAGGAGATAATCAAAAGAATATGATTTCAACCTACGGTTTTTTAGTCCGTTAAATTGGTTGTTATAAAAATTGGGGTTGATCAACTATTTATCCGAGTGTCAACAATAGAAAATGATAAAATGTCAGGAATGAAAACAATCAGATTTGAAACAGCAACAAAGTTTGTAATCCTCTTAGGGTTAATAAGCCTTTTTTCCGATATGACCTACGAAGCTGCCCGGAGTATCAATGGTTCATTGCTGAAAATATTGGGGACAAGTGGCGCAACCGTTGGAATTGTAGCTGGTCTGGGAGAACTGCTGGGATATGGTTTAAGATTTATATCGGGCTATATCGCAGATAAAACCAAAAAATACTGGGTAATATTGATAACAGGGTACTCGCTTAACCTTTTCTCGGTTCCTTTGCTGGCGCTGGCTGGTTATTGGCAACTTGCAGTAATACTTATGATTACTGAGCGTATCGGGAAAGCGTTACGAACACCTGCCCGAGATGCCTTGCTCTCATTTGGTACACAGAAAATTGGTCGTGGTTGGGGATATGGGCTACATGAGGCAATGGATCAGATTGGGGCTACAGTTGGCCCGTTACTCGTTGGCGCTGTACTTTTCTACAAGGAGCAAAACTACCACCTGGCTTTTGGAATACTTATCATTCCTGCCATTATTGCTATCAGCATACTGCTCTATTGTAAACATCTTTACCCTAAACCTGAGAATCTCGAAATTAAAACAGTATCAGTTACCTCGCATGGTTTTCCTAAAAAATACTGGATTTATATTCTTGCCGTTGCCTTTATTGCGGCAGGGTATGTTGATTTTCCATTAATCGCATACCATTTTAAGACGAATGCATTGATGAGCGATTCTTCCATCCCAATTTTTTATGCTGTAGCAATGGGGGCTGATGCCATTGCAGCGCTGATTTTCGGGAAACTTTTCGATAAAATAGGCATCAAAACGCTCTTGCTGGCAGTGGTGCTTTCATCGTTATTTGCCCCGTTTGTTTTTATCGGCAACTTTTACTGGGCCCTGGCGGGTATGGTTTTATGGGGGATTGGCATGGGGGCACAGGAATCTATTCTTAAAGCAGAAATTGCTGAAATGATCCCGGCCGATCGGCGAGGAACCGCTTTTGGAACTTTTAATGCTGCCTATGGGTTGTTCTGGTTTGGCGGAAGCGCTCTTATGGGTATCATCTACGATTTTTCCATTCCCGGATTAATAGTTTTTTCTGTTGCCGCGCAAATTGTTGCGGTGTTAGTTCTCTATTATTTCACACGGATAAAAAACATTTAATGATAATTTTTCTTATTAATAAACTGAAATGATATGGAGTCTTAAGAATTAATTAATTTTGGTGGATTTCACAATCGGCATTGGAAAATTAGTCAAAGAGTTGTATTTAACTTTTTCACAAGCAGATACATTAAATAATATTTTATCTTAACAAACCTAATTATGGAAATACTAGAAGTTAAAGCAATCGAGATTCTCGATTCAAGAGGAAACCCAACCGTAGAGGTTGATTTAACACTGGAAGATGGAACTTCTGCCCGTGCAATGGTACCAAGCGGAGCATCCACAGGTGAACGCGAAGCCACTGAGCTGCGCGATGGCGACAAAAAACGTTATGGTGGGAAAGGGGTGCTGAAAGCCGTGGAGAACGTAAATAAAATTATTGCCAAAGAGGTTGAAGGAAAATTCTTTGTAAATCAGCGCGAACTCGACTACTTTATGATCGGCCTGGATGGAACTCCCAACAAAGCAAAACTTGGGGCAAACGCCATTCTTGCCGTATCTATGGCCTATGCCCGGGCTGAAGCTGAGAGCGCAGGAATCCCCTTGTACCAATACCTTGGCGGTAGCAATGCATACCTATTGCCAGTACCCTGTATGAATATCATTAACGGAGGTAAACATGCTGATAACAACGTTGATTTTCAAGAGTTCATGATTGCACCGCACGGTGCTCCTTCTTTCACCGAAGCCATTCGCATGGGTATTGAGGTTTTTCATACCCTGAAAGGGGTGCTGAAAGCCAAAGGGTATAGCACTGGCGTAGGTGATGAAGGTGGATTTGCACCGGATTTAAAATCAAATGATGAAGCCGTTGAGGTTATCCTGGAAGCCATTAACAAGGCCGGATTTAAACCAGGCGACGAGGTAAGCATTTGTCTCGATCCGGCAGCCAGCGAACTTTGGGAGGATGGAAAATACAAAATGTTCAAGAGCACCGGGAAATTCATTTCCAGCGATGAGCTGATTAAGCTATGGGAGAACTGGGTAAAACAGTACCCTATTGTTCTGCTTGAAGACGGATTAGCAGAAAACGACTGGAATGGTTGGAAAAATCTTACTCAGGCTTTGGGCAATAAGATTGAAATTGTTGGAGATGATTTATTCTGTACAAACAAGGCAATTTTAGCTGAAGGCATTAATAAAGGGGTTGCAAATTCCATTCTTATCAAGCTTAACCAGATTGGCACCGTAACAGAAACCCTCGAGACAATTGAGCTGGCTTACCGAAATGGGTATAATGCCTTTGTTTCGCACCGCAGTGGGGAAACACCCGATACCTTTATTGCCGACCTGACTGTGGCAGTAAATGCCGGACATCTTAAAACCGGCAGCGGTTGTCGTGGCGAGCGTATCGAGAAGTTCAACCAGCTGATGCGCATTGAAAACGAGCTGGGTAAATCCGCCCGTTTTGCCGGGAAAAAAGCTTTTAAGAACGTTTAAATAAACTAATTACTTTTTTAAACCCAAAAGAGAATGAATTACACGCTCTTTTGGGTTTTTTTATTATTAAAAAATTTTTAAACAATTGATCTCCCTCATTAAAAAATTAAACAAAAATTTCCATTTTTTTGTTTTCAAACCATTCAGAAGGCATAACTTTGCGATAGTTTTTAATGTCAAACCAGTAAAGTCTATAATAAGATGAAAACTTTCTACTGTAAAACCTGCGATAATAAGTTTGAAGCAGAGGGCGTTAAAGAGGAATGGGTTGATCCAATCTACGGGCCTTGCACCAAGTTTACAGCTCCATGTCCGTGCAACGGGAATTCCTGTGAGGAGTACAGGCCAACCAAAACCAGCAAGGAGTATTCTTACGCACCTTCAGCCCCAACCTGCGGAACAGGGAGATGTTGTTGCGGGAATTAATGGATTTGCGATTTGTTGATTTATGAATAATCAATTTATTAAATTTGTATAATTCTTAAAATCGTAAATCTAAAAACTACATTCTTGAACTTTTTCGATGGATTTGGTAACAGGATTGATAAGATAATTCATTTGTCGCCAAATGAAGCCTATGAACTTTGCCAAAAGGGTGCTATCCTGCTGGATTTAAGGTTAGATATTCTTTTCAGGAACAAACGCTTCAATGTTCCTGAAATGCTGCATTGTGTTTACGATGAGATTAATGAGTTTTACCATCATCTGCCCACAAATCGTCCAATCATAGTTGCAGATGCAGTTGGCATTCATTCCAAGGAAATTGTAATCTTTCTTAAAAGTAGAGGCTATACCCAAATAGCAAACTTGGTGGGAGGAATCTGCGACTGGGAAAGGGATGGTTTACCAATTATTGTTGATATTGGTGAAACCCTTACCGGTGGTTGTATGTGTCAACTCAGAACCTGGGGCAAGAAAAATAAGCGTTAGGTTTTTTTATTTAAAAATATGTCGTATGTTTACGTCATAAAACATTACCGCCATGACATTCCATAAGGTGGAACTTTTTGATGATGAAAGCCAGCAGGTTGCCATACTTGCAAAAGTGTTATCCCACCCGGCAAGGGTTGCTATTCTGAAATACCTGGCCAGCTGCAAGCAGTGTATTTCAGGAGATATCAGCAACGAAATCCCTTTGAGCAGAACAACGGTTTCGCAGCATTTGCAGGAGCTGAAAAAAGCCGGATTAATTCAAGGGGAAATTGACGGGGTTAGGGTTTGCTATTGTCTGGATCCCGAGAAAATAAAAACCGTGGCGATGCTGTTCGCATCACTATTTAATAGTATTAAGAAAGAGTTTGAATGTTGTTAAATAATCAACGCTAAGACACAAAGTCGCCAAGAAAAGACATTGCGACTTCGCTCCTTAGCGTTTAATAATTTGAATTTATGAAAATTCTTATTCTTTGCACCGGGAACTCCTGCCGCAGCCAGATGGCCGAAGGATTCTTACAATCCTTCGATAAATGTTTAATTGTTCGCTCCGCCGGAACTCAACCCGCAACCCAGGTTAACCCAAAGGCCATTAAGGTGATGAGCGAGGCAGGAATTGACATTAGCCACCACACCCCAAAGTTGGTTGACAAGTATATTGGCGAGGAGTGGGATTATGTAATCACAGTTTGCGATGATGCCAACGAAACTTGCCCCGCATTTTTAGGCAAGGTTAAGCATCGTTTGCACTTTGGCTTTGAAGATCCCAGCCACGCTAATGGAAACGATGAGTTTATATGGAGCGAGTTTTATAGAGTTAGAGATTTGATCACAGAACGTTTTTTCAGGTTTTATAATGAGGAAATAAAAACAACTCTATGAATTCAAAAGATTTGAAACTGGTTGTAAAAGAAAAATACGACCAGATTGCCAGCGGCAAAAATCTGCAAAACCAATCTTCATGCTGTTGCTCATCGGGCTGCTGTGGGGATTCAGGTATTAGCATGATTGGAGATGATTACCAAAACATTGATGGCCATATTCCCGATGCCGATCTGGGATTGGGCTGCGGAATACCCACCGAATTCGCCAGCATTCAGCAGGGCGAAAGGGTGCTCGATTTGGGAAGCGGTGCTGGCAACGATTGCTTTGTGGCAAGAGCAATTGTTGGAGAAACAGGGCGTGTTGTTGGCATCGATTTCTCTGATGAAATGATTGCAAAAGCGAATCAGAATAATCAAAAACTTGGTTATAAAAATGTTTCTTTTGTTAAGGGAGATATTGAGGATATGCCATTCCCCGACAACCACTTTGATGTGGTAATATCAAACTGTGTTCTCAACCTGGTGCCTGCTAAAGATAAAGCATTCGCTCAAATATTCCGGGTACTTAAGCCAGGTGGTCGTTTCTGCGTATCGGATGTGGTGATAAAGGGTGAATTGCCCAAGAAGTTACGTGAGGATGCCGAGATGTATGCAGGTTGTGTTTCAGGTGCAGTTAAAATTGAAGATTATCTCCGTATAATCAGCAGACAGGGATTCAGGAATATAACCATACATAAACAGAAAGAGATCTCAATACCGGAAGAAATTTTGCTAAATTACCTGACAAAGGAAGATATTAATAAGCTGAAAAACAAAGAGATAGGAATATTTAGCATAACTGTATCTGGGGTGAAATAATTTAGAATTGCTATTTGTGGCTAGCTGGTTAAAGAATCTGCAAATTAATTTAAGCCTGTTATCCAGTTATAAGATTATTAATCAAAATAAAATAATATGCCCTCAAACAAACGTCTCAACTTTTTGGATCGCTACCTAACGCTATGGATTTTCGTAGCAATGGCGATTGGTGTTTTGTCTGGATTTTTTTTCCCGGCAATTGCAGGGTTCTGGGAATCGCTGAAATCCACACCCGAAAGCACAACCAACATTCCTATTGCGATAGGGTTAATACTGATGATGTATCCGCCACTGGCAAAGGTAAAGTACGAGGAACTGGGCGATGTATTTCGTAATACTAAAGTACTCGGTTTGTCCCTGTTTCAGAACTGGTTACTGGGTCCGGCCTTAATGTTTGCCCTGGCAATATTATTCTTTAAGCTTTTCCCCGGGGAAAATAACACCAATTTGCCTTACATGTACGGTATAATCATGATCGGGTTGGCGAGATGCATTGCCATGGTTATTGTATGGAACGATCTTGCAAAAGGCGATACTCAATATGCTGCCGGGTTGGTGGCATTCAACAGCATCTTCCAGGTGCTGTTCTTCTCCGTTTACGCTTACTTTTTTATAGCAATTCTTCCGGGTTGGTTTGGAATTCCAACAAACAACCTGGTGGAAAATATTACCATCGGACAAATCGCTGAGAGCGTTTTCATCTATCTAGGTATCCCTTTTATTGCCGGTTTTTTAACACGGTTTATTCTTATCAGGGTTAAAAGTAAAGAATGGTATCACACAAAGTTTATACCTAAAATCAGCCCGCTAACTTTAATTGCATTACTGTTTACAATTGTTGTAATGTTCTCCCTGAAGGGCGAGTACATAGTAAAAATTCCGATGGATGTAATCAAGATTGCCATACCGCTTCTTATCTACTTTGTAGTAATGTTTATTTTGTCGTTCCTCATGAGTAAAAAAATTGGCGCCAGCTACGAACAATCTGTTACTCTTTCATTCACTGCGGCAAGTAATAATTTTGAGCTGGCCATTGCGGTGGCCATTGCAATTTTTGGAATGAATTCGGGCGAGGCTTTTGCTGCTGTAATCGGGCCGCTGGTTGAGGTGCCTGTAATGATCGCACTTGTCAATGTGGCTTTCTGGTTTAGGAAGAAGTGGTACTAGATTAGGGGTAAAGGCAAAGATGCAAATTCCCAAAAATTTTATTAGGCAGAAAGGAATTCAACGAACCTTTCTGCAACATTTTTAACATTCAGCCTTTCAATTGCCATTAATCTTGCGTTTGAACCCAACTCGTGTCTTAAAATACCATCTTTTAGTAAGTTGATCAATTTTTGTGTAAATTCCGATGGGTTGGAATAAATAAGTCCATTTACACCATCATCAAGATAATCTTTGCAACCTTGTATGTTTCTGGTTAAAACAGGTAAGCCGGAACTCATAGCCTCGTTGAGAGTATTGGAATTTCCTTCGCTGAAAGACGAAAGGATAAAAATATCAGCAGCTTTATAGTAATCATCAATATTTTCAGTTGCTTCAACCAGGATTAGCTTATTGCCAAGCAACTCCATTCCCTTTTGAAAATTTTCTTCCATTTCTCTGTTCTTGCCTGACAGAGCATCCCAATCGGGAGCTTTTTTTCTGCCAACATGGATTAGACAATAGTCTTTAGGAACTTTATTAAGCCAATGGAACAGCTCAACGAAACCTTTGCGCTTGGTCAGATGTCCAACCGTCAGTAAAATCAATTTAGCATGGGGTAAACCTAACTTTTCTCGAATCTCGGCCTTTTCAGATGAATTCACGGGTGAAAACCTATTGATATCAACCCCTTGGGAAGAAAGAAATATTTTGGGGAATTGATTTCCAAAAAAGGATTTCCACGTATCAGCAAAAAAACTATTCAACGCAAAATACCCAAATACACCAGAGAGTAAATATTTGTTAATTGCATTTGAGAGTTGGTTTTTAGCTGCGCCCAATGAATTAATATCATCAAACCCTGCAAGGGTTGATCGAAATACAACTTTCCTTCTTTGAAGTTTGCCCAAAAAGAGGATAAGTTGATAACCTGGCATCGCGCCATAGACAACCCATACATTATATAATCTGCCTGATTTTACAAGAAAATGAGCAAGAATATCTCTTGATAATAATCGGCCAAAGAGTGATCTGTGAAAATATTTTACCCTAAAAACTTCAATCCCGTCAATCTCTTCATTATCCGGAAGCAGACCGGCTGGATTCATGCAACAGATGGCAACCTTGTGACCAAGTTCATTCAATGTTTTTGCAAAGAGTAAAGCGTTTCTCCCATCCCCGGCAAAAGAAGGAGCGGTTTCTGAAGTAAACAAGAGAATTTTATTGTTCATTTATTACATTTTGGTAAATCCCGGTTGGGTAAAATTGTTCTCTTAAACTTTTCAACCCAATAGCCAATATACCACATCAGGTTTAGGATTAGTGGCTTTCGCAGGGCAATATCCACCTCAACCTGCTTATAATTTTCCAGCTCCATGTATTGCTTTGCAATATTTTGAATGGTATAAATTTCATTATAACTCAGCAATGATTCCCAATTATTGATTTTATCGGGAACAGGTGGTTTGACTATATTTTGATGAATTGACTTCAGGTGAACCGGCACAAGATCTAAATAGCTTGATTCATTTTCTTTTACCATGGATTTAGCAGACAGACCAAAAGTTACCAGCAAGTTATCTATTTCACCATCTAAATTACTGATTAATTTCTCGAAACTGGTTAGGAAAATATTTGGAACTGATAAATAATTCAGCCCAATTTTCCTTCTTTCAAACTGATTCCAGTCTTTTGCGGTAATCACAGGGTTTGTAGCCATCGGAACGCCCCAGCTTCCAATTGTATTTCTCTGGGAACAATATATAGCACGTGGGTCGCGTGAAAGAACGATAAACCTAAGCTTAAAATCAAAATTATACTTCGAGATCTTGGCAAAATAGTTGATTAGCCGGGTATCCTTAAAAACGATAATCTTTGAAGCTGGCTTTATATGTCTGGCGGATTTCACCAGCAGCCTAAAAAACAGGTCTATAAAGTACTTACAATTCACCAGATCGGAATATTCAATGAAAACACCAAACAGGTTGAGCTTTGGATCCGATTGGATCATCGTATTTACCTCACTGATAAGGGTTTTTTTGTTTTTAATCTCCGAATAAGGTTTTTCCAGGAAAAACTTAACCAACCGTTCTCCTTCGGGTAAGGCTACAATTTGCTTATATTTGCACAGCTCATTGAGCAGAAAGGTGGAACCGGAGCGGTTAATGTATGCAACCAGCCATATTTGCTCAACACAAGATTGATCACTCAGAAAATTACCATGATTCACATTGCCACCGTACATTGGGAAACAGATAAATGGGTTGATATCCAGCTAAATCACCTGCAAAAAAACATTTCGCAACCTTTCCGAATATACGCATTTTTAAGTGGTGACGCATCAAAACACCGCCGGAAATTCTTCTATGCTTCAACCGAACCCATAAAAGAACATGCCATAAAGCTAAACCTGCTTGCGGATATAATTTCCCAATGCGCGAATGAAAATGACCCGCTTATCTTTATCGACGGCGATGCCTTCCCGATCAATCCTTTGGATGATTTTGTTCCAAGTACGCTGAAAACCTTTCCGTTAGCGGCCATTCAGCGAATTGAAAATTTAAGTGATATTCAGCCACATCCATCATTTTGCCTGACAACCGTAGGTTTTTGGAGAAGGATAAAAGGGGATTGGGCGGAGGGCTACCAATGGCTTTCTCAGGGTAACATTAGGCGTACCGATGTTGGTGGCAACCTGCTTAAGATACTTGAGGATGAGAATGTTCAATGGCTTAATTTACACCGGTCCAATCCCAGCCCGTACCATCCTATTTTTTTTGGTATTTATAATAACCTGATTTACCACCATGGTGCTGGTTTTCGGGATCCTATGTCGAGGTACGACAGGCTAAAATCCACAAAAGATGTGATTGGTAACAGATTGCTCGCCAAAACGCTAGACATCTTTTTTTCGACTCTTTCGCTAAAAAACCGTTTCCGGGTTCATAATATCCTGAGGATCAACAGGCGAATTAAGGCAAAAAATGTTGCACTAAGCGATATGGTTTATGAGTTGATTCTTAAGGATGACCGGTTTTACGAGAAAATCTGATCACATCGGGTAAAAGTACTTTCTTAATTTCTCAATGTCAACATGGCTTGATAACCTCAAATTGCTGGGCTTGTAAAAAGTATTTATCTCGTTTATCAAACCTCTTTTTAGCTTATATGGTCTGTTTCTGAAAAAGCTAATCCGGTCAATCTTATCGCAAACCGATAGGGTTCGGTAGTATATTGTATCTATGTGGAAAAGGTAATTTTTGAATGCCGTGTTTTTATATGTAAAATGATTCATAAAGCGCATAAACTTTATTGCAAGGGATGAAAAACTCCTGTTTTCAATGGTTGAAACCGGGAATTTTGAATGGGGCAGGGAAAACTTATTGCAGTATTCATTCAAAAACTGAATGGGATTGTGCAGAAAATCCTCGTATAAAAAAACATGGACCTTATCAAAACCGAATATTTTTTTGTACAAATCAATAATCAGGTCATACTCAAAAAATTTCAGGTTAAAAAGATGGTGGTTTTTAAAAAAGGCTTTAAACCTTTTACTGTATCCCAAATACCTTGCCTGGCTGTAAGTGCCGCCTGATCTAATATACTGGTTGTATGCAGATGCGACCATGGTTTCCTGGTTTCGTATAAAGATCACAATTTCAGCATCGGGAAGTGTAGATTTTATGCGATGGGCCATCAGCTGTATAAACTCGCCTGTCCCGAAAGAGATATCAAGGCCGCCTAACAAAAGCTCCTCGCAAATTATCAGCCGTTTGTTTTCTGTTATCAATTGTATCTGCTGGAAGGCAACCACAGGATCAAACTCAAAGATATCAGGTTTAATAAGAATCCTGAAAACATCCTGGCGCTGAATAAAAGCAATATCCTTCAATGCCGGATAGAAATTGTGCTGAAACCACTTGGTGGCAGTTTTGGGGTAGCCGATATGAACTATTGGGTTGCTCATAGGTAATATCCATTACTGGCCAAAATTTCAGCACCAATCCTTTCTCCCAGCTTTCTGTTCGATTCTAAGTAGAAATTTTTACATATTTCCAAATCCTTAGGGCTTAACAAATCATCAACCTTAAGATATCTGCCAAATATATGGTACCGGTTAAGTTTAAGCAGGAAACCCTGTATAAACCTGATTACACCTGGCAAATGGCATATATAATTTTTCCGGCCAACCGGTTTGAAATGGAACAGGTTGAAGAATTTGATCAGCGGTACAAACCCTTTACGCAATCCCCTGTTTACCCATGCAAGCGAGAGTTTATCAAGGTCAACCTCAAAATCAAACTTTTTGCAAAACTCGTTCAGGAATTGCGCCGGGTCTTTCCGCATCTCCTCGTAAACAAAAACATGAACATTCTCCTGGCCAAAAAGGGAATCGTAGTATTCAACCAGCTTATCAAAAAGCAGATGCTCAAACGAAAAGCCTCTTCCAGAGTATAGGTACCTTTTCATGCTGAAAGTTCCCCCGTTTTTTACATACTGCTGGTAGGCAGATGCCGCAAGCGATTGCTGGTTCCGGATAAAAACTATAATCTGGGCATCTGGGAATACCTGTTTGATTTTCTGCGCACAGGTTCTGGCATAGTTCCCATAGTGCCAGCCATGGTTAATGGCGGTAACCATCAGCTCAGAACTCAGCAAAATCTTTTCATCTTCAGAAAAACCTATCGATTTTTTTACCACCTCCGGGTTGAACAGAAATGAATCGGAGAAGAAAAAATGCTTATTGGTAATATCACGATGGATAAAGTGATGATTTTTTATTCTCGGGAAAAAGTTCTCCTGAAACCAGGTTGTGGCAGTTTTCGGGTACCCGATATGAAAAATAACCGGCATTTTTGATCAATAGTATAATTACTGCGGTAGAAATATGGATCAAAATAAATCTTTTTTTGGGTTAGTACGTAATTTTAACTATGGTTTCTTTATGTAGTGAAAAATCCATTTTAGACCGAAAATGGTCTATTTTTGTAGTTCTTTCCATTTTTGTTTGGTTTAGTTTGCTGATTTTCATTAATTTTACATTTAGGGTTTATTTTTTGAGCTACATTAGGGTTTATTGATTGATGATTGTATAAATATAATCCATTTGA
>CAZKHG010000056.1:0-20334 GCA_964552655.1 uncultured Rikenellaceae bacterium
AATACCAGCAATAATTGACAGTATATAAACATAGAGAATATCGCTGTTTGTGTGCATCTCATATACATGATGAGATTTAAGGTGAATATCGGTTAACGGTTGAAGGTAGTGAGATACATCCTGATCTTTTATAGCGCTATTTGCATAGTACGTTTTATAGAAATCGGGAAATTTTTCGTCTAAAGTTTCTGGTTTTACCCCTTTTTTAAGTAAAACATAGGTCCAACAAGGGTTCCAAACCCAATCGTTAGGTAGTTGGCCATTCCCAAACTGGCGGAATGTACTGAGTGAAGCCAGCATATCTATTCGAAAGTGCGATTGGGTGGGTAAATCTTTCATTATACCAGTAACCTCAAATATAGGACCCTCTTCAAGTCTTAACGATTTTCCAATTGCCGAGGAATCCCCAAAGTACCTTTTTGCTGTGGATTGAGTTAGAACAATGGTGTTGGGTCGGTTCAATGCATTATTGGGATCTCCTTCAATAAATGGAAAAGTAAAAACCTCAAAAACAGTTGAATCAACTAAAAAGAAATTAGTTTCATAGAATTTAATCTGTTCATTGCTAGTATTTGTGTAATCAAAAAACCACTTTGGCCTCAAAGCATTAAAAAAACGAACGGTTTTTTCAACAATGTCGGGGTATGCGGTTTCTAGAGTTGTAGATAAAGGAAACGGGCAGGTTGCCGCATCCTCATTGACATCATTGGCATTGTATAAACGGTTAACACGATATATTCTATCGGCTTTATCGTGGTACTTATCGTATTTAAGCTCATCGTCAATGTACAGGATAATAAAAATAAAACTGGCCATCCCAATAGCCAGCCCACCAATATTAATAATCGAATATTTCCAGTACTTAGAAATGTTCCGGATGGCAATAATAATATTATGCTTAATCATAGCAGATGAATTATGTTTTTTTAAATAGAAATATTGAATCGGTATATTTAATCAAATACCATGAAAATATATGTATCTATTTGATTTTTAATGAATAATGATTTTTTTTGAAATACCTTTATTGTTCGTTTTGCATATAATGGTGTTCGTTTTCGAACAATAATTGTGATTTAAAATTGTTGGTCAAATACAATCAGGCTTAATCTCCAGATATAATCAAATTTCATAAATTTCTGACAAAAAATGTCAACCTATATCATTCCCGATACCCATGGTTGCCTGAAAACTTTAAGGTTTTTACTTGAGCATGAGCTTAAGGTTTCCAAATCGGATCATTTATTCTTTCTTGGAGATTATATCGACCGGGGCCCGTTAAGCGCCCAGCTTGTTAATTATCTTATCGGTCTGGTTGAATCAAATTATAACATAACCTGTTTGAAAGGCAACCATGAGCAAATGCTTCTGGATGCATCGTTAGACACCCGGCATTTCAACCATTGGATTGCAAACTCCGGAATGACTACCCTATACAGCTATTCACAACTACTTGGAATCAGTTATGATAAGATGGAATTAGCCAAAATCCCGGATACGCATCTGGCGTTTTACAAATCGTTGCCTGTTTATCAAATCGTAGATAACAAGTTCATTCTTGTACACGGCGGTTTAGATTTTCGTGAGGAAGATCCTTTTGCAAACGATTATTCCATGCTTTGGAAACGCCCGGAAACTCTCCCAGAATGGTTTTTACCCGATAAGATGATTATCCATGGCCATACGCCGGTATCAATAAAAAGCATAATAGAATCAATAAAAGATCCGGCAAACAGGCTGATAAACCTGGATGCCGGATGCGTTTATCATGGCACTATACAGGGAACAGGATATCTCACTGCCCTGAATATTGATAATTGGGAATTAACTTATGTCGAATATAGTGAATAAGAATTCCCTCTATTTTATTGGCGATTCATTCTTTTTTTCACCACTTAACACCTTCACATCATATCCAAGTTTTTTAATTGCATCGGCCAGCTTATCCTCTGTAATTTTACCATCAACATATTTAACCGTAACAATTTTTCTCTCCAAATCGGCTTTCACCTCTTTTACACCTTTTTCAAATGCTAAATCGCGTTCAATTTTGGTTTTGCAGGAGGTGCAATGCATTGACACTTCAAAGATCACTGTTTTTTCCGCTGCTTTATTCTGGGCAAATATTTGATTTCCCGCACCGGCCAATAGAAGTACCAGTGCAACTACATATACCGTACGAACAATTTTCATGGCTAATAAATTTTAAATGTGATTAATCAGTTCTTTACCGGATATCCTATGATATCAAGCTTTTTGATGATTTCCTTCAGGATATTCTCATCATCCCCAAAGTTAACAGTAACCTCGTTTTTCGATAAATCAACGTAAACTCCGGTTACACCTGGGACTGTACTAATGCTGGTCTTCACCACATTTACACATCCCATGCATTTCATGTTATTTACAATTAAATGTTCTGTTCTCATTGTTTATCAATTTAGTTATCAGTTTTAAAATTAAGTTGACTAATTCACTCAAAGTCATTAAAAAAGTCGGATCTAGTATGTATAAAACTAATCATTTCCATACAAGTATTCTAAATCCTGCATAAAACATACGACCTGTAATTGGTCCCCACACCATAGTTGCATCAAAATATGGGCTATATGGATCAGAGGCCGAAATGATAGGGTTATGCTGCGTAAAACCAGTAATATTTTCAGCTCCAACATACATTTCCCACTTCCTAAAATACTTGGTAACCTGGGCATTCATCAAAATATAGGGTTTAAATGTATTTCCTTGCTGAAAATCAACCGGAAGTGTCATGGTGTTGGGTAACCGGCCCCCTCCGTTCAGCTGAATGGTATAATCGAATTGCCATTTTTTTAAGGGAGTTTTATAACCCAGGGAGATTAACCCTTTGTACTTGCTAACCAGTGGTTTTTGCTTAAGTTGCCCATTAATGGTAGATTTTACATCATTTATCCGGTAGGCCATGGTAACATCAAACCGGTTAATGGGTTGATAATTCAGCTCAACCTGAAAACTGTTTGAATATGAATCCCCTTTTAGGTTGTAAAAGTACACAGCAGATGGATCTTTATCCAAATCGATGATCAGCTGATTGGTAAAATCAGTTCTATAGTAATCAGTATTTAGTGTAAGTTCCCGATCAAAAATGATGTACTTTTGGGAAACATTTAGCCCAAAATTCCAGGCTTGCTCCATTTTTATCTCATCTTCAAATATAAATTGCCTGGAACTGGCAAACAGATAGCTGTTTTCTGAAAGCACATTCGGAGAACGATAACCTTTGCCAAGGCTTCCCCTGAAGGTAATTTGCCTTACAGGCTGATACCTGAAATGAACCCTTGGTGTGACAATACTCCCATATCTACTATTGAAATCGTACCGGATTCCGGTCATAAGCGTTACTTTCTCTATATACTTATAGGTGTATTCAAAATAAGCACCCGGAACACCCTCCTTTTTATCAAAGGCCATCAGGTTTAGCTTCTCATCATATTTATCAAAAGCAAAGCTTAACCCACTTTTTATGGTATGATTGGTATTCCCCAAGTAGGTGATAAAAATCAGGTTGGTAAAAAAACTTTTTTGGTTAGCATTGTAATCATTTAACCCAAAAACGGATTTTTGATCGTGTCCCGAAGCGGACATTATCCATCCGATGGTTGTTGATGGCCGGCTGAAAATATAGCCCACCTTTGAGAATGCTTCAATTCTGGATGTGTTTACATCGATACCGTAAGGATTCCCCGGTACGTTGTCCATTCTGTTTTTATAACCAACCTGACCGGCTAAACGATCTTCAATCAGGTACTTAATTCCGATTTGAGCCTCAAGGTTGCCATGCTGGTATTTCCATCTGTTGAAAAGATTGTGTTGGCTTACCTTTGGATGATCGAGAAATGAATCCATGTTGTGATCAATATTTCGCCCAAAATTTTCGGAATGATAAAGCAGCATTGTTGATAAATTATCGGATACATCGACCGCATAATTGGCATTTGCCTCAAACATACCAAGACCATTTACATACGAGTTAATAAATAGTTTTTCCTCTCCCCAGGGTTTCTTGTACTCAATGTTGATTTGCCCGGTAATACTTTCATACCCGTTTGCCACAGATGCTGTACCCTTTGAAATCTGGATGGACTCCATCCATGAACCGGGCACTTGGCTCAACCCAAAGGTTGAACCTAGCCCTCTAAGGATTGGAATATTCTCCGCCTGAAGCTGAGTGTAAGCGCCAGCAAGACCCAACAGCTGAATTTGTTTTGCACCTGTTACAGCATCACTATACGATACATCTACAGAAGCATTTGTTTCAAAACTTTCGGAGAGGTTACAACAAGCGGCACGTTTTAACTCATTCTGAGAAACAACCTGGGTTTGTATCGGGCTTAATCTGTCAAAATGAGTTCCCTTTGCGTATTTTCTAATAATTACCTCCTCAAGTTCAACCTGGTTTTGCATCGTATGTTCAACATAAATCTGATCGGGGTTAAGAGCAATGGTATCATTTTTAAAGCCTACAAAACTTATGATTAGCCTTAAACTCGACCGATCTGGTTTATTTGTAGAAAACTCTCCGTTTGCATCAGTAACGCACCCAGTACTTGTTCCAACCCAAACAATATTTGCCCCAATAAGTGGAGAAAATTCTCCATGGTCATTCTTAAATAAAACCTTTCCCTTTATGGTTTGAGAATTGGCAACTGGAATAATGCAAACAGAAAACACTATAATTGATAGCAGATATTTTCTCATAGCATTTGAATAGTTAATTATTACCGATTTAATAAATGGTAAATTATTATTAAGCCAGCTTCGCTAGCGCTTGCTATGAAATTATATCAGGATTTTTAAACTGGTGGTTAATAACCACAATTAATTTCCCATGTGGTTTAACCGGTGGAGGTTTATCTGGATTATAAAGGTTGGATTGAATGTAATGATCAGGATTATATACAAGTTGATGATCATTATGCAGGATTTGCAGGACTACAGCAAAATACTTAAGCTGAATTGTAGTGAAAACCTGATCAATCCCAAGATCAACCAACTTTACCGTTAAAGTTTCAGATTTACAACCACAATCCCCCTCAATACTAGTTTCATTGGTATTATTATGGTTTTCACAACGTGAAAAGATTTGGTTGCCGCAACAACCCGGTGAAGCAACAAGCGAAGTTTTAACTGTATTTTCACATGCACACCAATGAATATATACATTAAAACCAGTTGAAATAACAAAAAACAAGAGTGCAAAAGCTACACTCACAAGTTTATATGTTATTTTTTTCACCATTTGTTAATTTTCAATTCATTCAAATCTGAAACGTCAAAGATGTAAAAATGTTTTGGAGAAATAAGCTAAATAATCATCTCTCCCTATAATTTCTTTGAATTGTTTAACAGATAGATAGTTTTATTAGTCGTTTATCCCTGGATAAATATCGTTTGTGGGACAAATATCCAAACGATTTTTTTCAAGTAAGTTGCTTTGGTAAAAGTTTAAGTCCGGATTCATTCATTAATCCAGTTAACAGCATCTTTTTAGCCCTCCTGATATTTGTATCAGACCAAATACTTTTGGGATTACGGGGCGTAAATTTTTGAATGTAGGTTTCATCATCGATACGCCTTACAATACTGTCAATCCAACCAAAGCAAATAGCTTGTTCAACTGCATCATTATATGATATGCATTGAGTTTTAGTGTGTTTTTTGTAGAAAATCAACCATACAACTTTTGCTTTGTCATGGTTTTCATTAAGCCACATCCGCCATTCATCCACATTCTGGAAATAAAACTGGTCAGCTTCCATTAGATAATCCGCTTAGGTAATCAGTTCCTTATTTGGTGTTACAATTTCCGGAACAACCAGAACATATATAGTTGTCTTTTCTATGTTTACTCTTCTTGAAAATATTTATTACTGAAATTAGAAAATAAACAATAGTTAATAAAAGAATGATGAAAACTGCAATTTCCTGAAACATAGGTTACCAATTAAATTATTAAACTTCCTATCTGATAAACCAGAAACGCCACTACCCAGGCAAGAAAGGTAGTGGAAAATATTGTAAATACAGCCCATCTCCAGCTGCCTGATTCTTTTTTAATTGCTGCTATTACAGCAACACATGGGAAATAAATCAGTATGAATAGCAGGAAGGTAAAAGCATTCAGGGAGTTAAACACCTTGGTTCCTGCTTTCGGTCCTGTTTTATAGGTTTCGCTTTTTAACTTGCTTATCAATGATGATGAGTGCTCATCAGCATTCTTATCCGCCTGATAAAGTACCCCAAGGGTGCTTACAACTATCTCCTTTGCTGCAATGCCTGAAAGTAAACTAACTCCCATCTTCCAATCGAATCCTAGTGGAACAATAACGGGTTCGATAAACTTCCCAACCCTTCCTAAATACGATTGGGATTGCCGTTCCGACTCTTTTTCGATAATTAATTGTTCATTCTGCTCTTTAAGATGTGTAGCAAGAACGGGATCGGTAGAAGGATTCTCAATCAGGGTAACATTATTTGCTATTATAGTTTCATATTGCTTTGATAGATTAACATTTCTGGGGTAATAGCCAAGTGCCCAAATGAAAATAACGGCAATCAATATTACACCTCCCATTTTTCTAAGGTATTGAGAACCTTTATCCCACATGTGCCTGATTGTTGAGCGAAGTGTGGGTATCCGGTACGGGGGCAGTTCCATTACAAAAGGGATATCATCAGTACGAAAATAGGTACGTTTAAAAATCAAAGCAGTTCCGATAGCAATCAGAATACCTATCATATAAATTGCAAAGAGCATAGTGCTGGCATGATTGGGGAAGAAAGCACCTATTATCAGGATATAAACCGGTAAGCGAGCGCTGCAGCTCATGAACGGTGTTATCAGCATTGTCAGAATCCTGTTACTCCGGTTCTCGATGGTTCTGGTAGCCATAATTGCAGGTACATTGCAACCAAAACCCATCACCAAAGGGATAAATGATTTCCCATGCAATCCGATTTTATGCATCAGCTTATCCATAATAAAGGCTGCACGGGCCATATAGCCCGTATCCTCCAGAATGGAAATGAAGAAAAAGAGGATCAGGATATTTGGCAAAAAAACAATAACACTTCCCACACCATTTAGAATGCCACCAATGAGCAGATCCTTGAGAGGTCCGCTGGTCATATATTTTTCGAGAGTATTGCTAAGTAGTTGAACCCCATTCTCGATCCAATGCATAGGGTAATCACCCAAAGTAAATGTGGTAAAAAAAGTAAACCACATAAAGAAAATGAAAATAGGGAACCCAAAAAGTTTATGGGTTAAAAAGGTATCAATTATTTCGGTGGTTTTGCGTTTTTTCTGGGTCCCTTCCTTAAAGGTTTCCTTAAGAGCGCCTGCAATAAACCCGTACTTTGCATCGGTCATTAAAGTTTCAGAATCCTCATTGTACTGGTTCTCCAACTTCTTAATTTCTGACTGGGTAATTTCCTTAATTTGGTTATAATTGTCCGAATCCCTGAGTAAGGCATCTATCTGTTTATCCTTTTCAAGCAGTTTTATTCCCAGGAAACGGCTGGAATACTGTACAATGATATTGCAGTTATGTTTCACCTTTTCCTGAATCTTACCGATGGATTCTTCTATAGATTCGCCATAGTTAATATGTATGTGGCGCAAGGTTTTATCCTTATCAGTATAAACATTGATCAATGTGTCAAAAAGTTTATCAATGCCCTTGCCCCTTGAGCTGACTGTTGGAACAAATGGAATACCCAGCATTTTGCCTAATGAGGTATAATCGAACTTATCGCCATGCCTGATCAGCTCATCAAACATGTTCAGGGCTACAACAATTTTAACATCCATATCGATGAGCTGTGTAGTAAGATAAAGGTTACGCTCAAGATTAGATGCATCAACCACATTAACAATTACATCTGGCGTGTTTTCATGAATGTATCGCCTTACATAAATTTCCTCTGGAGTGTATGCAGTAAGAGAATAAGTTCCCGGCAAATCAGTAATGTTGAAAAGGTAGCCCTTGTAGGAAAGTTTGGCATGCTTGGAATCAACAGTAACCCCACCATAATTGCCAACGTGTTCGTGCGACCCTGAGGCATAGTTAAAAAGTGTGGTCTTTCCCGCATTCGGGTTGCCAACCAGAGCGATGTTGATGACTTTGCCCCCAACTTTTGCACCAGTTCTTAGCAGCTCCGACTCCGGATCGCCATAGTAAACTCCCTGGTAATCGGCTCCAACAATTTTCTTGGCCTCATTCGGAGTAATAACCTCTATTAGAGCAGCTTCATTCCTGCGAAGGGATACCTGATACCCCATTACAGAATACTCGATTGGATCGTTCAGGGGAGCATTTTTAATTACATCGACTTTTTTCCCCTTTACGAATCCCATTTCGGTAATCCGCTTCCTGAAAGCCCCACGCCCGCGCACTTTTGAGATAATACCGTACTCTCCGTTCTGAAGTTCTGATAGTTGCATTTAAAACCTCGGGTTATATCTATAAATTGAATAATATCATATCTTATTCAAATAACCATATAAACAGAGTAATGTTTATATATCTCTATTTTTATTTAGATTATTTCTTAGCAAAAATACAAAGTTTATCCACAATGAATCAACCTGATTATCCGTTACTAATTGGGATTTCCCTCTTTATGGTTAATAATCTGAACCTTACATTATTTAAAAAATAGATAATTTTGTAAAAATCTGAACTTGTGGCCGAATTAGAAAATATATTCGATAAAATTAAGGAGATACTTGGGGCGATTGGTGGAAATTTTAATATCCTTGAATACAAAGTGGATGTTAAGTTGCAAATGGAATACTTTGATTTTTCCAGAAATCTTAAAAGAGATGCAGATCCGGAATTAATTGTAAATAAGGCGGGTGAATTATATGATCCACAGGTACCAACTGACACCAAAAAGGAAATTCTTGCATTGTTGGCCACTATTGAAACTCCTGGGGCTTTCCGGTTAATCGAAACTTTTGTTAAGAATTGTGCAAATGAACTTAAGGATTGGGCAATTATGGCATTACAGGAGAGCCGGATGCTTCTGGAAAGCAAGCTCTTGGAGGAAAATCAGGTTTACATATCTACAGGTTTGGGAGGTAAAAGCGGTAAGCTAAGGTATTTTATCGCACTTTTTCCTGAATTTGGTCCATTCACTGAAACCCAACAAAAGCTGATTAAAAGTGAATTTGAATTTCATTTTAAAAAATTTGATGCCGAAGTGGAAAAAATCGACTTTCAAAATGCTTACGCATCAATTGTTGGCTTGATCCCGCTTGATGTTCCGGTTAAGGATCCCATTCAAGGGGTAATAGATGAATGCAATAGCCTGGGAAGTTTTATTAAGAATGGGTTTTTAATAACCAACGTTAAAGAATTTTCCCCCTTGGAGGTTGAGAATATCCTGAACAACAACCTCCCCGAAGAGCTGGTTATAGAGGAATAAAAAAACCGGTAGCTAACCGGTTTAATTTTTTTTAAGAATCTAACTATTTCTCAAGATCATCAAATTCCACATTGGTAAATTCATTGGTTTCTGTAACAACCTCTTCTTCTAAGGGTTGTGGACTTTCCATATCATCCACCTGATGGGTTCTTATATATTCAACCACTTCGCTTAACCCTTCGGCAAACTTATCAAAATCCTCCTTGTACAGGAAAATTTTATGTTTTTCGAAGAAAAACTTACCCTCCCTGCCCATCCGTTTTTTGCTTTCGGTAATGGTTAGGTAAAAATCGTTCTGTCGGGTTGCCTTCACATCAAAAAAATAAGTTCTTTTCCCAGCCCTGACTACTTTTGAGAAAACATCCTCTTTGTCGGTTTTTTCCACTTCATCGTAGTTATTATATCCTTCCATCATCATTGTTATATAGATTAATTTAGGGTTTAATGTTTATAGACCTTTCAAAAATAGAAAATAATTTAATAAACAATCCCTTTTTAGGACAAAATACAAAATTATCTGCATTTCTATCAGATTTACAGAAATTTGGGATATTTAATTTTTGTTTATTAAAAATGGGTTTATATTTGCAGTCCAAATAATTTTGAATTTCAGCAGGAATACGTTCTTAAACAAATGATCAGCAGAAGATTATTACGAGTAAAGATACTTCAGGTTCTTTTTGCGTACTTTAAAAGCGAAAACGACTCCACAAATAACGTTGAGAAGGAGTTACTCCATAGCATCCGCAAGGCATACGACCTTTATCATTACCTTTTATTATTACCCATTGAACTGGCTGATTTTGCTGAAAACAAAATTCAGCTCGCCATGCAAAAGCTACAGCCCACCGAGGATGATCTACATCCCAACACCAGGTTTGTTGAAAATAAGCTGATCAACCTCCTTAGAAAAAATGAGGCTTTAAATCAATATACCAACCAAAATAAGCTTAACTGGCGGATGTCCCCCGATCTGATTAAGAAGCTGTACCAGAAAATATCCGAATCGGACTATTATCAATCCTACATGAAAACCACCACCACCACTTTTTCTGAAGACAAAATGCTGGTGATTAATATACTCTCAAAGGAGCTTGAAAATTCTGATGATTTTTACCAAACATTAGAGGAACAAAGCATTTACTGGAACGATGATATAGAATTCATGCTTAGCATGGCAGTTAAAACCCTTAAAAAGTTTGCTGAAGATCAGCCCGAATCAACCTCGCTATTCCCAATGTACAGAAGCGAAGATGATGAAGACTATGCAAAAAGACTGCTTAAAAAGGTGATAATCAGGCACGATGAGAATGTTAAGATGATTGATGGGTTTACCAAAAACTGGGAGGTTGACAGGATAGCAAGCATGGACATACTCATCATGGAAATGGCATTGACCGAAATCCAGGAATTCCCATCCATTCCTGTTAAAGTGAGTTTTAACGAATACATTGAAATTGCAAAGTATTACAGCACCGAATTGAGCAGTACATTTATAAACGGGGTTTTGGATAAAATTATAATGGATCTTCGTAAAAAAAATATTATTAACAAACAAGGACGTGGCCTGATTGGCGACGACGATGATCGTTTATTAGTTACTGATAATTAGTTATCTATGAAGTTCTGTCTAAGAAAATATTGTATCATTATCGGATTTTCTTTTTCATTTATAGCTACAATTTCATGTACCCAGGTTACAGAAAAAAAGCAAAATTCAGAAAATTTAAGCAATGCGCCGGGAAACCTGGAATACATCGAAGATTTTTTTGATTTTGGCTCTATCCTTCAGGGCGAAGTGGTATCACATACCTTTAGGTTTCGCAATACGGGGGAGGGAAATCTTGTAATTAAGGATATAATCCCCGATTGCGGGTGTACCAAATCGAAAATCGACAAAATGGTTTTTAAACCAAATGAAGAGGGGAAAATCGAAATTGTGTTCGATAGCAAAGGCTGGAGGGGCATGCAGTATAAATCCGTTGCTTTAAGATCAAACTCACCCATACGGGAGAAATCTGTAACCTTTAAAGCGAATGTCATAGCCAAGGAATAGGCTCAAAATTAATACCGGGTGAAGGTTTATTTGAACAAGGATAAAGAATTGGATTGGTTTTAACAAAATAATTATTAACTATAAAATTTATAAAAATGAAAAGTTTACTTTTTGTAATGTTGCAGCAACAGGCTAGCCCATGGGCTACATTTCTACCATTGGTACTGATTATTGTTGTTTTCTATTTTTTCATGATTCGTCCTCAGATGAAACGTCAGAAAGAGCTGAGAAAGTTTCAGGAATCATTATCCAAAGGGGATAAGGTAATTATTGCCGGTGGTGTTTACGGGAAAGTTACCGAAATTAAAGATGAGTATGCTGTGGTTGAAATTGATGATAATACAAAAGTTAAAGTGGTTAAAAGCACTATAATTCGCGATTCTTCCGATTTACAACAACAGAAATAGTAAAAATTTTTACCTTTACAGAGTTCATAATACCAAATTGGTATTTTGAACTCTGTTTTTTTTAAATGAATTGCTGTGGATTCATCATTGCTCAGACAGTTTGGTTACCTGATGAGAAGAAACAGGGCTCGTTTTAATCAACGCCTTGTAATCTTTGGATTCTTCTTTATTATTTCAAGTGTTATCTGGTACCTGAGTAAACTTAGCCATGAATATACAACCAGCATTTCCTACCCGGTAAAATACGTTAACCTTCCAAAAGGGAAGGTTCTAATAGGAGAACCTCCTGAAAAGTTAAGTCTAAGGGTAAAAGGATTTGGTTATACCCTACTTAACTATAAGATGAGCGCTATACTTGTACCGCTTGAAATTGACGTGACAAAATCAAAGTTTAAATCCATTAAAGGACAACCATCAAAACTATATATCCCAACATCGCTAATCGAGAGCTCGTTCACTTCGCAGCTCAGCTCAGACCTTGTTCTTGAAGATATTTACCCCGATACCCTGTTTCTTGAATTCGGGAAGATGATAGAAAAACGGGTAAAGGTAAAACCCGTTTACAACCTCACTTACGAAAAACAGTATATGCTAAGCGGGGATATAATGGCTAACCCCGACAGCATTTTAATCAGTGGTCCCCAATCTGTTGTTGACACCATCCATTTTATTCAAACCAGACCTATTTTCTTTGATAGATTAAACGAAACCAAGGAAATCACAATTAAACTTCAGCTGATTCAACAGGTGAACTTTCAACAACGCAGAGTAAAAATTACCATTCCTGTTGAAAAATTTACTGAATCAACATTGAAAATTCCAGTAGAAATTATCAATGTTCCCAACGGGTATAAAATAACCATAATACCCCTGGCCATTGATGTCAGGATGAATGTGGCCTTTAGCCACTTTTTCGAACTAAAACCACAACTTTTTAAGGTTGTTGGTGAGCTGAATTCAAAAAATCCATCAGATAATAAAATTAAGCTGAACTTGATCTCCTCTCCTAACTTTGTGAATGTAATTGATTACGAACCAAAATATGTTGAGTATATTCTAGAATCAGAGTAAATGCTAAAAGTTGGAGTAACCGGAGGAATTGGCAGTGGAAAATCATTTGTTTGCTCAGTGATTTCAGCCATGGGGTATCATGTTTACAACTCCGATGAAGAGGCAAAAAAAATTGTTAACAATAACCCTGTTGTAGTAAATTCAATTAAAAAATTATTTGGGGAGGATATTTACGTTAAAGGTAACCTGGACAGGAAAAAAGTAGCCGAACTGGTTTTTACCAATCGAATACTACTTGAAAAACTTAACAAAATAGTTCATCCGGAAGTTAAAAGACATTTTGATAATTGGCTGAAAATAAATTCACAGCATAGGATTATTTTTCAGGAAGCTGCAATTATTTTTGAGAGTGGCGCAAACAATTACCTGGATAAAGTAATTGGAGTTATAGCACCCCTTGAAACAAGAATAAGAAGAATCAAAGAAAGAGATGGGGTTAACAAAAAATCAATTTTAAATAGAATCGGCAATCAGATTTCAGATAATGAACTTATTCAGAAGTGTGATTATCTTATTTATAATAATGATAAAGAGCTTATTGTACCACAAATACAAGCAATAACTGAAAAATTAACTCTAGAAACTGATAAATAGCTATGGGCAAGTACGGGAAATGGATTACAGGTGGACTGGGTTGGGCGCTGTTTGGACCGATTGGTGGCATTTTAGGATTTGCCATCGGTTCAATATTCGATAGCGCAGAGGTAACAAGTAAAATCTATACCGGTGAATCGAGCCGGAACGGGTTTATTGTAAGTCTGCTGGTGCTGGTTTCAGCAGTGATGAAAGCAGATGGGAAAGTTCTGAAATCTGAACTGGACTATGTAAAAAAATACTTCTACGATAATTTTGGGACTTCTGCCTCTCGTGAGGCCATGATCCTTTTAAGGGATATCCTAAAGCAACAAGTCCCACTGAAAGATGTTTGCCAGCAAATCAGGGACAATGTTGACTATCCATCCCGGTTACAACTGCTTCATTTTCTTTTTGGGGTTGCCAATGCCGATGGAGTTATCAGCATTGAGGAGCAAAAGGTTATTGAGGATATCGCCTCCTTTATGGGCATTTCAGCAAACGACTATAACTCCATTAAGGCAATGTTTGTTGTTGACCTCAATAATTATTATACCATCCTGGAAGTTCAACCAAATGCCACTAACGAAGAAATTAAAAAAGCATACCGTACCATGGCTGTTAAGTATCACCCTGATAAGGTTAGCTATTTGGGAGAAGATGTAAGAAAAGCAGCAGAACAGAAATTTAAGAAAGTGAATGAGGCGTATGAAAAGATCAAAAAAGAACGAGGAATTGTTTAATTTACACAATTGGTATAATGAATTATGATTTTTATAAAACCTATTTCCTTCAACTTATAACTCTAAATAAAATGAAAACATTTTACTATTTACTAACCATTCCAATACTGTTAAGCATGCCACAGTGCAAGCAGGAAAATAAAAAAGAGGCAATTGCCGGATCCCCAATCAATGATCAGAGCATACAAAATACCACCAGGCAGCTGGTGGATAAGTACGGGGAAAGCGCAAAATTCAGGGCTGAGAAAGGTGTAAAACAAGTTGCAGAACTTTGGAGGTCATCAGATGGATCACAAACAGATTTTGAGACTTTTTGTAAAGAACAATTTGTGGCTACTGATGCAGATATCGAATTGCTATTTAACAAGTTATCGTACGGGTTTGAGATACTCTTTGGCAATTTTAATAAAATAACCAAGGATTTAAGAAAACCGGTGGATTTAGACATGGGTCCAATTACAGCAATTGACGAGATATTTGCCGGGTATAGTGCCGGTGCCCACATAGACGATGATCTTTTTTCGAATAAAGTTGCTTTTATTACAGCATTAAACTTTCCAAATTACTCGCTCAAAGAAAAAACTGAGCTGAGCGAAAAATGGACTCGTAAAGATTGGGCGTATGCCAGAATGGGGGATGTTTTTACATCAAGAATACCTGCAGAATTGAATCAGCATTACAGCATGGTTAGCTCAAAAGCGGATGGGTATATTTCTGAATACAATATTAAACTCGGGTATCTTGTAAATGACAAGTATGAAAAACTTTTCCCTGAAGATCTTTCACTGATAAGCCATTGGGGAATCCGTGATGAATTAAAAGCCCAATATGCTAACAAAGAGGGTGGACTGGAGCGACAGAAAATGATTTACCAGGTAATGAAACGTATTATAGATCAAACTATTCCACAAAATGTTATTAATAGTACCGAATATTTATGGAATCCCTTCTCCAATATTGTTACTAAAAATGGTATAGTAGCTGAATCGAAAGCTGAACCTGACACCAGGTATCAACAGGTGGTAAACCTTTTCAACGCATTAAAAGCCATGGATAAATATACACCCGCTACGCCAACATTTATCCAAAGAAAATTTGAAGGAAGCCTTGAAATTCCTGTTGAGGATGTTGAGCTGCTCTTTACAGGTTTGGTTTCGTCTAAAGAAGTCCGTGATTTGGGAAAACTCATTAGTAAAAGACTTGGCAGGCCTTTGGAGCCATTTGATATCTGGTACGATGGGTTTAAAGCCCGCAGCGGAATTTCAACTGAAAAACTCGATAATATTGTAAATAACAGATTTTCAAGCCAACAAGCATTTCAGAATGAAATGTCCAATATACTAACCACTCTTGGATGGAGTAAAGAAAAAGCAAAATTTTTTGCAGACAGGATAAAAATTGAAGCTGCTCGTGGTTCGGGTCATGCCTGGGGCGCAGAGATGCGAAATGGCGATGTAGCTCTTTTGCGTGCCAGAATTGGCAAGAAAGGGATGGATTATAAAGGGTTTAACATTGCCAGCCACGAGTTTGGCCATAATGTTGAGCAAACCATCACTTTACAAGATGTTGATTACTATATGATGCACGGTGTTCCTAATACTGCTTTTACGGAGGCCCTGGCATTCGTATTTCAGAAACGCGACCTAGAAATCCTTGGAATGAAGGAAACAAACCCTGATAAGGAGGAGCTTATGGCTCTTGATAACCTATGGTCGTGCTATGAAATTATGGGTGTTTCCCTTGTTGATATCAACCTATGGAAATGGTTATACCAAAACCCCAATGCAACAGCGGCTCAAGTTAAAGAAGCTACAATCACCATCGCAAAAGAAATCTGGAATAAATACTATGCCGATGTTTTCGGGAGTAAAGATGAAACAATCCTGGCAATTTACTCGCACATGATTGATAACCCATTGTACTTGTCTGCCTACCCAATTGGACACCTGATCGATTTCCAGATAGAAAAGCAGCTAAAAGGGAAAAATTTCGCCAATGAGATTCAACGAATGTATGAGCAAGGCAGGTTAACTCCTCAGGCCTGGATGAAAGGAGCAGTTGGAGAACCGCTATCAATAAAACCAATTCTCGAAGTATCAGCTAAAGCAATAGAAAAAATATCAAAATAAAACATAATTCGTGTAGGAAAGATGCTGTCTAAAAAGTAATTTAGACAGCATCTTTTTTATAAGCCCATGATAAAACCAAAAACATTAACAACTGACCACCAAACCCTTACAGAACTTGAAATTTTCAGGGACGATAATAAAGGGTTAACCATTTTCGAGCTTCTTAATAAAACTATTACCACAGGTGGGATGGATAACCTGAAAATTTTATTTCTCAACCCCTCAAATTCGGCAGAAGAAATAAGATCAACACAGGATGTATTGAAATTTATATTAAAAGATTTTGTGAAATGGGATTTACCCTTCACTAAAGTATTAATGGATAAAGTTGAAATATACTATTTTTCCAAGGTGCAGCCTGTTATCACCGAAAATGATTTCTCCAGGTTGATTGAAGGGGGTTACTACCGAATTACCAAAAAAGAGTTTAAAGGAACAGCAATTGATGGAACAAAAGCCACATTGCAATTCGTATTGAATCTAAAAAAATTTCTTTCCCAGTTTGACAGGAATCAACTCCCTAACCAGCTGGTTCAACTCTTTGCCAAAGCAGATGAAATCTTTAATGATAAAGATATCCAGATGGCCTGTACTGTTGAAAAAATTGATTCCATGAGTTTTCTTGATACAATCACCATAGACCAATGGTTTCGGTATAAACATAAAAATAAGGTTACCTCACTTATAGATATTGCATACCAGCTTGATGTATTTCTCTCTATGGCAAAGGCCACCCGGGAGCTGAATCTCTCATTTCCTGAAATAGTTGATTCAGAAAAACCAATTTTTGAGGTTGAGGGTCTTTTTCACCTGTTTTTAAAAAAACCCGTTCACAATGATTTAAAATTCGATGATTCAAAGAATTTTCTTTTTCTCACCGGGCCAAATATGGCTGGCAAAACAACTTTTTTAAAATCATGCGGGATTGCTATCTACCTCGGACAACTTGGAATGGGAGTGCCGGCCATAAGGATGAAACTTACACCATTTAACGCCCTGTTCAGCAGCCTGAATACCACCGATAATTTAAGTATTGGGTATAGCTATTTCTACAGTGAGGTAATGCGGGTAAAAAAAGCTGCAGAAACACTCCAAAAGGAGAAGAAAGTATTCATGATCTTCGATGAACTATTCAAGGGGACTAATATTAAAGACGCATTCGATGGTTCATTGTTGGTTATAAATGGGCTCAAAAAATGGGGTAATAGCATGTTTGTACTTGCATCTCATTTAACAGA
This sequence comes from uncultured Rikenellaceae bacterium, assembly GCA_964552655.1. Classification (GTDB taxonomy): domain Bacteria; phylum Bacteroidota; class Bacteroidia; order Bacteroidales; family Tenuifilaceae; genus CAZKHG01. Next base: position 17,689 of record CAZKHG010000056.1, read on the forward strand.
ACTATCAGCCAAGATAGAGAATTTTCCAAACGTTTTCTTTCAGTATTTTGAATCTTCAGTGGAAAATGGCCGACCAAAATTCAGCTTTAAGATTTGCCCTGGCAAATCGGATGAAAGGCTTGGTTTGCTGATTTTACAAAACGAAAAAATCGAGGAGCTGTTAAATCCTGATTAAATAGCAGATATTATGAAAACTTACAGAAGAATTTTCCAATTCTTACTGGTTGCTTCAACCTTGTATTTAATAGTAAATTGTAAATCAAATGAAAAGGATTACCCGTTAAGGCCTGTCCCATTCACTGATGTAAAATTAACCGATAATTTCTGGGCTCCCAGGATAAAAAAGAACCATGATATAACCATTCCAATTGCCCTTAAGCAATGTGAATTAACGGGCAGAATCAGAAATTTCAAGATTGCCGGGAAACTTGAAACCGGTTCGTTCTGTACGCTTTACCCTTTCGATGATTCCGATGTATATAAGATAATTGAAGGTGCAAGCTATTCCTTACAAACCTTTCCAGATTCTATGCTATCACAAACAATTGATTCTTTGATTTCATTCATCGGGTTGGCACAGGAACCCGATGGGTATTTATATACCAACCGAACCATTGATTCCACACATTTGCATGAATGGGTTGGGAAAAAGAGATGGGAAAAAGATCCAGAACTTAGCCATGAATTATATAATCTTGGCCATTTGTACGAAGCAGCAGCTGCCCATTACCAGGCAACCGGAAAGCGAACCTTGCTTGATATTGCCATTAAAAGTGCAAACCTGGTTTATAAGGATTTTATTGGGAAACAACTCCCCTACTACCCCGGTCATCAGGTTATAGAGATGGGATTGGTAAAACTTTACAGAGCCACCGGGGGAAAAAAATACCTAGAATTAGCAAAGTATATGCTTGATATTCGCCGTGGAGGCGATGAGTACAATCAGGCCCATAAACCAGTTACTGAGCAGGATAAAATAGTTGGTCATGCGGTTCGTGCAACCTATATGTACTCCGGAATGGCTGATTATGCTGCGATAATGAATGATAACACATACTCAAAACCCCTGTTTAAAATCTGGGACGATTTAATTGGCACTAAATATTATATAACAGGTGGAATCGGATCAAGTGGATCAAATGAAGGTTTTGGCGCTCCCTACGATTTGCCAAATATGGCAGCTTACTGCGAAACCTGTGCATCAATCGGCTTAGTTTTCTGGAATTACAGAATGTTTTTACTCACTGGTGAATCAAAGTACTACGACATTCTGGAAAGAACCTTATATAACGGTTTATTGTCCGGTGTTTCTTTAACAGCCGATCATTTTTTCTACCCAAACGTACTGGAATCGAGAGGCCAACATGACCGAAGCGAATGGTTTGGTTGTGCGTGTTGTCCCAGCAATATCTGTAGATTTTTACCATCGCTGCCTGGCTATGTATATGCTGTTAGGAAGAATGTGCTGTACACAAATCTTTATATAAGCAGTTCAGCAAAAATAAATATAGATGGAACAGATGTAGAGGTTGAGCAATTATCAGATTTTCCGTTAGACGGGAAGGTTACAATCAAAGTACGGCCAGAAAACAACAAACATTTTACGATTAAACTACGCATTCCATCATGGGTTAATGATCAACCTGTATCAACCAATCTGTATAGATTCACCAATAAACCTCAGAGTTATATCACTGTTGAATTGAACGGTGAAATGCAAAACGCCACAGTTGAGAAGGGCTATATCTCGTTAGATAGAAAATGGGGAAAAAACGATGTAATTGTACTAAACCTACCCCTTGAAACGCGAATGATAAAGGCAAATCAAAAAGTTAAAGCAGACATAGGAAAAATTGCCATTCAACGAGGACCTTTTGTTTACTGTTTGGAATGGCCAGATAACTCAGAAAAAATTCAGAGTCTGGTACTCGATTCAACTGCCGGTTTTATAGATGAGTACAAACCAGATCTTTTAAATGGAATTGTAGAATTAAAAGGGAAAGCGAAGCAAGCTTTGATAGAAGATGGGAAGTTGGAAGTTGGTAAAACAGTAGAAATTAAAGCCATCCCATACTATGCTTGGGCAAACAGAGGTGCTGGCGATATGATTGTTTGGATTGCCACAGATCCCGCAAGTTCAAAACCATTAAGTCCTCCAACTCTAGCATCATCAAGTAAAGTTAGTGCATCCGAAATGAGAAAAAGTATCTTTTCGATTAATGATAATGAATTGCCTGATAGTTCCAATGATCACTCAACTATTTATTATCACTGGTGGCCCAAAAAGAATACAACAGAATGGGTTGAATACAAATTTGATTGTCAACAAGCAATTTCAGAAGCATCCGTTTATTGGTTTGATGATGGACCATGGGGAGGATGCAGAATACCAAAATCATGGCGAATCCTATATAATCAAAATAATAGATGGGTTCCTGTAAAAAACTTGGCAACATATCCAGTTGAAAAGAATAGGTTATGCAAAGTCAACTTCGAGAAAGTGAAAACGAATGCTGTCAGGTTAGAAGTTACATTACAGAAAGATTGGTCAACGGGCATTTACGAATGGGAAATAAAATAACTAAACAATTAACCCACCTATGAAAAAAATTTACCTGCAAATTGCAATCCTTTCGGCAGCAGTAA
>CAZKHG010000057.1:0-4305 GCA_964552655.1 uncultured Rikenellaceae bacterium
ACATCGCCAACTTTAACGATATTAAGGTTGGGGATTTTGTTGAGGGATTCCAAGAAGTTGAAGTTAAGAGGAAATTATAGATATCGAACTTAACGAGACATTTAAGGAAATTATTTTAAGAGACAAGCAGGTCTCTCACCTGGTTTGTCGAAATAAGCCTCAAATTCGGTCATTCTAAAATATGAATTGCAGTTTTTGATTAGAAAGCGAACCTTAGATGTACTAATCGTCCGAAAGGTGTCCTGTAAAAAAACAACAGGGCAATTATTTGATTTAAAACAACTACTGGTTATTATTCTTTTATATGAGTCAACGGAAGTTTCCCATCTAACAGTAGATTTATTCCAATACTGAATGGAATAATTGTCAATATATATCGAATCTTTTAAGAACCAAACTACAGTTCTATTGATCTGGTTATCTTGACCAAAATCTACAGTCGCTTGTCGCCAACCACAAGTATCCAAAATATCTAAAGAACCTCCAGTAAATTCAATATATCTGAAATCTTCATCCTCACAATATCTAATACCATCAACAATAAAGTACTTCAGCAATTTTCTTTCAACACAATCGGATGTTTCCAGGGAGGATGGGTAGTAGAAGTTCCCGTTATTGTATGCTAGATTTTCTTTTTCGCAATTTAATGGGAACTTGCAATCGCTAACCAATTGACTACAACTATATAAAAGTATCGCTGCTAATAAAGGACCAATTGAATTTAAATAACGCATATGATTATTTTATGACAAGACATTTAGGACGATCACCTGGTTTATCAAAGTAAACCTCAATCTCAGTTAGCCAAACTACATCCATGTTGCAATTATTCAAGTAGTATCTAATTTTGTTTGATGTAACAGTAGGAAACGTATCTTCAGTAGCCCAAGCATGATCATAGGTATCAATATCAGAAAAGAACCTTTTTTTCAACTGTTTCGTTAAAGAATCTCCGCCAGTTATTTTTCGAGCAGTGCACCATAAACTTTTTGATTGATCGAAGTATTGAATGAAATATATACTTGGAATACAGTCATTAGTGTTTCGCCATATAACAACCCGATTAATTGACACAGGTTTTCCAAAAGAAATTACTGCTTGTCGCCAACCACAAGTATCAACATAATCATGTCTGCCACCTGTAAAGGCAAATCCGTAATTCCAGTAAACTATATTGTTGCGGAGGCCATCAATCAGGTGAACCTTATGGAAAGCACCTCCCCAACCATCATCAGAGTCATCAGCATTTGGATATATTTTACCTAAGTTATTTAAGGCTAAGTCTGATTGGGGAGAAAAACGGGAATACTCAGCGAAGCTATTCTTTTTATTTTCCGAACACCCTAGTAATAGACAAAAAGGTATTATTAGTATAATTCTCTTTGTATTAATATTCAATTGTTTTGCTATATTTATTCTGCTAATAAAAATACATTTTTTTTGCTATTATGTTTTCTAGAAGAGTATTAATTATTGTTTTCTTATTAAATGTGTTTTCCCTTAGGGCGCAAAACAGCGCAATACAGGACTCTGTGATCACCCTTTATTATCGATTGACAAACCTGCATGATAGCATTAAGCTGGATTCTCTACACCTATTTGCGAATAAGTTAAAGGGTTTGCGATTCTATCCTGAGGGAGTAGGAACCTTACTTGATAAGGGTAGTGTACGTGATTATTACTTGTATCAGGTGAAAGAGTTGAACAGAAACAAGATTGATAAGTATTTAGATATTGTTAGTATTAAGCGGTCACAAAATGTTTTTGAACCAATTATAGATGAAATCTTTATAGATGATTTTGTTTCTTTAAAAAAAGTCAAACCCCTAAGACGTTTTCGAAAGGTAATACATGGTGGTAGCTGGGATGAAAATCTAGATGACATCGGCTTCTTTAGAGAGAATGGATTGAAGGATACTGCTACGCTTTTAATTTGGACCGGCCTTAAATACTTCGATTACGAAAATCACCGTAAGGCGAAGCACTACTTTGAACAAGCCATTGAGGCTGCAACCCATCACGCCGACCACAAAGCATTATGTGTTGCGTCATCATACCTTAGCGCATTATACTACGAAGAAAGTGAATACTTACAAGCATTACCCTTTGCCAATAAAGCTCTTCAACTTTCGAAAAATTTGGGTGATACCGCAAGGGAAGCCGCTATGTATAATAACATAGGAGAGGTATTATACAAAATGAAACGGTTTAAAGAATCATCATTAATGTTTGACCAAGCTTTAAATGCATATCAAAAGATCCCAGGGAAAAAACGTGAGCCTATGCAATGGGTAAAACTTGGTAAATCTAAACTTGCCTTAAAGGAGTATGCTCATGCACAAAATTGTTTCATAACAGCAATTGATAAAGGGAACATGATAAGGGAACAAAAAGCAGTTAGGGATGCTTTCTATTACAGAAGTATAGCATTTAGAAGTCAAGGCAATTTAGAAAAAAGTATGGACAGTTATCGAACATTCGTTATCCTTAAGGATTCACTTTTTGCAGAGGAACTTGATGTGTTTGTTAGAGATCGTGAGAATTACTGGCAAAGTCTAATTGGAAGAGAGATAACTAAAAAGGAGTATCAGGGAATTGTAAATAAAATGAATACTATTGAATTGGATAGAACTAAAACTTTCGTAATTATTTTATTATCGATGTCGGCTGTGCTTTTGTTAATTATTACTTTGGGGTATAAGGCTTACACAAGTAACAGAAGAGCTAACCAATATATGCAAGATTTGAATCAAACCAGAAATAAGTTTTTTAGTATTGTTTCACATGATTTGCGAGGGCCCCTAACTGGGTTTATCCAACTTTTAACTCCGCTGCAAAAACATTTCGATCTGCTTTCAAAGGAGCAGATTCTTGAACATACACACGAGATGAATCTATTGGCTGGCAAAACTCTTTTTCTGCTTGATAACCTATTAAAATGGGCAAATTTGCAGCGAGGTTTTATTAAACCCGTATTTGAAAAATTCTCGTTAGATGAAATTATTAATTTTAATATTGATTTGTATGGGAATATTGCAAAGACAAAAAATCTCAATTTGAGTTACAGCTCCAGCAAGGAATTATTTGTTTTGGCAGATCGGAATATGGTTGATGCTATTATCAGGAATTTGCTAAATAATGCTGTTAAATTTACCCCTGAAGGGGGTTTTATAAAGTTATCTGGACATATTGTAGGTGATTATGTGCAAGTAGTAGTAGCTGATAATGGAATAGGCATCGCTTCCAGTGATATTAGTAGTATATTCGATTTTGAGAAATGTGCAATAAGAGAGACAAATGTTTCAGAAAAGGGTAGTGGTTTGGGCTTGCTTCTTGTCCGAGAGTTTGTTGAGATGAATAATGGCAAGATCTGGGCTGAAAGCCCTGGGTTGGGTTTGGGAAGTACTTTTAAATTTACCTTAAGAGCCGGATAATGCATTAACTTAGTTAACATGGGAAAGATTAAAATAGTTATTGTTGATGATCATAAGGTTTATCGTGATGGGCTAAAGTTAAATCTATTAGAATATGAAAAAGAGATTCAAATAATAGGAGAGGCCGATAGCGGTAACAGCTTATTCAAACTACTTGAAACAAAAATACCCGATATATTACTACTCGATTACTATCTACCTGATACCACTGGGATTGATATTATTTCCAAACTCCGTGCTGACGAAAAACTAAGGGACATAAAGTCCATAATTCTTTCAGCTCATGTATCTGAAAAATTAGGACTTCAATACTTTGATTTTGTTATAAAGGCTCTAGAGGAAGGTGCAAGTGGGTATTTACTTAAAAATTCGGAAGGATTACAAATATATTCAGCCATAATTGAAGTAAGCAGAGGAGGCTATTTTGTTTTTGATGAGTCATTCAACTTCAAGGAGGTTACAAAATATTTAGTAGAAGATAGGAGTAAACTTATCACATTTTTTACAAAGCAAAGGAAACTTTGCATCACAAAGCGGGAGTTAGAAGTTATTGAACTGCTTTCTCATGGTCTCATTGTAAAAGAAATATCTGAACGAATGGGTATTGCAGAAGATTCAGTGAACTCACATAAGGAGAATATAAGAAGCAAGGTTCTTCAAAATTACGGTATTAATCTCCGAAATACCGTTGAAATTGTGGTTTGGGCTATAAAGAATAAGTTGATAAAGGTATAGCCCCCCCTTTTATACCACCCCTACCCCCTAAATAATACCATTGTCACAAATGCCAAGGTTTGGTTTCTTTGCTATAACCAATTCCTAAATTCTACTAGGGCTTGATGTATCACAAATAATAATATTCCAAAAATGA
>CAZKHG010000057.1:4315-20084 GCA_964552655.1 uncultured Rikenellaceae bacterium
ATGAAACGAGAACAAATATTCTTTTTTGTGATTTTAGTATCACTTTTCTTTTTTCAAGGTTGTGAAAAAGAAGATCCGGAAATTGTTCCTAAAAACGGAACATGGGAATGGAAATCCACAGGTACATATGAGGATGAGATTGATTTTTACATACTTAACGGGAAAATTACTCAACCCATAGGTGATGTATTGATACGCAGTATAAGGTATAAGATGGATTTTGACAGCTGGTCAACTACATCAATTTATTATGGTACAGAAATAAAAATACAGAATGGTGCATTTAAGTACGTGGATGGTACTCTATATAATGGTAAGACATTAATAACAGGCAAATTTATTTCTCCTACAACATGTGAAGGGAAGGTTACCTACGAGGAAGATTCACCCACAAGAAAAGCAAATGGATACTTCGAGTACACAGCCGTTTGGGTTAGTGAACAGGCAAAGTTATCTTATTAATAAGTTGAAAGTAATTAAAGATGAAACTACGATACTTCATTATAACACTTTAGACCCAAACAATATGAAAAGATTAATTTATTTTCCAGTTATTGTTATAGCATTCCTGTTTTCCAGTTGTGGAAAAGATGATGAACCTGTTGATAAAACCCCTCCTGGTGAAGTAACTAATTTAAATGCTATCTCAGGAGATCAGCAGATTTTACTCTCTTGGGTGGATCCTCTCGATGAAGATTTTGAAAAAATTGAGATTTCTTATTTGACCAATATAACTGAAGTAAACAAAGGTGTTCAATCAAAGGTGATTTCCGGATTAACAAATGGAACGTCCTATACATTTGCTATCAAGACTATTGATTTTAATGGTAATAAATCTAATGGTTCGCAAATTAGTAGTACCCCATTAGAACCTCCGGCATTAGCATGGTCAAATTATACTGTTACTCAGCTAAGTCCCAGCAGTGGAACTGTTGTAATTTCGACAGATTTTACAAATAATGGCGGATCAGGAACCATCAATTTTAGCTCAAGGGTAGTGCGTCTTTCCGATAATACTATTACATCAAATATTTCAAATTCTTTTAATGTTCAACCAAATGTGCAGTATAAAATAACTCTTACATGTAATGGATCGGCAACTAAAACTAGTTGTACCGCTTGTTCGCCGTCTGATAAATTCAGAATAGAAATAATATCAGTTATAGATAACCATATAACATCAACGATTATTGGTATTAGCTGTTCAAGTTTACATGATTGTGGTTATTGGTGGGGAAGTGATAAAACTGAATGGAATTCTATATCTGTAAATAATTTAATTATGGAGCAATTATAGCATTGTATAAATTTTCAACTATGAAAAAGATATTAACCTTATTTTTTAAACCTGCACCAATCTTTATTTTCTATTGCTTAATTACATCATTGTTTTTTTCGTGTTCTCATCCTTATGCTATTAAAGATGACAAATTTTCGGCAAGTAATGTATGTAACGGGATTGGTAAAATTGAAATAAAAACGATAAACGGGAAATTGACTGCAACACAAAAAGCAGGAACCAGTTATCAGATGATCAGAACAGGTGGTCCTTCAATTTGGTGTAATGGCCTCACTCATATTTGGGTAGGAACCTCTGTATTCGAAGGATATACATTTAGCAGTGATACTATCAATCCCTTGCATTTTAAGGTTGATAGGGATAAACACTATTATTATGAAAATGGGAAGGGCACAATTACAACTCCTGATGGAAATGTAATTAAGCTTGGCTATTAAGAATAACAAATTGAAAAACTTCTAATCATGAAAAATACTAACATATTTATCTTCGCTATTGGGTGTTCATTTATTATAATAAGCTGTAATCCCGATAAGAAAGAGTGGGAGAAGATTAAGAAATCAAATGATGTTGAATCTCTTGTAAAGTTTCAAAAAGAATTCCCGGAAAGTATTTATAATGATTCTGCAAAATACCAGGTTGAGAAAATTTGTTTTATACAAACATGTGTTATTGATAGCATCAAAGTTTATCAAGATTATATAATAAAATTTCCTAAAAGTATTTATAATGATTCTGTTATTATTAGAATAAATAGAATAAAAGAAAGAATAATAAGGATGGAATTTGATCGATTGGTAGAAAAAAAGAATGTTGTTGAAATTAAAGAATTTATTGCCTCTCATCCGGATTTTCAAGTCAATTTAGGCTAACGAGCTTGCCATTTAAAAATGCATTCTCAATCAAAATATGCAGAAAAAGGGTATAAGCTCCATCTTAAAAAGACAATTTCTAGAAATAAACTTAAATATGAGTTAACAATACCACCAAAAACAAAATTTAATCTAGGTTTTGATGCTGACGTAAATATTGAAAAAGGGAGCCTAATAATAAAAATAAAAGACGGATCAATGGCTGGTTATTATAGTAACGGGGATACCACAGTTGTATCAGTTGAATTAAACAGTAATGAAATTATAAAATTGAATTCTGAATATATCGAAATAATGTCAGACATGATAATTTACTTAAGTAAAAATCAGGTTTTAATTACCATCAGGGAAGATGCACAGCTAAAAAGAAATATAAATGACAATGTTTTTACCTTGGTAAAAGGTCTTATTTACTACGTTAAAATATAATATTAATGCTTATTAAACAGTAAAAAAAGTTTCCGTTAGCCCTATATGAAACTCAAACATTAAAAACGTAACCTAAAATAACCTTTTTAAGCCATGAAAACCTTAGGAACATTTTTGATAATAATTCTTGTGAATTTGTCCGGTTATTTATACTCACAAAACTCTTACTCCTTAAAAGATGCCTTTGAAAACGGGTTAGTGGAAATCACGTTTTCAAGCACAGAAACAAATAAGTTTCTACATGTTTTAGTTGAAAAGATTGGCTCCGCCCCATTAATGATTAAGTGCAGTCCACAGGAGTTGTTCAAATTTACTAATAACAACAAAAATCTTCATAATCCGGATTTTGAAATGATTCTATCTCCAGCCATTCAAAATGAAATAGATTTGAGCAATTTTTCAAAGGGGTATCTAATTATGCAGCAGAAAGGCCCTAATTTTTATACATATCTGAAAATTAAGATAAACAAGGTAGGTGTTAATAAGTATCAGATCAGCTATATAGATGGCAAAATGTCATTTACAGTGGGAAATACTGAGAAAATAATAAGTAATAATCAAATTTATATTGAAAACGGAAATCTTCTGATTGAAGAATTTAATGGCAACAGAAGTGGGGTAATTAAAATTGACAGAAAATTCAATAATAATGGATTGATTAGTCGGAAATTGGATTTTTCAAATACAGCAATCGGTGAAGAGTATGGATCTTTAGGCACAGATAATTGGTTTGATTTTAGTAAACCACCAAACGTCAACAATCAGACATATGTTGTTGATACCCTGAAAAAAAGCAAGGTACTCCGCTTAAAAGAATCCCCAAACTATTATATTAATGAAGCTGGTCAACTTTTAGGCCTGGAAACAAAAAACACCAGCGTAAAGATTGTTGAAGATTCAGGCAATGCTGATGTGTATATTGAAAATAAAACCAAGCAGAATCAAATACCAGTTAATCACCGCTTTCCGCATAAAAAAGCAATTGCAATAGAGATGAATTATATGGTAGGTACTAACCTAATTGGAGGTGATGTAGAAGAAATTGTGAAAAATGAAGATAGTTTCTTACAAAGTTTAGTTTTGGTATGGCAGGAAACACAGAATGGTCAGGTGGTTTCATCTACTCCAATTGATGAATATGATTACGATGAGGGTGTGTACATAGGCGGGTTCAGAGTTTGCTATTTTCTAAGCAATACTTTTGCCTTAGGAGGAAATTTCCGATTCTACAACTATGCTCAAAGTTTAAAAGCCGGCAAGAATGAGGGAGATGGTAGTTTGATCAGGATCAATTATTTTGGACCCAGCTTTTCTTACCTGTTTTTCCACAAAAACAGAATAGGTTTTTCCTTAAAAACTGATATTTCTTTAGTTTCTGGTAAATTTGAAACAATTCCGGCCTTATTAGAACTTAATGATGAAAATATTTTTGATGATATAGCTGGACTCCCATCATTAATCGAAAGTAGAAATAAAACAACTAGCATAACAGGATTTCAGCTTAATAGCGGACTTTCATTCAATTACTTCGTAGCACGTTGGTTTAATATAGATGCGGGTCTTCATTTAAGCTATTTCTCAGGTGAAGTCAAGGATATTTTGTGGTTAAATACCTCAAAGTCCTATAAATCATTTACTCCCGGATTTTATTTTGGTATGAACTTTTTATTGAAAAATAATTTTAACTAACAGTAAGAATGTAAAAAAACCACCGGATTCCCGGTGGTTTTTTTGTTTGTAAAATCTATTGAAGCCTAAAAAACTATTTAATCTTCCACTCCTTCCAGTTATCCTTCAGGGTTGGGCTGATATTGGTTTGTGGGTTCTGCTCCTTGTTGTTTATCATTACCGAGCGAATGCCAATGGTTGAGGTAAGGTAGCTGGATAACTCCTGATAGGTTAGCTCACCCCCGGAATCCTTAAGCTTTTTAAGCAGGTAGTAGGTAAATATTCCATGCAGTTTTTCGCGGTAGGGCAAAGAGGATTGCTCCCCGGAGCTGGCTGTGAATACCACAATATTACCTGACAAGATATTGTCTTTAGGTTTAACCTTTACCCCGCGGGCGGCCATCAAACCAAGCTCACGGCCACCGCCGCTGAAACATGCATCAAGGAATACGGTAACCTTTTTGGATGGAAATTCTGTTAATTTCTTGTAAAAATCAGCCAGTTTAATGGCAAACTGCAGATCGGAACCGCTAACATCAACGGGTACGAGATAAGCTTCTTTAGTTTGTTCATCGGGGAACCCGTGACCCGCATAGTAAACTATCACATCGGCCGTTCCCTTGGAATTTTTGATAATTGCATTAACCTGATTAATAGCCCTGTGCATCTCAAGAGCAGTTGAATTTTTTCTGAAGATCACATTTTCTTCAGGAACACCCATTACCTTTATAGCATAGTCTTTGAATACCTCAGCGTCCCGAATGGCAAATTCAACGTTCATCTCAGTCTGAAGGGAAGTTTGATAGGTTTTATAATCCTCATTCCCAATGATCAGCGCAAATTTTGTTGGGTCAGGAGTGGCAACTACAGGAATATCTATGTCAACATCAGATAGTTCAATTTTTGTTTCCACTACAGGAGTTACGGGAGCTGCTGCAATTACAGTCTTAACTGCTGGTTGTCTTGCCTCAACTTTAAACTGCTTGGTGGTAATTTTTCCCCGCCTGTCGGTTACAGCAGCGGTAATAGTATTCTCATAACCAACCTCTAGCGGTAAATCAATGATATAGGTTGAATCGGTTAGCTGTGTAGCTGGTTTGTTATTAATTGTAACAGAACTTACTCCCGATGCGTCCGTAGCCAAAACCTGAACCTTAATGGCCGAGGTGTCAACAATGGGTTTAAATCCCTCCTCCACCTTTCTTGGAAGCAGAATTGCGAGGTAAGGAGGTAGCTTATCTGTGATATCATCCTGTTTGACATTCATGGCCAGTGAGAAATCGCGGGGACGTTTGAATGTAAACTCCTCCCTGGCTTTTGGGTCCATAGCAGCATCTTTGCTGGTAGCATAAATAAACGGAAATTTCAGGACGATGTCGCCACCGGCGAATCGCTCAGAGATTTCATAAGTGAGCTTTATCAACCCGTTATCAGCTATTACAGTCTGATCTTTATGGCTGATAAGTTTAATGAACCCTGCCTGGTTATTGAAGATTTTATCCTTTTCGAAGCAGATCACGGATGATCTGTCGATCACTGGTTTAAAATCAGCGCCAACCCATGTTGGTTTGATGGTAACATCAAAGAAATTATCCTTAATTGCCCCTGTAAAGATATCCACCTTACAGGTTTTTCCCTGGTCTGTTGATAAAACCAAGGATTGAGATATGCCGGGGTTAATAAACCCAGTAATCAACATCAGCATTAATAAAACTGCAATTTTTCTCATACCTCGTGTATTTATTAAAAGAGTTTAAAAATTAGTCCAACTTCAGCACCTGCCGATCGAATGGTCGTATTGTTGCTGGGAGCGGCAAGTGTATAATTAAAATAGTTTGATGGTTTTAAATCAGGGTTTGTATAAAAATTATCGCCGGAAATATTATTCATGCCAAACGGGGTAATACCATATATTACGCCGGTTCCTATTTTCATCAGAACTTTGGGTGATAATTGGAATAAAAATCCAAGCCCGGCATACCCGGAAAGACCATTGGCAGGTAATTCCATATCGAATGAATCCCCTGAACCATAATTATAAGTTCCAAAACCTAATTCTTTAATATCTTCCAATGTAACATTAAAATCTTTATAGTAACCTGATCTGGTGGCGCTTCCTTCCAGGTTAAAGTTAGCTTTGGAGTACATGGAGTAAATCACCCCCATATCGAGGGTAAAACTCACCTTGCCTTTACCCATCCTGAACTTAAGCATAAATGGTATATCTAAAGAGGAAATGGTTCTGGTGTCGATAAGCTCCCCAACCGAAAGAACGGGTTGATAGGTATCCCCATCCTCGTCCTTGATTTGTGAATCTGACATGTTATTATAACCACTAAGGGTAAAAGCAGTCTGGTATTTTGCTAACCGAACCCCTGTTCCTATCCCAAATCCTCTGGTAAACATAATATTCAAATCAAACTGGGGATTGATAGAGCTCTTCATCCCGGCAGTCCAAATTCCACTATTATAAATATTGGCATCGTAGATTTGGGTTTGGGTGTACATACCGCCAACACCGGCATACAGCCCCTTCCCTTTTCTGCTGGCAACTATAGAAGCGTATTGCTCCTTGGTTACAATGCCATTGATTTTAAGATTGCCAAAACCGCCTTTTTCATCAGTGGTTGCAGTGAAAATGAAACAGAGCTCCTTGTTAAATTTATTGATTCCCTGGTTGTTATAAATCCCGATTACTTTTTTGCTGACATAGGTGAAAATTTTAAACTTGCCTTTTTCAAGCTTAATTTCAACTATGTTGATGTTGTCACGATTAACGGTAACATCCAGCCCTTGTCTGTAAAACTGGCGGACAAAATTAACGTATAACTCCGGGGTATCGAAACTCCCGCTGCCAGTGGGAGAAAGATCATTGAAATACCCTGTTTTACTGGGACTTTCAAATAAAGCAATAAAATTCTTTATGTAATCGCTGTTAAGGCTTGCCCCATCTGTGGTAAACTGGTTATATAGTTCATAATCTTTTAACAGCAATTTGATTTTCACCTCCAGGTTTTGTTTTTGTTCCTCAGTTAATTCCTGGGAGAACAATCCCAGTGGGAATAGAAAGAAAAGCAGAAGAAAAGATAACCTGTAAGACAATTTGCTTGCGTTTATCCCTTTAAACCAAGTGTTTCTTAGGCTTGCCATATTGCTTAAATTATATTTCATTATCCAGTTCATATTGGTAGAGATTACTGAATTATTAATTTTTGGCTATCAACATTTATCCCGTTAACTTCAACTTTAACGAAGTAAATACCACTCCTGAGATCATCAAGGATAAACGGGCCCTCATAAACAAAATCGCTCTTATAGGTTTCAAACCTTCGCACCACAATTCCATAGGAATCTACGATTGAAATACGAACATCTCCAACCGGTTCGCACTCCAGGTTAAAAGTAAAGTTACCATTACCCGGGTTCGGGTAGATAGACAGAGGAGATTGAATTGTAGCAGTAGCCGATACATTAACCGGGTTAGAGCGATTCTTACAACCCACACTGTTTGTGATTTCTACCTGATAAGAACCAGTATTACCCCTTGCAACGTAGAACTGTTTATTTGCACTGGCAATTGAGGTTCCGTTCAGGTACCATTGGTATGCGTTTACATCTGGATTGGTACAAATAAGGATGTTTATACGACCTTTCTTTCTGACATCCGGGGCAGGTGGAGCAATGCTATTTATGATTGTAACTGATTTCTGGTCAACCCGGCTACACCCAGTTGAACTAATGGTTTGAGATAGAGTGATTGTTCCTGTTCCTGAAAAAGCACCCCAGCTAACTAAAATGCCTGGAGTTCCCTGGCCGGACATTATTGAACCCATGCTTACCCCCCAGCTATAGGTAATACCCGTGGTGTTTGTTACGGAGTATTCTGCGTAGTTCTGATCTTTACAAACTGATTGTAACCCATTGATTGTAACTGGTGAAGGCAGAGGGTTAACCGTTACATTCAGGTAATCAGTCCAGGTGCTTGTGCAGGGTCCATTTACGCCCCTTACCCTAATTTGTGCAGTCCCGCTGTAAGAAGAATTCCAGGAAACGGTTCCTGTTGTACCGGTTCCGGAAATTGAGCCGGCGGTTGAGGGAGAAATTTCCCATACGTACGATACCGCCTGCGGGGAGTAGGTCGTGTAATTTGTTTGTGTGGTTCCCTGACAGATAGATGTTGAGCCGGATGGAATCTGGCTGATTACTTCTGTACATTCGGTAAGAGTGATGGTATAAACTTTAGTTGTATATCCATCCTCTGCAGTTACAATAACCAGGTAACCATTTTGGAGATCAGTGGCAATGGTAAAACCATCACTCCAGTAAACATCAAACTTAGCACCTGATGCTGGTGTAAGATTTGCCTTAAAGTTTGCCAGCGTTTCAGTGTTAAGTACATTAATAATGGTTCCGGCGATGTTATCCACTGTATAAGCAATTGAACTTATTGTGGCGTCATGGTAAACTTCTCGGGTTGCAAAGCTGATTTCTGTACCGTAGAATGTTCCAAGGCCACTGGTGGCGTATGCTCTAACATAGTACGTGGTAAGCTCTGAAAGCCCGGTAAGGCTACTTGAAAATGTGCCTGTACCATACCCGTTATTCGTATAGCTGTCAAAAATTGTAGGATTTGGACTGGTGCTCCAGCAAACCCCCCGTGCAGTAACAGAGTAGATTCCCTCGCTGGTAACCTCTCCGCCACCCACAGCGCTATTGTAAGAAAATGATGAGATAGGTGATGTGGTTAATGTGGGAGATAGCGGGGTAAAGGTTAGCGTATAGGTTCCATTAACCCAATCAACAGTAAATGTTATATCATATATTCTTCGGGTTAATGCCTGAATATTTACACTATTCGCCACAAAATTGGCGGGATCGCCAATTATCGTAACCTCATTGAAACCGTAGCTCTCATCCCAAGCATGATTTTTTCTGATTTTAAACTGAACATACTCCGGTAAATCCTGATTATACAAAATATATGATGAAACATTCCCGGTTGTGCCCATGTAGGTCATATCCTTGTCACATGCCCAACCGCAGGGTGTTACACCATCATTGCTCAGGAAAGTATCGCCTATCAGGCTGAATGGCACTGAAGCGGGGTCGAAAGTGCTGAAGCTGATCTGATTCCCGTATGCAGTTCCAATGCTATTGGTAGCGTAAGCCCTAACATAATAGGTTACACCCATAGCCAGCCCAGAAAGAGATGATACAAAGGTTCCTGTTCCTGAACCATTAGTGGTAAAATTATCGGCTAGTGTTGGGTTCCCGGTGGTATTCCAGCAAACTCCTCGTGCCGTAACCGCTAATCCACCATCTGAAGATACATTACCCCCTGAAACTGCCGAATTGAATGTTATTGATGTTACAGGATCGGTTTCAACGGTGGGCAAAGATAAATTCAACATCCTGAGATAGGGGTAACCACTATTATTGGTGTAACCGGCATCTTCAGCCCAGATATTGGTGAAATCCCAGCCCACATATGTGTTTGAGGCGTAGGTGTAGGTCATGTCATCGGTTGATCTGCCCTCACCGCCCGCAGAGGAACCTTGCCCGCTGGTTTGGGTGTTCCAGTAGCTGTTGATAACAACGCTGTTCCGCTGTGAATATCCGACTAACCCGCCAGCATTGCTGTTGCCCTGAACATAACCATAGGAATAGCTGTTGGTCACATAGCTGGTATCCATCCATCCGGTAATACCGCCAACGTACTGATTGCCCGATAAATTCCCCTTATAATAGGAGTTAGATATAGTGCTTTTCATCTCATTTGTACCGGAAAGCCCACCGGCTGAGTTCCCAGTTGTGGTTACATTCACGTCGGAAAAACAGCTGTTAATGGTGCTGGCATTATAGTTAATACCGGTAATACCACCAACCCAGTTACCAGTTGCGTTGATTAACCCAGAGGAATGACTCTTAAATAAACTTGATGTATTCCATAATCCACCGATAATACCTCCCACGTAGTTCATACCGTTAACCTGGCCATTGGTGGTAATATTAGTAAACGAACTGTTATTAACATCCCCGGAAAGTATTCCAACATACTGATTTCCGGTAATATATGCGTTATTAATGGTTAAATCCTTTATAACGGCTCCATTATCGGTTGAACCGAATAAACCAACAGGGTTGGGAGTTGAAGGCATACTTATGGTTAAGTTACTGATGGTGTAGTTACCTCCATCGTAAGTTCCGGTAAACCTATTGCCAAATGTACCAATGGGTTGCCACCCCTCCCCATAATTCCACGGGTAAACTCCCAGGTCGATATTTGCAATTTGCCTGAAATGTGAGGATAGGTATAGCCTTACTGTGTACAATTCCCCGGCATTGGATATCAGATAGGGGTTTAGCTCAGAACCATCGCCCCCGTTAAACCCGGTATGTGGAAACATTACAACACTGTTTGATGGGGATGATTCGTTCCCGCCATAAACAGCAGTAATATAATAGGTGTAGTTGGTGTAGTTAGTTAACCCGCCATCGGAATAGCTTGTAGATCCGGTTGTGTTGATGTAGTAACCATCCCTGTAGAT
Organism: uncultured Rikenellaceae bacterium; assembly: GCA_964552655.1. Lineage (GTDB taxonomy): Bacteria > Bacteroidota > Bacteroidia > Bacteroidales > Tenuifilaceae > CAZKHG01. Next base: position 15,133 of record CAZKHG010000057.1, read on the forward strand.
GATAAAATAGGATACTCCACCAAGCGACGGGTATTGCCAGTTAAGCGTAATGCTGCCATTTCCGGGGGTTGCTGTCAAGCCTGAAGGAGGAATAAAGCTTGGAGGATAGTTATATGAAGCTGGGGAACCCTGCCATTGCAGGAATGGGTAAGTTGAGCCATCATATTGATTCCAGGTACTGGAATAATCCCATCCTGTAAAATAGGAGGAGAATAGCATCTCATAGGTATTCCTCCCGGTTCCGCTGGCCGAATAAGCAAGTCCGCTGGTTTCGGTATTCCAGTATGAGTTTGTAACCGTTGATTCACCGGGGTAAAGGTAACCAATCAAACCGCCACCCTGATCGGTAAAGCTGACCTTGCCAACAGAATAACAATTGTTCACTGTACTGGTCTGTAAACCTCCAATTAACCCTCCTACGTAAGAGTTCCCGGATACTTGACCTGTTGCATAGCAATTGGTAATTGGTGTAAAATCGGTAACCAGGCCAACAAGGCCACCAGCACTATAACCCAACCCCGCCACATTACCAGTTGCAAAGGAGTTGTAAATGGCACTGTTGAAGGAAGCTCGCCCTACCAGCCCACCGGCCTGTTGATTTGTGCTTGTTCCGGTAACCATTTCAACATTAACCGAAGAGTAGCAACTTTCAATAATTGAACCATAGTAGAGGTTTCCAACCAGACCTGCCGGGAAGAGTTGCCCTTTTACTACCCCTGTAGAATAACAGTTGTAAGCCCCGGAGTTGTCCCTGAGCTGTCCGGCCAGAGCACCTACTCTCTGGTTCCCAATTATGTTAACATTGATTAATTTTATTGCGCTTAGGTTTCCTTCCTTTACCCAACCAAACAAACCGATGTAATTCTGAGTAGGCTTGTTTATATAAAGATTTGTAATGGTATAACCATTCCCGTTGTAATTCCCGTAGAATTGTGATGTGGTATTTCCAATGGGTTCCCATCCCTCGCCATCACTCCACGGGGAAACACCCAGGTCAATATCTGCGGTTTGGATAAAGTAAACATCTGTATTTGCAGAACCAAGGAAGAGTCTTACATTATTAAGCTGGTCTGCCGTGGCAACCTGGTAAGGATCGGCCTGGGTTCCGGTACCACCTGCAAAAGTTCCGGTTGCAGTCAGAGTGGTGAAACTTTCCTCTGTACCATAAGCTGTCCCGGCACTATTTGTTGCATAGGCAACAACATAATAGGTTGTAAGAGGGGATAGCCCGGTAAGGTTGCTTGTAAACTCACCTGCTCCGCTTCCATCATTGGTCATACCCATATTGGTTAAAAGAGAAGGACTGTGTGATGTGCTCCATACCACGCCACGGGTAACTACCAATGCTCCACCATCGTATGTGATATTACCTCCGGATATTGCAGTACTTGAAGCAATTGACGTTACAGGTGTTGTTGTAACAGTGGGTAGTACAGGTATGGTTGATGTTTCAATATTTATCACAATATTGGGAACATTTATGGTAAGAGTTCCGGATGGTGGGGATACCGGATCAGGGTTGGTTACATCATCGTAAAAGAAAATACTCCTGTTGGTTAAATAGCTTGTACAGAAAAATTCATCCCCGCTATTATGGTACCCTGGCGTGTTTTCATCAACAGCAATAACCAGATTTTGCGTGTTGTTATAGTTGAATGGAGTATCTAGTGTAATTGTCACCCAACCGGGAGTTGTTGTAACAGTTAATAGTCCTGAATAAACCTGGGTGAGATTGGCGAAGGGGATCCAGTTGTCAAGTGTTGTCTGATCAGTTGTTCCCATATAAACCACAATATTATCGCTCCAGGAGGTACCCCCGTTATAGTAATATTTTATGGTTTTAATCTGACCAGCTGTATTGATCTCGCTTTGGAGATAAATGGATTGCGAATAGGTATAGCCATAGTAAGGCTCTACCGGGAGGCTTGCATTAGTTATTGAACCCGCTCCGATTGTTATATCGGTACTGACAGCACTACCCGATGTGACGAAGCTGACCTCATTCCCATAAGCTGTCCCGAGGCTATTGGTTGCATAGGCTCTGACATAGTACAGCGTATTTGGGTTTAAGCCGGTAAGGTTGCTGATATATTCACCGGTGCCACTGCCCTCATTGGTAATTCCCTGGTTGGTCTCAACCGTTGGGTTATGCGAGGTGCTCCACACCACACCACGTGCTGTAACTGGCAAACCCCCATCGGAAGTAATATTGCCACCGCTTACTGCAGCATCACTTGTGATACTTCCCGCCTCAACTGTGGATACCGTTGGTATCAGATAGCTTGGTATTGCCGGTTCATCGGCCGGGTTATCGTAATGAACTAGTACAAACCTCCAATAACCGGTAGGTACAGCATTTTCACTGTAATTGCCTTCAACAATAAGAGTATCAACAGCACCATCTGTTAATTTAACAATATCATAAGTTATAGAAGATGGAACAACTATAGGGTTAGTGCTTGTTACCTCAATACCATCGCCGAGCTTGACAAATCCAATAAAGGCACCTGCCCCGTTCACCTTAACCTTTGGGATTCCTCCTTCGATGATTTCGAAATTATGCGTCCCGCTGTTCCATGCCGATAGATCTTCACCGTTAATACCAACCATTGATGAAGTACTAAGGCAATTGTGTATTGGGCTAAAGATCAAATCAGAGTAATAATCCCCTTTGGCATCATATACCATCGAATTATCAATTCCAAAGGTCCATTCATCGTTGAACAGACAAGGACGATTTGCCCCATCATTGTTATTATAACCCAACGCCCACCAGATGGCTGAATGATCGAGTGCCCCAACCTCCAGCGGATACCTGTTGTTTGTTGTAGTTCTTATCAGCTTCCAGGTTTTAGCAGAACCTCCGGTAAGCATGGTTAAATTAGAGGGTGGCCCTGTTGTAGTAAAAGGAATCTCAATTCCAAATGTAGTGCCGGAACTATTTGTTGCATATGCTCTGACATAATAGGTTGTACCAGAAAGTAAACCGGTAAGTGTTGTTCCAAAAGCGTTAATGCCTGAACTTAAGGCTACCTTTGTCCCATGGGCAACCGGATCGGGCTGAGTGCTGTAGTAAATCCCGGATTCGGTAACGGTATTACCTCCATCACTGGTTACCTGACCGCCCACACTGGCCTGGGTATCGTAAACATCCCAAGGGGTTGTGGTTGTTACAGTTGGCAGGGAGTTGAAACCGCCATAAAGGTCGTCTATTTCAGCTTGGCTTAGCGCCCGGTTGTAAACCCTCACCTCATCAATCTTTCCGTTAAAAGGTCGGTTTAGCCCTTTCTGCTGGCCAATTGCAAACCAAGAGGAGTTGTAGGTTGCGCTTCCATCCCAGGATTCGCTTGTGGAGGGTTGAAGTACCCCGTTATAGTAAATTTTACCATCCTCATTGGCCTTGCGGGTTGCGGTAATCAATACCCACTGGTTGGTGGGTATCACCGAGTTGGAGTTGGTAACATGCCAGCTCCCGTTACCTATCTGGAAGTGGATATGCCCAGGAGGACATGGCTGACCATCGGAATTCAATCTTCCGTCGTACATAATGCTTGCCCCTGACATGGTTGGATCGTACTGGCTGCCGACAATCATGCCCAGCTGTGAATCCCCGGTTGGAAGAGATGTTACATAAATCCATGCAGATAATGTTATCTCGTTTTGGATTTGAAGCGGAGCTGGTACCGGATCGGTAATAAAAATATAGTCATCAACGCCATCAAAGCTATAGGCTTTATTTGCATTACCAAACCTGTCGTTTGTAAGGGCAACCCCGTTGGTTTCAACCCCATTGAACCCATTACCACTTTCATCCTGAGCATTGCTATTAAATGGGTAGTAGGCAACAAGGTTAGAAGGTTGATCTTTAAGGCAACGGATAGATAAACCATTGATTTTTGAATTTAAACCCCTTCCCATAGTACTCTGATCGTATGATGCAAAACGACACCATGAATTAGAAGCATCACTAGAATTAGATGTCCACCAAAATCCTCCGGTGGTTAGATTATAGAAATTTCCATCAAGATTAAGATAACTTCCACCTAGTAAGCCAAGTCCAAAATCATCTGTCCCTGTACTACTGGCCCATCCAGTGGCTGATTTTAATTTTGTTCCAATATCCGTTCCCCTCCATGATGTAGCATTTGGGTCATTTACAGTTGCATCAACAAAGTTTTCCAAAGTATACCAATCTAAATCAGTAGCAACATGGTAACCAGACGGACAAAGTCCACGAGAATCAACTATTGTATAGAAATTATACAATTTGCCATAAACTTCAGCAAAGGATAAATTATTATTTGAGTTACAGAATGCACCAGATGAAAGGCCTGCCCAAGACGAGCCATCAGTAACCTCAGGAATTGGATCACCATTTCGGTAAGAGGTAGTTTTCAGGTTCTCGGCCATCCAAATTTGGGTTCCAATCATAACCGTGGAATAGCTGTTCCCATCGTAGTCGGTTACCATTTCGCTGGGGAAAACAGTAATCGTTTGGGAGGGTTGACTTACGTTGGCATATATATCCGTTGATGTAATATAGAAATTGTATTTTTGGTAATTGGTTAACCCTGTGACCGTGTAAACGGTATCATTTACAGTAGAAACATTTACCGTTCCAACATTTACGCCATCTTGGTATATATTGTACTGGCTAATCTCACTTATTCTCTCTGAACTCCATTTTAGCGTAACCTCTCCATTACCGGGGATTGCAACTAATGTTTGTGGTGCATAGTAGTTAGCGTAGAGCTGGGAGATTTCGGTTTGAGTAAGTGGTCGGTTGTAGAATCTAACCTCATCAATAGAGCCATTGAAAAAATCTTGGGTGCCGTTTATTGAGCCGATATGTAAATTTGATGGGTAATTGTCGACAATCCCTCCAAAAGCAAATGATTGATCAAACTGACCATTAACATAAAATTTTACATAACTGCCATCGTAAGTAACAG
>CAZKHG010000058.1:0-19823 GCA_964552655.1 uncultured Rikenellaceae bacterium
TGGCGTTTGTCGGCTCGGAGAGGATCGAACTCTCGACCCCATGATTAAGAGTCACGTGCTCTACCAGCTGAGCTACGAGCCGCTCTTTTTAATGTGGGTGCAAATTTAATGCTTTTACTATATATCTAAAAAGATTTTTAGTAATTTTCGCAATTATTTTAATGGCTGAATAACAAGCATTTTCAATGGGGAAAACAATTTTAATAACAGGTGGTGCCGGCTTTATCGGGTCTCATGTAGTAAGAAGATTTGTAAACAAATACGACGATTACCAGATTATTAACCTGGATAAACTTACCTATGCCGGAAACCTTGAAAACCTTGCAGATGTTGAACATCAACCGAACTATCGATTTATCAAGGGGGATATAACTTCCGAGGAACTGGTAAAGAAAGTATTTTCGGACTTTCAGATTGTTGGGGTGATACATTTAGCTGCCGAATCGCACGTTGACCGATCAATAAGCGATCCCATGGAGTTTGTTAAAACCAATATTCTTGGAACGGTAAACCTGTTAAACGCAGCGAGAAAGAGCTGGAATGATAATTTCTCGGGAAAATTGTTCTATCATATTTCTACAGACGAAGTGTACGGTAGCCTGGGAAATGATGGGTTGTTCACTGAAAAAACCGCTTATGATCCCCGAAGTCCATACTCTGCTTCAAAAGCATCATCAGATCATTTGGTGAGGGCTTATTATCATACATACAAGTTACCTGTTATAATATCTAATTGTTCTAATAACTATGGGCCGAATCAATTTCCCGAGAAGTTGATCCCTCTGGCAATTAATAACATTAAAAACCGTAAACCAATACCAATTTACGGGAAAGGAGAAAATGTGCGTGACTGGTTGTATGTAGAAGATCACGCTGCAGCAATTGACTTGATTTTTCATCGCGGGGGAATAGGAGAAACCTACAATATAGGCGGAAACAATGAGTGGAAAAATGTTGACCTGATTAGGCTTCTTTGTAAAATAATGGATGTTAGCCTGAAAAGAGGCGAAGGAGAATCCGAAAAGCTGATAAACTTTGTTACAGATCGTGCAGGCCACGATTTACGATATGCAATAGATTCCACCAAGCTAAAGAATGAATTGGGCTGGGCTCCATCTTTGCAATTTGAGGAAGGGCTTACTAAAACCGTTGACTGGTATTTGAAAAACCAGAAATGGTTTGACAATGTGTTATCTGGTGAATACAATAAGTATTACGAGCAACAGTATAACAGGTAAAAAATCTCGGGAATACCCTATTTACTCTACCGTAACCGACTTGGCCAGATTCCTTGGCTGGTCAACATTACAGCCTCGCATCAAAGCTATATGGTATGCCAGCAGTTGTAAAGGAATTACCGCCAGCAGCGAACCAACCACTTCGTGCGACTGGGGAATCTCAATTACATAATCTGCCATATCCTTAATCAGCTTATCACCCTCAGATACAATGGCAATAACAACACCTTTCCGGGCCTTTACCTCCTGAACATTGCTCACAATTTTTTCGTAGCTGCTGTCTTTTGTTGCAATTACAACAACCGGCATTTTGTTGTCAATCAACGCAATTGGTCCGTGTTTCATTTCTGCGGCGGGGTAGCCCTCGGCATGGATGTATGAAATTTCTTTGAGTTTTAAAGCGCCCTCAAGTGCAACGGGGAAAAAATACCCCCTGCCAAGATAGAGGAAGTTGGAAACATCTTTAAATATGGCAGCTATTTTCTCGATCTGATTATCGAGTTGAAGAATTTTTTCCACTTTATCGGGTACTAGAGTAATCTCCCTGATAAGATCCCGGTATGTTTCCTGATTGAGCACTCCTCTCCGGCGACCCAGCAATATTGCCAGCATAGTTAGTATGGTAACCTGAGCCGTAAAAGCTTTTGTTGAGGCAACACCTATTTCGGGTCCGGCATGGGTGTAAACCCCGGCATCTGTTTCACGAGGAATACTTGATCCTACCACATTACAGATTCCTAAAACCATTGCCCCAACCTGCTTGGTAAGCCTTATAGCCGCCAAAGTATCAGCGGTTTCACCACTTTGGCTGATGGCAATTACGATATCATCTTTGTAAATAATAGGATTCCTATACCTGAATTCCGAGGCGTATTCAACTTCAACCGGAATCCGCGCCAACTCCTCCAACAGGTATTCACCCACCAATGCAGCATGCCAGGATGTTCCGCAACCAATGAGGATAATCCGTTTCGCTTCAATTAAACGGGGCAATACGTTATAAAGACCTCCAAGGTGGATTTCTTTTAGATCACTTGAAATCCTTCCCCTGAATGTATCGTGAATGCTCCGGGATTGTTCAAAAATCTCCTTGAGCATAAAATGGTCGAAGCCGTTCTTCTCAATCTCTTCTATATCCAGATCAAGGGTTTGGATGTTGGGCTTAAGCGCCTCGTTATATATGGTTTTAAGTATAAGCTCACCTTTCTTGATAACTGCCACGTCGTTGTCGTTCAGGAATATAACACTATTTGTGTATTCAACAATGGGCGTTGCATCCGATGCAACAAAATACTCATCCTCGCCAACGCCAATAACAAGAGGGCTTCCTTTTCGTGCAGCAATTAGCGTGTTGGGTTCGTCGCGACAGATAACCACAATTCCATAAGCTCCAACAACTTTTGTCAGAGCGAGTCTTACGGCAATTTCAGCATTAATATTCCCTTTGAGATAGATATATTCGATCAGGTTCACTAAAACCTCAGTGTCGGTATCGGAAACGAAGGAGTAATTTCTTTTTTCAAGTTTTGCCTTTAGGCTGCTGTAGTTTTCAATAATCCCATTGTGGATGAGAATAAATTTCTCATTCATCGACATGTGGGGATGGGCATTGATATCGTTTGGTTCGCCATGTGTTGCCCAACGGGTATGACCTATCCCGATTGTCCCGGCAAGAGGGGTTGTTCCAACATTGGCCTCCAGATCGGTAACCTTTCCCTTACATTTTGAGAGCTGGACTTTTCCATTAATGATGCATATACCCGCTGAGTCATATCCCCTGTACTCTAGTCTTTTTAGGCCATTTATTATAACAGGGTAGGCCTGCCGATGGCCGATGTATCCAACAATCCCACACATAGGTTAGTTCAGTTTAGTGTAAGTGATGATTAACTTGATTGGGTGGCTATGTCGTCCGCTTCTTAGAACAGTTTGGCTGTAACTGTTTGTAAAACTTTCTGGTTCAATGTAGATTGAGTTTTGGGTTATTTTCCCCTTAATCAGCTGCTGCAGCTGATATGTTATATCAAATGAATAATATTTTCTGGGCTTGAAGTACGAGGAATAATCAACCTTACTAATATAGTAATCGTAAATGGGTTTGTAATATAAACCCGTACTGCTGTTATAGCCATAGGTTCTCCCCATGTTGAAATAAATGGTTTTTATGGATGAATCAGAGGGCATATTTGAATTATTTTCCATCTGGATTCTTAGCTCAGCTTTATGAATGGCTACGGGCATTTTTTGTATCCATGCGGCAACATCATTCAATTTAAGCATTCCCCTAACACCCCCTAAGCCCTGTAAGTAAAACACTGAATCCTGGTTAATGGTATCGTTTAGGTTATGTATTTTTGAACCTGCTGAGGCTAGTGAATAATCGTGTTTAATTACATTTGCATGTGGTTGTGAGGAGTTTACAGCTAATTTATAGGTAAGTGAATCATTTAGAACGTTGTGAAAATATATGTAGTACCCAATGCCAGCCTTAGTGGTTGAAATCAAAAACCTGTTTATTGCACCACCAGTACTCGTAAGGTTATCGCAGGTTATGTAATATCCCTTGATAAACTTTTTAAAGGTAGAATCTTTCATAAAAACCGAAGAATCGGCGCGTAAAATGTTTTGTGTGTAAACCGGGGGTAAGTAAAACTTGAGGATTGAGTCACCGGAATATGTAGTAGAAGAGATTTGATAGAGATGGTATTTACCTTCCATTGAATCAAAACCATTTTGTGTTGAAAGGCTATCTTTCAGTTCAAACAACCTGAATGTTAACGGTGAGGTGCTTGCGGGAAACCGGTCGTAAAGCTTAAAACTGATAAAAGCAGAGTCAGGGGTGGGAAATTTCTGAAAAGCATTCTCCTTAAAATATTTATAGTTACCAACACCCACCTCAAAAGCAAATTCCGACTTGGTTAACCCAAAAACATCGTTTTTTACGCACCCCATGATTGCGTAAGTTGATCCATAGGTAAAGAGCGAATCCAGGGTTACAGTATAGGCCGATACTTTAAAGGAGGTATCAACCTTTATGGAGTATAAGTCATCGTCAGGGAGAAGACTTTTTCCAATCAGCTCGGGGTCGTTATAGCAGGAAGTTACCCAGGGAACCACTATAAGTGCTAGAATAATTGATTTGAATCGAAAGAACACAGGTGATTTAAAAACACGCACAGCCAAACTACTTCTTCTTTTGCTCATCTGTTGAATTATTTAATAGCGAATCGTAAAAATTATTGTATGAATCGATATAAGTTTCCATATTTTGATATGGTAAAACGTACTTTCCGGACGAATTGATATACTCAAGCACTTCTAAATTAATTTGAGGATGCCCGAGAATAACGCCATCTGAATGCTGAACAGCAAGTTTTGATACGTTAACATAGGTTGGTTGCTTGAGCAGCTCCAGGTCCTTTTTGGAGATATTTTCAAAAAGCATCTTGTTCTTAACCGAAACATCCAGCTGCTCTTCAAATGCATCGTTGTAAACGGAGTACACTACGATTGATTTTGCGAAAAGGGGATCGTCGTTGTAGGTTTTTTTAACCATTATTGGTATAAAAGCCGACATCCACCCATGACAATGAATAATATCCGGAGCCCAACGAAGTTTTTTTACAGTTTCCATCACGCCCCTGGCAAAGAAAACCGCACGCTCATCGTTGTCAGGGAAGTTCGCACCATTTTCATCGTTTATGGTGAACTTTCTGTGAAAGTAATCTTCATTGTCAATAAAGTAAACCTGCATCCTGGCGCTTTGAATGGAAGCAACCTTAATTATAAGCGGGTGATCAGTATCATCTATAACCAGGTTCATCCCTGAAAGGCGGATCACCTCGTGCAGCTGGTTTCTCCTCTCGTTGATACAGCCGAACCTTGGCATGAATGTACGAATTTCTTTCCCTCTTTCCTGAATTCCCTGTGGTAGGTTTCGACCTATAATTGCCATTTCGCTTTCCGGCAAATAGGGCATAATCTCCTGTGAAACAAATAAAACCTTTACGTTTTTCATCAATTATCAGGTTTCATTAATTACCTGAGGTACAAAACCCGGATTCGGTAATTTGGTACCTGCACCCGGGTAGTTCCAAAATTTTTACAAAAGTATAAAAAAAAAACTACAATTTTAACCCCCTTTCTGATTGATAACCAGCAATATTTTTTTAAATGCTGTTTAACATTTGTTTTTTTATGCTGATTTATAGCGAGTTTATAAAAAATTACGACCTTTGCCGGGATTTTTACTTATGATTTTTTAGCTCGATGGAAATACTTAAGACAATACCTGAAGTTAAATCATATCTTGATTTATACCATAAAAACCAAACTTCAATTGGTTTTGTCCCAACTATGGGGGCATTGCATGCAGGGCATATCTCACTGGTACACCAATCAAAGAATGATAATTCTATCACAGGAGTCAGCATTTTTGTTAACCCCACTCAGTTTAACGATAAAACGGATCTTAAAAATTACCCAAGAACACTGGAAACTGATTTATCACTTTTAAAAAATGAAGGAGTTGATTTTGTTTTTGCTCCAACTGAGAACGAGATGTATCCCGAACCTGATAAAAGAGTTTTTGATTTTGGCCAGCTGGACAAGGTTATGGAGGGACAACACCGGCCGGGGCATTTTAATGGCGTTGCACAAATAGTGAGTAAGCTCTTTGATATAGTTCAACCCACCAGAGCCTATTTTGGACAAAAGGACTTTCAGCAGCTGGCGATCATCAGGAGAATGGTGGAAATGCTTGATTTACGGGTTGAAATTGTCCCATGTCCGATAATCCGTGAAAAAGATGGGTTGGCGATGAGTTCCAGGAACTTGTTGCTTTCAAAGGAGCAGCGGCAAAGTGCATCTCTGATTTCAAAAACACTTTTCGAAGCCTGCAACAAGGCCGGACAGGATACTATTAAAAATTTGGCAGATTGGGTGGTATCTACCATAAACAAAGACCCTAACCTGGTTGTTGAATATTTTGAATTGGCCAATTCCTTTACACTGGAACCAGTATCCAGCTGGGATGATGCAAAATCAGTTGTTGGGTGTATTGCCGTAAAAGCCGGGAGTGTAAGGCTAATTGACAATGTAATTTTTAAATAAATATTTGTAATAGCAATGTTTATCGAAGTATTAAAATCAAAAATTCATCAGGTTTCCATAACCGAAGCCAATTTAAACTATGTTGGCAGCATTGCCATTGATGAGGACTTAATGGATGCATCAAATATAATAGCCAACGAAAAAGTGCAGGTGGTAAATATAAACAACGGGGAAAGATTGGATACCTATGTGATTAAAGGGGAGCGCGGATCAGGTCAGATTTGTCTTAATGGCCCTGCCGCCAGGAAATGTGTTGTTGGGGATGTTGTTATCATCATGTCTTATGCAACAATGGATTTTGAGGAGGCAAAAAAATTCAAGCCAAACGTAATTTTTCCCGATACTGCAACTAATAAGCTCATTTAATCTTTGAATTATAACTTGAACAACCAGTTAAAACAGCTATTAAATTTTCTCCTGTTTTTTGCACTCGCTGCAATACTCCTTTATTTTGCTTTTAGCAATGTAAATGTAAATGTTATAGTTGATGGCTTTAAAAGAGCGAACTATTTTTGGGTTATACTCTCACTGGCAGTGGGTGTTTTAGCGCACTTAGTCCGTTCGTTGCGCTGGCGTTTGCTAATTGAACCTCTTGGTAAAAAACCATCAGTTAAGAATACATTCGGCGCAGTTATGGTTGGTTACTTGGCCAACCTGGCATTTCCAAGACTTGGCGAAATAACAAAGTGTGGAACTTTGAGAAAAACCGAGAACATTCCCTTTGAATCGTTAGTTGGTACAGTAATAGTAGAGCGGGCGTCGGATCTGGTTATGCTATTTATCAGCCTTTTGAGCATTTTTTTTATCAAGATAGATTTTTTTGGCCGATTTATTTTAGATAAAATAGCCACCCCTCTTTTCAATAAAGCCGCAAGTTTTTCGTATATCTCTGTCATTGTGATTACTGCATTTATACTATTTGGGGTAATATTGCTCTACCTTATTAAAATTAACCTTTTTGGTGCTAAGGTTAAAAGCAAAGTTAAAGGCATGTACTATGGGGTTATTGACGGACTGAGGTCAATTATCAGAATGAAGTCTCGCTGGATGTTCATTTTTTACTCATTCCTGCTTTGGTTTTTATATTGGGTGATGACATGGTTGCTCGTATTCTCTACCACACCTACCAGCGAATTAACCTTTATTGACGGTCTTTTTCTAATGGTTGTCGGATCATTTGGAATGGTGGTTCCTGTTCAAGGCGGGTTTGGTGCCTTTCATATTATAACGTCAATGGGGCTTGGAGTTTATGGAATTGGGCGGGAGGACGGTCTGGTTTTCGCCACCATTTCTCATGAGTCACAAACCTTGCTTGTTGTTGTTTTGGGTGTTATATTTATGGCTCTTTTGTTCCTTCACAAGAAAAAGGATACACAATAAATTAAAAATCTGGCATCTCATGGATAAACAGGAAATCATCAAAAAGAAAATTCTTTTACGACCTGAGCTTGAAAGAATGGTTGCTTACTGGCACTTTAAGGGACAAAAAATAACAGCGGCATTTGGCACGTTTGATATTTTGCATCCCGGTGTTATTGATTTGATTACCAATGCAAAAAAACACGGGGATGTTCTTGTGGTTGGTGTAAAAAATGATGGAGCGGTAAAAAAAGATAAAGGGGAGGATTTCCCTTTAATCCCACAGGATATGAGGGCGTTTGACCTGGCTTCATTACAGGTTGTTACAGCTGTGTATATATGTGAAACTGATAACCCAGCCGAATTTGTAGATATTGTTAAACCCAAAGAAATCACATGTTGTGTTCATTCACCAGAAAAGGATAGGGAGCTGATTGAGCAATCTTTAAAAACATTTCACGGGAAGCTTATTCTGAACGAACCTACTATTCCCTTGACGGAGCTTGTAAAGAAGATATGTAAGGAGTAGATTACCCCCATGGCCAAAACCAAATCAATGTATGTATGCCAGAATTGTGGTGCCGAGTCGGTGAAATGGCTTGGAAAGTGCCCGGCATGCGGCGAGTGGAATACGTATGTTGAGGAGAGAATTACCAAGGATACATCTGCAAGATCCGGTTTAGTTGATATTTCACGGCATGCTATCCCCACTCTGCTCAAGGAAATTGAATCGAGCAACGAGAGGCGGATCGACACCCAAATTAATGAAGTAAATAGAATCCTGGGCGGGGGAGTTGTCCCGGGATCATTGATTCTACTCGGGGGAGAGCCTGGAATTGGGAAATCAACCCTTGCTCTGCAGCTAGCCCTCGGGTTGAAGCACATTAAAGTGCTTTACATTTCGGGAGAGGAGAGCGCACGACAGGTAAAACTTCGGGCAGACCGGATTAACAAGGATAATCAGGAATGCCTTATCCTGAATGAAACCCTGCTTGACAATATTATCACACAAGCCCAGAATACCGCACCGGAATTAATCATCATTGATTCAATTCAAACCCTCTATTCCGATACAATTGAATCGTCACCTGGAAGCGTTTCCCAGGTGAGGGAAACGGCAGCATCCCTGTTAAGATATGCAAAAACCACCGGGGTTCCGGTAATCCTTATTGGCCATATAACTAAGGATGGGAGTATTGCCGGGCCAAAGGTTTTAGAGCATATTGTGGATGTTGTTCTGCAATTTGAAGGGGATAACAATTTTATGTATCGTATTTTACGTTCAGCAAAAAACCGCTTTGGGGCCACTTCGGAGATCGGAATTTTTGAGATGCAAAACACCGGCCTGGTTGAGGTTACCAACCCATCTGAGATTTTACTATCGCATCGTGATGAAGCGCTAAGCGGGATTGCAATTGCTGCAACCATTGACGGAGCCCGTCCGTTTTTAATTGAAACACAAGCTCTGGTGAGCACTGCGGCATACGGGACGCCCCAGCGTTCTACAACTGGTTTTGATTCCCGGCGCTTGAATATGCTGTTGGCTGTTCTGGAAAAACGCGCAGGGTTTAAGCTGGCAACCAAAGATGTTTTCTTAAATATTGCTGGCGGGCTTAAGGTTAATGATCCTGCCATTGATCTGGCAATCATTTCTTCAATTCTTTCATCGACGTTTGATACTTCGATTGCCGGAACAACCTGTTTTGCTGCCGAAGTTGGGCTTTCCGGCGAAATTCGACCGGTCAACCGGCTCGATCAGCGAATTTCAGAGGCTCAGAAATTGGGCATGAATAAAATGTTCATATCAAAATACAATACCAAAGGACTTGAGGTTAAACCCCAGGACATCAAACTAATTCCAATCGGGAAGGTTGAAGAATTGGTTAAAGGGCTCTTTGGTAGAAATAATGAGTAAACCCTACTACTTTTCGGGTTGAATATCGTTTAAAAGAATTCCTGATAAGATTTTCAGCTCGATTTCGGCAGATTTTGCCAATAGCTGGGCTGAATAGTACCTCGACTGGGAGTCTAAGAGCTTCTTTTGTATTTCACGAAGTTCAAAATCGCTAATGGCACCCAGCTTGTATTTTTCCATGGCAATGGTAAGATTCTGGGTTGCAAGCTTCATGGAAACCTCCTCTGTTTTTATCAGCGCCATGGCAAGATTGAAATCGTTCAAATACTTCAAAACATAGCTCCTTAGCAGGATGTCTTTTTGAGAGTATAGAACTTGCTGGGTTTCAAGTTGAATCCTGGCATTTTTGATATTTCTTGTGAGGTTAAACCCATTGAAAAGATTTATACTGGCAGTAATTCCAAAAGCAGGGCCCATAATTCTTTGGCTAAGATTGCCACCTGCTGAATAATTATAATTATATAAGCCGTAGGATGATGTTAACCCAACTTTTGGGTATCGGCCTGCCTGGTAATATTTAATGTTGAGTTCTTTATTGTCAAGGGTTAACCGGTCGTAAAGCAGCTCTGCATTTTGACCGTTTAATCCAGTTAGAACATCTTCTGTATTCTGGATTGAAAACCCAATCGGGATCTCCCTGATTTCATATTTGACACCTGGATCACGACCCAGCAAGTAGTTTAATTCAACCAGCAAGTTAAGCCTGATATTTTCCTGCTTTAGCAGGTTGGAACTATCCGCATGAAGATCCACATCTGCCTGTATCTCCAGGAGTTGATAACCTGCCCCGATTTTACTTTTTTCTTTGGCAATCCGGAGCCGTTCTCTCGATAACTTGAGCGACTCTTCAAGGCTGTTAATCTGCTTTTGTTGCTGAATCAGTTCATAAAAGGTGATAATTATTGAACCAACGGCATCCTCAACAGCCATTCTAAGTTTTAAGTCTCCCTGTTTTTCTAAATTGCCAAGTTGTTTTCTTGTAATAAACATGCTAAACCCATCGAAAAGAGTCCAGTTAAGGGCAACCGATCCGGAAAGGGTTGTGGTATTCAAATCAGATGATTCAGTGCCTCCGGCCCTAAGGTTTTTTTCAGTGTTTTGAATGGATAAATTGTCCCCTGCGTTAGCGCTTAGGTTTGGTAAAAACCCGGCATTACCCAGAGAGTTATTATTTTTTGATATCAAGAAATCATTTTTAGCCACCCGGATACTGAAATTATTTTCCAGGCCAATACGAATGGCTTCACCAAGGGTAAGCGTATCCTGGGCAATTACCGGTAAGACAAGCAAGAGCAAACTAGTTGTGGCTAATATCCTGTGATATTCCTTCTTCATGTTTGATATTAGATTTTGTTCTGGAAATGTAGGTGTAAAGCGTGGGTATAACATAAAGAGTCAGAATCAGAGAAAAAAGTAACCCGCCAATAATTGAAATACCCATGGGAACCCGGCTTCTTGCAGCAGCTCCGATTGCCAGGGCAATAGGAACTGCGCCAAAAATGGTAGCCAGGCTTGTCATCAGGATGGGTCTTAAACGCTGTGCTGCAGCTTGAATTACAGCTGTTTTGGAATCCATTCCCTTGATTTTTTTCTGATTGGCAAATTCAACAATAAGTATCCCGTTCTTTGTAACAATACCAACCAAAACAATAATGCCAATCTGGCTGAAAATATTCATTGTTTGTCCAAAAATCCACAAGGAAAGTAACGCACCTGCAAGAGCCAGGGGTACAGTAAGCATTATTATTAAAGGATCTTTAAAGCTCTCGAATTGGGCAGCAAGGATAAGGTAAATTAAAAGCCATGTAAAGGCTATTGGAACTTTCTTCGAATTGTTCCGAAGTTCCTGTTAATGTGGTGGAGAAGCTATCATCAAGTGTAGATGCTGCAATATCACGCATAGTTTGAATTCCTTGCCCCAGCGTAAATCCCGGAGCCGGCATGGCGCTAAAAGTTGCTGATACATAACGGTTATAGCGGTATAGCTGTGGCGGCATGCTTTGTTCGGAATATTTTATCAAACCTCCAAGTTCAACCAGGTTCCCCTTGTCATTCCTTAGGTATATGCTCATTAAATCAGCTGGATCATCGCGATATTCCCGCATAGCCAGTCCAACAACATAGTATTGTTTTCCATCTCTGATAAAATAGCCATAACGCTGACCGCTGAAGTAGAATTGTAGCGCTTCTGCAATATCCCGAACAGTTACGCCTGAAGCTCTGGCTTTATCGCGATCAATTTCAATCCTCAGTTCAGGCTTATTAAATTTAAGGTTGATATCAACTGCCTGAAAACGATCACTGGCCTGTGCTTTTGCAAGAAACTCCGGAATAACCGCACGAAGCCTTTCAAAATCGGGTGCCTGCACCACGAACTGAACAGGTAGTCCACCACCCCTTCCGGTGCTGATGGTTTGATCCTGAACAACATAAGTTCGTGCAAAGCTGCTATTCTTAATAAATTTTGTGATTTCGTCAGCAAGCTGCTGTTGGGTCTTTTTCCTTTGGGATGGATCTTTTAACATCAACCTAACAAAACCTGAATTTACACCCCCGGAACCCCATCCAGGGGCAGTAAGGGCAATTAACGCCTGCTTTTCCGGAAGGGTATCCGCAAAATCAATCAGGCTTTTAACGTAGGCGTCCATAAGTTCGTACGAAGTACCCTCGGGTGCGGTTGCCTGAATTGATAACCTGCTTTTATCTTCCATCGGTGCTAGCTCAGAGGGGATTCTGCTGCCTACAGCAAAAATAATAGCAATGGAAGCTGCCATTATCAGCAATGCAATCCAACGCCGTTTAAAAAAATGCTCAAGCGATTTTTGATATCGTTCAGCCATTCCATCAATTATTTTCCCGACCAACCTGGCAACCGGACCGGTTTGTTTATGCGGTTTCAATATCCGGGTGCTCATCATTGGGGTCAAGGTAAGGGAAACAAATGCCGATATAATTACAGAACCGGCTACCACCATTCCAAATTCCCGGAATAATCGCCCGGTAATGCCCTGGAGGAAAATAATCGGGAGGAAAACAGCCACCAATGTTATTGTTGTAGAAAGAATAGCAAAGAAGATCTCTTTGCTGCCCTCGTGTCCTGCTTTATAATTTTCCACCCCGTTTTCAATTTTTGAGTAGATGTTTTCCATGACCACAATGGCATCATCAACCACCAGGCCGGTGGCTAAAACAATTCCCAGTAAACTCAGGATGTTGATTGAGAAACCGGCAAGATACATGATAAAAAACGACCCGATCAGGGAAATTGGAATGGCAATCATTGGGATTAAAGTTGATCGCCAGCTCCTCAGGAAAACAAAAATCACCAGCAACACAAGGATGAACGCTATTAGCACCGTTTCCTCCACCTCTTTTATTGCTTTCCTGATGGAAACTGTGGAGTCGTAAGCTATTCCCACAGTAATATCATCGGAGAGCTCTGGTTTCATTTTTTCCAGACGGCGATAGATTTCATCGGCAATGCTGATATTGTTGGCGCCGGGTTGATTGGAAAAAGCAACGCCTACCATAGGTACGCCTCCATTCCCCCTAAAAAGTGTGCGCTCATTTTCAGGGGTTAGCTGCGCCAGCCCAATATCCTTTATTTTAACGGCAACGCCATTTTTCTCCTTGATGATGAGGTTGTTAAAATCATCTTCGGTGTTGAGACGGCCTAGTGTCCTGATGGTTAAATCAGTGAAATAACCCTCAATTCTACCGGCTGGCAGTTCAACATTTTCTCTGTTAAGTACATTGCGTATATCGGTTGGGGTTATTTGATAAGCGGCGAGTTTGTTGGGATCAAGATGTATTCTCATGGATGGTCGTCTTTCCCCCATTATTCTAACCTCAGCAACACCGGGGACTGTTTGAAGTCTTTCTTTGAAAAAATTGTTGGCGTATTCGCTCAGCTCAATCAGGTTTTTTTTACTGCTTTGGATTGTGATTGTTAGAATTTGTTCACTGCTGGCATCTGCCTTGGAGATTCTGGGAGGATCCACATCGGGCGGTAGCTGCCTGATTGCTCTTGAAACTCTGTCGCGAACATCATTGGTGGCTGTTTCCATATCCATACCCAGTTGAAACTCAACAGAAATAGAACTGTTCCCATCGCTGCTTGATGATGTGATGGATTTTATCCCTGCAATTCCGTTGATTGATGCCTCCAGCGGTTCGGTAATTTGCGCAAGCATTACATCTGCATTTGCGCCAACCCAGCTGGTGCTGACATTTACAACCGGAGGATCAACACTTGGATACTCCCTTACGCCTAGAAAGGTAAACCCAATGGCCCCAAAAAGTACTAAGGTTATGGACAACACTGATGCCAGAACAGGTCTGGTAATACTTACAGATGAAATGTTCATGGTTAGTTAAAGTCAAAAGTTACAACCTTAGGTCTTACGGGCATACCCTCGCGGAGTTGAATTAATCCGGTTGTAATAAGGGAATCGCCAGTAGAGATTCCCGCAAGAATCTCAACGTACATTCCGGTTCGAAGGCCGGTAGTTACCTTTGATTCTTTCGCCTTTCCTTTTTTCAACAAATATACCTTTTGACCACCCAGTTCCGGGATCAGCGCTTGTGGGGGAACGAGCAAAGCTTTTGGTGCTTCATCAAAATTGATATTTACCTTAACAAATGCCCCGGGTATTAGTTCTCCTTTTTTATTAGGTGCAAGAGCCCTCACGCTGATTGATCGGGTTTGTGGGTCTATCATCGGTTCAAATGCGTAGGTTGTGGCTGTTTTAAGTTCAGGATTATTTGAAGTGCTGAAGGTAATTACTTTTCCTTTTTTGATCAGGTAGCCAAACCTTTCGGGTATGGCAAATTCAATTTTTACCGGATCGGTTTGTACAAGGGTGGCAACGTTGGTATTGGTTGAGATGAAAGTACCCGGGCTTACGTACCGCAAACCAATTCTTCCATCAAACGGAGCCCTGATTTCGGCTTTCTCAATCTGAGCTTCAGATAGTTTGATATCAGCTTTAATCCCCTGTAATTTATTCAGGGCAATGTCATACTCCTGTTGACTCAACGCATTCAGCTCAAGCAGTCTTTTTTTACGAACTTCATCTTCTTCTGCTAGTTTCAGATCGAGTTTCAGTTTTTCCAGGCGGGCACGGATCTCGCTATCGTTGATCCTTGCCAATAGCTGATTTTGCTTTACATAATCCCCTTCATTAAAATCAATTTTAATGAGTTTTCCGGTTGATTCTGCTTTTAGGTCAACCACCTCATTTGCCTGTATTGTTCCGGCAACAGTAACCTGTTGTGAGAATGATGTTGGGTTTACGATTACTACCTCTACATTAATTGCTTCGTTTCCTCTACGGCCCCTTCCTTGTTCGGTCTGCTGCTTTTTACTACATGAGCCCAAAACAGCGAAAAGTGCCATTACAAGGAAAATCCTACATGAGATTTTATTCATATCGCTTAAAATTTTACAGGTATTTGACCAATTTATGTGGCAATAGTTTATTTTGCCCCTAAAATTTCCATTAAAATCAGATCAAATTAATTGTTCAGTAAATATAAGGCAGATATTAGACAACAAAAAAGGGATTTTGTTGTAATTCTTATGTATTTTTAATGTCCTAAAAAAACATTTTGTGATGAAACAGGTTATAGAATTCCTTAAAGCGCTAAAACAGAACAACAACAGGGAATGGTTTAATCAACATAAAGATTGGTACAATATATCAAATTCACAGTTCAAAGAGCTGGTTGGAAGGCTGATTCTGGGATTGAATAAATTCGACAGCTCATTGGGGACCCCTGATCCCAAAGATTGTATTTTCAGGATTTACCGGGATGTTCGTTTTTCACCAAACAAAGAACCTTACAAAACCAATTTTGGGGCATACATGGCCAACGGCGGGAGGAAAAGCGTTTATGCCGCTTACTATTTGCATGTTGAACCCGATGGTTCATTTTTATCAGGCGGTTTATATATGGCCCAACCCCCGGTAATGAAAAGAGTTCGGGAGGATATGGACTTATATGCCGATGATTTCTTGGCCATTTTGAATAACAAAAAGTTTAAGGAAACCTTTTCCTTCTTTGAGGATGAAAAGTTGAAACGGGTTCCGGCTGGTTTCGATGCCAACTCTCCCGTAGCAGAATACCTCAAGTTAAAGCATGTAACACCTTTCAGGAATTTAACCAACGAAGAGTTGGAACGCCCCGATCTGGCTGATTTTGCTGCAGCGCAATTTGAGAAGATGAAACCACTGATTGATTTTTTAAACCGATCTATAAAAGGCGCTATGGAGGGTTAATAGTATTTAATGGCTCTGGTTATTTTATGTTCAGCCTTTTTGCTTTTGATTTTATTATTCTTCCCTAAGGTTACCTGAAAAGTTTCTTTTTCAACCCAGTTGCCATAGCCATCGTACTTATACTCGTAAAAATATCCCTGGTTGGAACCATCTGTACTTCCAAGGAACTCAAGCATTACATTCCCGTTAGGGTAAAACTCTTGTTTTAAATTGCTGTTCTGGAAAGGTTGGGAGTTGTCGTAAGGATAGTTGAAATTTCCCACAAACTGATTGGTATATTTGTAAACCATAACCTTAATTACATTTGCTGATGGAATATATTTTACCTTCTCATTTGTAAGGTGTACGCCTTTCCCGTCAAAAACTTGTAACTCCTCAGGTCTTTTATCGGCATCGCATTTAACTGTGGCAGAATTCAGCAATAGGCCATCTTTTGAAAAGCGAATATCAGTTAAACACCCGGAGTCGTTATAGTTTAGTAGAGTTTCCTCAAGCCTCCAACCCAGCATGTTGACAAAGTATTTATGCGTTTTTCTGGTAAGGTGTTGATCCTTATTGTACTCCCAGGATGTTTCACTCAGCAGCCCATCCTTTTTGCCAAATTTTTTCTCATTCACCAAATTACCCTCCCGGTTGAAACTAAGTGTGACACGCAATGGTTGGGAGGGTAGCTCTTTAATGAGGAGTTCATATTTTTCCTCAATACTTTCAACTGGGGTGTTTTTTTTAATATACGTTTGAATATTAAAGTAAACTTCGATGATCGGTTGTGAGAAAGAAGAAAAATTCAAAAAGACTAAAATAAAAAAAAGGGTTATTCTATTCATTTGGCACAAGATATTTTAAAATGGTATAACTTTACAAAGTTAGTTAACAATACTTAAAACGGGGCAACTATTTTTAATTATTGATTTTTTAGTACATGATTTTTACCCATTTAATGAAATAGAAGGTAATGCCAAAACCCGAAAAGGGGAATCGGGGAATAAGGTATTTCGGTTCATTCGCAAGACAATTACAACTTAAAATATAAATCAAATTGAAAAAGAGAATTTTCATTACTCTGATGTTGATCTTCCCCGCCATTTCATATCAAGGATGTGAGAAAGATGGCGGTTTCAATATTTTTACCGTTCAACAGGATATTGACTTTGGCAAACAGCTGGATTCTGCAATTGCAGCAAATCCAACTGAGTACCCATTACTTGATGAATCGCTTTACCCGTTAGCCTATGAGCATATCAACAGGATAAAAAACGCAATACTTCAATCGGATGAATTTCGGTACAGGGACGTATTTGAATGGAAAGTTAAAATCATTCAGAATGATGATGTACTCAACGCCTTTGCCGCACCTGGCGGTTACATGTTTTTTTATACCGGGATAATTAAATTCCTCGATGATGAGTCGCAATTTGCTGGAGTAATGGCACATGAAATGGCACACGCTGATAAAAGGCACTCTACCCAGGTAATGACCAAGGTGTATGGATTTAATATTTTGTTATCAGTACTTTTAGGAGATAATCCAACAGTTTTACAGGAAATTATTGCGCAGCTCGCCACCGGGGCCACAACCCTTAAATTTAGCCGAACGAATGAGTACGAAGCTGATGAATTTTCAGTAAGATATCTTTACGATACTGATTTACACCCCAAAGGTATTGCCGGGTTTTTTGAAAAGCTGGGAACGTCTGTCAAGGTCCCCGAATTTCTTAGCACTCATCCATCACCAGAAAACAGGCTAGACGAGATTGATAGAATCTGGAGAGCACTGGGATCAAAAGTTGGAGAAACTTATCCCGAAAGGTACTCCCAATTTAAGGCTAGTTTGCCATAATTTTTTCCCAAAAAAACCCATTATGCTTCCGGCTGGCTGTGTCCCCAATTGCAGAGGATGTAAGCATAGGGAGTGGGCTATGGAAGATAGCCTGAATCAAAAATTCAGTTTTCTGGATTCAAAACTTGCATTGTGGAGCAATGTACTGGAACCCGTTAGAACTGTAACAAACGAAAAACGATTGGGCTACCGGACTAAAGCAGTTTTGCATTCCGCGTATCAGGATTCTCATTGGGTTTTTGGGATGAAAGTAAACGATAAAATAATTCCTATTCCTGATTGTCCGGTTCATTCAGAAATTATAAATCAAACGTTGAATATCCTTGGCAATGCAATCCCTAAAAGCGATTCTTTCCCGTTGGCTTTTGTGGTTCAGGCAAATGCACAGGTTGTTTTGATTGTGAAAAGTAATAAACGGACAGATAATTCATGGTTAAGCAATAATGCCATTTCTCAGTTAAACGCAATTGGAGTGGAAGGCCTCTGGGTTCATTATAACCCTTCTGCCGGACGAAGGTTATTCGAGAAAACTCCATTAGACCTTCTGTTTGGTAAACCCAAATCAATTGATGTGGATGGATTTTACTATGGACCAGGTGCATTTCAGCAGCTTATCCCCGAACTCTACAATCAAACCCTGGACGAAACCATCACCTTTTTACAACCCAATGAGAAGTCAGCCGTTATTGATCTATACTGTGGCATTGGTAAATCTATACAACGATGGGTGGAGCAAGGATCAAACACCATTGGAGTTGAACAGAATGGCGCAGCTATTGAAAGTGCAAAAATCAATGTACCTGAAGCCACAATTCTAAGGGGTGCATGCAGACAAAGGATTCCTCAGTTAAGTGAATGGACGGGAAAAATGAAAAAGGATGAAAAACGGATTTTTTTGTACCTTAATCCTCCGCGAACAGGCGTTGAAAAAGAGGTGATGGATTGGGTTAAACAGGAAAAACATCCTGAGAAAATTGCCTATTTATCGTGCAGCCCGGGTACTCTTTCAAAAGATTTAACAATGTTGACGAAAAATGGGTATAGAGTATCTAGGCTAATCCCATTCGACTTCTTTCCTCAAACCATACATGTTGAGTGCCTGGCTTTGTTAGAGAAAATTTAAAATACTTATTTAGAATGACTTAAGGGTCTTAACTTAGAGAAATTTTGACTCCTAATTGTTAAAGGAAATAAATATATAATCAACTGATCAGCTGTTTTTAAAAAGTGATTCAATGGTTTCCCCATCTTTTACTTTTAACAGGTAGGTATGAATGCCCACCAGTTTTGCACCTTCTACATGTTGCTCGGTATCATCAATAAAAAGCGTTTCGTCAGGTTTTAAACCATTCTCGTTAATCAATAATTCATAAACCTCCCTGTCAGGTTTTCTCATGTGGATTACGTGAGAGTAGTAAACCTTTTCAAAAAAGTACGACAAATCTTTAACTCCAAATGTTCTAAATAGATCAGAATTATAAACTTCGCAATGAATTTGATTGGTATTACTCAATAAAAAAGTTCTGTAATGATTTCGTATTTGTTCGAGAAGTTTTAGCCGCGAAATAGGGAAATCAAGCAATAATGCATTCCATGCGGTCAGGATCTGATTATCGGATAGAGGCTTCGATGAGAGAGATCTGATTGTATTGATAAACTCAACCGGGGTAATAAGACCCTTGTCAAATTGATCAAATACGCCAACCTGCTTGGCTTGTGCAAATAGCTCATCAAAGTTGCTGAATCCTAACTTTTTAAACGCATTAAAGGTAAGGGCATAATCAATGTTGAGGATTACACCTCCCAAATCAAAGATAATATTCTTGATATTAGAATTTTTATAAGGCAAAAAGGTTAGTTTCTCCATAAAAATTTATTGTGTGTTTGAAATTTCGGTTACAAATATGTAATATTGCAGTCCAATTTAAAAACCCTTTGCGGTTTTTTTGGGCCCATAGCTCAGCAGGTTAGAGCACCTGACTCATAATCAGGGGGTCGTTGGTTCGAGCCCAACTGGGCCCACAAACAAAGCCACTTACTTTCACCCCGTAGGTGGCTTATTTTACAAAAGTGCCTTT
>CAZKHG010000059.1:0-19362 GCA_964552655.1 uncultured Rikenellaceae bacterium
CAGGAACAAATCTTCTTTTCCGACGGATCGGCTCTTAGACTTACCATCGCAAGGTATTATACCCCTTCTGGCCGTAGTATTCAAAAACCTTACAGTGCCGGGGGTGATGAAGAGTACTTTAACGATATCAGCAACCGCTTTTACCACGGAGAGTTTCAACAGCAGGACAGCATTAAATTTGCAGATACTTTGAAGTATAAAACACTTGGCGGCCGAACAGTTTATGGGGGTGGCGGCATAATGCCTGATATATTCATCCCGCTTGATACATCGGGTATCAGCCCTTACCTGACAAGGGTATCAAACCGCAACTTTATTTACCGTTTTGCCTTTGAGTTTGTTGATAAACACAGGAATGAAACCCGGAATCTCAGGGATTTTGCAGCTGTTGAAGAGTACCTGAAAAAGTTTAACCTCTTGCAGGATTTTATTGCATACGCCGAGAAAAACGGAGTTCCGCCTAATATAAAGCAAATCCAGCATTCACAAAAAATACTGGAGATACAGCTGAAAGCCTCTATTGCCAGGAACCTGATTGACAGCGATGGGTTTT
Source organism: uncultured Rikenellaceae bacterium (assembly GCA_964552655.1). GTDB lineage: Bacteria > Bacteroidota > Bacteroidia > Bacteroidales > Tenuifilaceae > CAZKHG01. The sequence goes on from CAZKHG010000059.1 coordinate 554, forward strand.
ACCCATTCATTAAGGAGATTGATCAAACCCTTTTAAAAGCCACGGATTACCTGGAGAGCAATAAGAATGTTTCTGGTATCTCGGGTTTATTCACCAAACCCAATCCAAAAGACTGGTACAGCGCTCACATGAAAACCCGTTTAAGAAAAGATGTAATTGCTTTCAGCGCCTGATCCCGTTCCTCAATAAAACCCATGTGGCCCGAATGGTTTAAAAAAACTGTCCGGGCCTTTTTGTGCCTTTCAGCCAGAGCTTCTGCAACAGGCAATAGGATTAGGTTATCCTTCCGGCCAAAAATCATCATGGTTGGGCATGGCAGGTTCTCAAAAACCGCATTCCTGTCCGGACGCTCGGCCATGCCTTTTAATGCCCCTAAAATCCCTTTATCAGAAGTTGAATTGGCAATAATTTTAGCCCGCTCCACCTCACTATTGAATTTTCCAAGATTGTCGCCTGCGAAGAGATTTGGAATATTTCTGTTGATAATTACATCTGATCTACCATTGATTACCAGGTCAATATCACTTTTCCTGCTCAACTTTTTCTCCGCAGAATCAGCATTTGGGGTAGAGTGGAAAAGGCACAACCCGGCCAGCTTTTCAGGGTATTTTTCGGCAAATGCAAGGGCTGCATACCCACCCATGGAGTGGCCAACTATTACTGCCCTGGGAATATTCAAATGATTCATTAAGGCACTCACGGATTCGGCCATAAAATCCATGGTGATGCTTTCACGATCGCACTGCGATTTACCATGACCAGGGAGATCAAGCCTTAATACCCGAAATTCTTTGGATAGTTTATTTGAATAATCATCCCAAATGGAAAGGTTCTCGAGGTAACCATGCAACAGGACAATTGCATCACCGCTACCCGAAACATCAAAATTTATTCTTTCGAAATTTAATTTACTGGAATTCATTCCCATTCTACTTGTTATTGCTTGTAACTTATTGTTAATTAAATAACGATCACCGGGTTATGTGAAATATATCACTGCAAAAATACCCAAAACCTGCCCTAAAACATAATAATCTGAAAGCTTTAACTGATATTTTTACTCAACTTTACATACTCCATTACGAGTTTTTTCCTTGAAAAGTATTACTAACCAAACATTACCCCTATGAATTGGATATTCAGCTCTTCCATTGGCAGAAAGTTAATCATGAGTATAACCGGGCTTTTCCTGATGATTTTTCTGCTTGTTCACCTGACCGTTAATTTGATGTTGCTTGTTGGGGATGGTAGCCAGTTTAATATTGCTGCTCATTTTATGGGCACCAATCCCGTTATAGAAATTGTTGAACCAATTCTTGCTGCCGGATTTATCATCCATATCCTCTATGCAAGTATTATCACCCTGATGAACAGGCGGGCACGTCCAATAGGGTATAGCAAAACCGACAGCAACCCTCTTTCGTCATGGTCGTCCAAGAACATGTACATCCTTGGGGCTACCATTCTAACATTCCTGGTAATTCATATCTCTAACTTTTACTGGCAGATTGCATTTGGGAAACTGCCAACAATCAATGTTGAGAACACAATTATGGATGATACCTACCTGCTTGTATCGTCCCTTTTTATCAACTACTGGTGGTACGACCTGATTTATATCGCCGGGGCGGTGTTTTTAGGGCTACACCTGAGCCATGGGTTTTGGGCGGCATTCCAAACCCTGGGGTGGAATAATAAGCTGTGGATTAAACGGCTTGAGGTAATCGCGTATGTTTATGCAATTATCATTGGGGGTGGGTTTGCAATCATTCCCATCTATTTCCTAATATTTAAGTAATCAAATAATATTCGATATATGACCATGTTAAACTCAAAGATTCCGGGCGGTCCACTTGAGGAAAAATGGACCAAACACAAAGCCTCTTTAAGGCTGGTTAACCCTGCAAACAAAAAGAAATTGGATATTATTGTTGTTGGCACAGGACTGGCAGGTTCATCATCTGCATCTACATTAGGCGAACTTGGGTATAATGTAAAGGTTTTCTGCTATCAGGATAGCCCGCGCAGGGCACACTCTGTAGCTGCACAGGGAGGTATAAATGCAGCAAAAAACTATAAAAACGATAACGATAGTGTATATCGGTTATTCTATGATATGATCAAAGGAGGCGATTTCAGAGCTCGCGAGGCCAATGTTTACCGGGCTGCCGAGGTTAGCAACCTGGTGATTGACCATTACACAGCCCTTGGGGTTCCTTTTGCCCGCGATTATGGCGGATATATTGACAATCGTTCATTTGGAGGTGTGCAGGTTTCGCGTACATTCTATGCCAAGGGACAAACCGGACAGCAATGCTTAATTGGTGCATACTCCGCTTTAACACGCCAGATAGAGGCAGGTACAGTAACCATGTATCCGCGTCGTGAAATGCTTGACCTGGTTATAATTGATGGAAAAGCGAGAGGGATTATTACCAGAAACCTGATAACCGGCGAAATTGAACGCCATTCTGCGCATGCAGTTGTTCTGGCAACCGGTGGCTATGGTACAATTTACTACCTATCCACACTTGCATTAAATTCAAACGCATCTGCAGCATGGAAAGCACACAGGAAAGGTGCATTCTTTGCCAACCCGAGTTTTGTTCAGATACACCCAACATCCATTCCGGTTTTAAATGATTATCAATGTAAGCTAACATTGATGTCAGAATCATTGCGTAACGATGGCCGGGTTTGGGTGCCAAAAACCAAAGGCGATACCCGCAAACCAAACGATATTCCCGAGGAGGATCGTGATTATTATTTAGAGCGTCGTTATCCGGCATTCGGCAATCTGGTTCCAAGAGATGTTGCTTCCCGTGCCGCTAAAGAACGTTGTGATGCCGGATTTGGCGTGGGCCCAACCGGGTTATCGGTTTACCTCGATTTCAGAGATGCCATCAAAAAGAAAGGGAAAAAGGTGATTGAAGATAACTATGGGAACCTCTTTGAGATGTACGAAAAGATATCCGGGGAATCACCCTACGAAACCCCGATGAGAATCTATCCTGCAGGTCACTACACAATGGGCGGCTTATGGGTTGATTATAACCTGATGACCACAATTCCCGGGTTATTTGCCGTTGGCGAATCGAATTTCTCCGATCATGGGGCAAACCGCTTGGGCGCAAGCTCTCTGATGCAATGTTCGGGCGATGGGTATTTCATTCTGCCTTACACCATTACAGATTACCTGGCTGATGAGATAAAAACCCCCAGGATTCCAACGGATAAACCCGAGTTTGAAACTGCAGAGAAAGAAGTCCGCGAACGAATTGAAAAACTGCTGAAAATTAATGGGAAAGAAACCCCTGCCAGTTTTCATAAAAGGTTAGGTAAAATCATGTGGGATTATGTTGGCATGGTTCGTAATGAGGGAGGGTTGAAAAAAGCACTCGGATTAATAAAGGAGCTGGAAGAGGAATTCTGGAAAAATGTGAAGGTTGCAGGAGCAAACGGAGAGGTAAACCAAGAACTGGAAAAGGCTGGTCGTGTCGCCGATTTCTTTGAACTCGCAAAGCTACTTGTTAACGATGCCCTTAACAGGAGGGAAAGCTGTGGAGCCCATTTCCGCGAGGAAAGTCAGACCGATACCGGTGAAGCCAAGCGTGATGACGACAACTTCTCCTATGTTGCTGCCTGGGAATACAAAGGTGCAGGGCAGGAACCAGAACTTCATAAAGAGGAGCTAAAATTCGAATTTGTTAAACTTCAGGAAAGAAGTTATAAATAATTAATCCATTACGGACATGAATCTTAACCTTAAAATATGGCGCCAAAGAGATGCTAAGAGCAAAGGGCGTTTCGAAGTATATCAGTTAAACGACGTATCACCCGAGATGTCGTTTCTTGAGATGATGGATTACCTCAACAATAAGCTGATTCTTGAAGGCAAAGAACCTGTTGCATTTGAACATGATTGCAGGGAAGGCATTTGCGGTTCCTGCGGAATCTTCATCAATGGCAGGCCTCACGGAAATCAGTCGAAAACCACCACCTGTGAGCTGCGGATGAGGTTTTTCAGGGATGGCGAAACCATTACAGTTGAACCCTGGAGATCAGGCTCTTTCCCCGTTATCAAAGACTTAATGGTTGACCGGGCAGCTTTCGATAAAATTATGCGTGCCGGGGGTTTCATCTCTGTTAATGCCGGTGCCGCCCGGGATGCCAATACCATTTTGGTACCCAAAAAGAATGCCGATGAGGCATTCGATTCTGCAACCTGCGTTGGATGCGGTGCCTGTGTTGCAACTTGCAAAAACTCCTCAGCAATGCTGTTCATTGCAGCCAAAATAACCCACCTGTCACAATTCCCCCAGGGAAGAGTGGATGCAAGCAATCGGGTAAAACAAATGGTTGCTAAAATGGATGAGCTGGGATTTGGCGGGTGTACCAATACACGGGCTTGCGAAGCAGAGTGCCCCAAGGGTATCTCAATTAGCAATATAGCAAAACTGAACCGTGAGTTTTTTGTGGCAAAACTTAAAGATTGATCATTAAAATCTTATCTCATTTCGAGCAGTCCAATCTTAGGACTGCTTTTTTTATAGCTCTTTGATGGAAAACCCAAGTTTTAGAAGGTTCTCGGGCTTGGTAATTTCTCTTAGCTTATCGTTATCAATTAATTTAAGCTTACTGTTGGCTTGAAAGATATCAGAATTTGAAGATTTCATCTCACTGGCCAGTTCGGCAGCTTTATTGAACCCTATATAGGGTAATAATGCGGTTGTAATGGATGGATTTTTAAACAGATTCTCTTTCGATTGGCTAATATTTACCACCAATCCCTGAACTAAATTTGAAGCCAAAGTATTGTTTGCCGAGATCAGCAATTTCAAACTTTCCAGAAGAGCATGCCCAATCAATGGCAGATATGCATTCAGATCGAGAGTTCCCTGTCCGCAAAGACCTGAAATCAACTGATCGTTTGAATAAACCCGATGAGCAACACTTATAACATACTCGGGAATAACCGGGTTTATCTTCCCGGGCATTATTGAACTGCCAACTTGTCTTTTTGGAATAGATATTTGATTTCCTGCTATATCGGAAGCTAATAATCGTAAATCAGAAACCATTTTTTCCAAATTAACTCCATGTGCCTTTAGAATAGCGTGTACTTCAACAATTGAATCGAGATTGGATGTTGCATCATTCAAATTTTCGCTGCGGGTTAGTGGAAACCCGGTTAAACGCTGCAACTGGTTAATGGCCTCCAGAATAAAAAAACGCGGGGTACCAATCCCTGTTCCTATGGCACCACCACCCAGATTAACCACCTTGATTCTTTCAAAACATTTCGAAATTCTCCACCAATCGCGCGAAAGCGCATCATTATAAGATGCAAATAGTTGTCCCCAGGATGAAGGAACTGCCGCCTGCATTTGTGTGTAGCCAATCCGTAATTCAGTTCTGTATTGTTTTTCAAGCTCCTCAACCCTAAATCTGAGGTTGTTAATAGATTCTTCAAGTGTAGATAGGAGTTTTATAGCCGCAACTTTCAATGCGGTGGGAACCACATCATTGGTTGACTGGTATATATTGGCATGTTCAATCGGGTCGATTTTTGAGTAATCCCCTGCCTTATGCCCAAGTTTAAGCAATGAGGCATTGGCAATTATTTCGTTTACATTCATATTGATACTCGTACCTGCACCACCCTGAATAGCAGGTACTATAAAGCTGTCAAAATATTTTCCTTCTGCTATCTCTTCAGATGATCTAAGTAATACATCCAGTATTTTTTCATCAATTAAACCGATTTTAACCGAATCAATAACATTCTCGGATTTCATTGCACCTAAAAACTCTTTATATGCAAGAAAACAGGATTGTTTAACTACACCCATGGCCCTGTACCATTCGGCATGGAATGGGGTTTCATCGGGAAAATTTTCCTTGGCCCTAATAGAATGGATGCCATATAAAGCATTTTCGGTTATCTCTTTTTCGCCCAGGTAGTCGGTTTCCTTTCTCATCGCGATATATGTTTTGTCAAAAGTATGAATGAATTATTGAAAATGAAATATTTGCCCAGCTGATATTCAATAAAAGGAGATAAGAACTATTTTCCGATTATTTCAAACTTTGTAACCAACGTTTCACCATTTTCATCAACTAACGTCAGAGTATGATTTCCGGGTGCAGGGCGTAAAGCCATTTGGTGGAACGTGGAGGTTAGACCAAGGTACTGGTTGTCCAGATGCCAGAATATGGTTGCGTCCATCCTGCGATGGGCAACCTCAAAAACAGTTTCGCTTGTGGTTCCATCAATATTCCTTGGGATTTGAATTCTTGAGCTGTAAATCCTGGGATATATTATTGCCATTGATTTTATTGACTCATCCGGAAGGCAACCCGATGCAAACGGAGGAAGCATTCTGTATTCAGGGTTTCTGGACTTATAAAACCACTCCATGGCCGGGGGAAGAATAAACCACGATTTGTGGAGCATCGTTGAAATATCCTCACACCTATCGTTTACCCGGTATTTACCAGTTTTATCAAGGTGAATGATTTTATGGTACGGGCAAGGTGGCGTATCAAGTCCTTTGGCAGGAATCCAGGTTGAATCCACTGTTATACATATATCTGTTGCCCGGTAACCACTCTGTCGGCAAACCGGAATTTTTACCATATCATCAACCGGTTGCTCAAACCAGCGACTTTCCGGGAGCAAACCAAAAATCTCGAATAGTATTGGTGCGGCGGCAGTTACTCCCGTTAAATCGGGTCTGCCCTCACCACTGGCATTGCCAACCCATACTGCAACCACATAATCAGGGTTTATGCCTATTGCCCAGGCATCCCTGTGCCCAAAGCTTGTTCCAGTTTTCCAGGCAACAGATCGGGTTGAGGCAAAATATTTCCACCCTGAAAGTTCATCCGGACGTGCAACTTCCCGCATCGCTTCAAAAGTTAAAAAAATTGACGAGGCGCATAATACTGAATTATCGGAGATAGAGGGCTCTTCAGCGATATTATCAGCAATATAAACTGGTAAATGGTAATCCAACTTGTTATACCTGCTTTGCAATGGCCTGAAATGATTTAATGAGCGAGCCAGGCTTGAATAAACACCCGCAAGATCCCACAAAGAGGCTTCGGCTCCGCCAAGTATTAACGATAACCCATAACTACTTGCCGGACGAGTAATCGTAGTTAACCCCAATTTGTTTAACACCGCATGAAATTTCTCAATGCCAAAGAAATGGAGCATCCTCACTGCCGGAACATTGAGCGATCTTGAAAGTGCCCTTGATGCAGGAACAGCACCATCGTAAACGGGATAAAAGTTCTTAGGTGCATAACCTCCTATCTGGGTTGGAATATCGGGAATCAACGTATTTGGCAAAATCAACCCTTCGTTTAACATGGCAGCATAAAGAAAAGGCTTTAGTATGCTTCCGGTACTCCTGGGTGAATGGACGCAATCTACATAATCGCCATTCACTTTCTCGCCCGGAGCTGAATTGCCAACATATGCCAGGGTGTTCCCGGTTTCAACTTCAATCAATAAAACAGCGATATTATGAATTGAGTTAGCTGCCAGGTTTTGCTTATGCCTTTCGACAACCTCATTAATTCTATTCTGATAAAAAGAATTGATTGTGGTTTTTAAAACCTTTCCCTTATATCCATCAACAATTGCTCTGGTTAGTAAATGAGGGGTAATCTGGGGTAAGGGTTTGGGTTCTTCAGGTAATGGCTCCTGTAATGATAACGTGTAAGTTAGGGAATCTATCTCTCCCCTATCAAGAAGTTTTTTAAGTAACCGGTTCCTTTTTTTCAGGTAAGATTCTTTGTTTTTACCCGGAAAAATCATTGAAGGCGCATTTGGAAGCACCGCCATTGAAGCTGCTTCTGCCCAGCTGAGTTTATCTGCACTCCTCCCAAAGTAACGCCAAGCTGCAGCATCGATCCCAACAACATTTCCACCATAAGGGGCATGTGAAACATAAAACTTAAGAATATCCTCCTTTGAATAGCTGATTTCTAACCTTAAAGCCAGTATTATTTCTTTCAGTTTTTCCAGAACAGTTCTCTTCGGGTTTTTTCTTGATAATCGGATAACCTGCATGGTGATGGTGCTCCCACCACTTATAATTTTACCGGCTTTAAAATTTTGTTTAATCGCCCTGAATAGGGAGAAAAGGTTGACCCCCGGATGATCGTAAAATTGCTTGTCCTCAAATAAAATAATGCATTTCCGGATCTTCTCCGGGATTGAATCCGTTTCCGGGAAACGGAATTGCCCATCGCCTGCAATGGATGCTGTTAAAAGCTCACCCTTATTATCAGTTAGCACTGTACAGGTTGGATCGTTAAATAGCGGTTTGCTAACAGAATACCAGAAAAGTAACAGAACTGCCGTTAATAAAACAAAATAATAATATTGCCAATTTATCTTCCCGATAATTTTTAACATAATTCCCTAATCAGATTATCGATTATCAAAATAAGAAAAGTTTTCCCAACCCGGCTCCATTAATGTTGTGTTATAAAATAAATCTGTTTTTAATGTTATTAAACATTTATGATTAAATTGATTACCAATTATTTTACTTAGGCTGATATTATAGTTATATTTGATTTCACAGTAAATTTATTTGACCATTTTTAAAGTGGTCGTAAATTAATAATATCTAGCAAATGAAGCAAGGTATGACACTCCAAAGAAAACTATTATTGCTAGTTATACTGCCGGTAATAATTTGTACTACAATTGCAGTAGTAATAGCTGCCATTAAAATTAGCAACCAGGGTAAAAGAAACCTTGAAGAGAAAAGCAATGCAATCCTGGCCGTTGAGATTAAAAGTTTTGTTGAACTCCACCATCAAGGGATAGACTTAAATCAGGAGTTGGACAATACAACAGCATCAATGGTTGAGGCCGATGAATCCTACAAATTCAGGATCTCATCGCTTAACCCCAAAAATAAAAAGCACCTCTCCACCAGCAAAGAATCTAGTTTTGTTACCAGGTTCGAAAATAGAGTGGCAGAAAGAATTTCTTTTGTGGATGAGGAAACCAACTCATTATGGGTTATGCGGCCGGTTTATATGGACGAATCAAAAGGATGTCAGGATTGTCATAAAAGATCAAAAGCAGTTTCAGGGCTCAATACTTCAGCCAGCAACGATCTGCAAGGAATGTTTATGGTTATTTCTCCAATGAAACCCGTTCAGAAACAGGTAAACTCAGCAATTTTTCAGATAATCCTGTTTGGTTCCATTCTTACCTTTTTTTCAATCCTGCTGGGTTTTATAACCATCAAGAGAATCATAGGGGTTTTCAGGCAAATCATTGGGGTAAGCCAAAGGGTATCGGAAGGGGATTTACAGCAAACAGTCAATGTTAAAACCAACGACGAGCTACAGGAGCTTGGAAACTATATTAACAGCATGATAGACTCCCTGAAAAAGGTATTGATCAGCGTGCGCGAAGCCGCCAATGAGCTAACGGCATCAACCCGGGAAATCTCCGAAACTTCGCTGGTGTTATCGAGTGGGTCGCAGAATCAGGCGAATCAATTTGAGTTGTTATCTGAGTCAGTGGAACATACTACCCGAAATGCCCTAAAAGCAAATGATTTTATCAGCAAATCGGTTATCAATGCCGATAAAGCAGGTGCGGGAATGAATGACGCAATCAACGCCATGAATAAAATTGAAGCCAGCTCAAAGAAAATCAATGATGCAGTTAAGATTATCAGCGAAATATCATTTCAAACCAACCTGTTGGCGCTTAACGCTGCCGTTGAAGCGGCCAGGGCAGGTGAGTATGGCAAAGGGTTTGCTGTGGTTGCCACTGAAGTTAAAAAGCTGTCGGAGAAAAGTTCATTGTCGGCCGATGAGATAACCACCGTAACCTCCGAAAGCCTGAGGCAAGCCATTGATGGCCTTAAGATTTCCGAAGATGCCGGGTTGATGATAAAAGAAATTATCCAGGCAATTAACCTGATTGCTCATTCCGTTCAGGAGATCACTGCTGCAGCCCAGGAGCAATCGCAAATGATGAAAAGCAACGCCGAGATAACCAACTCAAATGCCCATGCAGCCAAACAGCTGGCAGAATCGGCATCCTTTTTGAATGACAAAGCCGAGCAGCTCATGGAGATTGTTGAACATTTTAAGTTGTAGGCAACACATTCTAAAATATGAATTAAGGTATTACCACTCAATCATATTATTTCTTAATGCAAACTTTATCATTTCAATTGTACTTTTAAAATTGTACTTCTGCATGATATTGTTCTTATGAGTTTTTACAGTGAACACACTTAAATTCAATTCTTTAGCAATTTCGTTATTTGTAAACCCTTCAACATAAAGCTTTAAAACCTCCTTTTCGCGTGCTGTAAGCTGATGCCTTTTGGCGATCTCATGAACCCCGGTATTTTTAATCTTGTTAACAAAACCTTTCATTACAATTCTTGAAATAGAAGGGCTATAAAACTCCTCTCCACCAGCAATTGCTCTTATTGCGTCCAATAATATCTGCGTAGTTGAGTCCTGTTTAGGAAGGTATCCTTTTGCCCCCGCCTGTATGGCACTTACAATGTATTCCTCGTTATTAAACATGGAAAGAATTAATACTTTGATATCATGGTATTGTGCCCTTAACTTCTCGGTAAGTTCAATCCCCGTCATGTTGGGCATTGATAAATCTGCAATTACAATATGCGGTTTAGAATGTTTGATGAAGTCAAGGGCTTCTTTTCCACTTCCAACTGATCCTATGAGTATAATATCTTCTTCATCAGCAAGAATCCTGTTTATCCCATCACGAACAATCTGATGATCGTCAACAATAAGTACTTTGATTTTTTCCATGCTTTAAGAATTGTTTCTAATGTTGCATTCTGGGCACTTTCAGCCTGATAGTTGTCCCTGATAGCAACTCCGTTTCTATATCAATTGTTCCATTAAGCAAACTGGCTCTCTCCCGCATATTAAAAAGCCCGTTACAGGGTTTACAGAACTGATTATCGTACACAAATCCCTTCCCGTTATCTTCAATAACAAGTATAATATTTTCTGAGTTTCCAATGAGTTGCATTTGAATTTGTGAGGCGGAAGAGTGTTTAACTGAATTGTTCAACGCTTCCTGCGCAATTCGATAAACATAGAATTTTACCTTGGGATCGGGTGTGTTGACATCCCCATGAACGGAAAATTCAATGTTTATTTTTGAGGTTTTCTCAACGGAATCACATAAGTTCTTGAGCGCAATATCTAATCCTGAATCATTGAGAATATTTGGGGCCAGGTTATTTGATATCTGTCGTACCTCTTCAATTATCTTTAAAAAGCTACCTTTTACCTCTTCAAGAGTGGTTCTTGTTTCTTCCATATTTTGTTTGCTGGTGCTTTCTAATTGTAGTTTTATTGCAATCAGCTTTTGACCAAGTCCATCATGCAATTCTCTTGATATTCTTTGCCGTTCAAGTTCTTGGCCATCATAAAGAGCGGTCATTCTTTTCAAATGCTCTTCCTTCAGCTGCTCGGCCATGGTGTTAAATGCATTATAGAGCAATCCTATCTCATCTTTTGATTTGGGTTTAAGGTTGATATCTAATTCTCCTTCACCAATTTTCAGGGCTACGTTTTTCAGCTTAATAATTGGCTTTGTTATGGTTTTTGAAATTATGTGCGAAATAGAAAAAAGGAGCACGCAAATAACCAGCGAAATGAAAACAATATCATTCCTTATTGAAACTATTGGTATCATTGCCTCATTATAGTCAATTTCAGCTATTATTGCCCAGTTTAAACCGGATATGTTAAGCCTGTCATAAGAGCTGAGGCATTTTATGGTTCTATAATCATCAATAAGAGAAGAGCCGACCTGATCCTTAAAAGCATTAGTAGAACTAATCGTTTTAACCTTTGTATTTAGAACAGAATTTGGGATAAACCGTGAACTGCTACGCATCAGGTAATCATCACCCACCAAATAGACTTCACCGGATTTACCCAGTCCATTATCCTGGCTGTCCTCAAGCATGATGCTATTAATTTCTTTGGTTGAAATTGGCAATGCCAATATACAACTCAACTGATTGGAAGGAATATTAATTCTTGTGCCTATGTAGCATTGAGAATCGTTATTGTTAATGAATTTCTTCTTGAAATCAACGATTGAAAGTTCTGGGGTCAACTTGCATTGATCCCATAATTGAACCAACTGTTGATAGGATGCAGAATCGGGAGTTATACGAGTAATTATGGCTTCGTTGATTATATATATTTTTAGATTTTCTTTGGTAGCCCCAATTACGATAAGCATGTCGTTAGGACCAAAAACATTATGATTCAGATTATTTGCTGAATTTATTGCGCTGATTTTTAGACTTGAATTGGTGGTAATTTCCGAAACTAATGAAATTAGGGAATAGCTCTCCGAAAGCAGTTTTAACTTATTAAACTTCTCCTTTAAAAAATAATGAACCTGGTCTTTTTTTATAACACGAATGGAGGTAAGCTGATCGAGAGTGCGTTTCAACAATGCACGTTTGGCATTATAATAAGAGTAGATGCCAATGGAAGATAGAGATAAAACCCCCACCATGAAGAAAAGCATCATTAACCTTTGATTTATGGATCTTCTAAACATTTGTAAAAACTTAATTGGAAAATCAAAGAAAGCAAATTATTAACCAATAAGAAAAAGTAAAGGCTCCGTTACGAGCCTTTACTTTTTGGTAACTGTAATAAATTAGCTATAAAGCTCCTTCATCGTAAGCTTTTTCTCCATGAATTGAATTATCCAAACCAACAAGCTCTTCTTGTTCTTTAACACGAACAGGGGTTATGAAGTTTATAATTATTAGCATTAAATATGTAAAAGCAAATGCGTATGCAGCAGCACCAATAACTGCTACAACCTGTTTTATGAAGAAGGTCATTGAACCAAAAATAGCCCCATCTGTGCCCATTGCATTTACCGATTTAGATGCAAATATACCAAGTAAAATAGTACCCAAAAAACCTCCTACACCGTGAACACCCCATACATCGAGAGCATCATCCCATTTCATTTTATTTTTAAATTGAACGGCATAATAGCAAACCAAACCAGCCACAGTACCAATAATGGGCGATGCCCAAACCGGCACATAACCAGCGCATGGAGTTATAGTGGCTAACCCTGCAATTGACCCGGTAAGTAGTCCAACGAATTTTGGTTTCTTCTCCTTCGACCATTCAATGGCTAACCAGGCAATTGTTGCGAAGGATGCAGCAATATCAGTATTTAAAAAGGCCAAAGATGTTACAAAATCAACCTGAACCTCACTCCCGGCATTAAAACCATACCAACCAAACCAGAGTAATCCACTACCGATAGCAACTAAAGGAATGCTATTAGGTGTTGAGTTTTTATCAACCCTGGCACCAACATAGAACACTGATGCCAAAGCCGCAAAACCAGCTGTTGCGTGAACAACAATACCGCCGGCGAAATCGAGAACACCCCATTGGGCCAATAAACCGCCACCCCAAATCATATGTACAAAAGGATAATAAACCAGTATTTGCCAAGCTGTAAGGAAAATAAAGTACGCTTTAAAAGTTACCCTATTCACAAATGCTCCCGTAATAAGAGCGGGGGTAATAATTGCAAACATCATCTGATAGGCAATAAATACAAATTCAGGAATTTTCCCATTTCCAGCCCAAAGGGTATTCATGCTGATTCCCGATAGGAATGCTTTATCAAAATTACCAATAATGCCGCCCTCGCCTCCACTAAAACAAAGCGAATAGCCAAAAAATATCCAAAGCACTGTTGTCCAACCAAGAGAAACAAAACTCTGAATCATAATGGCAAGAATATTCCGTTTAGTGGCTAAACCGCCATAAAACAACGCAAGACCTGGAGTCATAAGCATAACAAGGCTTGTTGCAAGTAGCATAAACCCGGTTGATCCTGTATCGAGTGCAGGAACCTGTAGTAGAATTGTGTTTAACATTTTAATTTATTTTTTAAGTTAGGATTAGAATGAAATTCCAAATACTAGGAAAATATTGTTCGCTTCAGGATTTGTTATAAGTAGCGTTTGAACCGGAAGCGAGTACGAATCCGATATCTTTACAGATTTCGAAACTTTTAACCCAAAGTTGATTACACCAGCGGTTTTATTCCCGTAAAATCCTAATTCACCCTTATCAACATTGGGTTTATCAATTGCAGCTCCTAAAAAGGCATTAAAATCAATTCCTTTAAGGCTCTTCTTATAGCCGACCTCAATATATTTGGTCATAAATATTTTACCAGTACTCCCATCGCTATTAATTCTATGAGCATCATTCCCATATAAGTTCATCCCAAAAAGAAATGTTAAAGGAATTTTCTCTGTACCATTAAAACTGATAATGCCTTCCAGAATATGGCAAGTGCTGTCCTTGTCGAAATTAAAATAGTTGCTTCTTTCAATTGTTTGGTAGTATTCCGGGAAAAAATAATCGGTCAGAGTAATACTAAATATGTTTTTATGGGAAAACGATAAGTATAAATCCACCTCCTGGTTGGATGTTGGAGAAAAAGTGTATGCACCCCAAGTCCCGATTGTTATTGTATTTGAAGAATCCCTGTTTGCAATGTCATATTTTACCCAGGGTTGAATACTTGGACTACTGCCACCCAGATTTATTCCCCTCCAAACATAACGGCTCATTATATCTGCACCAAACTGCAATGGTGATTCGTTCTGCGAATAAGCAACTCCACTGATAATCATAAGTAATAGTAAAAATGTTAATAGTTTAACTTTTCTATACATAAGATTTAAGGTTTAAGGTTAGTTGATGCAAAACTATCTGGGCGGTCTCTCTCTTTCAATAGAACTAAGAATGAAAATTTAGTAATACTTAGTATTAGCTGTTTGTTCTATTCAATTCTCATCAGCTATTTAGAACCATTATCAAATATTGGCTTGTTTCTATTTACTTGGTATTTATCACTCCTTAGCAATTTTTTTAATTCAAGTAAATGAGTAATTTTTTGTTTATTATTTAAACAATCGTTTTATTTACCAAAATTAACCGCAAGGGAAAAATCATTTTTTATTTTTTATATCTTTTGTTCATTGTTCATGCAACCCCGAATGAACAAAATTATATATCAGCTGTTTGTGATTATTTAGATTCCTTAAGGACGAGCAATAATAATAACGTTATTAATTATTAAAGACTAGAATAGATGAAATACATGCCTGTTCAAGTTATAGACGGAAGAAGGTTATACTATACCTTTATTGCTGGAGCAAAGAAAATACTTGAACATCAGATAGAACTCAATAAAATCAATGTTTTCCCGGTAAAAGATGGGGATACAGGCACTAACCTGGCTTCCACAATTCGGGCTGTCATTGATTCCATACACCCCGATAAATCCTATAAGGTTACTGCCGATTTGATTGCTGAAGCCACGCTGGTAAATGCCCGTGGAAACTCCGGGGTTATATTTGCCCAGTTTATGTATGGGTTGAGCAATGAAACAGGTAATCACGAAACTATTACATTAGATCAGTTTGCCTACAGCATAAAAAACTCCGTACGTTATGTTTACGAAGCCGTGTCTAACCCGGTAGAGGGAACAATGCTAACCGTAATTAAAGAATGGGCTGAATTTATTGATGAGAACTGGAGAAAAATCCCTGATTTCAACCAGCTGATCATTAAATCCATGGAGGTGCTTCAAAAATCGTTAATTGAAACAAAAACAAAACTCGCCGTTTTGGCAAAAGCCAACGTGGTTGATGCTGGTGCAAAAGGGTTTGTATTGTTTATCGAAGGAATAATTGAGTTCATTAAAAGCAGTAATATCAGGCACCTGCTCAAAGCAAAAACTGAGATTACCGAGTTTTTGGATTTAGAAGATCACGTTTCACAGGAAATTACCTACCGATATTGCACAGAGGCTTTGATTAAAAAAACCACGCTTGAAAACAAGGAGTTCTCAGCGCTTTTACAACCTTACGGCGATTCAATTGTGGTCGCAGGTTCAAAAACAACAAAAAGAATCCACGTGCATACCGATAAGCCTGCCGATCTGTTTTACCAGCTAAGAAAGCATGGCACAATCACCTTCCAGAAGGCTGATGATATGGTGAAACAAAGCGATGCGGTATATAACCGCAAATGGAAAATCGCCCTGGTAACCGATTCTACCTGTGACTTGCCAAAAGAGTTGTTTGATTACTACCAGATTCATTTTTTGCCCATTAACCTGTACTTTGGTGAGAATCATTTTTTGGATAAGGTGACAATACACCCGGAACATTTCTACCATTTGTTGGATGAAAGTACGGATTTTCCCAAAACCTCCCAGGTGAACGAAAAAGCATTTGTTAACCTTTACTCCCATCTGGCTTCGCATTATGACTCGATAATAGCTATAAATTTATCAGACAAGTTCAGTGGTACTTACCAGAGCAGCTTAAAAGCGGCTCAAACAGTAAGCAAGGAATTCAATAAGCAAATCACGGTTGTAAACTCCAAAAACCTTTCAGGGGCACTTGGGCTAGCTGTTTTAAGGGCAGCACAGGCAATTGAAAATGGGCATTCACACGAGGAAGTTGTAAAAATGGTTGAAAAATGGGTGGATGATTTAAAGATTTTTGTGAGTGTAAAAACCCTTAAATACATGGTAAGGGGTGGCCGGGTATCGCACTTTAAAGGTTTTATTGCAAACCTGTTAAATGTAAATCCAATTGTATCGGTTGATGAAAATGGCAAGGCAATAGTCTTTGGAAAAACCTATAGCCAGAAATCAAACATGGAGAAAGTGATGGAGCACATTAAAACAATTAGCAACGGGAAAAGAATCTGGAACTATGTTGTTCTCCATGCGAATAATTCGGATGGCGCACAATGGTACTCAGAAAAAATGAAGAATTTAACCGGGAAAGAGCCGGCTTTTGTAATCAATATCTCACCTGTAATAGGGGTTCATGCAGGTGCAGGAACAGCTGCTGTAACATTCATGTATGAATAGAAAATTGGATTTAAGGATTACAACATGTGAAAAAATAAATCTGATTAACAAAGCTGGCTATAAGGCGATACATTGAATAAATTTATCCTGATTACCACTCCGCTTCGCCAACAATCCAAAAATATCTAATACTATTTCTATGACTTTTCTTCAAATTTACATTCAAGCATTGCTGGTGATAATGTTGATGATGACCACCCTTTGGGTGATAAGTGTTCTCATTAAGAATGTCAGCATTGTTGACCTATTCTGGGGTTTTGGTTTTGTTGTAACCGCAGTATTTTACTTTTTCAACACTGAAGGGTATGAGTCAAGAAAAATCCTTCTTTTAATTTTAGTGACAATTTGGGGGCTAAGATTATCTATTTACCTTGCCTGGCGTAATATTGGCAAGGGGGAAGATTTCCGATACCAGCAATTCAGAAAAAATTACGGGGCGCACCGTTACTGGTGGATCAGCTTTTTTCAAACCTTTCTTTTACAAGGTGTTTTAATGTGGTTAATATCCGCCCCGCTATTAGGTGCTCAGTTTTATACAACAAATAACTACCTGAACCTGCTTGATTTCATGGGAATATTTTTTTGGGTAATAGGTCTGCTGTTCGAAGCAGGTGGAGACTTACAGCTTGCTAAATTCAAATCAAACGCAGAAAACAAAGGGAAAGTTTTGAATACTGGATTTTGGAAATATACCCGCCATCCCAACTATTTTGGCGATTCTTCGGTTTGGTGGGGATTTGGATTGATCAGTCTGGCCGGTGGCAGCTATTTTCCTGTTCTTGGATCAATTCTTATGACTGCACTCATTATTAAGGTTTCAGGTGTGGCACTGCTTGAAAAAGCTTTAAAAGACACTAAGCCACAATACAAAGAATACGTTGAAAAAACCAGCGCATTTTTACCCTGGTTCCCAAAAAAATAATATCCTTTTATCTTTGTTTCTCTGTAACATGAAAATCTTATCCTATGATATTGATTAACAACATCTGGTTGATTCTCTTTGTAGTTTGGGGGTTTCCGCTAACCTTTTACCGTAGCAAATTCCGAAAAATAGTTTATCAAACCGATAGCTTCTATATTAACATAAAACCCGTTTTTTGGAAAGAGATCAAGGCTCTTTTCGGGAATATTTACCCGGAAAACCTTAATTACGTTAAGTTCCGTAATTTTTACAGATTCTACTTATCCGTTTATTTTGCCCTTTTTATGCTTTACTTCACCTTGAAAAACAATTCACAGACAACTAATAATCCGGAAATGACAAAAATTGAGACAGGAAGCATCATACCCGTTTTCACCCTCAAAGATCAGAATGGAAATTTGTTTGATGTTACAACAGTCCTGGGAAAAAAGAATTTAGTGATCTATTTTTATCCCAAGGATGATAGCCCGGGATGTACAAAAGAGGCGTGCTATTTTCGCGATCAGTATGATGTTTTCAATGAAATGGGCGCTATGATTATTGGCATTAGCGGGCAATCCGTTGAAAGTCATAAAAAATTTGCTGAAAAGTATAGGTTAACTTATACCCTATTGAGCGATGAAGGGAATAAAATCCGTAAACTTTTTGGAGTACCAACTAACTTTTTTGGATTGTTGCCCGGCAGGGTTACTTATGTTGTTAATAAAGCAGGAGCGGTAGTTTACATGTTCAACTCACAAACCAATACAACCGGGCATGTGGATGAGGCGTTGAGAATACTAAAGAATTCCAAAAACAACTGAATTCAAGTTGGATGAATGTTTAATAAAAAAACCGGATAAATAATCCGGCTTATTACTAGGCATATTTTTATTTTTCAAC
>CAZKHG010000060.1:0-19317 GCA_964552655.1 uncultured Rikenellaceae bacterium
AGGTTAATATACTGGTGATGGCCCACTGCAACGATTATCGCATCGTATTTTCCCGAAGGATTTGTTGCGAGTTCAAACCCGTACTCCTCCTTAACCTCATGGTTGTCGGCAAATGCATCCACTACCTCAATGTTATTAATTCCAAATGATTTGAGCTCATTATAAATATCAACCACCTTGGAATTGCGAATATCACTAACATTTTCCTTGAAAGTTACGCCCATTATCAATACTCTGGAATCCTTAGGATTCTTATCTGCAGCAATCAGCTTCTTTACGGTTTGCTTTGCTACATAACCACCCATTGAGTCATTGATAAACCTTCCGGCGCTGATTATCTGGGGATGATAGCCCAGTTCTTTTGCCTTATAAACCAAATAGTAAGGATCCACGCCAATGCAATGTCCACCCACCAAACCTGGAAAGAATTTCAGAAAATTCCATTTGGTCCCGGCAGCCTCAAGAACTTCGAAAGTATTTATTCCCATTCTGTTGAAGATGATGGAAAGCTCATTCATAAATGCAATGTTGATATCCCTCTGGGTATTCTCAATAATTTTTGCGGCTTCGGCCACTTTGATTGAACTTGCCCTATGGACACCAGCCTGGATGATCAGCTCATAAATTTTGGCAATCTCCTCGGCTGATTCGGGATCACATCCGGAAGTAATTTTTTTAATTTTAACAAGGGTATGCTCCTTATCGCCCGGGTTAATTCTTTCCGGAGAAAAACCAACCTTGAAATCGGTAATATATTTTAAGCCTGATAGTTCCTCCAGTAGAGGGACACAATCTTCCTCGGTGCACCCGGGATAAACCGTTGATTCGTAAACAACATAATCACCCTTTTTCAGGATTTTTCCAACGGTTCTGGTTGCTGCAAGCAATGGTTTTAAATCGGGAAGGTTATGTTCGTCAATTGGGGTAGGAACTGCAACAATATGGAACCTGGCTTTTTTCAGATCATCAGGGTTGCAGGTGAACTCAATGTCACATCCAACAAAAGCAGATGAATCAAGCTCACGGCTGGGATCAATACCCCTTTTCATTAATTCAACCCTGTCGGGTTTAATATCAAATCCTATTACATCAATCTTTCTTGCAAATTCAAGAGCTATAGGTAAGCCTACATATCCAAGTCCAACCACAGATAATTTTTCTTTTTTATTAATTAAATCACTAAACATATTGAGTTATTTTAATTAGTTAAACAATAAATTTACAAAATGGATGAAATACCCCAACCAATCCAATTTCTCTGGTGTTTCGGATTGTGTAAACTGTTTCAATGGATTGTTTTGCATCCTCCAGTCCATACCCTTTTCCAGATAAGATATGCTTGTAGCTCTCTGTGTGCAGATCGCCAAAACCTTCAGAAAATTCAATCTCCTTTCCTTCCAGTGTAATTGAACGATAAGTTCGTTTTCCTGTTTCTTTAACCTCTTTTGGAATATCATTAAAATCAACACTTAAGAACCATCTTACCCTGGCTCTTTCAAGTTCAAGGTATCCTGCTGCTTTATCAGGTCTTGAAATGTGAACCTGATTAGTTTTTACGTTCCCAAAAATCCAGGTAAGCATATCAAAGAAATGAACGCCAATATTGGTAGCCACTCCGCCTGATTTCTGAATATCCCCCTTCCAGGAAATAAAGTACCAACGGCCACGGCTGGTAATATATGTCAGGTCAATGTCGTAAACTTTATCCTTTGGCCCGTTATCAATTTTCTTCTTCAATTCTATGATTGCGGGATGTAAACGTAACTGAAGTATAGTATAAACTTTTTTCCCGGTTTCTTTCTCAATCTCCTGAAGTGCATCAATATTCCACGGGTTAAGTACAATCGGTTTTTCACAAATGGCATCGGCTTGATGGCGAAGCGCAAAGCGGATATGGGAATCATGTAGGTAGTTTGGTGTACAAATGCTTACAAAATCAACTCTGGTACCTTGTCTTTTCAACTTATCAACATGCCTGTCGAAGCGTTCGAATTCAACAAAAAAATCAGCTGCAGGAAAGTAGCTGTCCATAATCCCGACACAATCGTGCTTATCGAGTGAAGCCAGCAGGGTGTTACCAGTTTCCTTGATTGCTTTTAAATGCCTTGGGGCAATATACCCCGCTGATCCAATGAGGGCAAAATTATGCATGACATATAATAATTAGG
The DNA here is from genome assembly GCA_964552655.1 of uncultured Rikenellaceae bacterium. Classification (GTDB taxonomy): domain Bacteria; phylum Bacteroidota; class Bacteroidia; order Bacteroidales; family Tenuifilaceae; genus CAZKHG01. Next base: position 2,169 of record CAZKHG010000060.1, read on the forward strand.
TTTAATTTTCCTAAAACCAATACAGAAACTATTTTATAACTTTTGAAACGAAATTATCTTTAAGCAAATACTGCTCTTTACTCTCGGGGCAAAAAGCAATTCCACTCTCATCAAAATGCAACCGATGCCCATATTCGCTCATCCAGCCGGTTTGGTGTGCAGGGTTTCCGACAACCAAAGCATACGGTTTTACATCTTTGGTAACAACAGCCCCGGCACCAATAAAACAAAACTCGCCAAGTGTAACCCCACAAACAATGGTAGCATTTGCACCAATGGAAACACAGCGCTTTACCAGCGTTTTCATATATTCGTTTTTGCGGTTGATTGCGCTTCTGGGGTTAATAACATTGGTAAAAACCATTGATGGCCCCAGGAAAACGTCATCCTCGCATATAACACCAGTGTATATTGATACATTATTCTGAACCTTAACATTTTTACCAAGAATAACACCTGGTGAAACAACTACATTCTGACCGAAATTGCAGTTCTCCCCTATTTCACAACCCGCCATGATATGGGTAAAATGCCAAATTTTTGTCCCTTTCCCAATCTTGCATCCGGGATCAATAACCGCAGTTTCATGTGCAAAATAATCTTTATCCATTATTTTAGGACATTAAGGTTACTTAATAAAATCATTAACTGCATCAGCTATATATTTTTGAACATCTTCGGACAATTCAGTATGCATAGGCAGGGAAAGAACCGATTCACAGAGTGAATCGGTAACAGGAAAATTCTTGTTTGTTGCTTTTTCCTGGTAGGTTTCAAAAGCCTTCTGCTTATGCAAAGGAACAGGGTAGTAAACCATTGCAGGTATCCCTTTTTCCGATAAAAACCTAATTAATTCATTCCGATTCCCGCGCATAATTTTTAATGTGTATTGATGGAAACAATGATCGCTCCACTTCACCCTGCGCGGAACCAGAATACTATTCTGGTCTCTGAAAAGATCATCATATATTTTAGCAGCTTTTTGTCTGGATTGGGTAAACTGATCCAGGTATTTTAGTTTAACTCTCAGGATTGCTGCCTGAATTGTATCCAACCTCGAGTTAACCCCAATTCTGTCGTGATAATATCGGATTTTCATTCCGTGGTTTGTGATAGATCTTATGAGGTCGGCCAGGTTATCATCATTTGTGAAAAGCGCACCACCATCACCATAACAACCAAGGTTTTTTGAGGGAAAAAAAGAGGTACAACCAATATGACCAATTGTACCCGCTTTTATAGTTTTACCATTTGTTAGATGATAATTTGTACCGATTGCCTGAGCAACATCCTCAATTACAAATAAGTTATGTTTTGCGGCAATTTGCATTATTTCATCCATATTGGCACACTGACCAAACAGATGAACTGGTATTATTGCCTTTGTTTTTGGAGTTATAGCTTTTTCAAGCAAAACTGGATCAATAGTAAAAAAATCAGGATCAACATCAACAAGAACAGGAACCATTCCTAGCAGAGCTACTACTTCAACAGTTGCAATGAAAGTAAAATCGGGGGTAATAACCTCATCCCCCGGCTTTAACCCTAATGCCATTAAGGCAATCTGAAGGGCATCGGTACCATTTGCACACCCTATAACGTGTTTAACGTTAAGGTAGTGTGCCAATTCATCCTGAAACAGGTTAACCTCTTTCCCTTTGATAAAAGCAGTGCTGTCAATTACCTCCTGAATAGCCATATCAATCTCAGGTTTAATTTTAAGGTATTGACCTTTCAGGTCACACATTTGGATTGAATCATTCATAATACAGTTTTCAAAGATTAAAATCCAAGGTTCAAAATTCAAGATTTAATAGAATGAACTTCGAACATTGAATTTTGAATTATTTTGCATAACTGATTGCTCTGGTTTCCCGTATTACTGTGATCTTAACCTGTCCAGGGTAGGTCATTTCATCCTGAATCTTTTTGGCAATATCAAACGAAAGCTTGTTGGCATCTTCATCTGAAATTTTTTCACTGCCAACAATTACCCTGAGTTCACGTCCGGCCTGGATTGCAAATGTTTTCATTACCCCGGGATAAGAAAGTGCGAGATCCTCCATTTCTTTCAGGCGCTTGATATAAGACTCAACCACCTCACGCCGTGCGCCAGGTCTGGCACCAGAAATAGCATCACATACCTGAACTATTGGTGCAAAAAGAGTGGTCATCTCGGTCTCATCGTGGTGCGAACCAATGGCGTTACAAACATCCGGTTTTTCCTTGTACTTCTCGGCTAATTTCATCCCAAGAATTGCATGCGGCAATTCGGGTTCATCATCGGGTACCTTCCCGATATCATGCAGTAAACCGGCCCTTTTGGCTGTTTTAGGGTTCAACCCTAATTCGGTTGCCATGATTGAGCATAGGTTTGCAACCTCTCTTGAGTGCTGCAAAAGGTTTTGACCATAGGATGAACGGTATTTCATTTTACCGACAAGTCGGGTCAATTCGGGGTGCAATCCGTGGATACCAAGGTCGATAGCTGTTCGCTTACCAACTTCAATTATCTCATCTTCAACCTGTTTTTGAACTTTAAGAACAACTTCTTCAATTCTGGCCGGGTGAATTCTACCATCGGTAACCAGCTGATGTAAGGCCAAGCGGGCTACTTCTCTCCTAACCGGATCAAAGGCTGATAGAATTATGGCCTCTGGGGTATCGTCAACAATGATTTCAACCCCGGTAGCTGCTTCAAGCGCTCTGATATTTCGACCTTCGCGACCAATAATCCTACCTTTTATCTCATCAGAATCAATGTGAAAAACAGTAACTGAGTTTTCCACTGCTGCCTCAGTTGCAACGCGTTGGACAGTCATCAATACAATTCTTTTGGCTTCTTTTGTGGCAGTCATTTTGGCTTCATCCATAATCTCGTTGATATAGGACATGGCTGCTGTTTTGGCTTCAGCTTTCAGAGATTCGATCAGCTGGTTCTTGGCCTCTTCGGCTGATAAGCCGGAGATGGTTTCCAGCTTATCCACCTGGGATTTGTGTAGCTTCTCAAGTTCCTCTGATCTCTTCTCCACCAATTCCATCTGTACGTTAAGGTTTTCCCTGATAACATCCAGCTCTTTGCCTTTTCTTTGGAGCTCTTCAAACTTCTGGGAAAGGGTTAGCTCACGCTGTTTGAACTTATTCTCGGCTTGTGCCATCCTGGAGTTCTTTTCGGCGATAACCTTTTCGTGTTCGGTTTTCAGCTGTAAAAAGCGCTCCTTGGCCTGAAGTATTTTCTCCTTTTTAATCACTTCGGCTTCAGATTCGGCATCCTGAATAATGGCTTTCCGCTTGCGGATCAGAATGCTGTTCCAAAGAAAATAGGAAATGATTACCCCGAAAACCAGGGTTAATGATGCTATAATTATTGTTAATTCCATATCATGAATATAATTTAAAGTGTTGATAATAAAAAAGATGCCCGCATTAATCTCCTTAAGTTTTTAGAAAACCCCAATTCGACATGGGTGGAAAGGCCGCTTTTTTCAGACTTCCAACGTCCTGCCGAAGCAGAATCCCGACGAATCGGTAAAAAGGCCTGTCTTAGAAGAGCAAAGTCCTACTCCAAAGTGTGTAATGTTGAGTTTCGCAAAAATGTTAAGGAAACAATGCGGGCAATACTATTTAAAAGAACGTATGCTACTTTTTGCAAGATAATCACCAAGCCACTCATCCAAATCTGATAGTTCATCAATAATGGGTGAAATATCAAATTTATTTTCGCTTTCAATCAGCTTTATCACAAACTGTAAAGCCGCCATTGCCAGAAAATCCTGTAGGTCTTTATCGTTATAGCGTTGCTTGTACTGCAGGATTTTCTCATTTATCATTTTGGCTGCCTTACGAATTTTCTCCTCATCATTCCTGTCAACCTTTAAAGGATAATACCTATCAGCTACATTAACCCGAATTGAAAGTTTATCCTCCATTTAATTAACCTGGTTTATCTGTTTAATAGTGCAATGCAATTGTCAATTTCCCGCACAATCCTGTTAACTTTAATCTTAGCATCATGGACATCAAGACTTGTGGCCTCAATGGCCCGAGCTAATTTTAAACGGTTATAGTCTTCCTGCAACTCGTTATAAGCTAACTCTTTATTGCTAATATCAAGTTCAAGCTGTTTCTTTTGATTAAGCAGGATATCATAGTCCTGTTTCATCTTATCAAAAGCATTAACAAGCAGTTGAACCTTTTGTTTAATATTTTCGCTTATCTCGCTTTGCTGAAAACTCATCACCGAACATTTAACTACAAAATTAAAACTGCTTTCCTGAAAAACAAAAAAATAACCGTAAATTGGTATAAACGTTTCAAAAAAGTTAGTTTTGATGGTTTGAAAAAACGAGGTTTATGTCGATAAAATTAACTATCTCCTTATTAGCTATACAATTAACCTTTCCGTTCCAAATATTTAGCCAACCAAAAAAAGATTCTGTTCAATTTACATACCCTTTAAAAGAGTTAAATGGATTTTCCGGTTCGTTTGGTGAAATCCGAACAGATCACTTCCATTCCGGGGTTGATTTAAAAACCAACGGGGTACCGGGTTTCAAAGTTTTTGCAGCCGAAAAGGGTTTTGTTTCCAGAATTAAGGTTAGCACATTGGGCTTTGGTAAAGCGTTATACATTGATCATCCCAACGGATATACCTCAGTTTATGCACACCTGGAGAGCTATTCCCCAAAAATTGACAGCATTGTTAGGGCTTTCCAGTACCAACAACAATCCTTTGAAGTGGAACTTTTCCCTCAACCAAACGAAATTCAGGTTAAAAAAGGTGAACTTATTGCTATAAGTGGGAATTCTGGCACTTCAGGAGGGCCTCATCTTCATTTTGAGATCAGGAATTCGGGTTCTCAGAAACCTCTTAACCCATTTTTAAACCTAATGAAGATTGCGGATGCCAGTCCGCCCTGGATAAAATCAATCCATTTGTACCAACTTGACAGTGTCTCCCAGATAAACAACTATTTAACCCCGAATGATGTTTACTATAAACCATCTCAGCTGAAGAACGACACCATAAAAACATCCGGAGTTATTGGGATTGGGGTGGATGTAGCTGACTCGTTAAACCGTTTCAGTTCCATTTTCGATGCTTATTCCGTTGAACTTAAAGTTGATGGGACGACAATATATAGCCTGAGATTTGATGAATTTGCTTTTGCCGAGACCCGATATGTAAACAGCACCATTGATTACAAAATGAAAGTTGACAGCAACAAGGAAGTTATTAAACTTTATGCTGATCCCAATAATAATTTCTCGGGTATAAAACAATTGGTTAACAATGGGTTCATCAATAAAACCGGGAAAACCTATAAAATTGAGATCATAATACGCGATGCTTCATTTAACACTTCCACCTTAAAATTTAACATACTCGGCATAAAATCCCAAACCAATGGATCAGTTAAGAAAGTTAACGGTTCTTCATACGCTGTGTTACCCTGGAATAAAGATAATTACATTGAGAACGAGTTGTTCAGATTATTTATACCTAAAGCAACCCTTTATAACCATGCACCTTTCAGCTACATTATCAATAAATCCGATCTTTCGAAACTTTCACCATTAATCAGAATTGGGTATAAGACTGTTCCATTACACAACCGGGTTGAATTGGCAATCAAAACAAATAATTTACCAACCCGGCTCAGGGAAAAAGCCCTTATTGCATCGGTTAACGGTAAAATTACACCAGCTGGCGGCAAATGGGAAAATGGTTTTATTAAAACCTTGATCTTCTCTTTTGGCGATTATTTTATCACCCTTGACACAATTCCTCCTACAATTAAGCCCCTGAACTTTGTTCCCGGGAATGATCTTAGAAAAATAAATGAAATCAGGTTTACTGTTAAGGATGATTTATCCGGGGTAAAAACAATCAACGGTTTTATAGATAAACAGTGGGCCCTCTTCGAATATGACCCTAAAATTGATGAGGTTAAGTATATTTTTGATAACACCAGAATAAAAATGAACTCGAATCATTCCCTGGAACTATTTGTAAAAGATGAAAGGGGGAATGAAAAGAAATACTCTTGCGATTTCTTTCGTTGAGAATTTCGATCAGTCCTAACAAAGCAAAACTTAATGAACATAAAAATTATGGTTTTTATTCTCCATTAGTAAATTAAAACAATAAAATGCTTACCCATATTTTTTACTTTATCCTGTTTCTGATTTCTCTGGTATTAATTGCGATCCAGCCTTGGTTTCTGATGTATGGGTACAGCAATATCATGGCATTTCTACTTCATGGGTTAATCAGGTATCGTGTTAAGGTTACCAGAGAAAATTTAAAAGCTGCATTCCCTGATAAATCTGAAATGGAACTTAGTACCATTGAACAGTTGACCTATAAAAACCTGGCAGATATAGCCGTTGAAACAATTAAAGGTTTTACCATGTTTAACTGGAGCGTAAGAAAACAGCACAAAATAGTAAACCCTGAACTACTCGATAAATATTATAACAACCGGCAAAGTGTGATAGGTGTTGCAGCACATTATGGCAATTGGGAATGGGGTGCAATGTCCGCTGGATTATTTTTAAAACATAAACCCATAGCAATATATAAACCCCTTGACAACCCAATTATAGACTGGTTTATGAGGTGGAACAGGGCTCAAAGAGGAACTGTTTTGGCTTCAATTTTTAAAACAGAAGAAACTTTCCAAAAATATAAAAACGAAATTTGTTTGTATATACTCGTGGCAGATCAGAGCCCCTCTAATCTGAACAAATCGTATTGGGTTAATTTTTTCAATCAGGACACTGCCTGTTTGCACGGGCCTGAAAAGTACGCTCATCTTTATAACTATCCTGTAATTTTTATAGAAATAAAGCGGGTTAAAAGAGGGCATTACGAAATTATCCTTTCAGAGCTGGCTGAAAATCCATCGGAATTACCTGAAAGTGAACTGACAAAACTATACATGGGGAGGGTTGAAGAAATGATCAGAAAAGCACCTGAAAATTGGCTATGGACGCATAGGCGTTGGAAAAGGAAAAGACCACCACTTTTTAATAACTTTGAATTTACCCCAAAATCATAAATTAACCCAAACAAGATATGGTTTTATAATTTTTGGTTCTAAATTTGAAGCCTTCAACTAAAATAATTTAATGATGAGAAAAATATATCCAATTCTAATAATTTCAATTTTTATAAGTGTTTCCAATCAGGCTTTCGCGCAAAAGTATAAAAACAAGGAAATATCGTTGATTTCATTTAGCGTTACAATTTACCCCGAAACAAAACAGTTTCTCGAGAAATTATCAGGCAACTTTCCTCCATATAAAAACCCTAAAGCCGATAAGATTATTGGAACAATAAAGGAAAAAACCTGGGCATTCCTGATTGACAAACTACAGGAGGATAATGGCATGTTTATCCTTCCGCTGAATACATTGGGTGATAGCTACAGCTATGATATCTACGGGTTTCCAGACGGAAATATTAATAAGGCATTAAAGAAAGGGGAATCAAAATTCTATATGAAAATCGAAATGTATATCGGAACCGCTTCAAACCCAACCAATGCTGTCTCATACAAGAATCAAAAAGATACATCTTTGTATCCCTCACAACTTCAGGATGGACAAATAATGCCTAAGGTAACAATTGATATTACCACCTATTCCAATAATGGAATTCTACCGGTAGGTAGATACAAAGGGATCTCAGCAGCCCCAAAACCTTTTGATTTAACCCCTTATGTACTCGATGGTTTGGTAAATACTAAAAATTCATTTGAACCTACAACCCTTATGGGTATTATAAATGAGGCCATCGCTGAAATATCAATCAATATTTTAGCTGAGTAGTATGCCTGTTGCAACGATTACTCATTTACATTCCTCTGATTTTTTCAAGGTTATTGGCGTAATGTCCGGTACTTCTTTGGATGGTCTTGATATTGCGCTTTGTAGTTTCATGTATGATGGCAGTAAATGGAGTTTTAAGATAAATGATGCTAAAAACTTCAGGTATGACGACAGAATCAGCCAGATGCTGGAAAATGCTTACCATTCTTCCGGAAGAGAGTTAACCATTACTGATTATGAATATGGCAGATTCATTGGGAAAAAAATCAATGAACTACTTAAAATAAGCGATTTCAAGCCTGATTTTATTTCATCTCATGGACATACCATCTTCCATGATCCTGACAGCGGTTATACATTGCAAATTGGGAAAGGGTCGGCCATTGCAGCAGAAACCGGTTTGCCATGCATCTGCGATTTTCGCTCATCCGATGTAAGCAAATCTGGTCAGGGTGCCCCTTTGGTTCCAATCGGGGATAAATTACTATTTGCAGATTTTGATATTTGTCTTAACCTTGGTGGTTTTTGCAATCTCAGCTTTGAAAAAAATGGAGAAAGAATCGCCTTCGATATCAGCCCATGCAATATGGCACTGAACCATTTTGCCCAAAAACTGGGCAAGGCGTTTGACATGAATGGCGAACTTGGTTCCCGGGGTAAATTAAACCAGAATTTACTGGATGAATTGAATTCCATCCCTTATTACAACTTAGGTTATCCCAAGTCACTTGGCAAGGAATGGTTTATTAATTCCTTCCTCCCGATAGTTGAAAAATATCAAATTGATGATTTAGATATCCTTTCAACACTTTATGAACATATAGCCATCCAAATAGCTAATAGTACAAATATTGTTAGCGGGAGAAACATATTAATAACAGGTGGTGGTGCTAAAAATGAATTTTTAATCCATTTAATAAAAAGTAAGTCTAAAAAAACAATTATCATCCCGGATGAGTTAATTATTGATTATAAAGAGGCCCTGATTTTTGCTTTTTTAGGAGTGCTTTATTTAATAGGCAAACCAGGTGCTTTAAAATCGGTAACCGGAGCAACAGAAGATTCTATTTCGGGTTGTTTGTATTATTGATCGGTACTAAAAAGGGAAAAATCATGATTTTACCATTGATCAAATTTATTTCTACATTTGGAAATTTTTGAAAAACTAAATAAATAATAATATGAAGAATACCTATTTGATGCGAATTATTATGCTTTTCGTTTCTGTTTTCATCCTTGAATTAGATGGGAGTGCATGTACCAATTACCTGGTAACCAAAGGGGCATCCACCGATGGGTCAACGTTTATAACCTACGCCGCTGACTCTCACTACCTTTTTGGCGAACTCTATTTTCGACCGGCAGCAGATTACCCTGCCGGGGCTCTTCAAAAAATCTATGAATGGGATACCGGAAAGTTTTTGGGAGAAATTCCCCAGGTTAGCCATACCTATTCTGTTGTTGGGAATATGAACCAATTCCAGGTTTCGCTGGGCGAAACCACATATGGTGGACGGGAAGAACTGGTTGACTCAACTGCTTTAATTGATTATGGTACATTAATGTACACAGCGCTTCAACGAGCTAAAACTGCCCGTGAAGCCATAAAGGTTATGGCAGAACTGGTTGAAAAATATGGTTATTACAGTAGTGGTGAATCATTCTCTGTTGCAGATCCCAACGAAGTATGGATTTTTGAGATGATCAGTAAAGGGATTGATATGAAAGTTGATAAAAAAACAAAAAAATCATATAATGCCAACAGGGGGGCAGTTTGGGTTGCTGTCAGAATTCCAGATGGTTATGTTTCAGGTCATGCAAACCATGCCAGAATTACAACTTTCCCAAAAGAAAATCTCAGCACATCAATAAGTTCAAAGAATCTTGATAAAATATTTAACCCTGATATTCAATACGTTTATGCCTACGATGTAATTGATTTTGCTCGCAAAAAAGGTTATTTTACTGGGAAAGATGAGGAATTCAGTTTTTCTGATACCTATGCCCCACTGGATTTTAGTGCTGCTCGATTTTGCGAGGTAAGGGTTTGGTCATTCTTCAAAGATGTAAATAACAACATGTGGGATTATTTCGATTACGCCAAGGGGTTGAATCTCACTAAGAGAATGCCCCTTTATATCAAACCCGAAAGAAAAATATCTGTTCATGACATGATGAATTTCATGCGCGATCACCTTGAAGGGACAGAGCTCGATATGAGTAAAGATCCGGGAGCCGGACCTCATGGCTTACCTTACCGTTGGCGCCCATTGACATGGAAATACGAAGGGAAAACCTATGTAAACGAGAGGGCAACGGCAACACAGCAAACCGGGTTCTCCTTCGTTGCACAGGCACGCAGCTGGTTGCCCGATCCTATTGGAGGTATATTCTGGTTTAGCGTTGATGATGCCGCTTCAACAGTTTATTTCCCTGCTTATTGTGGAATTACTGCAGTTCCCGAAGCCTATGCTGAGGGCAAAGGCGATATGCTTACCTACTGTAACGATTGCGCATTCTGGACATTCAATAAAGTTTCCAATTTTGCCTATTTGCGTTACGATTTAATGCATGCTGACGTGGTAAAGGTTCAAACTGAACTGGAAACAAAATTTATTGAAAACACGCCAATTGTAGATAATGAAGCCACCCAACTTTATAAGGCGAACCCGGAAAAAGCGATACAATACCTGACTGATTACTCGGTTAACTCAGGTAACTTCGTAGTTCAGCGCTGGGAAAAACTATTCCAATATTTACTGGTTAAATTTATGGATGGCAATGTAAAACAGGAGGAAAACGGGAAATTTAAGTATAACGAATACAATGCATGCCCTGCACCAGTGAAGAATCCTCAATACCCCGATTGGTGGAAAAAGAATGTAATTGACGCCACAGGAGATAAGTTGAAACAACCCGAAGGTGCTGGTGGGCATTAATAACAATAAAGGGTAAAGTTTAAAGGGTAATAAGTTTTCAATTATTACCCTTTATATTATTACCAAAGTCATTTTTAATAATATTTTAAAGATAATTGTTTTGATAATCATTTTTTTATATTTTTGCGGCTCAATTTTCGTGGGTAATCACTTACATGGACACAGGAGCCTGTAACATTACACATAAGTGGAACAAATTAAAAATCAAAACGATGGATTTCATTAAAGTTGCAGAAAATTCCTTCAAAGTAGAAAAGGAATTCCCGGAATTTAAGAGTGGTGATACAATCACAGTACATTATAAAATTGTTGAAGGGAATAAGGAGAGAATCCAGAATTTCAGGGGAGTGGTAATTCAACGTAAAGGAACCGGAGCCTCTGAAACTTTTACGGTTCGCAAAATATCAGGTGGTATTGGGGTTGAAAGAATTTTCCCTTTAAACTCTCCGTTCATTGATAAAATTGATCTCAATAAATCAGGTAAAGTTCGCCGGGCCAGAATTTACTACTTAAGAAATTTAACCGGTAAAAAGGCTCGTATTAAAGAGAAAAAAATGAGAGTTGAAGTGCTTAGCACTCCAGATACTCAAGCTTAACAATAAATCCACGATTTTTTTCAAGGGGTTTATTCAATCCCTTGCCATCTCAAAAAAGATGGCTAACTTTGTATCGTTTAATGGCTCCGTAGCATAACTGAATAGTGCATCTGACTACGGATCAGAAGGTTGGGGGTTTGAATCCCTCCGGAGTCACACTTAAGGCTATCATTAACTGGTAGCCTTTTTTGTTATAATTCTTTTAGTGATTTCTATAACTTTACAAAAATTTCACGCTATGAAAATGATTTTAACGTTAATTTCAGCATTGCTCTTTGCTATTACTATTAATGCTCAAAATCCAATAGTAAGAATTTCAACAGATTATGGTAAAATCGATATTGAATTATATGTTGATAAAGCCCCAATAACTGCTACTAATTTTCTACACTATGTAGATGCGGGAAAATACAATGAAAATGCTTGCTTTTACAGGGTGGTAAGAATGGATAATCAACCTGATTCACAGGTAAAAATTGAAGTTGTTCAGGGTGGATTTTTTGAGGATTCATTAATTGAAAAGTACCAGTTCCCCCCTATCAAACATGAAACTACAAAGGAAACCGGGATACTTCATAAAGATGGAGTAATCTCTATGGCACGAATGGAACCGGGTACAGCCTCTTCTGAATTCTTTATTTGTATTGGCGATCAACCGTCACTTGATTTTATTGGAAATAGAAACCCCGATCTGCAAGGATTCGCAGCATTCGGGAAAGTGGTAAAGGGGATGAAAGTGGTTCGGAAAATTCAGCTTCAAAAGGATAAAGATCAATACCTCATACAACCTGTTAAAATATTAAATGTAAGCAGACTATCAAAATAAAGTTTGCAACTATTAAGATAATCTCAACTTTTTTCAATAGAATTTCAGATATTCTACGACTTTAATCAACCGGAGAAAACCAAACCGATAGCTAAATTCCGGCTTTTAACTTTCTGCAACTAAATATAGCCAAAAATCTTTCTCTAATTAAAAAATTGAAGATTTCAGGGTGTTCGGTCTTACCACTCAATGTTCGGAATCGAACATTGAAAGGTATCAATAAGTGTCAATATAAACTAGTATAATATTCTGATAGTTAATTCAATATGCGATACTGGCATAATACATGATACTACCTTAGCTCGTTAGAATACTATTAACAAATCAAACCTCTGATTAATTATGATAATAAACTACATTAAGGTTGCGGTACGAAATCTGTTGACCCATAAAGGTTACCTGTTTATCAATATAACAGGATTGGCTATTGGAATTGCAAGTGCATTGCTCATAATGCTTTATGTTGTTGATGAATTTAGCTACGATAAAATACACGATAATGCCAAAAACATTTATCGGATCAACCTGGATGCGAAAATTCAGGGCCAGGAGCTTATTGGGGGAATCAGCTGTGTGCCGGTAAGCCCTACAATGGTAAACTCCTACCCCGATGCACTAAACTATTGCAGGATATTCACTTTTGGCGGTGAACCTATAATCCGTTTTGAGGATAAATCGTTTGTTGAGAAGAAAGTAATTTTTGTTGATTCCACTTTTTTTCAGGTATTCGATGGTTTTAAACTTTTAAAAGGGGACATAAAGAATATTCTTAACAAAAAAAACCAGCTGGTTTTAACCGAATCAACCGCTTACCGGTACTTTGGCAATCAGGATCCGGTTGGTAAAATGGTTCAATTTGGGCAAAACAGGGAAAACTGGGAGGTGGTTGGTGTTGTAAAAAATCCTCCGGCAAACAGCCATATCAAATTCGAAATTCTATGCTCCTTCGTTACCTCTCCCCTGTCACAAAATACATTTTGGATAGGTAATAATGTTTACTCATACATTCTGGTAAAAGATGGTGTAAAGCCAAAAGAGCTGGATGAAAAACTTGCTGAACTGACCAAAACCCACGCAGGGCCTCAGTTTGAGCAATTTGCTCAAATTTCAATGGACGACTTCGGGAAATCTGGTAACAGGTATGGCTATTTTACCCAACCCATTCTGGATATTCATCTGAATTCCAGCTTGCAATATGAAATGGAACCAGGTGGCAATAAGGTAATGGTGTATGTATTTTTGCTTATAGCAGTATTTATAATCATTATAGCCGCCATAAATTTTATGAACCTGGCTACAGCCCGTTCATCGAAAAGAGCGCGTGAGGTAGGAATGCGAAAAGTGTTTGGTTCAACCAAAGGCAGGTTGGTGGGTCAGTTTCTCACGGAATCAATCATCATCAGCTCAGTTGCTTTGATAATCTCAATATTACTCGTTCTGCTGGCTCTGCCAACATTCAATGATATCGCAAGCAAAAGTTTGGATCTTTCAACGTTCCCACTTGCGATTACTATTGGTTCGCTAATAGGAATAATCATAATAGTGGGCCTTTTTGCTGGCAGCTACCCCGCTTTTTTCCTTGCCAGCTTTGAACCCATTAAAGTGATTAAAGGGAAACTTGCGACCGGGGCGAAAAATAGTACACTTAGGGGAATTCTGGTTATTATTCAATTTACAATTACAATAGGATTAATTGCCTCAACGCTAATTGTTAATAAACAGATAAACTTTGTCAGGAACAAGGATTTAGGGTACAGCGTTGAAAACAGGATCTTTATTAACAGGGGCTATGCAATTCCCAGGGATAAAAGGGAGGCTTTTCTGGATGAGCTGAAAAAAATCCCTAATGTTGAGAACGTAACAGGTACAACAGGAATACCGGGTACCATCACCCCAAATACAGCAATCTTACCTCAGGGCGCTGCAAGCAATGAAACCAATGTGATAAGTTTCTACTATACTGACTATGACTTTATTCAAACCATGAATTTAAGTTTAGTGAATGGCAGAAATTTCAGCAAGGAATTTGCCAGCGATTCCTCTGCCATGATTATTAACGAGGCTGCCGTTAAGGCACTTGGGCTTAAAGATTCAGTTCTGGATAGAATGCTCTTACTCAACATCAACCAACCATATAAAGTGATAGGTGTTGTTAAGGATTTCAACTTTGAATCATTGCATAAGGCAATTAGCCCCATGGCCTTAATGTATGCCCCGGCATCAAACTATATTGTTATCAAACTAGGAAATGCAAACCAACAAAATACAATTAAAGCCATTGAAGCTAAGTGGAAAGAATTTCTACCCGACCAGACCTTTGATTATATCTATTTCAGCCAGCATTTAGACAATTTGTATGGTTCGGAAAAGCGGGCAAGGGTTCTATTCACCGGATTCAGTATTCTGGCAATTATCATTGCATCGCTTGGGTTGCTGGGGTTGGCCTCTTACTCTGCCGAGCAAAGAACCCGTGAAATTGGCATCAGAAAAGTGATTGGAGCCTCTGAGCTGACAGTTATCAAACTTCTGCTGAAAGAAATCAACGTTTTATTCATTATCTCTACCGTAATAGCATGGCCAATTGCCTGGTACCTGATGAGCCGGTGGCTGGAAAATTTTGCATTCCGGATCAACCTTAGCCCGTTAGAATTCATTCTGGCATCTGTGATGGCCTACCTGGTTGCAATAATAACCGTTAGCTATCAGGCGCTTAAAGCTGCTCAGTCTAATCCAGCGGTAACTCTAAAATATGAATAGTTTAACACTTATTAACACTTTTGCCTGATATAAAATGCAAACAAATCGGTCTTTGAGGGTAGTCCCTTTTAGCTAATCTATTAAAAATTACACACCAAGAAACCATGAAAAAGAAATCGAAAATTTTAGTTCTTTCAATGATTTTTGCCAGTGCGTTTACATTTGGATATGGGAAAAATGTTGAAATCATTCAAAAATCCTATACATCGGTAACCACATCCAATCATGCCCCAATAATCATTGATGGAATGATTGATGATGAGGTATGGGAAAGTGTACCCTGGGGTGATAAATTTATTCAGCGATCCCCATACGATGGGAAAGAACCCACTCAAAAAACCTCATTTAAAATTCTATTTGATGATGATTTTCTCTACGTGGCAATAAAAGCCTGGGATACGTCTCCCGATAGCATTGTAAGAAGGGTTTCAAGGCGCGATAATATTGATGGCGATAAGGTTGGGCTGGCAATTGATTCCTATTTTGATAAAAGAACAGCTTTTGCTTTTTGGGTAAATGCAGCAGGTGTAAAAAACGATTTCATTCTTACCAATGATGGCGATAACCAGGATTCAAACTGGGACCCGATTTGGTGGGCAAAAACATCTGTTGATAACGAGGGGTGGAATGCCGAGATGAAAATCCCATTGAACCAGCTCAGGTTTGCAAAATCCATGAATATTCATTGGGGTTTACAGGTGGGCAGGTTACTGTTCAGAAAGGAGGAAGCATCCTACTGGCAGCATGTGCCACGCGAGGTTTCAGGTTGGGTTACCCATTTTGGCGAACTTGATGGTGATAATGGCTTAAGCCCGAAAAAACAGGTTGAGGTTGCCCCCTATTTTGTAACTAAAACAGAACGATTTAATAGTGAGGTCGGAAATCCATTCATGACAGGAAAACGAAACGGGCTAAATGCGGGTATTGATGCCAAGGTTGGTCTTACCAACGATTTTACGTTAGACCTAACCGTTAACCCTGATTTCGGGCAGGTTGAAGCCGACCCTGCAGTGGTAAACCTTACCGCTTTCGAAACCTATTTCCCGGAGAAACGCCCGTTCTTTATCGAAGGCCGAAGTCTTTTCGATTTCAGGCTAATGGGCGGCGATGGCGACCAGGAATCGGAGAATCTTTTCTACTCCAGAAGAATTGGACGTTCCCCACAGATTTACCCCGATCTGGCAGACAACGAGTTTGCTAATGTACCCGATAATACCACCATTCTGGGTGCCGCCAAAATCACGGGTAAAAATAGAAACGGGCTTTCGGTTGGTATAATGGAAAGTTTAACCGCTAAAACCTACGCCGAGATTGATAATGTTGGCCAAAGAAATCATGAGGTTGTTGAACCCTTAACAAACTATTTCGTTTCAAGCCTGAGAAAGGATTATAACGGGGGGAATACAGTAATAGGCGGAATTATCACCTCTACAAACCGGCAGCTGACACCAACCACCGAAAACCTATTGCATAGCAATGCCTACTCAGGCGGAGTGGATATTCTGCATCAGTGGGCCAACAAAAAATATTTATTCAACTTCAGGACTTATTTCAGCAGGGTTGAAGGAAGCAAAGAGGCTATTTTAAACACCCAGGAATCGCCGGTCAGGTACTTTCAACGGGTAGATGCGAAACATGTGAGTATTGATTCATCCCGTACATCGCTAAACGGTTCGGGTGGCTTGATACAAGCCGGGAAAGTTGGAGAAGGACATTTCAGGTACCTGGGATTTGTTTCCTGGAAATCGCCGCAGCTGGAGATTAACGATATTGGGTTTACAACGAATGTGGATGATATCTTCCAGGTGTTCTGGGTTGGGTACAGGTACTGGGAGCCTATATCAATTTTCAGAAATATC
This sequence comes from uncultured Rikenellaceae bacterium, assembly GCA_964552655.1. Classification (GTDB taxonomy): domain Bacteria; phylum Bacteroidota; class Bacteroidia; order Bacteroidales; family Tenuifilaceae; genus CAZKHG01. Next base: position 18,982 of record CAZKHG010000060.1, read on the forward strand.
AACCTAAACTTTAACCAGTGGACTGGTTGGAACTTTGCCGGGAACTCAACCTATAAAGGCGGAAATGTTAATTTTTACATGCAGTTTAAAAACTATTGGGGATTTGGGGCAGGAGTAAACCGCAATGGCAGCAGGCTATCCAATTCTGCATTAAGGGGTGGACCAATGCTGGCATTACCAGGTAACTGGAATTTATGGTATAACATTGAGTCTGATCAAAGAAAATCCCTAACGTATTTAATAGGCGGTTCCAGCAACTGGGGTGATCTCAATTTTCAAAGATCTAATGCATTCTTTGGGATGATCTCCTTCAAACCTTCTAATAGTATTCTGCTA
>CAZKHG010000061.1:0-18825 GCA_964552655.1 uncultured Rikenellaceae bacterium
ATTGCTTCATAATCAACACCAGCATAAATTACGTTACCACGAACTACATGTGGTTCGTATTCTTCCATCTCCTCAACTGTACATTTGTGTTTCTTCAAATCTTCAACAGTTGCAAAACGCTGAACCTTTTGAGCTACTAAATCGCCATAAGGCATAGGGTGGCGAACAGCAACAACTTTAAGTCCTTGTTCCATTAAATACTCAACCACCTTACGTGATGTTTGTGATTTACCACAACCGGTACGTGTAGCCACAACAGCAATAACTGGTTTTGTACTCTTGATTTGGGTTTCACCTGGGCCAAGTAACATAAAGTTAGCACCTGCAGCGTTAACTATTGAACTAATATTCATTACGCGATTGTAAGGAACATCGCTATATGAGAAAACACAGTCGTGAACATTCTTTTCCTTAATTAGCTTTGCTAATTCCTCTTCAGCCACAATTGGAATTCCCTTTGGATATAATTTACCGGCTAATTGAGCAGGGTATTTTCTGCCATCAATATCGGGAATTTGAGCTGCTGTAAAAGCAACTACATTGTATAATGCGTTATCGCGGAAAAAGGTGTTGAAATTGTGGAAATCTCTTCCAGCAGCACCAATAATTACTACATTACGTTTTGCCATAGATCCTCCTTTGTATTATTTAGATTTTCAGTTATTTGATTCAATATTATTTACAAAAATATAAGTTTAACTTACAGAATAAACATTTTACATTATGATGTAATCGAATTATCATGCCAACAGACAGTAAAACAAATAAATACACACATTATGTTAAGAAACATGTTTTTTTGTAAAGTAATTAGCGTTGTGTTGTTTAACACAGGGGGGCTTAATTTGTTTTCTTGACATATTATTACTTAATGATTAACTTATCGGGCTCAAATCTTCTGTAACTCATGACCTGTAAAATATTTCACAACCCCCGGTGCAAGAAGAGCAGGGCTGGACTGGATTATTTAAAGTCGAAGACGACCCAGTTTGTGGTTAGATATTACCTTGATCCACCCATTACCCCTGATGAAATTCGGGAGATTTTACTAAAAAGTAACCTAAAACCCATGGAAATTCTTCGTACCCAGGAACAGTACTTTAAAACTTACTTAAAAGGGAAAAATTTCACCGATGACGAATGGGTAAAAATTATTTCTCAAAACCCTAAACTTATTCAACGCCCTATAATTGTTGGTAAATATAAAGCCATTGTAGGTAGTTGCCCGGAGCTGATTGATCAGCTATTTAAATAGATTTTAAATTCAGATGCTAAAAACTTATCTACTATCGTTCATACTTATACCAGGTATTTTGCCCGTTTCAATTAATTGTGAGCAAAATTCCAAGGAAGATTTTAGCATTATTGAAGCAGAGGTTCTAACCCTGATCAACATGCACCGGCGATCAATTGGTAAAAACGATCTTGAGGTTAACCCCTTAATAAGGGAAGAGGCCACTATTCATACAAAGAACATGGCAAGCGGGAGAATTCCTCTAAGTCATGAGGGGTTTGATGCCCGTGCTGATAAACTGCTTGATAAGCTTAACGGGAATTCTGCTGCGGAGAATGTTGCATGGGGGCATCCAACTGCAAAACTGGTGGTTAAAGGTTGGCTCGATAGCAAGGAGCATCGAAAAAATATCGAGGGCGATTATAACCTTACCGGGATTGGTATTGCAAGAGGGAAAGATGGAGAGTTGTACTATACACAGATATTTATTTCTACTCTTAAGAAGGAATGATTTAATAGCTGAAGCAAATGAATAAGCAGGTATTTTTACATATAACCTTTTTATCTTAAATATTAATTCTTCAATTTGTAAGTTGTAAATCAAAAATTTGAAAATATGCCAACACCCGAATTCAAATACCAGGAGCAATTCCCAACCGGGAAAGACCAAACCAGTTACTACCTTTTAACAAAGGAGTTTGTATCTACAGCCCAATTCGAAGGTAATGAGATACTTAAAGTCCAACCCGAAGGGCTTGCCCTATTGGCCAAAACGGCTATGCACGATTGTTCGTTTTTTCTTCGGGAGGAACACCTGCGCCAAATCGTTGAAATTCTAAACGATCCCGAAGCCAGCAAAAACGATAAGTTTGTTGCCCTAGCAATGCTTCGTAATGCCGAGACATCGGCAAAAGGCATACTCCCTTTTTGCCAGGATACCGGAACGGCAACCATTTTTGCCAAAAAGGGGCAACAGGTATGGACAGGCGGGGGCGACGAGGAGGCATTATCACTTGGCGTATACAAAACCTACACAAACGATAACCTGCGCTACTCCCAAACAGTGCCACTGGATATGTATAAAGAGAAAAACTCAGGCACAAACCTTCCGGCACAAATTGATATCTATGCAACAACCGGTGATGAGTACAAGTTCCTTTTCATCGCAAAAGGCGGGGGCTCTGCAAACAAATCCATGCTCTTTCAGGAATCAAAAGCGTTGCTTAACCCTGAAAAACTGGAAAGTTTTATCATCGAAAAAATCAGGAACCTGGGATCTGCTGCTTGTCCGCCATACCATATTGCGATTGTAATTGGCGGAACTTCCGCTGAGGCAACAATTAAAACCGTTAAGCTGGCTTCGGCTAAATACCTTGATAATCTACCAACTGAAGGGAATGACGGAGGTCAGGCTTTTCGCGATGTGGAACTGGAAAAGAAAATACTCGAAGGAACCTACAAAATTGGAATAGGCGCTCAATTTGGCGGGAAATACCTTGCTTTAGATATACGGATTATCCGATTGCCCCGTCATGGCGCATCATGCCCGGTTGGCATAGGAGTATCCTGTATTGCCGATAGGAATATCAAAGCAAAAATAAACAAGGAAGGAATTTGGGTGGAGAAACTTGAGGACAATCCTGGTCGGTTAATTCCTGATAAATACAGGAAAGTCGAGGAAAATGAAGCCGTTCAGGTTGATCTTAATATGCCGATGAAAGATATTCTATCCGTACTCACAAAACATGCGGTAGGCACAAGGCTCTCATTAAACGGAACTATCATTGTTGGAAGAGATATTGCCCACGCCAAGATTAAGGAGCGGGTTGATAAAGGAGAAGGAATGCCTCAGTATTTAAAGGATCATCCAATTTATTATGCCGGCCCGGCAAAAACACCTTCAGGGATGCCCTCAGGATCTTTTGGTCCTACCACAGCCGGGCGTATGGACTCTTATGTTGATCTGTTTCAATCCCTTGGCGGTAGCATGATAATGATTGCCAAAGGCAACAGAAGCCAGGTGGTTGCTGATGCCTGCAAAAAGTATGGTGGTTTTTATCTTGGCAGTATCGGCGGACCAGCTGCTCTTTTAGCCCAGGAAAATATCAAAAAAGTTGAGCTGATTGAGTACCCGGAACTTGGGATGGAAGCCATTTACAAAATTGAGGTTGTTAACTTCCCGGCTTTTATTCTTATTGATGATAAGGGGAATGATTTTTACAAGCAGGTGATGAAGTAAAAACTTAGAGATGTTAGGACAACTAATTTACGAATTCGAACATCTCATTTCCCGGTAATTTTAAATTGTGATTATTACTATTTCAATCAACTGTTAATTACATCAATTTTTATGAAAAGGGGCTTTTACTTATTGACACTGCTTCTGGCAACAGCACTCTTCTCCTGTACAAGCGATCAGTCCAAGAGCAACAAAGAAAAATCCGGTTCCGGAACTGACGTAAATGGAGGAATAAAAGAGTTAAAAAAATCAGAGTATTCTACAGAACCGAATGATCTTATCAAACTCAATATAAATGGGAGTATCAAAACGATAAATGAATCGGACTTTATAGTGGGATTTAAACAAGGGGTTGTTCAAAAGCTGAAATTGCAATCAAAACGGGTGATAACATTTGACGAACAAGGATATCTGATTCTGCAATCCAACATCGATGCAAAAGGGGAAGTTAAGGAAACAGCATCATACAAGTACGATGGCCTGGGGAGAAAAACCGAATATCAATGCAATGTTACCGAAGGCAATTTCTCTTATACATCAAAATTTTCTTACGATGATAAGGGTAGAATGATTGAAGAAGTTGCCCGTTACTCTGACGGCAGTTTATACTACAAAGCAACTTTTGGCTACGATGAAAAAGGGAATCAAACAGAGTACACCTTGTATAATTTGATGGGTAACGTTCTAAAACACATAACCTTTAAGTATGATGATGCAAACAGGGTTATTGAAGAGAGCACACTCAAACCAGATGGAACTCTGATTACCCGATATATTTATAAGTATGATAATCATGGGAATAAAATTGAACACGCAGCCTACAATCCCGATAATTCTTTGAAAGGAGCATTAACCTTTGAATATGTTTATGATGCAGCCGGGAACTGGATTAAGAAGACAACTTTAAAAAATGGCAAACCAATCGAAATTACCGAACGAATAATCAATTGATTTATATCAACTTAAATATATGAATTGGAGTGGTTTAATTTTCAATTCTGCCAAAATTTTCCTAGGATTATTTTTTATAGCAACAAGTTGTCTTGCCCAGCAAAATGATTTTAAGAATAGAAAGTTGATTAATATTCTTAATGAGGATACGTCCTATACAAACAAGAAAAGTGAGATTATCAAGTTTTTTGCCCATACTCAACCGGGTAGCTGGGGAAAATTCGTAAAGGGAGTTGATCGGGATCTGGTAACCCGAAAAAAAATAATCGCGTTTACTTTTGATGCATGTGGAGGAAAGCATGGCGATGGTTATGATAAAGAGCTTATTAATTACCTGCAAAAGAAAAATATTCCTGCAACCCTTTTTGTCAGCGGGAAATGGATTGATGAAAACTTTTCAACCTTTATTGAGTTAAGTAAAGACACCTTGTTTGAAATTGAAAACCATGGTTTTAATCATCGTCCTTGTTCCATTGACGGGGAGGTGGCCTATGGGTTAAAAGGAACTCAAAATATTGCTGATGCGTATGATGAAATTGAAGCTAATGAAAGAAAAATTGAACTTTTAACAGGACAGCGGCCAAAATTCTATAGGTCGGCCACAACATACATCAATGAAGCATCTGTAAGGATTGCAAATCAGCTCAATATCACAGTAATAAGTTTTGATGTTTTGGGTGGTGATGCAGTACCAAATGCACCTGTTGAAACAATTGTAAATACAGTTGTAAATAACATCAAACCCGGAGCCATCGTTCTATTACATTTTAATCACCCCGAATGGAATACTTATGAATCGCTTGTGAAAATTATCCCCAAACTTACAGAAAAGGGCTATTCATTTGCAAAACTTAAAGATTACCCTATCCAAGGAAGATAATCAATAAAATAAACACAACTGGTTTAAAAACTTTTCTAGGCAGCTACTTCAAGGTTAATGTGCTCAACCTTTTCGAGATCTTTTTTATAGTAGTGTGATCCAATAAAAAACAGGGCGGAAGATACTACCAGGAATAACGGGAGAATTGATAATGCTGTGCCTAAATCAGTTTTATCAGATATAATTCCAATCACAAGAGGGCCCAATGATGATCCAATCAGATTTTGAATTATAACTGCAATTGAATAGGATGTTGCTCTTAACCCGGGGTGAACGAGGTCTTGAGTTACAGCACCTGCAGCGGGTATAAACATCGTAATAGTCATACCAAGGGAAAGCAGGGCTATATATTGAATTGTCCCATTAAAAATGGTAAAAGCAAGAAATGCAATTAAAGCTGCGATTAATGTTGTGATCCCGGGGAAAACCATGCGTGCGTTTATCTTCTTTTTCCTCCACCGATCCACAATAAAACCACCGAGGGGCGCACCAATCACTGCCAACAACATAACAACCGAAGCTTTTACACCTGCCTGGGAAAGCGGAATATTATCAATCCGGCTGAAATAGCTGGGTAGCCAGGATAACAACGATGTGGTTACAAATACAATACCGGTCATTCCAAAATAGGACATCAGCAGCGATGGTTTGGTTGAGAACTCCCTTACAATATCTTTAAATGTCATTTTAACCTTGGCCGGAGTATCATTCTCCTTTTTGATATCCTCGGTTTTGTTTATACTTTTTATCAGCCCTACGGTTTTATAATCTTTTATAAAAAAGAAAAGGATGGCCACAATTAACCCGGGAACTGCCACAACCCCAAAAGCATGCCTCCAGCCCCAATGAGCTGCAATAATTCCACCAACGGCAACGCCAATGGCACTTCCAAGTGGAATTGCGGCGTTCCATATTCCCATCATCCATGAGCGTTTCTCCATTGGGTACAATCCGGATATCATTGCAGAACCGCCTGGCGCATAGCCCGATTCGCCAACGCCAATAAAAGAGCGGGTGAGGAAAAGTTGAGGAAATGTTTTTGTAAAAGCAGCAGCAGCAGTTGCAAGGCTCCATAGCGCAGCCATTGCCCCAATGGTTCTTCGCCTGCTCCACCTGTCAACAACAATTGACACCGGAATAACCAGAACAACGATTGACCAATACACAGCAGAAATTAAAGAACCCAGCTGGGTGTCGGTTAAATCCCACTCCGCCTTAATGAATGGGAACAGTGCTGTTATTATCATCCTGTCCATGTAATCAAACATATAGAGTAGGAAGAGTAATATAAAAACATACCGGGTGTATCCTTTTGAGAAAAGGTAACCATTATTTTCAACCTGGTTTTCCATAGTTGATGAATTAATTTATAACTAACTGGATATTAACTGGTAGCATTTAAGGCAAAATCGAATCCCTGCGAAAGTTATAAAAATATTGGAAAGTCTATCTTTTCGGGTGTAAATATTCCATGAATAGGGCAAGAAAATTATCGGGGGAAGTTTAGAATTTTACATGACCCCAGTTTTCACCACTTTTAATCCGATAAAGCTGCATTTCGCAGATACCGAAACGTTTGGCTATAATTCTTAATCTGGTTTTACGGTTGGGGTTAAAAATCAACCTTTTGATGTGTATTACCTGTGTTTCTGTCAGCTTGCGATTATTGAAACCTTTTCTGTTCCTCTCAAGAAGTTTTCTTCTGTTTTCCACAACCGAGGGATTGTAGTAGTTATGCTTTAGCATCTCCTCTCTGGTAGCCCATTTCAGGTTGGTAAAATGGTTGTTTAATTTGTTGTGATCAAGATGCAATACCGCTGTATAATTGGGGCTATTTTTCGGGATGAAATATTCTGCTACCAGCCGATGTACAAAATAAGCTTTTTGAATAACCCTACCGTTTATGTTATGTTTATAACGAAAAATGTTAAATCCTTTTACCATACCACCTTTTAGCAGCCTCCCGTTCTCTATATCATCGGTAAAACTGACAATCCTGCCGTAACTTGAGATTGCATACCTTAATTTTTGGGGTTGTTCAAATTGAATCTCTTTCCACTTTTCGTCCCTGAATGACTTTACCATGCAATAAATTTGAGTAATTTATGAACGTTCAAAGATACCAAATGTTCAGTAAACCTGAAAAAAAGAAAGCTACTTGTGAACACCCCGACATTATTATGCAGTAATATTCCGTTATCAATCAAATGAATGGTTTTATTCATTATTTTTAAACCTTTATGGATTTAGTCCATAAAAATAGCTGGTCATTATTTTAAAGCAATGAATGGAAGAGCACTTATAAAACCCGAAACGAGTTTATTCTTAAGCAGTTTAATAAAATAATTCTCCTATGAATTATATTAAAGATAATACCTGTAAGTACTTTCCATTCTCCCTTGGATTGTTATTGGGTCTGTGCTTTATCTCTTTTAATATCATAGGTTTTTCATTCACCCACCTTCCTGGTGATTATGGCGATGGACGGTTCAACAACTATATCCTTGAACATGCCTATAAATTTTTTACCGGTCAAACCAGTTCATTTTGGGATGCTCCATTCATGTATCCCGAACCAAAAGTTATAAGCTATTCCGACAACCTATTGGGAACCGCACCTTTCTATTCATTTTTCAGACTGGTAGGGTTTGATCGCGAGACTGCTTTTCAACTTTGGTTTGTTGCCATGGCTGTTTTATCGTACACGTTTACCTATTTTTTCCTGATAGATCTTTTTAATAATAGGCATGCTGCAGTTCTTGGGGCCATGGTTTTTGCATTTTCAATGGCACTTCAGTCACAGATTACACATGCTCAAACTTTTCCTCGTTTTGCAATTCCACTCGTATTCTGGATGGGTATAAAGTTCCTTGATGAATTTAACCCGAAATTCTTCTTTCTTGTTCTCTTATTTGTTATTTATCAGATATATTGTGGTATTTACCTTGGGTTGATGATTATTATTCCAGTTGCAACAATGATTATTGTTGGCATGATTATTAACAGAGAAAAAGTTTTATTAAAATTAAAAAATTTAAAATGGAACTTTGCCATCGTATTATCGCTTATTATTAACTTTTTGCTTTTACTCCCATTGCTTATCCCATATATCATCAGGGCAAATGAGGTAGGAATGAATCATTACAGGAATATTATTGCATCTGTACCAACCTTTCGGTCTTATTTTTTCAGTCAACAAGGAAGTTTAATCTGGGATTTTTTAAGTAAAATCGGATCTAAATACCCCAACTGGTGGGACCATCAACTTTTTGCTGGTGGTTTTGCTACACTTAGCCTTCTGGCATTTTCAGTTATAGTTATAATTAAACAAGTAAACAAACGGGCTTTAAAAGGGATAGAATTAGATAAGAAGCTGATAATTCTGTTATTCACCGGAATCGTTACATTCACCCTATTTACTCGTGTCAGGGGTTTTTCATTTTATTGGCTGATCTTCAATCTGCCCGGTTTTGCTTCAATGCGGGCTGTTACAAGAATTATCAATGTTGAACTGATTTTTTATGCAATTGCGGTTGCTTTTATTTCATATTTTTTGCTAAAAAAGATCAAATCCATTACCCCTGTTTTATTTTTTATTTTGATAATAATTTTTATTGTAGATAACTATTATAAAGTAGGAGCAGCTTATCGGATTGAAAAACAGGATTCTCAAAACAGAATTAACCTTCTGGTTGAACGGATGAAGGGCATTCCTCCAGGTTCAATTGTTTCTTACGAACCTGATAGTGTGGGCAACACCTATGTTGTATTGCAGCTGGATGCTATGTTGGCGGCTCAAACCCTTAACCTTAAATCAGTTAATGGTTATAGTGCAACCTCACCTCATGAGTACACCGGTTTTTGGTTTAAAATGGATTCAACCGCCCGTAAAACCTGGTTAAAAAAATTTAATATGGAGACTAATCAAATTTTTGTAATTCACTAAGGGAAAACAATGGGGGCCAAAAAATTATCAGTTATCATTCCGGCATTCAACGAGGCTAAGACTATAAGGCAGATTCTTCAAAAAATTATGGATGTTGAATTGGTTGACTGCATCGAAAAAGAGATTATTGTTATCAATGATTATTCATCTGATAACACCAAGCAAATTGTTGAGGACTTTATGAATCAGCAAAATGGGGCTAACATCTATTTAATTAATCAGCCAAAGAACTTTGGCAAGGGAGAAGCAATCCACAAAGGGATTGAATATTCAACTGGCGATTACATAATAATACAGGATGCCGATCTGGAATATAACCCTGCAGAATTCAATATCCTTATTCAGCCCATTCACAGCAATATTGCTGATGTTGTTTATGGTTCAAGGTTTATGGGAGGTAAACCACACCGGATTCTTTTTTTCTGGCATTCTATAGGGAACAAATTCCTAACTTTTTTATCGAATATATTCACCAACCTGAATCTTACCGATATGGAAACATGCTACAAGATTTTCCGGTCAGAAATAATCAAAAAAATCAAACTGAGAGAAAAACGTTTTGGATTCGAACCGGAGGTTACAGCTAAAATAGCCCGAATCCCCGGAATCAGGATTTACGAGGTGGGCATCTCTTATTACGGTAGAACCTATAACGATGGTAAAAAAATAAAGGCAAGAGATGGGCTTAAAGCATTATGGTGCATTTTAAAATACAACCTGTTTGCTGGAATAATATATAAATATTGATACCCTGTCCAGATTTCAATATTAATTACCTAATAACGATAGGATTATCTTTAGATATTTTCACAGCCCTGAACCAGCGCGGAATTGCATTAAGTAAAATCAACACTACACATCCCATAATTAATATGGTTAAAACGAGATTAATTACACCTGGTACCATTTTAGCCGGTTCGGAGATTTGTGGCCAGTAAATATTTACCATATTCATCCAGCCTGCTGAAAGAGTTGTTACCCCAACAAATGTCATTGGGACAATGGTTATCCAGGCATACTTTACCTTTCCACGATTGATGATATACGATGTACCCACAGCCAATGCAATTGTGGCAAGCAGCTGGTTGGCTGTACCGAACATCGGCCAGATGGTTGATACGCTGCCGGTGTATATAAAATAGCCCCAAGCAAAAACAATTATACCGCTGGCTATCAGATTTCCGGGCAACCAGTTTGTTCTTTGAAACGGTGGATAAATCTTTCCAAAGGCTTCCTGCAAAACAAATCTGCCGATACGGGTTCCGGCATCTATTGTGGTGAGAATAAACAGGGCTTCGAACATAATGGCAAAATGATACCAATAGGACATCAGGTGATCTAATCCCGGAATTGAAGAAAAGATGTAGGCCATTCCAACACCTAACGATACAGCACCACCTGTTCGCCCGGCAATTTTTTCACCAACCTCAACCGATAGCTGTTGAATATTGCTTTCGGTAAACCCCATGGCATGAAGTTGAGGTAACAGGGCTTGAAATTTCTCAGCCGGAACATTAATCTGAAAGTAGTCAAGTGGTAAAAGGCTACATGCAGCAATTAACGCCAAAATGCTCACAACCCCTTCGGTTAGCATTGAACCGGCAGCTATCATTTTAACATGTGATTCTTTCATGATCATTTTTGGAGTTGTACCAGAGCTAACCAGCGCATGAAATCCTGAAATTGCCCCGCAGGCAATGGTGATGAACAGGTAGGGGAAAAGAGTTCCCGGTATTATTGGACCACCACCATGGGTAAAAGCCGTGAACCCGGGCATTTTTATTTCTGGGCCAACTATTACCACTCCAATTGCAAGTAATGCAATTACAGATACTTTCATTATTGAGCTTAAATAATCGCGAGGAGAAAGCAATACCCACACTGGTAAAACAGATGCTGCAAACCCGTATATTGCAATAAGTATTGTAAGTGTTTTATGATCAAAAGAAAACCAGGTTGCAAATGGGGAATTGGGGATATACCTGCCAAAAATAACAGCCAGGGTAAGCAGAATCACACCAAAAGCCGTTGCTTCTGCAACTTTCCCTTTTCTAATTCTAAACATCCAGAATCCCATAATAATAGCAATAGGAATTGTAGAAGCGATGGTAAAAGTACCCCATGAGCTCTCTGAAAGAGCATTAACAACAACTAATCCAAGTCCAGCTAACGCAACAATGATTATCAACAGAATAGCTAAAGATGCCGTAACTCCGCTTACCTTGTTTATTTCAACCCGTGCAATTTCAGCCAGGGATTTGCCATCGTGTTTAACTGAAGCTGCCAGAATTATAAAATCGTGAACTGCACCTGCCAGTATTGCTCCAAAAAGCATCCACAGAAATCCCGGAAAAAAGCCAAACTGAGCAGCAAGTACAGGACCAACCAATGGTCCGGCACCAGCAATGGCCGCAAAATGATGACCAAACAGCACCCACTTGCTCATTGGGTAGTAATTCTGCCCATCGTACAATCGCTCAGAGGGTGTTTGCTTTAAATCGTTGAGGGTGCAAACCTTGGCGGCAATAAAACTAAAGTACAACCGATAAGCAATCACAAAAACAGCAATTGCACCAATCACAAAAGGCGTGGCATTCATTAAAAAAAGAATTGTTTTATAAGTTTACCGCTAATTTAATCGAAAAAAATTATTGGTAGAAATATGGAAAATTATTTCTGATAAAGGTGGAATTAATTCTTTTCTATCGCCCTTGGATCTAAAGCATCCCTTAGTCCATTCCCTAAAAGGTTAAAAGCCAGAACCAGCAGCATGATTGCAATACCGGGTAGTATTGCCAGGTATGCTTTGTCCATAATGATATAGCCATAATGATCCTTGATCATTGTTCCCCACGAAGGAACCGGCGGCTGAACACCAATCCCCAAAAAGCTGAGACCAGATTCAATGAGGATTGCTGTTGCAAAATTACCAGCAGAAATGATGATTACCGGACTTAAAATGTTAGGCAGAATATGTTTAAAAATTGTTCTGCTGTTGCTATACCCCATTACCTTACATGCTTCTACAAACTCTTTTTCACGCAGGCTCAATACCTGGCCCCGAACCACCCTTGCCACCTCAACCCACATGGTCAGACCAACGGCTATAAATATTTGCCAAAACCCTTTGCCTATTACCATTGTAAGGGCTATTACCATTAGTAAAGTTGGAACAGACCATACCACGTTCACAAACCACATGATAACATCGACAATTACTCCCCGATAGAAACCAGCAATTGCACCCAGAGCAATTCCAATTATCAGGGATATTGCGACCGCGATGAAACCAACCGAGATGGACACTCTCGCACCAATTATTAACCGGCTCAACATGTCTCGCCCAAACCGATCGGTTCCAAGAAGAAAATAGCGATTCTTGATGTGCTCCGATTGGAATTTGATTTGTAAGTCTTTTATCGTCGTAGAAATCTTTTGCCCGTTAATTGTAGTAAATGTAAGGTATTCGCCATTTTTTAAAATTTTTTCAGTGGTTGATATCGGGTAAACCACTCTTGCAAGATTAAGCTGGCTGATAATCTTTATTGATCCGGGTATATCGTTAAACTCCTCAATTACCAGCTCATCACCTGAAAATTGCCAGCCATTAATAGGAATTTCTCTGTAAATTGATTCCTGCCCCACAAGCATTCGGTGAATGAAATCTTTTCGTTCAATGTTATATGTCTTTGAAAGTAAAATCATGGTTACAGAAAATCCGGGTTTACGGGTAGCCAGCTCCAAGTGCTGTTGATTGGAAAATGGAGTGGAATCAGGGGCTATAAGATACCCCAGCAGGGATATGAATCCGCAGAAAACAATGAAAAAGAAAGAAGTAAGGGCAATCCAGTCGGATTTTAGTTTGCGCCTGGCAATACGCCACGGGGAACCATCCCTTGTGTTACCGTCTTTTCCTATGTAATTTTTCTTTGCTTCCACCTGGATCTTTTAAATAGACCTGAGAAAAATGCAAATACCATATAAAATGGGTAAATCAACTGTAAAGGTATAAAAACCTTTAATAATCGGGTTTGTCCGAAGGACGAAAGGTAGTTGAAAAGTAAAATGTAATCTACAATAGACTTTATTATTATCAACCCGCTATAAATCAGGAAGAACAGGGGTTTGAACATTGAAAAAATAAAAACAGAAATCGTTAAAAGGTTGAATGTAAGTACGAGCAACCCGGCAAAAATGGTGTCAAAATCGGTGTATTTTAATGATTTTGATGCCCAGCGTTGTCGCTGCCTAAAAGCATCATATATGTTTTTAGCCGGGGAAGAAAAAACTAATGCTTTTGGGGTTTTCATAAATGCGATTTTCCCCCCTTTTTCTTTCTTGGCATGATGAAGTATAAACATATCGTCCCCCGACGAAACCGATGGTACTAAAGTGCTTTTATTTATTTTAAGGATATCATTCCGGATGGCAAGGTTTGCGCTGCTTGCAATTACCGGGTGACTACAACCAGCGGAACCGGCGGCCACCGACATCAAGCTTGAGTATTCAAGAGCCTGAATATTGGATTGGAAAGTATTATTAGATTTAATAAACACCGGGCCAATTATCAAAACATAACCCGCCCCAGCATATTCAGAAATTTTATTAAGCCAGCCTTTGGCTGGTGTGCAATCGGCATCGGTTATGGCAATCAAGGGAAATTTAGCGGAATTTATACCTGTAATTATAGCCGATTTTTTGCCAAATTCAAATTCATGCAGTTGGTATAGGTTGATATTTAATCCCTGAAAATTCGTTTTTCTAATTAATGCAACGCTATCATCCGTTGAATGATCATCAACCAAAATCAATTCAAAATTATCCTTTGGGTAGTCCTGTGATGCAATACTTTGAATAAGTTGAGGCAGGTTTTCCCTTTCATTTCTGAATGCAACAACAATACTTATCGGAACCTTACCTGCATTGGCACCCGGAGCTGTTTCACCGGTGCGGCTAAATCCAATTATATAAAGGCAGATCATAATTATATAAGCCGATGCAAGAATGGAAGCTAATAGAATTAATAATATCATTTTAAGAAATTTACGGGGATAATTATTTATCCCAAGTTATTGTGAATAGATTCGGTATTGTACTTAACAAAACGATTTTATAACTAAATACTATTAACACAAAGTAAAAGAAAATGGATATACAACATCATTTTCGGCTCAGAAGATATCATTTTATTTATTTACTTTTGCCATTGAAATAACAAATCAAAAGCAAACAGAGCAGAATTCATTAAAAATATAACTATAACTTTATGAAAAAGATATTAATTGTTGGTGCAGGTGGTCAGATTGGTTCAGAATTGGTACCGCACCTTCAGAAAATTTACGGCAATAACAACGTTGTGGCAGCAGATATTAACTGCTGTACTTGTAAAAAACTTGTCGAAAACGGTCCGTTCGAAGAGTTTGATGCTTTAGATGCAAATAAGTACGCAGAAATTGTCAGGAAGTATAAAATTGACACCATTTTCAACCTCGTGGCTTTGCTATCTGCCACTGGCGAGAAGAACCCGCAGTTGGCGTGGAAAATCAACATGGGGGCATTATTGAACTCATTGGAGATTGCCCGGGAAAATGGATGCGCCCTTTTCACCCCTAGCTCTATTGGGGCATTTGGACCAACCACCCCCCTTGATAATACACCTCAGGATACAATTATGCGCCCCACTACTATCTATGGTGTTTGTAAGGTTACCGGCGAGATGCTTAGCGATTACTATTATGTAAAATATGGTGTTGATACCCGTAGCGTTCGGTTCCCCGGCATCATCTCCAATTTAACCTTACCCGGAGGAGGAACAACCGACTATGCTGTTGAAATTTACTATGCTGCTATAAAAGAAAAGAAGTTTACATGCCCACTACCTCAAGGGACATTCCTGGATATGATGTACATGCCCGATGCCCTTGATGCTTGTGTTAACCTTATGGAGGCAGATCCTTACCGGCTTAAGCACCGTAATAGTTTTAATGTTACAGCAATGAGTTTTGAGCCATCTCAGATATATGCAGCAATTAAGAAGAGAATACCTGAGTTTACAATTGGCTATAACGTTGATCCGGTAAAAAAATCGATTGCAGACAGTTGGCCAAACTATATGGATGATTCCTGTGCCCGCGAGGAATGGGGCTGGAACCCAAAATGGAACCTGGAAACCATGACTGACGATATGCTAAAGGTTATCGGGGAAAAGTATGCTAAAGGGCTGATATAATTTTTTTGCAGCCATAAACAAAAACCCGAAAGAAATCCTTTCGGGTTTTATAGTTTATAAACTATCCTAACTTTTTAATTGCTTTTTTAATTCTTTCTAGAGTCTCTTCTTTTCCGATCAGCTCACAAATATCGGCTACACCCGGACCCTTGGATGCACCTACAAGGCATAACCTTAAATTATTCATCACCTTACCCATTCCTAAATTCTGAGCATTGATAAAATCTTTTAGCGTAGTATCAATCTTATCGTGTGTATAAGGTTCAATATTTTTGATTTGTTCTGCAACCTGAGCCAGAATCTGAGGAACATCCTCCTTCCAGAACTTCTTAACTGTTGAATCATCGTAACTGCTAGGTGGTTCAAAAAAGAAATTTGCATGGTCCCACAGCTCATTCACAAAATGGGCACGCTCTTTTACTAATCCTACAATCTTCTCAACCTTTACTAAATCAACTAAAATTCCTTTTGACTTAAGAGCGTCGTTGAAGGAAGCCGCCAGCTCAGCGTTGCTCTTTTTTATTAGGTACTGGTGGTTGAACCATTTGGCTTTCTCCGGATCAAACCGCGCACCGGATTTATTCACTCTTTCAAGTGAGAATTGCTGAATCAGCTCTTCCATGCTGAATATTTCCTGCTCTGTTCCAGGATTCCAGCCAAGCAGCGCAAGCAAGTTTACAAATGCCTCCGGGAAGTACCCATCCTCACGATACCCACGGGCTGTTTCCCCTTCAGGTGATTTCCAGTAAAGAGGGAAAACCGGGAAACCCATTTTGTCCCCATCGCGTTTACTAAGTTTGCCGTTGCCAGTTGGTTTTAACAATAATGGGAGATGGGCAAACTTTGGCATTTTCTCAGTCCATCCCAAAGCACGATAAAGCAAAACGTGCAATGGTAATGAGGGCAACCATTCCTCGCCGCGAATAACATGAGTTATTTCCATCTGGTAATCATCAGTAACATTTGCCAGATGATAGGTTGGAAGCATATCAGAGCTTTTGAAAAGCACCTTGTCATCCAAGGTTGAGGTGTTAACAACAACCTCGCCGCGGATCAAGTCCTGCATTACCACATCTTCCCCTTCTGGCATTTTGAAACGAATCACCCATTGCTCACCACTCTGAATGCGTTTTTGAACATCATCATCCGATAGCACCAATGATGTTTGCATTTGGTTACGGATGCGATAGTTATATGTAAAGGTCTCCCCTTTAGATTCATCTGCTTTTCTAAGTTCTTCAAGAACTTCAGGTTTATCAAACGCATAGTAAGCATTGCCGGAATTTACAAGTTGATCTGCATATTGCTTATAAATTGCTTTTCGCTCACTCTGGCGGTATGGTGCATACTTGCCTCCCTCTATAACCCCTTCGTCAATCTTAATTCCACACCACCTGAGCGACTCGTTGATGTATTCCTCGGCGCCGGGGACAAACCTTTGAGAGTCTGTATCTTCTATCCTGAGTATAAAATCCCCTCCATTTTGTTTGGCAAAAAAATAGTTAAACAAAGCGGTTCTAACTCCACCGATATGTAAAGGTCCGGTTGGACTGGGCGCAAATCTTACCCTTACCCTTCGATTTTCCATTGATTTTGAATTTATTATGCAAATATAGAATTTAGAGTCTTACTCGCTTTAAACCATCATTTAATTTTAAACTTTTTTTGGTGCTTTATATCTAACTCAAATCATTTACCTTTAACCTTAAACTAAATGCTATGAAAACTAAAAGGCTTTTTACCACCTCAATTTTTTTCACTTCTCTTTTAATTTCATGCCAAAATAATACAGGTATTGATAAAGCACTGGAAAGTATTAATGAGAATGATATCAAAGAAAAAATATCCGTACTTGCTTCTGATGATTTTCAGGGACGTTTCCCAGCAACTGCTGGAGAGGAAAAAACCATCAGCTACATGGCAGATCAATTTAGCAAAATAGGCGCAATGCCTGCAAACGGGAACAGCTACTATCAGGAAGTCCCATTGGTGAAAATCACCCCTGATAAATCTATGATTCTTAAATTTACAGGGGGCAAAAAGAAGCTGGCGCTTGATTTTTTTGATGATTTCATTGGAGGCACGCCACAGCTTGTTGATAATGTTGAAATTCGTAATTCCGATCTGGTGTTTGTTGGTTTTGGGATTGATGCACCCGAATATAATTGGAACGATTACGAAGGTATCGATGTTAAAGGTAAAACAGTGCTTATTCTGGTTAATGACCCTGGATATTATACAAAGGATAGCTCGTTATTCACAGGGTTTGCAATGACTTATTATGGACGCTGGAATTATAAGTACGAAGAAGCCGCCAGAAAAGGGGCTGCTGCAGCCATTATTATACATGAAACCAAAGCAGCATCTTATCCTTGGGGTGTGGTTCAGAACAGCTGGTCTGGTACTCGTTTCTATCTGGAGAATAATGAGCTAAGTAAATCGGGCTTGAAATTTACAAGCTGGGTTTCCCAGGAGGGAGCCAAAGAAATATTTGGAGCAGCTGGTTTAGACCTCGAAAAATCAATACAATCTGCATATCAACGAGGATTTAAATCGTTTACAATGGGATTAAAAACAAGTATTTCATTCAGAAATACAATTGAACATGTGAAGTCGAATAATGTAGTTGCATTAGTTCCCGGCAGCAAAAGGGCAGATGAGTATGTTGTTTATGTGGCTCATTGGGATCATTTTGGGATAAACCCAAAATTTAAAGGCGATTCAATTTTAAATGGGGCGCTCGATAATGCAACAGGTACAGCAGCATTGCTGGAACTTGCCAGGGCATACAAAAATCTACCAAAACCCCAAAATCGTTCTATACTTTTCATTGCCGTTACCTGCGAGGAACAAGGGTTATTGGGTAGCGAGTATTATGCTGAGAACCCAATATTCCCCTTGAGTAAAACAGTTGCAGTGATCAATATGGACGCACTTAATATATTTGGTAAAACAAGGGACATGTCAATATCCGGAAAAGGGTTTTCTGAGCTTGATGACTATGCTGTTAAAGTGCTTTCAAAATACGGCAGGTATGCCAATCCCGATGCCAACCCGGAAAGAGGAGGCTATTTCAGGTCCGATCATTTCAGTTTTTCAAAGGTTGGGGTACCGTCTATTAATATTTCATTTGGGGTTGATAATATTGAAAAGGGGAAGCAGTGGTCAATGGAAAATATGCAAAAATGGACAGCCGAGAACTACCATAAACCATCGGATAACTATAACCCCGAACAATGGAAATTTGATGGAATGATTGATGATCTTAAAATTTATTTTGAATTGGGCTATGATTTAAGCATGACCGATCAATTCCCAAACTGGCGTTCAGGCGTTATGTACAAGT
>CAZKHG010000062.1:0-18617 GCA_964552655.1 uncultured Rikenellaceae bacterium
TTGAAAACCGTTGTCCGGGCGACTGGACCGGGGGTTCGAATCCCTCTTTCTCCGCCTTCGCTCGCCTAAGTTTCGCTTTTTGGAACATAGGCGAGTTTTACTTTTTTACCCATTTCCTTTAGTAAGAAATTTACCAGGCTTAAGGAGAATCTATCTGAAAAGAAATATTCTCAACCTGATTTTATCGGTAAAACGAAAACTTGTATTATACTCCGATCTTCAGTTTTGGGTAACCAGAGGTAAATTTAGTTTGAATAAACATCAATATTTTTCCAAATTCCTGAAAAATCAACTGGAATTTAGTTTAATAATTACAATGAGGGGTTAATCAGGAATATTCGGTAAATTAGAATTACTAGCACTTGCTGCATGGGCTGCTGGTAATAAAAAACCCCAAGAAACTTCCCATTAATATACTGCCATATGGGCTACTGGTTATCGCACATGTACCACTGGAACAACCAATAAAGTAGTAATAAAGGTATCCCAGAATTCCACCAATGATAGTGCTGAGGGCTGGTTTCCAAAAATTCCAGGACATAAAAAATTCTTTTATCGTTTTTGGACGGGGTTTAGCTTCGCAATTATTGCTCATTTATCTATATATTTACATTTCTGAATACAAAAGTAGCAACTTTTTTTCAAACTACTCAATACCATTCCCAAAGTTTTGTTAAATAAATGGAAAGTACCTACTTTTGCAGCCTCGTGAGAATCACAAGCTCTAATGGAGAGATGCCGGAGTGGTCGAACGGGACGGTCTCGAAAACCGTTGACCTGGGTAACTGGGTCCGAGGGTTCGAATCCCTCTCTCTCCGCCGTTGCTCGCTGAACTTCCGTTTTCTGGAACAAAGGCGAGCTTCGTTTTTTTTCCCTTCAACTTTCTCTATATTTTTAAGAGAACTTCTGAAGTTGATATTAATAAAGCAAAGTGCTCTTAAATAAAAAAAAATTTATGTAAATATTTAAACTTCCTACAAGGTTTGAAGATTATACAACTTGGTATAAATGCCATTTAAACGAATCAGTTCGTCGTGTTTTCCTTGTTCAACAATCTCTCCCTCATGAAGAACACAAATCAGGTCGGCGTTGCGGACTGTTGACAGGCGATGGGCGATAACAATTGATGTGCGGTTTTTCATAAGGTTTTCAATGGCTTCCTGAACCAGCCGTTCCGATTCAGTATCGAGAGAACTAGTGGCCTCATCCAAGATCATTATGGGTGGATTTTTAAGAATTGCCCTGGCAATGCTAACTCTCTGCCTTTGGCCGCCGGATAGTTTACTCCCTCTGTCGCCAATATTAGAGTAATATCCATTAGGATTCGATTCGATGAACTCATGGGCATTAGCAATTTTTGCTGCTGCCATTACATCCTCCTCAGAGGTGCTATCCACGCCAAATGCTATATTATTATAAAAGGTATCGTTAAAAAGGATTGGATCCTGATTAACATTACCCATCAACCCCCTTAAACTGTTCAACGTATATTCCTTTATATTATGCCCATCAAGAATAATCTCCCCTTCTTCTATGTCCCAGAATCTGGGCAGGAGATCAACAAAGGTACTTTTCCCCGATCCTGACTGACCAACCAGAGCAACTGTTTTGCCCTTTTCAATCTTGAGGTTGATATTTTTTAATACATATTCGTCTTTGTAGCGAAAGCTGACATTCCTATATTCAATTGAATCAGAGAAGGTGCTTGCAACCAGACCTCCTGAAGAACTTCTGATTGGATTGACCGCCCCCAGGATACTATCGATACGATCTGCAGATGCCAAACCTTTAATGATGTTAAAATATGCATTCGTGAAAGATTTGGCGGGGTTGATAATCATGTAAAATATCCCGATATAACCTATTAGCGCCGAGGCTTTAAGGTCGCTGGTGTTATTAAAAATTAACCGACCGCCATACCACAATACAATAACAATTACTATTGTTCCCAGGAATTCACTCAGGGGCATGGCCAAATCACGCCTACGCCACATCTTGGTCATTAAATGGGAATAGAAACTATTTGTGCTCTCAAACCTGCGGGTAACCTTTTCCTCAGCATTAAATGCTTTAATAATCCGAAGACCACCTAATGTCTCTTCAATTATTGCAAGAAGAGTTCCCATCTTTTTTTGCCCCTTAAATGATGTTTTTCTAAGGGTTTTACCTATTCGGCCTATCAATCCACCGGTTATTGGAAGTAGTAAAAGTACAAACAATGTTAACTTTGGGCTGATAATAATTAGGCCGATCAGATGGACAATTATCATGGTTGGATCCTTGAAGAACATCTCCAGGGATCTGATAATTGAAACCTCAATCTCATTGACATCATTAGTCATTTTGCTGATAATATCGCCCTTCTTCTCATCGGAATAATATCCTAAAGGAAGTTCAATAACTTTTTGGTATAAGGCATTCCTGATATCGCGCACAACACCTGTTCGAATAGGGGCCAAATACCATAAAGCCATATATGTGAAGAAATTTTTCAATAATGATGTAATGATCACAATCACAATAATAAACAGCAAAGCCCCCTCACTGTTATTATTTTTGACCATGTTGCTAATGAAAAAGTTGAGGTAATTGCTGATTGATTCAAAATTGAATGCCCATTCGGGTTTAACCTCAACGGGAGGAGTTGTACCAAATAGAACTCCCAGAAAAGGGATAATCATCGCAATTGAGGTAAGAGAAAATATTGCACCAAGAATATTGCTTAATACACTTGCAACAACATGCCACTTGTATGGATACAAATAGCGAAATATCTTATAAAATTTTTTCATTTATTCGATTAAAAAAATTGATGCTTTAGCCTAAATCTCAAAAAGTCCCGCACAAAGGTAGAAAAATAATAGGGTGTTCCTATTACCATATTTAATATGTGAATATATATCATACATATTTATAGCTTTACACCTAAATAACCAAAGGGCGTTATTTGTTTAAGTTCATTTTTAACGTTTTGATTTACATCAAGTTGTTCAATATAATGAGCTATAGCCTCCTTTGTAATGGGCTTGTTGGTTCTGGTCAACTCTTTTAAAGATTCATAAGGATTAGGGTAACCTTCCCTTCTTAGGATGGTTTGAATGGCTTCGGCAACAACTCCCCAGTTATTATCAAGGTCGGAGTTCAATGCAGCTGGATTAACAATCAATTTGTCCATACCTTTTAATAATGAATTCATGGAAATTAGAGTGTGGGCAAACGGAACACCTATATTTCGGATAACAGTGCTATCGGTCAGGTCACGCTGAAGCCTGGAAATTGGGAGTTTTTGACTCAGGTGTTCAAAAATGGCATTGGCATAGCCCAGATTGCCTTCGGCATTTTCGAAATCAATTGGGTTAACCTTATGGGGCATTGCAGATGAACCCACCTCACCCGCTTTAATTTTCTGCTTAAAATATTCCATTGAGATATAAGTCCAGAAATCCCGGCACAAATCTATCAGAATGGTATTTATCCGTTTAAGGCAATCAAAATACGCGGCAAGGTTGTCATAATGCTCAATCTGAGTAGTTATTTGGGAACGATTAAGACCTAGTGTGCTATTAACAAAAGTATTGGCAAAATCTACCCAGTTTATCCCTGGGTACGCTATAAAGTGTGCATTAAAGTTACCTGTAGCACCTCCGAATTTTGCGGAGAAAGGTATCGCTTTAAGCTGAACATACTGCTTTTCAATCCTTTCAATAAATACTTTAATCTCTTTACCTAAGCGGGTTGGAGAAGCTGGTTGCCCATGTGTTCGGGCCAGCATTGGTATATCTGACCATTCATCGGCAAGATTGGTCAATTGGCTTAACACCCTTTCAATCATTGGATGATACACCTGAAAAGAAGCCTCTTTAAGCATTAACGGAAATGCTGTGTTATTGATATCCTGAGAGGTTAACCCAAAATGAATAAACTCCTTGTATTCAACCAGGTTTAATGCATCAAACCTCTCCTTTATATAATACTCAATCGCTTTAACATCGTGGTTTGTGGTTTTTTCCAGCTCTTTCACCCTAAATGCATCATTTAGGGTAATCTTGGAATAAATATCTCGCACCTTGGGATAATTCTCCTTTTTAAAAGATTGAAGTTGTGGAAGGGGGATATTGCAGAGCGCAATAAAATATTCAACCTCAACATAAATCCTATACTTTATCAGGGCAAACTCGGAGAAGAAACCAGAAAGATTCTCAACTTTGTCACGGTACCTCCCATCAATAGGAGATATTGCGGTAATGGGCGAATAATCCATGTTCATTGAATTAAGCATCAAATTTAATAAACTCAGTGAAAAAACTGGTTATTATGGACAATGAAATCAAAATGACGATCATTATAAATCAATTATAATGTAAATTCATTTGAGGAGTGTATTGTAAAAATGATTTTATTACCTTCGTAGCGATATGTATTCCGCCTGCCCGGAATAATTGATAACATAGGCAAAATTTATATGGATGACCCGGAGGATAAGAGTTTCGGCAGTGTCGTATCTGAATACGGCTCCGTTTATATACGGATTTAGAATTTCAGGCATTCTGGAGAAAATTGAGCTTACCCTCGATTACCCTTCCGAATGCGCAAGAAAATTGTTGGCTAATGAAGCAGACATTGGGTTAATACCAGTTGCAGCCATTCCATCGCTTAGTGAACATCACATTATTACTGATTTCTGTTTAGGAGCGGTTGGTCCGGTAAGGACAACAGTACTGTTGAGCAATAGTCCTTTGGAAAACATTGAAAAGATTTATCTTGATTACCAATCGAAAACTTCCATAACCCTTGTTAGGGTATTGGCCAAACATCTCTGGAAAATTAACCCCGTTTGGGTTCCACTTACCCCTGAAATTGAATCCGGTGATATTGATCCTTACGAGGGTGTTGTCATTATTGGTGACAGGGTTTTTGACTTTGAAGGGAACTTCAAGTTCAAGTACGATTTAGCCGATGAGTGGATTAAATTTACCAGTCTGCCTTTTGTTTTTGCCACCTGGACATCAAATAAGCCTATTGATGATGGGCTAATCAACGATTTCAACTACTCTTTCAAGTTGGGAGTAGATAATATCCCTGCTGCGATAGATTACTATTCCCCAAAGAATATTTCCAGGAAACAAGCAGAATATTACCTGCAAAACAACCTCTCTTTTATACTCGATAAACCAAAACGCGATGGCATTAAACTTTTCTGGAGCTTAGCCAGAGAGCTAACACCGGGCTAAAGGGTTATTTCAGGAAAAAATTAAATCGCCCTGACTACTAACCCTTTAATAATAAGTACCATGATCGCAATTTTTCATAAAGCATTCAATAAAATAAATCATGAGATTGAAATGCACCGTCTGGCTGAGCTGGACTACGAAGATCTTCTTTGGGTTGATCTAGCATTCCCTACAGCCGATGAGAAACAGTATGTTGAAACGTTTTTTAACATCAACCTCCAGACACGTCAACAGGTTGAAGAAATTGAAAGTTCATCGCGGTATTCAGAGACTGAAAATTTAATCATTGCCAACACCAATTTTTTACAGCAGCACGAAGGTGTTTTTGTGCCCGAACCGGTTTCTTTTATCTTGAAAGACGGCATTTTAATCTCCCTGAGAAATTCTGAACTAAGAGCTTTCACTGAAACCATCCGAAAGTTTTACATCAACTACAAATCATTTTCTACCGGGTACCATATTTTAATAACAATCCTCGAGACCAGGATTGATTTTGATGCTGATATAGTTGAATATCTTGCCAAAGATATTGCTGTTCTTAGCCGAAAACTCAGAATTACAGATGATCTGGATGAAGAGCTGATCCTGGAAATCAGTAAGCACCAGGAGAATACCATGCTGATCAGGGAAAATTTTATCGATAAGCAAAGGGTGGTGAGTGGAATTCTAAAGAGTGAAAGGTTTCCAAACGATACTTACTCTAAGCTTACCATCATGGTAAAAGATATTGGATCATTGATCAACCATACCGATTTCAGCTTTGAGCGTTTGGAATACCTGCAGAATACTTTTCTTGGTCTGATCAACATTGAACAGAATAAGATTATTAAAATCTTTACCGTTGTGTCCGTAGTATTTATGCCACCAACCTTAATTGCTTCGGTTTATGGGATGAATTTCAAAATATTTCCGGAACTTGGCTGGAAGCTGGGTTACCCGTTTGCACTAGGGTTAATGCTTGTTTCTTCGCTACTCACCCTATACATCTTCAGGAAAAAGAAATGGTTATAGCTCCTTGTAAAGAAATTTAAACATCATTCTTAAGATAATCAACTACCAGGAATAATACTATTCATCGGCATCCATTGGGAAGGAAGGTTTGATGATTCCCTTCTTTTTCCATTTCCCGCTTTTGTAGTATAGGAAAGATCCAACTGCACCAAATGCCCAGCCTATAGGGATTGACCACCAGATCCCAATCTCCTGCAAACCAAAATGCTTACTTAAAAGGTAAGCTAATGGGATGCGAATAACCCATAAAGAGAAAAGGGTTATGAACATGGGGATCAGGGTGTCACCGGCACCACGGAGTGCGCCATTAAAAGTGAACAATGTTGAAAACAGGAAATAGAATACGCTGACAATAACCAGGTATTCATGGCCAATCCTAATCACATCGGGATTTGTAGTGAAAATATTCATAATACCATCACCCCAGAAAATAATGACTAAGCTAATAAACAGGCTTATTCCAGTTGACATCAACAGGGTAGCCATTAAACCTGCCTTCACTCTGTTTATCTTGTTTGCTCCAACATTTTGTCCTACAAAACCTGATAACGCAGCCGAGAAATTCATGGCTGGAAGTGCTGCCATTGAATCAATTCTGCTTGCCGCTGAATAGGCTGCAATTACATTCGTTCCAAATGTATTGACGATACCCATTAAAAACATAGCACCCAAGGCTACAAATGTTTGCTGAATACCTGTGGGCATACCAATTTTGACGCTTTGCCAGAAAATTTTCCAGCTAAAAGAAATGTCCCGTAAATTGAAGCGAATGATATGATTTTTCCTGTTGAGATAAATAATTGCCGTTGCATAAGCTCCGGCCTGGGAAATAACTGTAGCCCAGGCGGCTCCAGCAATGCCCCATTTAAAAACGAGGATAAACAGAAGATCCAAAAATATATTTGTTAGGGTTGAAATTACAAGGAAATACAATGGGGTTTTGGAATCGCCAATTCCTCTCAGAACTGAAGATGTACCATTGAAACCAAACATAAAAATCATTCCAGAGAGGTAAATATTCAGATATGTAAGTGCCGGATCCATCAGTTCATCAGGAAGCTGAAGGAGTCTGAAAATCCCTTTACTTGAAATGATTCCGATAATAGAAAGTAAAATGCTGGATATCAGCAAAAATATATTAAGGGTATCAGAAGCCTCACGTACCTTATCATAATTCCTTGCCCCAAAATACTGGGATATAACAACTGATGCCCCGATACCAATTCCGAGAATCAGGGCTATAAGAGTAAATATAATAGGGAATGATGCACCGACAGCAGCCAGTGCTTTTTCGCCCAGGTATCTGCCAACAATAATACTGTCAACAACATTATACAGTTGCTGAAAAATATTTCCAAGCAGCATTGGCAAAGCGAACTTAAAGATAAGCCGGGCCTCATTCCCGGTTGTTAAATCTTTCATTAAGGATCCGTTTGTTTAAAGGAAGCTGCAAAGGTGAGATTTTTTTTTAAATAATATATACGAATTTATAAATCTGAATTTGAATCAAATTATATTATCTCAATAATAGAATAAAAAATCTGGGGTTACCCGGATTCCTTGACCACTACACTCTTTCCAGCTCGACGGTAAAGTGTCTCATTATGGGGGCTTCCCAGAGTATTTTCACACCGCTTTTAATTGAATTCCTCCGCTCATAAACATTCCCCAATGCTACGGCAATTAAATCCATATGATTATTTGTATAAACTCTTCGGGGAATCGCCAGCCGCACCAGCTCAAGTTTTGGGAATCTGTTTTCACGGGTGATGGGGTCACGATCTGCCATAATCGCTCCAATCTCAACTCCACGAACACCGGCTTCAAGGTAGAGTTCAATAGCCAGTGTTTGAGCCCTGAACTGCTCTTTAGGAATCGCAGGCAATACTTTGTTGGCATCAATAAAAATGGCATGCCCACCTGATGGCGATTGAAATGGCACTCCAAACTCCTTTAACCTGTTTCCAAGGTATTCGACCTGCTTAATCCTGGTCTCCAAAAAATCAAATTCAGTCCCTTCATCAAGTCCAACTGCCAGGGCGTTCATATCACGTCCGGCCATACCACCATAGGTTACATAACCCTCGAACATGATGTTGAACTTGGAACACTCACGCCAAAGCTCCACGTTACGCATCCCGATAAAGCCACCAATATTAACAATAGCATCCTTTTTACTGCTCATTGTCATTACATCTGCATAGGAGAACATTTCACGTACAATCTCCTTAATTGTTTTATGTGCATAGCCTTCCTCTCTTACCTTTATAAAATAGGCATTTTCTGCAAAACGAGCTGAATCGAAAACAACTATTTTGTTGTATTTATTAGCAATTGCCCGGGTTTCCTTGAGGCACTTCATGGAGACCGGTTGCCCCCCGGCAGTATTATTGGTAATAGTGATGATAATAAATGGCACTTTCTTATGATTCTCTGCAAGGAATTTATCGAGCTTTAAAGGATCAACGTTTCCCTTAAAAGGGTGAAACAATTCGGTATCGGAGGCCTCATCAATTGTACAATCCACAGCTGTTGCCCTGCGAAATTCGATGTGACCCTTGGTTGTATCAAAATGTGAATTGCCGGGAATATAATCGCCTTCCTTAACCAGAACCGAGAAAAGTACATTTTCTGCTGCACGACCTTGATGGGTTGGCATAAAGAAATCGAACCCGAGAATTTTGCTGATGGAGTTCTTAAGGTTGTAATACGAAGAAGCCCCTGCATAGCTCTCATCGCCCATCATAATTGCACTCCACTGCCGGTCGCTCATAGCACCTGTGCCTGAATCGGTGAGCAAGTCAATGAATACCTGATCGCTACGAAGGTTAAAAAGATTATATTTAGCTTCCCTGATCCACTTCTCACGCTCTTCCCTGGTGCTGCGCCGGATGGGCTCAACCATCTTAATTTTATATGATTCTGCAAATGGTAGTTCCATAATACAAACAATTTTAAAATTTGAAAATTAATTGAAAACCGGAAGACTTGACTTCAAGGTCAAGAAAAACTTATTTTAGAACAAAGGTGTCTCTATTCTTGATATTCAAGAAGGTGTATTTTGCAATAAATCCGATATGATATGCGATTGACATTACCATAAAAACTTATGCAAACCTATAATAAATGAATAATAAATACAAAAGCTTTGAAGAAAATCAGGAGAAGAAACTTAAAATATTAAATGCTGCAAACAGGATACTGGCAACCCCGTTGGTGGTGGCAAATGCAATATTTACCTTTCTGATATCAGTAGGTTTAACAATGGAGTGCTGATAAACCAAAAGTCCTAAAAAAAATAGGGAACCAGCCCAGTACCAGAAGTTGGCTTTCATTAGCAAACCAATGGCAATAACGATCAAACCAGATACTATGTGCAATATTGCAGCGGTTAGGAGAGCATGTTTCCCTCCCAGAAAAGCAGGAATAGATTTCAGGTTCTCTTTCCTGTCAAATTCCTCATCCTGAAGAGAGTAGATAATATCAAAACCAGCAACCCACAGCAGAACCACGGCTGAATATAATAAAGGTATATAATAGAAATGCCCTGTAACTGCAAGGTATGCTCCAATAGGAGCTAATGAAAGCCCAAGACCTAAGACAAAGTGGCATAGAATGGTCCATCGCTTGGTATAGCTGTAAAACAAAACTACAAACAGTGCTACTGGGGATAAAAGAAAAACAAGGTTGTTAATAAACCAAGTGGTTGAGATAAATAACACAGAATTAATAACCGTAAAAGCCAATGCCGATTTGGGTTTAATTATACCAGAAGGAATTTCTCGTTGTGCTGTTCTGGGGTTGAGCATATCAAAATACCTGTCAACTACCCGGTTAAAGCTCATTGCTGCATTCCTGGCAAACACCATACAGAGTAAAACTAGTAGAAAAAGTTTCCATTCAATTCTGATTTCGGCTTCACGGTATGCGAGGAAAAACCCAATAAATGCAAATGGCATGGCAAAAATGGTATGGCTAAACTTAACCAGAGAAAGATAGTTCTTAAAATATGCAACCATAATTAAATTAAGTATATCAAGAATTTTAACTAAGTCAACTGCAAAACTATTATATTAGAACAAATATTTGCAAACATTGATAAAAATTCAATTTTTCTGCTTAAACCACAAGAAATAAAAAGGTAAATTTGGACAAAATTGTAATTATTTTCCTTTCTGATAATTATATGTTATGAGATCCATCAAAATAAACAGCATAATCACCGTTTTGTTTCTCATAGCATCATCATTAGCTTATAGCCAGGCAAATATTGATAGCCTGGAATCAGCAAATAGCAAGGCCACCGGGGAAGAAAAGCTTAAACTCCTTATCCGGTTAGGTCAGGAGTACGCCAAAACAAATCCCGACAAAGCCCTTGATTATGGTTTACAGGCGTTGGTGCAGGCAAAAAGGCAAAGCAAAGAGTTATACGAATCCAATGCCCTATGGCTATTGGGGAAAACCAACTTTTCGTTAGGTAAGCTGGATAACGCTTTCCGGTATCTTAACCGATCCCTGTCCCTCTTCGAAAAATTAAATAGAAAAGATGAGCAAGTTGAAGTGCTGATTGATCTTGCAAAACTTTATGATTCGGCTAAAAACCCGGAGATGGCATTGCAGTTTTTAAATAAAGCCAAGGAGATTTCGATCCAGAACAGGAATAAAAAACTGCAAATTGAGACCCTGCTTAACCTTGGTCAAATATTTATAAAACAGGAGAACTACAAACAGGCTTTTTACCAATTTTTAAAGATTCTTGATCTTCTTGGCAATGGTAAACTCAGCAATGACGAAATTTTAACTAAAATTTTGTGTTATAATAAAATCGGTTTAGCCTATAAAAACCTTGGCGATTTTGATAAAAGTCTGGTTGCTTACAAACAGGCAACACTCGCTGCTCTGCAGCTTGGCGATTCATCTGAATTCGTTATCAACCTGCGGGAAAT
The DNA here is from genome assembly GCA_964552655.1 of uncultured Rikenellaceae bacterium. Lineage (GTDB taxonomy): Bacteria > Bacteroidota > Bacteroidia > Bacteroidales > Tenuifilaceae > CAZKHG01. The sequence goes on from CAZKHG010000062.1 coordinate 11,189, forward strand.
TGGTCTGTCATTCTACCTGCTTCAGCAAATGGACAGCTCCCTAATATACTATACCAATGCGTTCAATGCCAGCAAAAAATTATCTGACTCATTGGGAATGATGTATTCATTAGGAGGATTAGGGGATGTTTACTTTGAAACAAAAAAATTCCAGCAGGCAATGAACTCCTTTAACCGACAGCTGGAGCTAGCTCAAACCATAAAAGATGATCAGGGAATTGTTACTGCTTTAGTAAAAATATCCAGATGTTATTATATTACCGGTGATTACCCGGTATCCACAAGTTACCTCAACCGCGCGCTGGCATTTGCCAAACAGAAAAACCTGCTATCATCTGCAGCAGATGTTTACCAATACCTTTCTCTTATCAGCGAAGCCGAAGGCAGGTACAAAGACGCCCTTAACTTCCACAAGCTTTGGGCAGATTTGCGGGATTCTATTTACAATGAGGAAAGTGGAGAAAAAATGGCAAAACTCCAAATCCTGTATGATATCAACCAGAAAGAACGGGAAAATGAGATTTTAAGGCAGAGCAGCGAGATCCAAAGTTTGCAGCTTACCAAAAACAGCTACCAGCGAATAATCCTGATTGCAGTGGCAGTATCTTTCTTTGTATTGGTTATCTTCCTGCTATTGCTCTACCAATCAAAGCGGAAAGAGTTTAGAAAGCAGAAGGAGACTGAGCAAAAAATAGTTGAAATAAATAAAGAACTTGAGCGTAGGATGGTTCAGGAAATTAAGAAACAGGAAAAACAGCAACACCTACTCGCGCACAAATCAAAACTTGAATCGCTTGGAACCCTTGCTGCCGGTTTAGCCCATGAAATCAACCAACCCCTCGGGGGTATTTCGATGGGTTTGGATAATATTCTCCTTAAATTAGATGATCGGAATATATCCGAATCGTACATCCGGGAAAAAGTTAAACTTTTATTTGATAACGTTGACAGGATTAAGCGAATCATTGATCATGTTAGGATTTTTTCCAGAACACAAAAGCCAATTGCTTTTGAACCGGTAAACCTGAACGAGATAATTTCAAATGCCCTGCAAATGGTTGGCAATCAATATCAAAATCAGGGTATTGTGATAGAAACAGAGCTTACCCAAAACCCATGCACAATAATTGGCGATAAATATAAACTCGAACAAGTGGTGTTAAATCTGCTATCAAATGCCAGGTACGCGGTAGATGAAAAAGAAAAGAAATCTGCGGATAGTTCATATCAAAAACGGATTGAAATTAAAACCTGGGTTAATGAATTTAATGCATGTTTTAGTGTTTATGATAATGGCATCGGCATTTACCCGGAAAACCTGGAAAAGATTTTTGACCCATTTTTCACAACCAAAAGTGAGGATAAAGGTACCGGGTTGGGTTTATCCATCGCTTACGGGTTTATCAAAGATATTTTAGGCGAAATACGAGTTGACAGCGAAGAGGGCGAATTCTCCTTTTTCGAAGTAATAATCCCAAAAAACTAAATAAAATGCACCCTCTGAATATTCTGGTACTGGACGATGAGAAGGTTTTCCGGGAAGAGATCAGGGAATTCCTCGAAACCGATGGCTTTAAAGTTTTCTCAGCCGGGAAACCCTCCGAAGCGTTTGAAATAATTGATAAGCAAGAGATTGATATTCTGATTCTTGATCTGCGCCTTCCCGAAATGGATGGAATCCAGGTATTGCAAAAGGTTAAGGATTCTAAACCTGAAACGGAGGTTATCATGATCACCGGCCATGGTGATATGGATGCCGTAATACAGGCGATGAGGTATGGTGCCGTTGAGTTTTTCCCAAAGCCATTCAGGCTGATTGATATGAAAGCTGCCATTCAACGAACCAAAAGGTATATACAACTCAACTCAAAGTACAAGGAGGTTGAACTTTCGTATGCATTGATATCGAAAGAGCTCCGCGATAGCGTCGGTTATGAAATAATGGGTAATAGCAAGGCAATTAAGCAGGTGGTTGATTTGATGACCAAGGTGGCCAAAGCAGAATCAACCTCAGTGCTTATAACCGGGGAAAGTGGAACTGGTAAGGAACTCGTTGCAAGGGGCATTCACTACCTTAGCCAACGTAAAAACGCCTATTTTCACGCAGTTAACTGTTCTGCAGTGCCTGATTCTCTTTTCGAAAGCGAATTTTTCGGTCATAAAAAAGGGGCATTTACCGGTGCAAACGAGGAGAAAGCTGGTTGGTTTGAGATAGCCAACAATGGTACCCTTTTCCTTGATGAAATTGTAGATATGCAGCTGCCCATGCAAAGCAAACTTCTGCGCGTACTTGAGGATAAAAAAATTCGTAGAATTGGTGCCACCTCTGATATCTCGGTAGATGTGCGAATTATTGCCGCAACCAACCAGGATATCAGTAAGCTGATTGAAGAGAATAAGTTTAGACCCGACCTGTACTACCGGTTAAACTCATTCGAAATTAATATCCCTCCTTTACGCGAAAGGAAAGAGGATATCCCGATGTTAGTTGAATATTTTGTAAAAATACTTGCTAATAAACTCTACAAAAAGATCTACACAGTTGACTCCAATGTGGTAAAATCGTTAATGACCTATGATTTCCCGGGCAATGTTCGTGAGCTGCGCAATATGCTTGAGCGGGCAATGATCCTTTGCGATGGCAACAGGCTTTCCCTCAAAGATTTTTCAGGTTTGTCCCCGGTAGATGGTGCTGTTGAGCTAATATCAACCTCTGAGGATATTTTCGATCTGGATGAAGCTGAAAAAAAATTGATTCTAAAGGCGCTCGAAAAAACCGGGTATAAAAAAACAGATACCGCTGCTTTGCTCAATATCACCCGCCAATCCCTCGATCGCAGGTTGGAAAAATATGGGATTGATTTTTGATAAGTAAAAAATTATTGCTGCATTCCTTCCAGTTCAAGTTTTCTGGTAATGCCGCCCGATTGATCGTAAACCCAAACAGGGCCTGTTTTAGAATTGTTTAAATAGTGTAACCTCCCGGCAATTTCTCCTCCTGGGTAAAAGGTAGTCCAAATCCCTTGTTTCTGGTCATTGAAATAATTCCCTGAAAGAAGAAGAAGTCCCTGCTGATTGAAAAACTCCCAGTAACCGGTAGCTTTTCCCCCAGAGTACTCACCCAACTGTTTCAAATTACCGTTTGGATGATAAACTGCCCAAAGGCCATTGAATACCCCATCGGTGAAATTACCCTCGCTATGAATAACTCCATTGGGGTAATAGCTTACCCATTTACCTTGTTTCTTATCATTTGTGTATTGACCCTTTTCAGAGATTATCCCGTTTTCATGGTAATCAACGTAATTCCCATCAATTTTACCATTCACATAAAATGATTCAATCATCTTTTTACCATTGGGGTAAAAACTCTCGACCTTTCCGTTTATAGCTCCCGATTCATAACCGGCAACCCTTTGAACCTTGCCATTCTTATAGTAGGATGTGAGGATACCATCAAATTTTCCTTTTACCCTTTTTCCTAAATAGTTCAGCTCACCGGTTTCGTAGTAAGACTCCCATCGGCCATTAAGGGTATCGTTTTTATACTCAGCAACAAGACGTTTTTTCCTATCAGTGGAGTAAACCCGTGAAAGGCCGTTTAAAAACCCTTTTTTGTACTCCGATTCCGACTCAACCTGCCCATTACTATAATAGGTGATCAATAAACCATCCAACTTGTCATTTTTATTTGTACCGTTTTGATAAAGGGTTCCGTCCTGGTTCCAGAATGTAAAGCTGCCATTTTTTACGCCAGATTTATAATGGAACAAACTTCTTCTGCCGCCATTCTCATAATAGGTAATCCAAATCGAATCTAGTTTCCCGTTTAGGTAAAACCCTTCCTGCATTAGTCGCCCGTTATCAAAATAATAGCTATAACTCCCCTGGCGAAGGGTGTCCTTCCCGATTATTTTGCCTTGAAATCTTTCCCTGGTTAACCCGTTTTTGTAAATTTTCTCAATAAATATTAATTCCTGACCGAATACCTTAATATAAGGGGTGAATAGAATAAAAAAAACAAAAATGGAGCTGAAGTAATTTCGCATCTTAATTTACGATACAAAGTATCAACGGATTACAGAAGATAAAAATTATTGTTTTTTGGCTGTATCTGGTATAATGGTTTGAGTCTTATTAACAACATCAATAAGTACCTGAGTTCCTTCAAGGGCAAATTTAGGTCCATAGTCAATAATTGCAGCTAGAGCATACTTACCAGGGGCAAGCACATTAGGGAGTGTTAATTCAATAGTCCTGGACATTTTAGGAAAGGTTTCTATCTCCTGCGGGTTAAACTGCTTTTCTTCTGCAGTACTCATATTTGATGCAATTAAATACACCTTGCATTTTGTAACCTTATCGCCTAAATTCTCTATAGTGGCTGAGAACTTTCTGTCTTGCTGGCCTGGTTGAATTATTTCTGTAAGATTACTAATTTTAACTGAATGGTTGTTATTTGATTTTGGGGATTGATATATCTGAACACCAATTCTTCCGCTAACAGTGATACCAGTACCTAAATTCTGATCTGCAGTCCAGCTGGTTTGCTCCCTGGATGGTTGAATATACAGCATACACCATGCGGCACTATATTCCTCGTTTGGTACAAGCATGCTAACCTGAATCTGAATATCATCGCCAGGGTTTAACTCAAAAAACGATGGGTTTATATTAACCCAATTAGCGCAGGAACGCTTTGTGGAATTCGGGGCCATTTGCTTTTTTTCACCGGTAGAGGTGGGTAGAAAATCACCCAAAGCCACTATAAATGAAGCCTTTTTATTGGCATGATTTTTTACAGTAATCACTTTTGATTGGTTGTCGCCAGGCTCAGCATTAAATTCCAGTGTAACTGGAGCTACCTCAAAATCCTGAGCAGAGACCTTTAGCATCGTTAGAGATGCTAAAAAAAAGAAGAAAAATCGATTTACTCTTATCAACCTCATAATTTTATCAGTTGGGTTATCCGGCTAAATATATGAAAAACTTTTTAGAACAAATGTAAATAATTGACAAACTATCATCAAATATGGGTATATCTATATAATAATTCACGAAATTACTCAAACAAATGAAACCTTTGATAACTTTTTAGCTTCAAATTATATTAATAAAAACTATATTTGGGATTATATTTTTTAAAAGATGCTCATTTTTAAAAGAAATTCATCCTTCTGTCTGAACTATAAAGCAATATTTGTTTTACTTCTTTTCATTTCAATTAATGCAAAAATTAACCTAAAAGCCCAGGAGATTATTTTACTTCCCAAAGATAAGCAGGAAGAGGTTAACCGTTACATGGAACTTATTACAAGGTATAAACAAGCTGATAATGCTCAACAAGCGGCTTTCTACCTGAATAAAGTAGCCTTTATTTACTGGGAAAATGGAGTTCCAAAAGAAGCTATTAATTATTTCAACCAATCTGCAACACTGGAGGAGAAAATTGGGAATTTGAATAATACAAAATCAATTTACAGCAATATAGCCTTAATATACAGCACCGATTTTGAACGGTTTGATTTAGCCCTTGAATATTTCAACAAGAGCCTTGATGCCCGCCGAAAGCTGAACTCAAAACTTGATATAGCCGCCGGGTTGGTTGATGTGGCTTACATTCACACTGTGCTGAACCAGAATGAAAAGGCAATCCCGCTGCTTGAGGAGGCTCTTGCTTTATCAAGATCAATCAATAACCAGAAGATGATTCTTAACTGCCTGAAACTGCTGGCAACAAACTACGATAAGCAAGGCAATCTCGCCAAATTCAGGGAATTCAATGATTTAGCCCTGACATTGGAGCAACAGTTGGCCAAGCAGGAAGTTGCAACTGAGTTTCAGCAAGAGGTTACAAAATCCCAGATCGAGCTGGAAAAAGAGAGGGAAAGAAGCAAGCTGCAGGACGAAATCAACAAGCTGCAAATGCAGCTGGCCCAGATGACAAAAGACTCTTTAACCATTGTAGTGCTATCTAAGGAGGATAGCCTTTCCAGGCAAAAAGAGATTGCCGAACAGCAACAAAGGGCAATTGACCTGCAAAATACCCAGCTACAGCTCAACGAAACCAAAATTCGTGAGCAGCAGGCGCAGCAAAGAATCCAAAATATCATAATAATTTCCATTTCAGGTTTTCTGGGCCTAATTATCGTGCTTACAGTATTCATTTTAAAAAATCTCAGGGATAAGAAAAAGGCTAATGAGCTGTTAAGTCTTCAGAATGTTGAGATTCAGAATCAGCGTGACCATATCCAGCGGCAAAGCGAGAATATCACCAAGAGTATTAACTACGCACAGGGGATCCAAAAGGCCTTGCTCCCACCACAGTCGAGCTTGCAGCAGGTTTTCCCGGAATCATTCATCTTTTTCAGGCCAAGGGATGTGGTTAGCGGCGATTACTACTGGTTTAAAATGATACCTAACGGTACAGATGTGCCTAACCCTAAAACTGATAAGTTTGCAGTTGCCGCCATTGACTGTACCGGCCATGGTGTTCCCGGGGCATTCCTCTCCATGATTGGGTATAACCTCCTTGATGAAATTATTAATAAAGGGGTACAAAATCCCGGAACAATCCTGAAAGATCTGAACAATGGGGTAAGAAAAGCGCTACGACAGGATGAAACCGATAACCGCGACGGGATGGATATGGCTATCTGTGTGGTTGATCCCGTTTCCAAAACTGTGGAGTTTGCCGGAGCCAAAAACCCGGTGGTTTATGTTTGTGACAATGAAGTTTTTCGTATTAGAGGTGATAAGGAGTCTATTGGCGGAGGTTACGGGTACATTGAGAATGATTTCACAACCCATACAATTAGCGTTGAAAAACCAACCTGGTTTTACCTCTTCTCCGATGGGTTTATTGATCAGTTTGGCGGTGCCGATGGCCGTAAATTTATGATCAAAGGTTTTGTTGACCTGCTTGCCAGCATTTCAATTCTTCCGGCTAACCAGCAACGCGAAATGCTAAAAAATACCCTAAAAGACTGGCTTGGAACCCATTACCAGCAGGTGGATGATATCCTTGTTTTAGGCTTTTATGTTGAATAATGCAAACAAGTAATAAGTATAAAGGTTAAAGGTTAAGGGTTAAAGGTTAAAGTACAAAACTTTAGATATCTAATTAATCAACAATTTAATATTTTAAGTCTTGAATGTTGAATTCTATGTCTTTTCATGAAATTTATCCTTTATACTTTAGACTTTAACCTTGTAGTCTTCCCCTTTCTCACCTCTTTTTTCTTCCATTTGTCAATTCAAATGTTGTTTTTACAAAATTATTTCTATATTTGTTTGTTGTAGTATTTATAGTTATTACCTTTAACTATTAAATTTGACTTAAATTACTAACCAATAAACCTTACGCTATGAGAAAATTAATCTTCGCGTTCACAATGCTTCTCCTGAGCCAGTTCAGCTTTGGACAAGC
>CAZKHG010000063.1:0-18323 GCA_964552655.1 uncultured Rikenellaceae bacterium
AAATGCACTTGGAATTAATGCAGGGATCCTTAAACATGAGTTTGATATGAGTTCATACTGCAAAGGCATTTACACCCTTCTGCTAAAAGCAAATTCTGGGGGCAAAGCTTTTACTAAATCAATAAAGATTGTGAAGTAGAAAATGGGGCTAAAGCCCAGTTTTTTTGTTTATATATTGCCGTTGCCTTAAGGCAACGGCAATAATTATTTTAATAAGTATGGGCTTTAGCCCCATTTTCATTTCAGACTAAGAAAATTTCTAATCCACTCACCCACCAACTGATTATCGATTGACAGCTTTAAGCTTTCCAATCCAATATTTACTTTTTCTAACCCAATTTTATTATCCCTATCCTCAATTAATGTTTTGACATAGTTAACTGAAAACTCAGGGTGTCCCTGAATTCCAAGCATCTTATCTCCTACCTTAAACATTCCAACTAGACAACTAGGGGTTTGTGCCAAAACCTCGCTTTTTGGAGGTAGTTTAACAACCTGATCCTGACAAGACATTAACAGGTTGACCTTTTGTTGATTTGGATTCATCCACTTTTCTTGTTTTACGATTTCGAATTCATGCACGCCAACACACCAACCGGTTTCAGCCTTTATTACTTTACCGCCCATCGCCTCACCTATCATTTGATGGCCAAAACAAACGCCAACACAAGGTTTATCTGAATTCCCAATATCTCGAACAAATCTTTTCAATTTTATGATCCAATCGATTGGATCATAAACAGAGTAGTGTGATCCAGTTATTAACCAACAATCGCAATCATTTGGTGAGTTTGGGAATTGGTTATCACAAACATGAAAATCTTTGATTTCAAATCCATGTATCAAACTGCTAAATAATCCATGATACCCGTTTTGCTCAGGTAGGATATGATCACAAATAAGTAGTCCAATTTTCATTGCTAAAAAATCTTGATTAATATTAAATGTTTACATATCGTAAATATCAATTGTACTAACTCTTGATTTTTTTAATCTTGAACATAAACCCTCTCCTTTTTTGCCATATATTCAATCCTTAGCATCAGGATCATTAGTAGGCCAGTACAAGCTATTGCTCTTACTGAATATATAGTGGCCAATTCACCCTTACTTGAAATTAAGGAGAATATTGGGTTGATCATCATCAGGAACCAGACAGAAAAGGGCTCGGTATTCTCCTTCGATTGCCATAACCTTCGGATTACCGGAAAGTAAGATATAACCATTATTACCTGAACCAGCAAATGGGATAAAAGATGCTCCTTTGTAACAAACCAGAAAACAACGATCATCAATACAGCCAGTAAACAGCCTTTATCAAACCGGGTAAATTTTGAGCTGTTATCGCCAAAAAATAGGATGAATATTGCAACAGCCCCTACTGATAAAAGATCTGTTGTGTTCAGTATGTTATCCCACAATGTAAAATTATCCTTGGCCATATAGGTTGTAAGGCTCATAGCAACTGCAATGGTAAAAAACACCCACATGGCAAGCGCAGGTTTTATTACCTTCTTGTAGGTTAAATAGCAGTACCTGACTCCAACATATAAGTTTATTACAGAAACTGTTACTATTGAAAAATCCCTCATAAAAATGAAATTATAAAATCTGATCGAATACTTTTATTAATTTATCCACCTCCTCCAGGGTATTGTAATGAACCATGCTTACCCTAACCACACCATCTTTTTCTTCTAAACCCATATCATGAATCAGCTTTTTTGCATAAAAATCGCCATACCTGATTCCAATCCGGAAAGGGTCAACCTTTATAACAATATCCGAACTTTTTAATTTACTGTGAATAAACGAAATGGTAGGAACCCGCATCATATCGGCGGTTGCTTTACCAATTACATTAATTTCCTTTTTTGAGTTTAGGTAATCCAGCAATCGGCTTGATAGCTGCTGTTCCTGCTTAGCAAAAAGTTCAAAACTTTTTTGATATTTATTTATCTCTGGTTCTCCTTTTGAGTTTGGGTTATGATGATTGTAAATCTCCTCTAAGTATTCAGTAATTCCTCCCAGGCTATAGGTCAACTCAAAATTAAAGTTTCCGGGTTGAAACTTATAGGGCACTTCCTCTTTGGTTACAAAATAGTGGTTTATTCCATCCATCTCTCTTAGCAAATCGTATTTACCAAACATTACAGCTAGGTGAGGGCCATAAACCTTGTATGTGCTGAAAACATAAAAATCTACATCAAATTTTTGGACATCAACTAACCTGTGGGGGGCATAGGCAACGCCATCAACACAAAGCAACGCGCCTGATGAATGAGCAACTTTAGCCACTTCACTGATTGGGTTAATTGTTCCCAGAACATTGGAAGTATGCGTCATCGCCACCAGCCTGGTTTTATCTGTTAACAGCGATTTAAGCTGATTCAGGTCAAATTCCAGGGAATCAGGATCCAATTTCCATATCTTAACCACAATCCCTTTCTCCTGCAAATCCATCCAGCAGGAAACATTCGCTTCATGATCTGAGTTTGTTACAATAACCTCATCTCCGGGTTTCCATTGCCTGCTCAGGCAAATGCTGAGAATCCGCAACAACATTGTTGATGATGGGCCTACAACAATCTCTCTGGGGGAATTCGCATTAATCAGCTTGGCGATGTCGTTGGTAGCTTTACTCAGTCTTTCTCCTGCTAATGCTGAAACCTCATAAGTAGCGCCCAGCTGTACATTTGAAGTTCTTAAATAATCGCCAATTCTCGATATCACTCCCTCCAGTGTTTGCGAACCACCGGCGTTGTCCATAAATATATAATCGCTGGCAAGCGCGGGGAATTTGCTTCGGATAAAATTTAAATCCATAAATTTTAATTCTGATATAATTGTAAGGGTAAGTTCCGTTGAAAAAATCAAAGAAAAAAGCCATCCATAAGATGGCTGATAGCGTAATAAGTTTAAGATAATAGGTTAGAATGATTCAACCGCTTCATTAACGCTGTTCTTTATATCAAATACTGTTTGAAGTTGAAGCAGCTTGATCAGCTCCATCACCTCAGGGGCGATGTTGCACAATTTCAAATCGCTGTTATTATTCTTACAGGTTCTAAGGATGGAAAGCATCATCCCAAATCCAGTGCTATCAATATAATTTATCCCATTCAGGTTGATAACCAGCTTGGTATGCGGTACAATAAGTTTAGTTATTTCAAGCTTAATCCTTTGTGAAACAGTAACATTAAGCTTATTCTCCATATTGAATGATACTACCAGTACATTCCCAATTTTCTCAACGTTTAGCATAAGCGAATATTTTATGATAGTTGTGTTAGTAAACTTTTTAACTCCTTGACTGCCTCTGCAGAAATTGTTTTAAATTTATGAATATAATCAGGGTATTTATCAATATCAACCCCATCTTTCGCAATATTCTCAAGGGTTTTCATATCAACTGCAAGCTCGTTAATTCCCATCATCGAAACAGAACTCTTGATTTTATGCGCTAATTTGCCCAAAGATAAGTAATCTTTATTAATATAATAGCTATTCATCTGCTCATTAAAAACGGGGACCTGTTTTATAAACATATTGATAAGGTCCCTTTTAAGCTCCTTACTCCCTTCCGACATCTCATTCAGGTATTCGAGATTGATATGCTTGAATTCTTTTACCATAAGAAACCAGAAACCAAATTTTAAACAGCTCACAATTTACAAAAAATAAGTCATTTCAAAAAATTTGACCATTTATCCTTTAGTAATTGGATCAATTTAAAGATGATTAAAATCATTTTGAAAATGATATTAGGTTTTACATTTCTTAGTTGCATGATGTTTAATAACATTTCAATTATTTAAAGTCATAGCCTATTCAAATTGGCATTGAATAAAAAAAATGTAGCTTTGTAAATCAAAAAATAACAACATGAAAAATACTCCATTTACCAAGTACCATATCGAGTTGGGAGCCAAGATGGCCCCTTTTGCAGGTTACAATATGCCAATTGAGTACACCGGAATAAACGATGAACATATTACTGTTCGTGAAAAATTGGGTGTGTTCGATGTTTCCCACATGGGTGAAGTTTGGGTAAAAGGCCCAAAGGCATTCGAATTTTTACAACATATTACCAGCAATGATGTTGGGGCATTGTTCGATGGCAAGGTTCAATACAGCTGTTTTCCCAACGGGAAAGGCGGAATTGTTGATGATCTCCTGGTGTATCGAGTAAATGCTGAAACATATTTATTGGTTATCAATGCAGCAAATGTAGATAAGGATTGGAACTGGATTTGCGAAAACGGGGAAAAATTTGGGTTGACCCCGGGGAAAGAGCTTTATAATGCATCGGACGAGGTAGCCCAACTTGCCATACAGGGGCCGCTTGCCTTAAAGGCGATGCAAAAGCTCACGAATGAAAATGTAGTTGATATGGAATACTACACATTCAAAAAGATCCCATTTGCAGGCATTAAGGAAGTGATTTTCTCCACCACCGGATATACCGGTGCCGGAGGCTGTGAAATTTACTGTGCAAATTCTGAAGCCGATATTCTCTGGAAAGCAGTTTTCGAAGCCGGCAAAGAGTTTGGAATTAAACCAATCGGTTTAGGCGCCCGCGATACGCTTCGCCTTGAGGTTGGTTTCTGCCTCTATGGCAACGACATGAACGATGAAACCTCTGCCATTGAAGCCGGGTTGGGCTGGATCACCAAATTTGTTGATGGCAAGAATTTTATTAACCGCGATATCTGGGAAAAACAGAAGAAAGAGGGCACCGATAAAATGCTCAAAGGATTTATCATGATTGATCGTGGTGTTCCCCGTCAACACTACAAAATTTTCGATGCCCAGGAGAAAGAGATTGGTGAAGTTACCTCCGGAACAATGTCCCCAATGAGCAAAGTTGGTATTGGCATGGGCTACCTTAAGAAAGGGTTTTGGAAAGAGGGAACTGAAATTTTTATTGGTATCCGTGATAAAAAACTAAAGGCAAAAGTGGTGAAACCACCATTCCACCTGGCAAAGTAATCTTAAATATTATTTAATCTGACCACAAAGGCACAAAGTCGCCAATAAGTACACAACTGTAAAATCTGCTTTGTGTTCTTTGAGTATCCTTGGTGTTCTTTGTGGTTTCTTATTTCGTAAAAAATGAAAAGATTATTACTTCTCTTAGCAGTTGCTTTGACAACCCATTTATCTTTTGGTCAGAAAAAAAATCCTTTTACAATAATTCCCCAACCAGTTGACATAGTTCTGGGGAAAGGATTTTTAAAAATTGAAAAACCTATTGCCGTTTTTGTTGAGGATAATAATCAACAAAATTTGGAAGCAGCTAATCTGTTTTTAGAATTAGCTAAAAGTTTTTATGGTTTTGACGGGTTTCTAACCAAGGAAAGAGAAAAAAAAGGAGTAATTATTCTAAAAACCAATTTAAACACAAACTACAAACCAGAAGGTTACTCATTAAAAGTAACTAAGAAAAACATAGTAATTGAAGGCGATGCCTCTGGCATTTTATATGGTCTGCAAACCCTTTTTCAGTTAATGCAAAAGGATGGACCGGAAGTAAAAATTGCCTGCTGCTCCATAACCGATTATCCTGCTTTTAAGTGGAGAGGTCTTCACCTCGATGTTTGCCGTCATTTTTTCCCTGTCAGCTTTGTAAAAAAATACATCGATTATCTGGCGATGTACAAGATGAACACATTTCATTGGCATTTGACTGATGATCAAGGCTGGAGAATTGAAATCAAAAAATACCCAAAACTCACTGAAATAGGCGCATGGAGAAATAGCACCCTGATAGGACATTACAGCGATATGCCGCATCGGTTCGATTCTACCCGGTACGGTGGATTTTACACACAGGATGAGATACGCGAGGTCGTTGCTTATGCTGCAAAAAGACACATTACAATAGTACCCGAAATTGAGATGCCCGGACATGCCCTGGCCGCATTGGCTGCATATCCTGAACTCTCCTGCACGGGTGGTCCTTTTGAAGTTTCAAATTTATGGGGTGTTTTTGATGATGTTTTCTGCACAAAAGAGGAAACATTTACTTTTCTTGAGAATGTTTTATCGGAGGTTATAGATTTGTTTCCCAGTAAAATAATTCATATCGGCGGTGATGAATGCCCAAAGGAAAGATGGAAAACATGTCCGGTTTGCCAGCAACGAATCAAGGATGAAGGGTTAAAGGATGAATTCGAGCTGCAAAGCTATTTCATTCACCGAATCGAAAAGTTTGTAAACTCCAAAGGCAGGTCAATAATTGGCTGGGACGAAATTCTTGAAGGTGGTCTTGCTCCAAATGCCGCTGTGATGTCCTGGCGGGGAACAGAGGGTGGAATTGCCGCGGCAAAAGCCAAACATAACGTGGTTATGACACCCGGCTCTCACTGCTACTTTGATTACTACCAGGGCAATCCAATTACGGAACCTTTGGCAATAGGTGGATACATAACCGTTGAGAAGGTTTACCAGTTCGATCCTATTCCTGCTGAATTGAATGAGGAGGAAAAACAATTTATTTTAGGCGCGCAGGGGAATGTGTGGACAGAGTATATTGGTACAGAGAAACAGGTTGAATACATGATATTCCCCAGAATGACCGCTCTTTCTGAGGTTCTTTGGACATACCCAAAAGACAGGAATTTCGATCAGCTTAAGCCCAGGTTATTAAAACACTTTGAAATTTGGGATAAACTTGGAATCAATTACTCCAAAGCGCTGTTTGAGCTGAAAATGGATGTTCAGCAAGGGCAAAATGAATATCCAATTCAGGTTGTGCTTACAGGTTCGCCTGATACTGATATACGATACTCACTGGATGGAACTGAGATATCAGCTAAATCAACTAAATATTCAAAACCAGTTGAAATAAACAATGAGTGTACTCTCATGGCTGGAAGTTTCAGGGTTGATAAATTATCCGGACCCGTTTTAGCCCAGAAATTTAATATTAACCTTGCAACCGGGAAACCAATAAAACTGGTTAACCCTCCACATGAAAAGTATAATCAAGGAGGAGCATTTACCCTTGTCGATGGAATTATTGGCAGAATGCCCTGGTATGGTGCAGAATGGCTTGGTTTTAGCGGTACTAATTGTGAAGCTACAATCGACCTCGAAAAGGAAACCAAAATCAACAAGGTAAAAGTGGATGTCCTGAATGCTGAGTATAGCTGGATTTATCTCCCGGTTAGTGTTGAGCTGCTAATTTCAAATAATGGCTTAAATTTTTCAACCGTTAGGAAACTTAGTAAATATGAAATCGAGTCGATGAATCGTGAAATGATTTTAGAAGCCAATGGCGTTTCGGCAAGGTATATTAAAGTGATAATCCAGAACCTTGGGAAAATTCCCGATGGCAAGCCAGGCGCAACTTATGATGCGTGGTTGTTTGTGGATGAGATTTCGGTAGAGTAACTGATTTTTTCTTCCCCTCAGGTTCAGGGCATAAAAAGAGATCAATATCAATACCGATGAAGAAATTAATTTTGAATAACCCTTGCCCAAACAGGTTCAGGTTGATTTTGACTTTGTCGAATTTTATTTTGTCACGCCCTTCAGGATTGGATATTCTAAGAAAAACGTTCTCACATTAATAAACCTTCAGGTAAAATAATATATCTAAAAATCAATTTTCTAAATTTGAGAAAAATATAACTTACTAACCATGAAAAAATCCAATATACAATTTTACTATTTGATTATTCTGCTTGCATTTCTGCTGGGTACATTTACCACACAAGCACAATACGGTCAGCGCGATGATTCAAAACCCAGGGTCACTGGTTGGGTGGACGACACCCATTTTATTCTTCAGAAAATGGACAGGGATAAAAAACCCATCTTTGAAAGCGTTGATGTCAAAACAGGCAAAAGTGCTGCATACACACCAGAAAAGACCGACAGGGAAAAGATCGATTCAGCCCTGCCAGAGGATACAAAACTTGGTAGAACTGACGAAATCAGTTCCAATGGCAAAAGTGCGATAATAATCAAAGACAATGATTTATACTATTTTACAATCGGGGCAACTGGTCTTATAAGGTTAACCAACGATACCATTCCCGAAATGAACTCCCGTTTCTCCCCCGATTGCAAGAAAATTGCCTATACCAAAAACAAAGACCTATATGTGTATGATCTTGTGGCACAAAAGGAGATTCGCTTAACCTTCGATGCAACTGATAAAATATACAACGGCTGGTCTTCATGGGTGTACATGGAGGAAATACTTGGACGGGCAAGCCGTTATGCGGCTTTCTGGTGGGCACCGGATGGGAATAAAATTGCCTATTTCAGGACTGATGACTGGCCGGTTCCGGTTTTTACATTAAACAGGCTTGACGAAACCGATGGGATTCATGGAACCCTGGAGGTTACTCCCTTCCCAAAACCCGGCGATCCAAACCCAAAGGTTAAAATCGGAATAGCCGATATTGCCACCGCAAAAACCACCTGGGTTAAAATCGACGAGAGTATTGATCAGTACCTGGGATGGCCATTCTGGACACCCGACAGCAAAAAAATTGCCGTTCAGGTTCTTAACCGTGATCAGAATGACATGCGGTTTTTTCTTGCTGATGCTTCAACGGGTGACTATGCTGAAATCTATAAAGAAACCAGAAATACCTGGGTCGATTTTTTTGAGGATGTTTACGTAATGAAAAACGGATCAGGCTTTATCCTCAGAAGTTATAAAAACGACTGGGAGAACCTTTACTACTATACCTGGGATGGCAAACTTAAATCGCAGCTTACAAACTTCAACTGGAGAGTAAACGCCATTCAGCGCGTTGACGAAGAAAACGGAGCAGTATTTTTTATTGGCACAGGTTCTGAATCAACTGACAGACATGCCTTCAGAGTTGGCCTGGATGGCAAAAATCTGGTGCAAATTACAAACGGAAGCGGCACACACGACATACAAATATCCCCTAAAGGGAATTACTTTATTGACTCATGGAGCAGCGTGGAAAGCGCAGGTTCCATTCTGGCAATTGATAAAAAGGGGAAAGTTATCCGTGAGGTTGTTAAATTCGACCAACCAGCATTTGATCCTGCCAAACACTCAAAAACCGAACTTGTCAAAATAAAAACAGCCGACGGCCTGTTCGATATGCCGGCTTTAATCACCTTCCCGGTAAATTTCGATGCATCAAAGAAATACCCTGTTGTTTTCACAATTTACGGTGGACCAAATGCAGGTACAGTTTACAATTCATGGAGAGGAGCAACTCCATCGTGGTACGCTGAGAATGGGATTATCACTATTGCGGTTGATCACCGTGGATCGGGTAAATTCGGCAAAAAAGGGCAGGATTTTATTCACCGGTGTTTGGGCAAATGGGAGGTATCCGATTATTCCGATGCTGTAAAATGGCTAAGGGAAAAACCTTTTGTTGATGCTGACAAAATGGGTATTACAGGTAGTTCGTATGGAGGATATATGACATGTATGGCTTTGACAAAAGGGGCTGATTTCTGGACCCACGGAATAGCAGGATCATCTGTAACCGATTGGAGGCTTTACGACAATGTTTATACCGAACGCTACATGGACACCCCAAAAGATAACCCGGATGGGTATAAGGATGGATCAGTGCTAACCTATGCTAAAGATTTTAAAGGTAAACTCCTGATCACACACGGCGATATGGACGATAACGTTCACATGCAGAACAGCATCTGGCTGATATCAAAACTTCAGGATAATCAGAAAACATTTGAGTTTATGCTTTACCCGAATGGACGTCATGGATGGGGTGGCGAAAAACGTAAGCATTCCACCAACGATGCACATCGGTTCTGGATGCAGTATTTTTTTGGTAAATAGCTGTATCATTAAAAATCTAACCACAAAGACCACTAAGTTTAATCACAAAATTCACAAAAAAATAACCGATGGATTTCTTGGTGTCCTCAGGGTGTACTTTGTGATCTTTGTGGTTAGATTTCTATGCTTTTAATCTTAAATCCCACATTCTTACCGAACTTTTATTGTAGTAGAATGTTATATGTGGTATGATAAAAACAATTTATATCATATTGCCGACTTTATTGCTATTGACAACAAATGTCAACGGGCAAAACAATTCAAAAAAATCAACAATGAGTACAAATCAATCATATCAAACTGCCACATTTGGTGCCGGATGTTTCTGGTGTGTGGAGGCAGTTTTTTCCAGGTTAAAAGGTGTACAATCGGTTACTTCCGGATATTCCGGTGGCCATGTTAAGAATCCGTCATACAAAGAGGTATGTACGGGCGAAACAGGGCATGCAGAAGCTGTTCAGGTTGTGTTTGACCCAAAGGAAATTGCTTATGCAAAACTCCTCGAAATTTTCTTTAAAACCCATGATCCAACCACCCTAAACAGACAGGGTGCAGATGTTGGGACACAATACCGTTCTGTAATCTTTTACCATAACGATGAGCAAAGGAAAACAGCAGTTGAGCTGAAAGAGATGCTCGATAAATCGGGAATTTGGGATGATCCGATAGTTACAATAATTGAACCGTTCAAGGAGTTTTATAAAGCCGAAGGCTACCATCAGGATTACTTTGTCAACAATAAGAACCAACCCTATTGCCAGATGGTGGTAAATCCTAAGGTGGAGAAATTTGAAAAACTCTTTAAGGATTACCTGAAGAAATAGAGCTATCTGATAATTTTCAAATTATTTAGTCTCCTCCCCCAGCCCGGAATGCCCGGTATCGAGAACATACTTCCACTCCCCATTCTCATTTCTTTTCCAAAAAGTAACGTATGTTCCCCTGCTGTATTTTAAGGTATCGGCTTTACTTACAAGTTTCCAAATTCCATAGGTATAACCCAACTCCCCGGATTCTGCAGCCCTGGCGTAGATTGGCTCCCAGGTAAGAATATAGGTTGAATCTGGTCGTTTGCTTTGCCTTTCTTTTAATCCATCTATCCCAACCAGCGGGTATGTATTCTCCGATAAAAAGGTAACGTCCTCTGCCGCAAACTTTTCAAATGCTGCATTTTTGCCATGTTCAACCGAGTACTGGCTAAAATCGCGATCGGCCTGTTTCAGCTCTTCACAAACTTTTTCAGTATCAATTCTTTTCTGTGAACAGCCGAAAGAAAAAATTACTACGGCAAACAACATTAAGTACTTTTTCATAGGTATTAGTTTTAAGAGTGCGGGGTTCATTTTATCCTTAAGACTTTAACCTTAAGATACTCAAAAAGAATTCTACCCTATATAACCTCTGCAAGTGCAATGAAATGAGCACCATGCGATTTCATCTCCTCGATGGCTTTATCTGAATCCCCAACGTTAACATCCACCCCTTTAATTCCCTCGGTTACCACCTGTACCTCGAAACCCAGCTTAAGGGCATCAATTACGGTGTTTTTCACACAATAATCGGTGGCCAACCCGATAACCACCAGATGTTCTACTCCCATATCTCTTAACGTTGAAGCCAGCCCGGTGCCCTGAAAACCTGAATAGGCCTCCTTCCCCTCCGATTTTGCTTTTGAAACAACGATGGCCACAGATGGAAAATGTAAATTCTTATGGAATTCGGCGCCATGGGTGCCTGCAACACAGTGCACAGGCCAGATTCCACCATTTACTTTAAATGATATATGATTTTCGGGATGCCAATCGCGGGTAAATATTATGGGCAGTCCTTCCGAATCGAACCACTTGATGAGCTGGTTTGCCGGTTCGATGATCATATCGCCATCATTAACGGCCAATGCCCCACCGGGGCAAAAATCGTTCTGAATATCTACTAGAATTAGCGCTTTCATATTCTGATTGATTGTTGCTGGTTGTTGAATTATTGATTGTTAATGTGTTATTAAGATAATCTCATTCTGATTTCTTTCTTACAACCCCAAAAATACATCCTGATAAACCGAAAAAAAAGCGTTTGCCTTATCTTTTGTCAACTCTACATTTATGCCATCAATGCTAATATACTTTTTGCTGATATGATCAAAAATCACCTTGGAGCTATCGGTTAAAAAGCCAAAGCCATCGTTAAAAGCATAGTAAGCAAACCCTTTGGCTTTTAGTCTTAAAAGGTCTTTTGAAAATAAAAATTTATCAGTAGGGATACCCATTTGGGTTAGCATGGTAGCCGCCAGATCAATCTGTGAGCCTGTGCTGTTGATCTTAATCGAGTCGGCTGCTAAAGCACCCCCTATCCAGAGCATGGGAATATTATACCGCTCAACTTCATAGTTTCGTTGATTTCCCAGCAATCGGGTGCCATGATCGGCAATAAGAATAAACAAAGTATTCTTATACCATTCTCTGGTTCTGGCCTTGTTTATAAAATCGCCAAGGCAGCTATCGGCATAGTAGGCCGAGTTGGAATATGCAATATCTTCTGAATTTCCCTTAAATCGTGGTCTGGTAGGAATATCGAATGGTTCGTGGCTGGTCAGGGTGAAAAACATCTTGAGGAAAGGGGTTTTGGCTGAGTCAATATCAGCAAGAAGGCGATTAAATACAAACTCATCATGAACACCCCACTTGGAATTACGGAAGGCCCGGGGAAAATCGTCCTGGGTAATAATTCTACGGAATTTAGCCGAAAATAAGTACGAACGTATATTGGCAAAATCCGGATCGCCTCCGTAGTAAAAAGCTGTGTGATAGCCTGAATCGTTCAAAATGCCACTAATGGTAGGAAGTTTCTGCGATTTTAACGGGTATTTTATTATTGATTGTGTTGATTGAGCCGGGAACCCGCTAACCACAGCAATTATGCCCTTATCGCTCCGGTCGCCGCTGGCGATGAGCCGGGAAAAAAGGATTCCCTCCTGGCATAACCTGTTGAAATTTGGAGTGATGCCTGGTTTCCCTCCTAACGGTTCAATCAGCTTAGAGCTGAAGCTCTCTAAAAGCAGGATTACTATATTCGGCCGGGTGGTATTAAGCACTCTTACCGATTCCTGATCACTTTTCATCAACTCATGGAAAATAGATTGCGCCTTCTCTTTTTCGATGTAATCCGGGTATTTTTTATACATTGCCTTCGACTTAGATATGGAATACATCATATTCCAGGTTGCATTCAAGGCTGCGTGGTTGCTAAAAACATTCTGGCTAAAGTAAACCTTGCCGGTATTCATTGGTGCTATGCCAAATCCTCCCCTTATCGGGATGATCATCAGTGCCGAGAAGAAAAGAAAAACCGGCAGGAACCACCATTTCCCTTTTTCAATCACGGTATGCTTTGGCAGGATAATCTTCTTAAAAAAATAGAAGAAACCTATAAAAATTAGAACAGAAACAGCCAGCAAAATAATAATCATATAGGTTTTAACCGAAGCCGCTGCCTCCTCCGGGGTTTTTAGGTACAACAAAGGTGTGGCATCAATCCGGTAACCCCAGTTCCGGTATAGTTCAGCATCTGCAACAACTATCAGCGTTAATATACCGAGGAGTAAAGCCGTTGTAGCGTATATTGTACCACGGAACAAGCTGTTGCTGGTAAAGTTGAGCAACACGATTATTAGCCCGGTAAGCAGCAGGATATATCCCGCCAGGGAGGTGTCCATCCATAATCCACGAACTAGAATTCCCACCCAATCGCCTATTGAAACATCAATGGTTTGTTGGAACTGGTAGGCCATAAAGAAGATCCTGGCAAAGAGAAAGTATATCAGCCAAAACAGGAAGTATCTGATCAGAAAGTTAAATCTTGTACTCATTGAAATGACTTCTTTTTAATTGGTAAAAATAGCAAGAAAAGGCAACAGCAGCTTATTACAACCAAAATTATTACATTTGTTACAAATCATTAAATCAATTAACCATGAAAAGAGGATTACTTGTAACTATAGTAGCATCTTTAGCCTTATTAAGTTGTAAGCAGAATAGCCAGCAAGTTCAAAAAACTGATTGGGCGATAGCCATCCACGGAGGAGCAGGCAACATGGCGCCCTCCGATTTTACCGAGGACCAGCTGAACGCATACCGGATGGAGCTGAAAAACGCTCTGGAAATCGGGAAAAAAATCCTTTCCGATGGAGGGACAAGCCTCGATGCCGTTGAAAAAGTGGTAAACTATTTGGAAGATTGTCCGTTGTTTAACGCCGGGAAAGGTGCTGTTTTTACACATGACGGCAGGAATGAGCTGGATGCAGCCATTATGGAGGGCGATTCTTTAAAGGCTGGCGCTGTTGCCGGTGTTGGTGATATCAAAAACCCAATTTCTGCTGCAAGACTGGTTATGGAAAAATCAAAACATGTTTTGCTTGTTGGAAAAGGAGCATCTGTTTTTGCTAAGGAAAATGGCGCTGTGATTGTTGATAGCAGCTATTTTTTCACCGAAAAAAGTTGGAAAGCACTGCAACGCGCATTAGATAAAGATAAAAAAATGGGGACTGTGGGATGCGTTGCTTTGGATAGAAAAGGCAATTTGGCGGCAGCCACTTCAACAGGAGGAATGACTAACAAACGTTGGGGACGAGTTGGCGATGTTCCCATTATTGGAGCCGGTACTTACGCCAACAATGCCACTTGTGCGGTTTCCGCAACCGGCCATGGGGAATTTTTTATCCGCTATACCGTAGCTCACGATATCTCTGCTCTGATGCAATACAAGGGATTATCGTTAAAAGAAGCTGTTAACCTGGTTATTAACGAAAAGCTGGAAAAAGTGGATGGCCGGGGCGGAGTAATTGCAGTGGACCGGTTGGGTAATATTGAGCTGGTGATGAATACTACAGGTATGTTCCGGGGGTTTGCCAACTCAAAGGGTGATGAGGGTTTTGGCATATTTAGGTAGATTTTTTTAAAACCTCTCCCCTCTTTTTGAGTGGCTGTGTTTTCATCCGGCAAATTATTATTGCTGATACAAATTTTGAGCTGAAAATTTTTTCCTAATTGCTTAAATTTATCTTATATTGCCAGTCAAATCAACTAAAAAAGCGATATCATGGCTTTAAGAGTGAAATCTGAGACGATCCCAACTAACGGGAAAATTGGCGTTTTCTTTCTCCTGCTTATTTTACTTTTGATAGTAACTGCAATACTTCTTACAGTTACACTATTTGCCCTTGGTAAACTAAACAGGGTTAACCTGGTATATTTTTATACCATTTTTTCTCCAGGAACAGTGATTCTTCCGGTAATTGTATCGTTAACTTCAGTGCTGGGGTTTAAACGATCAAAGATGAAAATTTCACCCGCATCGAATGTAAATCTTGATAAGCTGCAGGAACATTTCCTTAAAATGGGGTATAGGATTGTTGATGAAAAACCCGGATTTACCCGTTTTGAACGCACCAGCTTTCTCTCCCGATTCCTTTGGTTTAACCTCGATCAACCTATAATTGAGGTAACCGAAAATGATGTGGAGATAACCCTGAAAAAAATCACCGAAATCAGCCTTACTCCACTTATCATCTACGGGAGCAGATTTGAAATTCAATTGAAGCCTCCATACCTGCCTTACCTTTTGCTTGACAAGGAAATTTGCCTTGATAATATTGCCCGGATGGCGGCTAAGGCTAAAAAGCACGACTTAATTTTCCGTCCACATTTTAAAACCCATCAGAGCGTTGAGGTTGGTGAATGGTTTAAAAATCAGGGTGTTTCACAAATCACCGTTTCTTCCTTCAGGATGGCAGAGTATTTTGCCCTTGCAGGTTGGAACGATATCACCGTGGCCTTCCCTGTTACCCCATTTGACGCCGGTGTGATAAATAGGTTGGCAGAAAAAATTAACCTAAATATTATATTCTCCTCTGCTGCCAATTTTATGAGTGCAGCCGAGCTGCTGAAAGCTGATGTTGGTGCATTCGTTGAAATTGATACTGGGCAGGGCCGATCAGGCTTAATGCCCGATAACAACAGGGAAATTGCCATTTTAGTGAACTTAATCAACCAAAAAGAAAATCTCCGTTTTAAAGGGTTTATCACCCATGCCGGGCATACCTATCAGGCAAAAGGGAAAGATGAAGTTGAGCTGGTTCACCAGAAAACGCTGGCCGTTCTCACCCGGCTAAAATCGTTCTGGCGGGAAAGCTACCCGGAAATTATTATATCATACGGCGATACCCCTTCCTGTTCCATAGCCGATGAATTTTGGGGGATAGATGAGATCCGGCCCGGCAACTTTGTTTTCTATGATGTGATGCAGTGGCAGATTGGTTCATGTTCACTTAACGATATTGCCATTGCCCTGATTTGCCCGGTAGTGGATGTTTACCCTGAAAGGAACGAGGCCATTATCAGAGGTGGTGCTGTTCACCTTTCCAAAGACTCTGTTGTACTGCCTAGCGGCAATAGCTCATTCGGGTTGATCTCTCTATTTGATGGTAAATCGTGGGGAGAGCCAATTGAAGGATTGAACCTTGAAAAGGTAAGCCAGGAGCACGGGCTGATTAAAGCGGCAAATACCGAATCAATAATCACCCTTAAACCAGGCCAGCTGGTTGCCATTCTGCCAATTCACAGCTGCCTCACTAACGACGTAATGGGTGAACTTGTCTTAACAGATCAATCAAGGGTATCAACTATTCGAAACCCAAACATCTCAAATCACTAACTTATATCCTTTTTCCTTTATCCCTCTTCCAATTCTATTTTTCCCCAATTCTACACTTTGGGGAATTTTCACTTCACAGGTTGATATTTACTGGAACTGACTGGTTAACCCCCTTAATTATTTCAATCTAATTATCAGCTAGTTGTAAATAACCTCGTTCAAGCCAAGAGTTTGGCAAAGAATTTATAATATGTAACAGCAGAAAACTCTTCCCCAAACACGAGTTTTTATATACGCTACATAAAAGTAGTCCCCAGGTTGTCCGGCTTACCATCTCTGTCAGCCATGCATCGAATCCACCGCACAGTCCCAAATCCCGACAGTAGCTACCGGACAGCCTTTTTTATATCCCCATAAACCAATTTAAAAAATTACCAAACCTGAGATTATCGCATTTAACGACCTTTTAAATGATAGTTGAATTTTAGGTGGGCAAATCAACCCATATTATCAAATTCTTTACTACCTTAGTGATAAAAATCAGCTATATGCAAATCATTAGGGTAGAGCAGATTATTCACAATGGGGAGAACAGGCTCCTGTTAAAGTTCGTGTATAACCAGGAGCTGATAACCCTTGCCAGAACTTTACCCGATTGCCGGTGGAGCAATACCCATAGAGCCTGGCACATCCCTAACAACAGGGAAAACCTCAAACTCCTTTTTAAAGTGTTTAAAGGCAAGGCGTATATCGATACCACCGTGATTTTCAAGATAAAAGCTCCCGATGAACCGGTAGGAAATCTTAAAGTTTCACAGGATTCAAAACAGGTTAAAACTGAATCCATTGAGCCACGACCACCAGCTACCGATAATTTCAACGCCCTGCAAAAAAGCCTGGCCGATTTCACCGAGTACCTTATTCATAGGAGGTATAGCAAGAATACCATCAAATCATATACTGAAAATTTAAAATTTTTTCTTGAGCATGTTGA
This sequence comes from uncultured Rikenellaceae bacterium, assembly GCA_964552655.1. Classification (GTDB taxonomy): domain Bacteria; phylum Bacteroidota; class Bacteroidia; order Bacteroidales; family Tenuifilaceae; genus CAZKHG01. Next base: position 17,457 of record CAZKHG010000063.1, read on the forward strand.
TAAACCAGCAGCAGACGTAACCAACCACGATTTGATCCGGTTCAGCAACCAGCTCATCGCCAGCAAAGGGTATTCGGCATCCTTCCAGAACCAGCTGATAAATGCCATTAAGTTGTACTTTAGAACCATACACAGCACGAAATTCATAGTAGATGATGTTGAACGACCGCGGCCCGAACACAAGCTTCCCAACGTGCTGAGCAAGGAAGAGGTAAAAAAAATCCTCACTTCTCCCACAAACATTAAGCATCGCGCCATGCTAAGCCTGATATACGCCTGTGGTTTAAGGCGCAGCGAGCTGCTAAACCTAATCCCTGCAGATGTGGACAGCAAACGAAAACTACTGATAGTTCGGCAGGGAAAAGGGAAAAAAGATAGAATTGTTCCTATATCCGAGAAGATAATTGAGATGCTGAGGGAGTACTACCAAGCTTATATGCCAAAGGTCTGGCTCTTTGAGGGACGAGTACTTGGGGAGCAGTATAGTGAGGTTAGCCTGCAAAAAGTGTTGAAAGAAGCGGTAAAAAAGGCAAATAACAAAAAACCAGTAACATTGCATTGGTTAAGGCACAGCTATGCCACGCATTTACTGGAATCGGGCACCGATTTACGTTACATCCAGGAGCTATTAGGGCATAAAAGTTCCAAAACCACTGAGATATATACCCATGTTTCAACACAGAGCATTCAAAAAATTAAATCCCCATTTGATGATTTATAAACTTTTATTACATTTGATAAAGATTACTAAAAAGTAAACAATAAGATCTAATATGGATGAATATATATACTTTTAGTAATTATATAAACGAGTTGTGCGTCAGCTTAAAAGACAAGACCCCGATAATGGAAATACCACCTTAATAT
>CAZKHG010000064.1:0-7311 GCA_964552655.1 uncultured Rikenellaceae bacterium
CTATGGCTTGACAAAAAGTTGAATACAGTTGTATTTAAAGCAGAGTACTAAAATCCATCGCCTTATTAATTATTTTTTACACCACCTCATAACCGGGGTGGTGTAAAATCATTTATTAATATATTTAAAATTAACCAAATGAGAAAACTCATACCAATCATCCTCTTAATATCTATCATAGGCTGCAACAAACCCGAAAAGCCAAAACTATACACCACTGGACCAGAAAAAGGATCGCTGGTTATTGCCGGGGGTGGTATAAAAGATACTGCTATCATGAATAGGTTTATAGACTTATCTGGTGGTGTCGAAAGCCCAGTTGTTGTAATAGTGACAGCCTCTGAAGATGACGATTTTAAGGATCCTGGGTTTTTAGACAAAACTAGGTCCTCCTTTGAAAAATACGGGTTTAAAAATGTAACCGTTCTCCATACCAGAAATCCGGAGGTTGCTAATACCGATTCGTTTATTGCTCCCATTAAGAAAGCAAATGGTTTGTGGTTTACCGGTGGAAGACAATGGAGATTAGTTGATGCTTATGCAAAAACCAAAACTTATGATGAGTTTATCAACCTTCTTAACCGCGGAGGTGTAATAGGCGGAAGTTCTGCCGGCGCATCAATCCAGGGATCCTTCCTTGTAAGGGGCGATACCAAAACAAATACCATTATGATGGGCGATCATCAGGTGGGGTTTGGGTTTATTAAAAACTGCGCAATTGATCAACACCTGCTACCCCTTAACCGCCAATTTGATATTTTCGAAATACTGGAAGCTCACCCCAACCTATTGGGTATTGGATTAGATGAAAATACTGCCATCGTTGTTCAAGGTGATACGCTTGAAGTGATAGGACAACACTACGTTGCAATTTATGATGGTACATTCTTTACTGAAATTCACGATAAGCCCGATTGGGAACAAAGGCGATACGAACAAATTCCTCTGAAAAAAAGTGAAAAGAAATTTTACTTTTTGAAAGCTGGGCAAAGGTACAATTTGAAAGAAAGAAGAGTGGTTGTTCAGAATTAAAATAATGCTGGGTAAATGATTTTCTGTTTTGTTAACAACAGCTTACAGCGAGGTCAAAAATTCGAATTGCACCGTTAACTATAATGACTGAAGCTAATAGTAAAATAATGACTTATTTCTAAATTTGAACCAAACGTATAATTTTATCAAAATTACTACCCCAATAATCTTGAGTTTTCTCTATTCTGATTGGTAAAATATCCGTGATTTTTATAGTGATCTTTACTATAGCTATCACTCAACTCATTTTTTGTCAAAAAAATTTCGATTCAATTTTCAATTATTGCATAATACCATAAATTGGGTGTTAACTACAAATACCTTTCAAAATGAAAAATCTCTATAAACTAGGGTTGATAGCTATTCTGGTAATGCTATACTCCAGACCTGGCCATTCACAAATTCCAAAGGGTTTTTCGTACCAGGCTGCAATTCGAAACAGTACAGGTCAGGTATTAGCTAACCAGCTTGTATCTTTTAGGTTGAGTGTAACCAATAATGATGGAACAACCCCATATTACACCGAATCGCACTCCATCATAACCTCGGCACAAGGTGTAGTAAATATTGAGGTTGGTAATGGCATACCTTCGACCGGGTCAATCGATGTTGTCCCCTGGAATTTGGGAGGTATAAAACTTAAGGTTGAGATTGACCCCACAGGTGGAAACAGCTACACTGAGATGGGAACCGTACCCTTACTATCTGTCCCCTACTCCCATATATCGGGGAATGGTATCGGGTCTGTTTTAGATAATGCAAATGGGACCATTACCCTGAAATATACTAACGGAAGTAGCTATACAACACCAAGCCTTATTGGTCCCAAAGGAGACAAGGGCGATGTTGGTTTAACAGGAAATGGAATAACCTCTGTTGTAGATAATACCAATGGAACACTCACATTTAACTTTTCAGATGGTACTACGTATGTAACCCCTAATCTGATTGGCCCGCAAGGCCCGCAAGGATCTCAAGGACCTCAGGGAATACAGGGCGCACAAGGATTGCAAGGGATACCTGGAATTCAAGGACCTGCTGGTCCACAGGGGGAAACTGGCCCTATGGGGCCGCAAGGGCCCGCAGGAACAGGTTTAAACAATAAAGGGTTATGGGTATCGGGAACAACCTATAGCCCAAATGATTATGTTTTTTCTTCGAGTATTGATAACTCCCTGGTAAACTCAATGTGGATAATGCAATCTTCGGCTGCAATTATTTCAACCCTGGAACCAAAGAATGATCTAGCCAATTGGGTTGAGTTTGAAGCTCCATCAGGCCCTCAGGGAGAGCAGGGTCCAAAAGGAGAAACTGGAAATGGTATTGCATCAACAACTGATAATGGCAACGGCACCTTTACCTTTTTATATACCAATGGATCTAATTTCACCACTTCAAACCTAACTGGTCCAAAAGGCGATCAAGGGGAAACTGGTCCACAGGGCGCACAAGGAATTCAAGGACCAGTGGGACCAACCGGTCCGCAAGGCGCAACTGGGTTACAGGGAATTCAAGGCATTAAGGGCGATACAGGAAACGGGATTGAATCAATCATTGATAACGGCAATGGGACTTTTACTTTCAACTATACTGATGGGGGGAAGTTTACAACATCCGACTTAACCGGCCCTCAAGGGCCTGAAGGTCCATTGATTCCTGGAATTAAGGGTCAAACTTTGGTGCATAATGGCACCAGCTGGTCACCAAATAGTCTTTTAACGGTTAAAGAGGATATTATAGATATAGGAACAAATAGTGCTCTCTCAAAAATCCTGATAATGGGATCAACAGGAAATGATACAATAGTTGAAGTTAAAAATAAAGATGATAATGTTGTGTTAGGAGTTCACAACGAAGGATTAACAGTTTATGTTAAAGATGATCTAATTTCTACAAATCAGTTTGATTCAATTTACCTTGGAACAAAAAATAAATTGTCAAACATAAACGTCGTGAGTCATTCAGGGATACAGGGTACAAAGGCAGGTATTTTTTCTTCGATGATTACTGATCCATCCATAAGCTACAATAGGTTTGGGCTTTCCGGTGTGAGCCTTGGTAGTGGTAGCGGAAATCATTACGGGGTTTATGGTTATGGTAGCGGTCTAGGCCTTTATAATATTGGCGTTTTTGGACTGACTGACGGTGCCGGGAATAGCACTTATGGGTATTCTGGCTCATATAATATGGGTGGCTATTTTGAATCATGCTACAACCTGAATGGCAACATTGGTGTAATGGGGTATAGCTACGGTACTGCAGGTTATGATAACCTTGGCGGTTTGTTCCGCTGTGAGGTTACAAACGGAGCGATAAATGAAGGTATTTATGCCAAAGCAATTAACGGGGTAACAAATTATGGCATCTATGCTGAAGCATCGGGTGGCACAACCAACTATGCCGGGTATTTTGCAGGGGCCGTTACTATAACCGGAACGCTAACCAACCCCTCTGATATTAAACTGAAAAAAAACATCGTCCCAATCAAAGATGCTCTTAGTAAGGTAATAGAAATTGTAGGTGTTACCTACGACTGGAAAACAGATTCTGAACTTGAAAACGTTCAGCCTAAAACATATAAAAATAAAACTGAAACTCACTCATTTAATTTTCCACAAGGAACCCAGTTTGGGGTTATAGCCCAGGACCTTGAAAGAATTGTACCCGAATTAGTGGTTACAAATCCACAGGGAATTAAATCGGTTGACTACCTTAAATTAACTCCCCTCTTAATTGAGGCAATTAAGGAGCAAAATACGAAAATACAGATCCTTGAGCAAAAATTACAGGACTATGAAATGCTAAAGAAAGAAGTTAATGATATAAAATCTATTCTTAAAAACTATAATCCAAATAAGTAGTTTATGAGATGCTGTTCTAGCAAAAATAAAAATATAAAACCCAGAATTACTGGGTTTTATATTTGGTGTATCATTTCATTTTTGGGTTACTTAACTATAAACACTTTAACATTTACGGTGCCCAAATTCTTGGCAGAACCCGTTCCGTTATAAATTGAAATCCTGATGACATTGGGTTGGGAAACGTACGAAGTAAGCATGCATCCCTGCAAATCAACATCCACTGAACCAATAATGATATTGCCAAAGTCAACAGTAAACGCATTGATTGCATTTGAGGTATAGGTGGTACCTGCAGGTAAATTACCAATTACAAAAGTCCCTGCCGGATCACTTGTGACCTCAACTGGTGCAGCAACTGCTCTGAGTTTTAATGAATCTGCCGTTTGCGAAATCAATACTGTATTATCAGGGGAGGAAATAATTTTAGCGCTTATTGGGTTGGTGCCATTTCCCACAAGAACGCGATCTAGTGCAAAATCGCCTTTCCCTGTACCCCCATTGGCAACAGCCAGTGTATCCGTAATCTTTGCCTTTAAATTAATTGTATTATCAGCAATATCCTCATTAATAATAGTACCATTTAATATTTCTGAAGTGGTAACTGCATCTGCCTGAATATCCTCTGCAATAATTGATTCATTCAAAATGGTACGTGAGTCAATGGCTCCCAAATGAACATCCTGGTTAATAATTGCTGAATCGAGGATTTTAGCTGTAGTAATTGCGTCATCAGCAATATCATCGGTGTAGAATGAGTATGGCACAGCCATAAGTTGCTGGTTGCTCACCAATTTATAGTTCCCGTCATTTTTAGTGGCGATTTCCACCTTTAAAAATTGGTCAGCGTCTATCCATGGAATATCGAGCATTTTAGCATATACCCCATTCCCTGTGGGTTGTCCCAACCCAATAGTAAGCGTAAATAGGCCATACTTATCAGTTGTTGTGGTATGGGTTTCCTCCCACTGTATCGCACCGTTTAGGCCCTTGGTGATAGTGAATCTCACCCCAATAGCCTTTTCGTAGAGAGGTTTCCCTTCAACATCCATTCCTACTATCTCTTTCCCGTTCTCATCAATGGCTACTGCCTGGTAGTATATCCCTTTCAAATCGCCAATTTTCTGTGCATTAGCTTGCAGGTTTACTAAACAAACAACAATAGTTAACCAAAATATGTAAATCTTTTTCATGTCAGTGTGATTTTAAAGTTTAACATTATTTCCCAAAGGAGATTGCAACACCAAGTGTAAGACCATAAGCCAGGTTGGACGATTTCTGGGCGTCATCACTCTCCAGGTTCTGCAAACCCATTAAGTAGTTGAACTCAACGTAGGATGAAAAAATACTCGAAAAAGTAAACTTCACCCCGGGTGATACTACAATCCCATAGTCAGTTTCGCTCAATGATTTTGAATTCTTGATATCAAAATTCTCATTGTTGATTGTCTGGAATCCGCTGAGCATGAAGGCATAATAACCAGATACCATAAGGTAAGGGCTCAGCCTTCCCAATTTTAGCATATAACCACCACCCAGCTTAATATCTGCGTATTGTAAGTCCCACGTGTAATTCATATTATCGTAAACCATTGTGGCGCCTGCTTTCCGCATGCCAATACCGGTACGGAGCATTAGTCCTTTTTCGGTAACTAATTGATAACCTAGCCCATACGATCCTGTGTATATACCGTTATATTCGCTGTTTAAGGTTACCCCTTGGCTATCGGCATATTTGAAAGATGTATATAGCGGTGAAAAATCCACCGTCATGCTGGATTGGGCTTTCGCTTTTGTAGCAAAACTTAGCAACCCGAACAAAAAACATATTTGTACTATCCTTTTCATCGTTTTATTTATTTACTGATTATTAATTTTAGAGAACTCCTGTTCTTATCCTGATCACTCAACGTGATAATATAGATGCCGTTTGCCCAGTTTTCGCAGTTTATGTGATAGGTTTCTAACCGGGCAACTTTTTCTGACATAACCAGCTTACCATTTAAGTCCGTTACCTGAATATTTGAGTTTTCAATTAGCCTCTCAGCCTGAATTGCAACTTGATATGTTGCGGGGTTGGGATAAATGGCGAGTTTTAAATTCTTCAACGTTTCCGGGTTCATCTTTTCAACCCTAAAGACGATGGGTTGCTGGAAACCAATCAGAGTCTGGTTTTTGTACTCATTCATTGTGGCTGATCCAAAAGGTTGGCCAGCAGTTTGGCATATTGTTACACCTTCGGATGTAACTATAGTCGCATAGCTTGAGATACATTGCCTTTTTAAGCTTTGCGCTTGATTGACATAAGGTACGAGAACCCCAAAAAACAGGAATACCAATAGAGGTATTTTTAGGGAAAAAATTATTTTTTTATTCATGTCATAAAATTTTAGTTTATGCTCCTAAGGGTTTGAGCATTACCCCGTTTATAAGTGGTTTCTGGGCTCCACTGATAATATTTCATTTGTAATTCGTTAAGAAAAAAAAGCAGATAATAATTCGCTTTTAACTTATATGATTCAATTAATCTTTTTGGACATAGCATTACCAGCCAAGGAAAATCAATATTTCTCCTATCTTTTGAGTTTACACTACTCAACTATTGATCAGCGAATTCTTTGGTTTTAATATTATACAACCTGATGATAGTTTACCCTACCGGATAATACTGGAATGGGTCAATGGAATGGTTAATACTTAATTTTAAGCAAATACACTTTTTTCTTAATATTTCAATTTATTGATTAAAAAACAATATCTAAACTGAGGCCGACAGTGCTTTTCTATCCTCTAAAGGACCCTGCTGCTGGTCTTTTAGTTCAAATTATTTTATTGTTTTATCAAATTTCCTGAAAATGATCATGTTAAATTCTAAAAATTGATTTAATTTTATTATACCTAACTTTAAACTAACTTTCATGAAAGCTTTGGCACGCAATTTCATTGCTTTGCCTATTTTCATTGCATTCTTTGCATTTCAGGCAATTTCGCAAATTCCACAAAAGTTCAACTACCAGGCCGTTCTCCGCAATGCGGATGGAGCAGTGCTGGCTAACCAGACCGTATCCATCAGGCTGAGCCTCACCAGCAGCGATGGAACCAACGAGTACTACGCCGAAACACAAACCGTCCAATCCTCCGCCCAGGGGGTGATCAACCTGGTGGTGGGGAACGGAACCGTGGTAACCGGATCGCTTTCCGGCGTCCAGTGGTCCACCGGAACGGTTAAGCTAAAGATCGGGGTTGACCCGGCCGGGGGAACAAGCTACGTGCCCATGGGCAATGTTGAGTTGCTTACTGTCCCCTACTCGCATGTGGCAGGAAACGGTTTCTCCTCAATAACCGACAACAGCAACGGCACATTCACCTATACCTTTGCCAACGGCACAACCTATACAACACCTGATCTTACCGGACC
>CAZKHG010000064.1:7411-13404 GCA_964552655.1 uncultured Rikenellaceae bacterium
ACAGGGCCACAAGGGCCGCAAGGGGTTAAAGGGGATACTGGCCTTCAGGGCGATATTGGCCCAGCAGGACCACAAGGGCCAGTAGGACCACAAGGTCCAATAGGGCCGCAGGGTGAAGCCGGTACGGGGCTTACCAATAAAGGTGCTTGGTCCTCCACCACAGACTATGTTGTTGGGGACTACGTATTCTCAGAATCCTCACTGAACAACACTATTAACTCCATGTGGATATGCCAACTCAATGTCACCGCAAATATTACCCTACCCAAGGATGATGCCACCCACTGGGTGGAGTTTGAGGCACCAGCAGGACCCCAGGGACCAGAGGGTCCCATTGGTCCGCAAGGACCACAAGGACTGCAAGGGATTGCCGGTTCACAGGGGCCGCAGGGTGATACCGGGCCAGCAGGGCCACAAGGCTTGCAAGGACCAATCGGGGCGACTGGACCTCAGGGGCCAGCAGGAGCAGATGGAATATCGGTGCAGTGGCTTGGATCGCTTATTTCACAACCTATAACCGCATCTGTTAACCAAGCCTACTATAACTCTTCTGACGGGAAGGCATACATTTACGATGGCGATTCCTGGGAGATTATTACCCAAGACGGCCTTAACGGGGTGAACGGCAACAACGGGGTCTCCATCTCCTGGGCGGGCAGTCTTGCCTCTGCACCTCCAACTGCACTTAATAAAGCTTATTATAATACAACCGATAAGAAATCTTACATCTGGGATGGGGACTCCTGGGAAATCCTGGCGCAGGATGGGGCAGAGGGACCTGAAGGAACCATAGCTGATGGTTCACTTGGCGAAATGCTGGTACACAATGGAACCACATGGGCTGCAACCGGAGCAATCTCCTATAAATCCGATACTGTTGGCATAGGCGTTAATGCCCCTATATCAAGGTTAATTGTCCAAGGTGAATCAACCGCCTTGCCAGAGGACCCCATTTTCGAGGTAAAGAATAAAGATGGCAAAGTTGTTTTTGGCGTCTACAACGAGGGCGTACGCGTTTACGTGGATGACTCACCAACCGCTAAAGGTGCCAAAGGAGGGTTTGCAGTGGGTGGATTAACAAATCAAACTAAAGAAGGAGGTCTGGAGTACTTCAGGATTACCCCAGATAGCGCAAGAATATATATTAAAGATACGATTACTCCGAAAGGAGCCAAAGGGGGATTTGCAGTGGGTGGGCTAACAAACCAAACAAAGGGATCCAGAGTAAGTTACTTGAAAATTACACCGGATAGCGCGCGTATTTACGTAAATGAGGTAAACTCAACTAAAGGGGCAAAGGGAGGTTTTGCCGTTGGGGGTCTTACCAACCAAACTAAAAACACTACTGCTAGAGACCTTTTCTTTATTACACCAGATAGTGCGAGAATATACATTAAGGATACTGTTCCAACCAAAGGGGCAAAGGGAGGTTTTGCTGTGGGAGGCTTAACCAACCAAACCAAAAGAATTACGGATAATTATCTTTACATCCATCGGGATAGTTCACGTATTTACATTGATGATGATGTGACCAGTAAAGGGGCGAAAGGTGGTTTTGCAGTTGGTGGGTTGACAAACCAAACCAAGGGAGGAAAGGCCAACTTTATGAATATCCAAACCAAATCTGACACTATCAATCCAAGCGAACCCAGAATCCTTTGGTATCCGATAAAAAACGCATTTCTTGTTGGTCAGGTTCTAATAGAAAGCCCTGATAGTGTGGGAACAAACTCTACCTCAACTGGGTATGAATCTAAGGCTAAAGGAGGGTGGAGCCAGGCTTTTGGGTATCAATCAAAAGCCAGAGGGCAATATTCAACTGCAATTGGTTATAAAGCTATAGCTAATTCAGATTATTCTTTCGCGTTTGGAGATAGTGTGCTGGCGATTGGGTTAAACTCCTATTCATTAGGGAAACATGCTCTTGCATCCGGTAGTACATCGTTTGCATTTGGAGAAGGAGTTTCCGCACTTGCTCCGTATAGCTATGCCTTTGGAAAGGGATCATCATCTATTGCGTCATACTCAATTTCTATGGGAAATGAAGCCATAGCCGAAGGTTTTTCATCCTACGCATTCGGAGAATCTTCTCATGCATATAATCAATACAGCTATGCAATTGGAAGAGGGGCTGAAACCAAAGGTGATTATTCATTTGCGTTAGGGACTCTCTCAACTGCCAATGGTGTATCATCCTACGCATTCGGGGATGGTTCAACCACTGCATCTACAGCCTCAAACAGCTTTGCTTTTGGTAAAATTGCAATCGCAAATGGAGTATCTTCTTATGCATTTGGGGATGGATCATCTACGGCATCAGCAGCGTCAAATAGTTTTGCTTTTGGTAGAGGAGCCAAAGCAGATGGATTGGGCAGCTATGCCTTTGGTAGCTCTGGAGTTGACTCTGCCGGTGTGGCCACCGATTCTACGCACGCTTTGGGAGAATATTCCTTTGCGATTGGACAAGGATCACATAGTATTGGTAAGGGTTCATTTTCTTTTGGTTTAGGAAATATAGCTACTGGTGATTTCTCAATCGCGATGGGATATAAGACCAAAACCGAGGGATGGGCAGATATGGCATTTGGGTACGATAACCATACCACAGGTGGTGCATCAGTTGCATTCGGATCCTATAATCACGTAACAGGTCCCTATTCTACTGCATTTGGCGTTTCTAATATTGCAGCAGGAGGTGCATCTACAGTAATGGGAATGTATAACAAATCCTATGGAAGTGCTGATGTGGTTATGGGTGCCGAGAATAAAACCAGTGGTTATTATTCACTTGCTGCCGGAAAATACGTTATTGCAAACACAATAAATATGGTCGCATTTGGTCAGTATAATGATACCTCCAGAACTGCAACAAATTCAAATAAATTCTGGTACTCAACAGATCCCTTATTTGTTGTCGGAAATGGTACAACTAGTGATAAACGTAAGAATGCTCTAACCGTTCTAAAAAGCGGAAATATTGGAATTGGAACTGCTGCCCCTTCCGAAAAACTAGAGATTAATAGCACAACTGGTGCCAAACTATATATGAATAGTGCTGTTGCAAATATGTTAGTTTTTAATACTAACGGTGTTGCAGCCCCAGCTTTTACCACACGAAGCAACGGGACAAAAATAGTTTTATATCCTGCCATAACATCCTCACTTACCGATTATGCAATAGGTATTACAGATTATACTGTTTGGATGTCGGTTCCAACAAATACTTCTTCATACGGTTTTAGGTTTTATGGTGGTACAAGTGAACTTATGCGGATTAGAGGCGATGGAAACGTTGGGTTGGGTACAACTGCTCCTACTCAAAAACTGCATATTAAGGGGTCTAGCTCAACAAATTGTCAGATATATCTGGAACCTGGTGAATGGAATAGTACAGGAGATTATGCTCAAATTATTTTTGGCGATGGAAACCATATTATTAAAGGAGAGTTTGGAGCAGGTATTACTATCTCTGATATTGATGGTGTAAATATGCCAACAGTTTATAACCACACTTCAACTGGAGGAACAACACTTTATATCAACTCTGCTGGAAAGTTAGGTAGATTAACCTCCTCAATAAAATACAAAGAAAATGTTTTTGATCTTGAAAGTATCAACTGGTTGTTCAACTTAAGACCAGTGACATTTAACTATAAAAACGATGTAAAAAAAGAATTAATGTATGGTCTTATTGCTGAGGAGGTTGACCAGATTAATCCACACATAGTTACTTACGGTCCAGATAGCAAACCCGATGGCCTAATGTACGAAAGGCTTGTTGTCCCAATGCTTAAAGCAATCCAGGAGCAGAAACAGGAAAACCAACAGCTTAAATCCGAGATCGAAATCCTTAAAGCCCAGCTGGAGGAGATTAAGGCATTGCTTAAAAAATAAAATTAGTTTGCCCCGCCTGATCATTTAGCTCTGGCGGGGTTTTTTTATTTATCATTACAAATTGGATATAAGAACATAAATATTTAATTCCTGAGTAAAAAACAATCATTTATCAAAATTTTTTATTAAACCTATTGACAATTTCCAAAATTTTGTAACTTTCATATATTCAATTAAAACCATTAACCATGAAAAAGTTCTACACCAACCTCTTCACCTTACTGATAATCCTGACTGTAAGCATTCAACTTGCTTACTCACAGGTGCCTGAAAGTTTCTCCTACCAGGCTGTGGTACGCGATGGAACCGGTGCCGTTATCATCAACAGGGCGGTTAAGTTTCGCATAACCCTTCAGGATGAAACCGGGACCAACCCCTACTACTCCGAAAAAATCGCCACAACCACCAACGATAAAGGTGTCGTGAATTTTAACATCGGCAGCGGAACCCCTGTAAGCGGGACAATCAAAGGTGTTCCCTGGAAGAGCGGCAGCATATTCATCAAGATAGAAATAGACCCCAACGGGGGCGACAGCTTTGTTGCCATGGGCACTCCTGCTAAGTTGCAGGCAGTACCCTATGCCCTTTTTGCCGGGAACACTAAAGAAATTATAAGCGACCCCAGCCCGGTAAGCGACGAAGAACCCATATTCGTAGTTAAAAACAAAGATGGTAAAATTGTTTTTGCCGTTTACCAGAGTGGCGTAAGGGCCTATGTTGACGATAGCGGCTCAAAAGGGGTAAAATCCGGTTTTGCCATTGGTGGCCTTACCAACCAGGGAAAAGCCGAGGTGGAATACTTTAAAATCTACCCCGATAGTGCCCGGATGCTGCTTAAGGAACCTGCCAAAGGGGCTAAAGGTGGTTTCGCCATTGGCGGCCTCACCAATAAATCAACCCAGGATTTGATGCTGATATCGCCCGATAGCGCCCGTATCTGGGTAAAAAGCGAATCAGCCAAAGGGGCTAAAGGGGGATTTGCCATCGGGGGGCTAACCAACAAGGGAACAGCATCTAACTTTATCCTGCTTACCCCCGAAAACTATTTTATTGGCCATCAGGCTGGTGGAAATACCACAACCGGGCTTTATAACTCCTTTTTTGGTTACCAGTCAGGGTATAGCAACACCCAGGGGAATAAGAACGTATTCCTGGGCCGATACACCGGTTACAATAACATCACCGGCAACCAGAATATTTTTATTGGCGACTCGTCGGGCTATAACAATACCGAAGGAAATGCCAACCTGTTTCTGGGTGTAGGCAGTGGCGCAGGCAATCAAAGCGGATTCTGGAATATCTTTTTGGGCAGAAGATCAGGGTACTTGAATACCACTGGTTATGCAAATATCATCGCCGGTGACTTTGCCGGGTATAGCAATACAAGCGGAAGCTACAACGTTTTTCTGGGCGATTATAGTGGTGCCATGAATACCATTGGATCAAAGAACGTTTTCATTGGCAAGGAAGCCGGTTGGAGCAACACCGAAGGGGAAAAGAATATTTTTATTGGAGCCTGGAGCGGGTTTAGTACTACCACCGGGAACTGGAACGTGTTTATGGGCGAAAACAGCGGGTACAACAACCTAACTGGTGTATCTAATATTATGATTGGGCAGTCAGCCGGACACGAGAATACCACCGGCCCCTATAATGTTATGCTGGGTACCCTAAGCGGGTATTCAAATACCGAGGGCAGGGAAAACACGTTTTTAGGTCAGGAAACCGGGTACTCCAATACCACCGGGAATTATAATACCATTGCGGGTAGCTGTGCAGGTTACTCCAACACCACCGGGAGCTGGAATACTTTTAATGGTTTCTGGGCAGGCAGAAGTAATACCACTGGTCAACAAAACGTGATGCTGGGGCAAAAAGCCGGCTTTTCAAATACAACAGGGGGTTGGAATGTATATATTGGCCCACGAGCAGGGTATAATAACAGCGAAGGTTCTCAGAATGTATTTATTGGTAACAGGGCTGGCTACAAGGAAACCGGTTCCAACAAGCTCTATATCTCAAATACTGATGTTGGAAGTGATACCGCCCTGATATATGGTGATTTTTATAACCAGTTTCTCCGTTTCAATGCCAATACC
>CAZKHG010000064.1:13504-17876 GCA_964552655.1 uncultured Rikenellaceae bacterium
CGCCCTGATATATGGTGATTTTTATAACCAGTTTCTCCGTTTCAATGCCAATACCTATGCTGTTAATGTTAAACCGAGTAACGATGATGTTGCATTAACCGGACTTCATTATGTTACCCCATACTGGGGCGTAGGTGTTGAGGGAAGGGGCGGATATGTTGGGGTTAGAGGAATTGCTGATCTATCCAGCGGTGCTGATTATAGGTGTGGTGTCAGGGGTAATGGCTCTGGTGGATACTATAATTATGGTGTATATGGAGCAGCATCCGGATCCAATTACAGATTTGGTGTATATGGTAGCGCAACGGCTACAACTGGTAGTTGGGCCGGTTATTTTAGCGGTAACTTGTACTATACCGGATCCTTCACTTCAACCTCTGATGTTAAATTAAAAAACAACATCAAACCAATTTCTGATGCACTACAAAAAGTCATTGCGCTTGAAGGGGTTACCTATGAATGGAAATCAAAAGGTGAAATTGATGGGATAATCAACAAAAAAACAAGTGGAAAAGAGAATGAATTCGAAGATGTAACAACTTTGAATCTGCCTGAAGGTCTTCAATATGGCGTTATAGCACAGGAAGTTGAAAAAGTGATTCCCGAGTTGGTTTTAACTGACCCTGATGGTTTAAAATCGGTTGATTATGTAAAGATCATCCCGGTGCTGATTGAGGCCATCAAGGAGCAGCAAAAACAGATTGAGCTTTTAAAAGGAGAGGTTGAGCTGCTGAAAACCAAAAAATAGGTGCTACCTATTTGCTACTTTATAGAACAGCTGCCTTTTGGCAGCTGTTTTTTTATCGCCTGCCAGAATGTCTAACCCATGAAGATAGATCATACCAATTAACAAGATTTACTAGCCCATCTAATTTAATGCTCATTTTATAGAAAAAAATACCCAAATTATTTGACAAAGTCTAAAAAATTTTTAATAACTTTCTTATATTCAATAAATACCAAAAAATATGAAAAATACCTTGCTCTTTAGCACTGTATTGCTAATAGGTATAGCAATTCATGCAACATCTTTTTCTCAAATCCCTCAAAAGTTCAACTATCAGGCCGTCCTCCGCAATGTGGATGGAGCAGTGCTGGCCAACCAAAACGTGTCTATCAGGTTAAGCCTCACCAGCAGCGATGGAACCAACGAGTATTACGCCGAAACACAAACTGTCCAATCCTCAGCCCAGGGGGTGATCAACCTCGTGGTGGGGAATGGAACCGTTTTAACCGGATCGCTTTCCAACGTTCAGTGGTCCACCGGAACAGTTAAGCTTAAAATCTGGGTTGACCCGGCCGGGGGAACAAGCTACGTGCCCATGGGCAACGTTGAACTGTTGGCTGTCCCCTACTCGCAAATGGCAGGAAACGGTTTTTCATCAATAACCGACAACAGCAACGGCACCTTCACCTACACGTTTGCCAACGGTACCAGCTATACCACCCCAGACCTTACCGGACCTAAAGGAGAAACAGGACCAACAGGATCACAAGGACTTAAGGGTGAAACTGGGGATCAAGGGCCACAGGGATTACCAGGAGAAAAAGGAGATGCTGGCATATCCATTGAGTGGCTTGGTACTTTCCCAAATGTACCAATAGCCACCCAAATAAATCAGGCATACCATAATTCCACTGATAGCACTTCCTTTATTTGGGATGGAAGTACATGGCAAATTTTAACCCAAAAAGGATCTCGTGGACCAATTGGCGAAAAAGGTGATCAGGGAAATGTCGGACCTGCAGGACCACAAGGATCTCCGGGAGCCCAAGGTGAAAAGGGAGAAACAGGCGCAACTGGAACACAAGGACCTGCTGGCCCTCAGGGACCAATTGGTTTAACTGGGGCGCAGGGGGTGCCTGGTCCAATTGGCCCGATCGGTCCACAGGGACCACAAGGGCCTGCCGGAACTGGCCTTACCAACAAGGGTGCATGGTCAGCAGATAGCACCTACTTAGCTGGCGATTACGTTTTTGATGACTCTTCACTAGATCCTTTGGTTAATACCATGTGGATTTGTCAGGCAGATGTTGGCCCAATTGCCATTCAACCTAAAGATGATGCTACTTCCTGGGTGGAGTTTGAAGCACCGGCTGGACCAGTTGGGCCCGCAGGACCACAAGGGGCAAAAGGGGATACTGGTGAACAAGGGCCCATAGGACCTGCAGGGGCACAGGGTCCCCAAGGTGAAGTTGGCCCTATAGGGCTTGTTGGACCAAAAGGAGATAAAGGCGACACTGGTTTACCTGGCGCAAATGGATTATCAATAGTCTGGCGCGGAGAATTAACCAATCACCCAACTGATCAATCAATTAACTATGCATATTATAACACTACAGTTGGTAAATCTTATATATGGGATGGCGACTCCTGGGAAATACTGGCACAGGATGGAGCTCAGGGAATACAAGGAGAGCAGGGTATCCAGGGGGATCAAGGAATTCAAGGGATTCCGGGTGTTCCCGGAGAAAACGGGATTTCGATTATCTGGAAAGGTGATTTACCAAGTGCCCCTGTTGAAACACCAGCAATAAACTGGGCTTACTACAACACCACTGATAAAAAGGCATACATATATAATGGTACTAACTGGGATATTTTAGCACAGGATGGAGCAGACGGTGCAGATGGTGCGACAGGTCCATTGGTTGCCGGAACACTTGGCCAAACTTTAGCTCATAATGGAACAACCTGGGCAGCTACAAACACCATAACAGTTATGGATGAAAATGTTGGAATTGGTACTTCAACTCCTCTTTATCCACTGGTAGTTAAAAGTGCTGCTGAGGCATTGTTGGATGAGCCAATTTTTGAGGTTAGGAATAAATCGAATCAGGTTGTCTTTGCTGTTTACCAGGAAGGGGTAAGGGTATATGTTAATGATAGCATTTATACCAAGGGACGTAAGGGGGGATTTGCCGTAGGTGGTTTAACCAATCAAACCAAGGGTACAGAAATTGAATACCTTATGATAACACCCGATAGTGCTAGAATCAACGTAAATGAAACACCCATAGGTTTAAAGGGACGAAAAGGTGGCTTTGCTGTTGGTGGACTTACCAATCAAACTAAATATACTGCCACTTCTCGGGATTTACTATTTATTGCCCCTGATAGTGCACGTATCTATATTAAAGATACAGTAACAACAAAAGGCGCAAAAGGGGGATTTGCAGTAGGTGGCCTAACCAACCAAACAAAAGCGATTACCAATGAATATTTATATATCCACCGGGATAGTGCCCGAATCTATGTGGATACCTCAACTGTAACCAAAGGCAGAAAAGGAGGATTTGCCGTTGGTGGTTTAACAAATCAAACTAAAACAGGTACAACTGGTAACTTCCTTGATCTTACACCCAATAACTATTTTATTGGACATGAGGCTGGTCAAAATACTGAGCTAACTGGTAAGTACAATTCCTTTATCGGGTATCAGGCAGGAAAAGGAAATACCACCGGAACCAATAATGTATTTCTGGGATATAACACTGGTATTGGAAATACTTCAGGTCATGATAATGTTTTTATTGGCAATAAGAGCGGGTTAAACAATATAGATGGGCACAGCAATGTATTTTTAGGAGTACAAAGCGGTGCGCTTAACTCCTCTGGATTTGGTAATGTCTTTTTGGGAAATCTAAGTGGAAATAAAAATACCAGTGGATATTATAATGTCTTTCTGGGAGAGGGAAGTGGAGCAAATAATGACGAGGGATGGAGCAACATTTTCCTGGGTAGTAGCAGTGGATATGATAATACCGACGGAGCTGGTAATATCTTTCTGGGTGTTTCCAGTGGAAGTTGGAATACTACTGGGAATAATAATATCTATATCGGAACCGAAAGTGGCGGGAAAAATAAGATAGGCATCAGTAACGTGCTTATAGGCAATAAGAGTGGAAAACTGAGCACTGGTGGTAACTATAATACTTTTGTTGGTTATAGCACAGGGTATAACAACAATGCCGATTACAATACATATATTGGCTATCAGTCTGGTTTAATGAACTCCAATGGTAAGTTCAACGTATTTATGGGCTATAATGCTGGAGTTAATAACACTAATGGGTCAAGCAACATTTTTATTGGAAATGAAAGTGGACTAAACAATCATAATGGCCGATACAATACATTTCTGGGATATAATGCAGGTTACACCAATGATACAAGTTACAACTCATTTATTGGGTATCAGGCAGGACGAGCAAATACAACTGGAGCATATAACTCATTTATGGGGTACAATGCTGGGTTAGCCAATACCACTGGTTCAAGTAATGTGTTTATTGGGAATGAAAGTGGGTTAAGCAATATAGGCGGACAAAGAAATGTTTTTCTGGGATTTCAAAGTGGTATTAACAACCT
>CAZKHG010000065.1:0-6069 GCA_964552655.1 uncultured Rikenellaceae bacterium
CACTGTGGCAGTCAACACATTTTAACCCAGCATTAATATGAACATCTCTTCTGCTTGAATAGCTGGTACCCTTCTTTTTCCAATCGGGTTTAGCGTGGCAATTCAGGCAGGTTTCATTACGAACTTCACGAACCAAATGGAGTGATAATTTTCCATCTTTATCAAATCTGCTTTTATCATAATATACAACCACCTTAATGGTGTCTTTAATACTTCCTTCAACGGTTGCTAGTCCACTTCCCTGAGTTGCAGCCCATCTGAAATTCCATTTTTCGAGTTGCTTGTTTCGTTCTTTATAGTTGTATTCTGGTAGGTGACATAATTGGCAGTCGGCTTCTATTACACCTGTGTTTGCCCAATTCGCTTTGTAATAATCACCATCAAAATTATTATTGCCTAAAGCCATCATTCTGTTGGCTGTATCAGCCATAAATCTATCGTAGCGTTTTCCATTACGGTCAAATTCTAGAGAGCCACCACCGGGGTGACATGCGCCACAGGTTGCAGTAATAAAATCGAACGAGGTCATGTCAATCTCTTTTGCCGATTTATTATTTTTTGCTGCTAATGCTCGATAAATAGGGGCAGGTGAACACCAATTACCACCATAATTCCCAGGATGCGATACCCACTGAAAACGACTTTTCATTACACTATCGGGAATTTCATCCTTGCCTTGCTGAAAGTGAAAGCCCTGCGTGATTTTATCGTAGTCGTGACATTTTCCACAGGTTTGACGTGATGAATAAGGTTTGTCGGTATTAATACCTTTTATAGGATTAATTATATTTCCGTCCTCATCGTATAAGAAGAATGGTGGACAAACACCAGATTTTGTGATATACTCTTTATCAATGGGTGTAATATTACCCGTTTTGCTGCTGCCTATTGCAAGCGCAATAATTATCAACAAAGAAAATCCGATGAAAATAACAAGTAGTTGCTTTTTCATAATCAAATGATGTTTAATTAGGTAATGCGTTCACTAGCCAGAGAATTATGTAAAAAACTGATTAGGTTATACTATTTATGAGAAAGATTCTGGAGACCATTATCTTTTAATTCCTCTACCGAAAAATACCCAGTATGTCTGAAATACTCTTTCCCCTCCTTATCTAGCAATACCTGCGTAGGAATTACTGCAATACCAAAGTATTTCATTAGGCTTTGATTTTCGGGCATTAAAATGTTTAGAAATACTACGTTTACTTTTTTGGGGTATTGAGTTCGTATTTCATCCATTACTTCTTCCATACGTTTGCAAGCAGAACACCCTTTTGCACCAAATTCGAGAAATGTAACCTCGTAAGCCAACCCATTACTCAGGTAATTATAGGCTGAATCAATGTATGCTGACTCCGCTTTCTGGGTTTCGATATTGGATTGTGCTTTAATCGATTTCGATGCAAAATCGGTGAGATTATCCTTGAGAGCAAAAAGCATAACAAAAAACAGCACCGAAAGCACCATAAATACTATAGGTAAAATCTGTTTTGTTTTAGTAGATAACTTCAGCTTTATCATATACAGCTTTTATTACTTCTTCGGTTACAGGGGTATGTCCTTTTTTATATCCGAGGTCGGTAACACGCAAGTATTTATAATCGGTGAAACCGTACTTATCCAGTATCTGTTTTCCACAATCAATAGGGCAACCATCAAGCATCAGAACATTTTTTTTCTTGAAATTCTCAATTGATTTTTCAATGCCAGCACCAATTGTTGCTAGACAACTCATTTTGCGTACCCCATTGTCCCTAAGCTTTCGAGCAACAATGTCTGTTACCTGTCCCAAATCACATGAGCCTGAACAAGCCAAAACCATATACTCAGCACTGCCACATAGGCACGAGTCTTTTTCAGTATTATCCATTATTCTTTCAGTTCTTATTAAACTTCTATTTTTTACACCCTCCCGGGCAATCAATTTTTGTCTTTGACAGCTCACGGATAGTGTTGAGCATCATATGATATTGTAGGTTTAACTCGTTTAGCATCTCATCGTTTAACCTGTACCTCTGACAAATACCATCGGGTGTAGCTGTTATTAATCCAATCTCTTTCAGTTTACTTAGGTGCTGCGATACGGTTGACTTGCTTAATGGTAATCGCTCTGAAATAGAGCCAGCAGTACAATCGAAGTACTTAGCCAGATGAATGATAATCTGCAACCGTGCTGGATGCGAAAGGGCATCCAGCATTGGTGCAAGCTTGAGGGATATATCCTGATATTCTATTACTTCCATTTTATGGTTTTATTTTTTGGAAAAGTCCGTTCAACTTCTCATCGTAAATCTTCAGAATTTCAGATTCATTCTCACCAATGGGTTTGACGGGTATTAGGTCAATAACACCTGCTTTATCAAGACCGCTATCGAACATGGTTTCGGTGGTTGCATTGAGCATGTTTTTAACTGCATCAACGGCTTCTTGGTCATCCATACCAAAACTCTTTGCCAGCTCAATCAGCTTGTAGTACTGAAACCAGAGGTAGGTTGGACCCATTGCAACTATCATAGCATATCCTTCTATCTTATTTTCTGCGACCTCAAGGGTATGCCCAAAGTTTTTAAATAAATCCATGAGATGCTTTTTTGTATCGCTATCTATGGATTTGGAGAAAACAACAGGATTATACCCCTTCCCAATTATCGATGATGCTAATGGTAGCAGTCTAACAATCCTGTTGTACCCACCTAGCAGCATGGTCATTTTGTCAATGGTGAACTTTGGCGCAAGCGAAATCAGGGTTGACTTGGGGTTAATTCCCTCTTTAGACTTTTCAAGCGTTTCGGCTATCATTGGTGGATGTACAGCAAGAAAAATATAATCTGCACCCAGAATGTTCGCTGTTAAACTTGTTTCAGTTGTGATATAAGTGAATTTGGAGGATAGTGCCTTTAGCACATCAGGGTTGGTATCCATAACAGACACTTGCTGGTAGGTTACCTTTTTACTTTCAAGTGCGGTTAGGAAAATCTTGGTAATCCGACCACCACCGATAAAGGAGATTTTCTTGTTTTCCATAGTTCTGTTTTTTTAGGTTTTTGAATTAGAACATGTAACCATAAAATATACCTGTTATTGTTGCCATAATAATAACCAGCGAAACGTAAACTACAGTCTTTTTTGTTCCAAGCACCCCTCTAATTACAAGCATATTGGGTAACGATAAAGATGGTCCTGCAAGTAGCAGTGCCAGCGCAGGCCCTTTCCCCATTCCTGATGCTAATAAACCTTGTACAATTGGTACCTCGGTTAGAGTTGCAAAGTACATGAAAGCACCCACAACAGACGCAAATACGTTTGAGAAAATGGAGTTGCCACCCACCAGCCAGGCCACCCACTCGTTGGGTATTACACCAGCAATGGTTTGTCCATCGTGGGTTGAACCCAGCAAGAAGCCAGCCGTAATTACACCTATAGCAAGCAGGGGTAGTATTTGTTTGGCAAAACCCCACGTGGCAATGGTCCACTCACGGTTATCCCCATCGATTTTGTCCTTCAGGGTTATAAATCCAAGTGCCGCTACACCAACCGCCATGGGTAAAAGGGGCATTATCTTGGCATCGACGATATACAAATTGGCAATAATCGCTGAAGCAACAATTACAGCGGCAGCACCAAGCACCCATTGCCATTTAATCTTCAATATATAAATCAGGGAATATCCTAGAAACAAGCTGAAAAACCCGGTTATGTACCATTTAAATGACCAGATATAATACCATGTGCTTGTTGTATCCCCGTTGGCTGGTTTGCCCCAGTTGGCAAAAACGAGGATTAAAACCAACGAGAAAAAGTGAAACGAGGTTTGCCACATGGGTCTCTTTTCGGGCATCAGGGGAATATTCAACTGCTCCTCGCGCTTGGCCTGCTCTTCTTTCCGGTAGATTAAGGACATGATAACCCCTATAATTACGCTAAAGGCCACTGCCCCAATCGTTCGGGCAACACCCATCTCAAAACCTAAAATTCTGGCTGTTAGAATAATTGCCAGAATGTTGATTGCAGGGCCTGAGTACAAAAACGCGATAGCGGGGCCTAACCCTGCACCACGCTTATGAATGCTTGAGAACAGCGGAAGTATTGTGCAGCTGCAAACAGCCAGAATTGTACCCGACACGGCTGCAACTGTATAGGCAAGCCATTTCTTTGCATTGGCACCAAAATATCGCAGCACCGAGCCCTGGCTCACAAATACCGAAATTACCCCTGCAATAAAAAAGGCAGGGAGCAGGCACAAAATCACATGCTCCCGGGCATACCACTTAACCAGGTCGAAAGTTGCATCAATTGCTGTATTGAACCGTACGCTTTCTATTGGCAAAAAGAAAGCAACCAGGAATATGGTTATTATCCATGTAAGGATTTTTAATTCTTTTTTTGTCTCCATAAACTATAAAAATAACGTAATTCGTAAAACAACGAAATAATAAGTGAAAAAAATTATACCCAGGCCCTGAAAATATAGTAAACCCCAACCAAAAGGAACAGGGTGGCAATAACCCTTCTGAACCAGAGCTCAAAAATCTTAACTTTATGGTAAACACTCCCAATCCCAGAAATGGTGTAAGCTAATAACCATGCAAAAATTATCACAGGTATCCCAGTGGCAAAGGCAAATAATACAGGTAAATAAAGACCTGAGGCACTACTTACGGTCATTGGAACAAGCATCCCGAAATACAAAACACCACTGTATGGGCAAAACGCAAGCGCAAAAACAACACCAAGCAGAATAGCATCCCATGAACTCCATGAAGTTTTGTTTTGCATTTTCGAGGTTAAACCGCTTAATGCAGGGAACTTTATTTTGATGAAGTCGAGCATGAATAACCCAATAACAATAAGCAGCGGGCCCACTATTTTCTCCCCATAACGCTGAAAGAAACCTGAAAATTTAAACTGGTCAACCCCAAGAAAGATAACCAGCGCAATAGTTGTGTAGGTAATACCTCTTCCTATAGTGTAAAGGAGGCCATTCACAAAAACCCTGTGCTTGTTCTCAATATCCCTGCTGATAAAACCTACAGCGGTAATGTTAGTTGCTAACGGGCAGGGGCTGATGGCGGTCATCAATCCTAAAAGAAAAGCTGAAAGCCAGGGGGCAGAATTGCTCTCAAGTAAAGAGCTAAGAAATTGTTCCATAAAAACTGATTAATGAATAGTTTATTTTAAAAAATCAGTGGTGAGGTGTGATACTCCACCACTGATTGAATCTATTTACATCAGCTTGTCAATCTTTTCTTTGATTATCTCCTTAAACTTTTCAGGGTTATTACGTGCATTCATAAAGCCCTCGTTGGTAATATTAATCTTTTGGTCACCCTTAACAATCATAAGAGTTTGACCAGAAATACCAAGCTTTTCTGCAATCTCTTTGCTACTGGCATCATCTAGGTTAATGGCCATAAAAGTAATTTTACCTGATTTTACCTGTTCTGGGTAAAGCGTTTCGATATCTTTTTTAGCTTCGGCTTCAACAGCCTTACAGGTTACACACCTACTGGTGAAATGAAAATAGTATGCCTCGATTTTCCCCGAGTTTGAGGTTGCATTCTCTTTCTTTGTGCTGCTCTGAGCATTGCAGGAGGTTGTTATTGCAACCCCGATAATTACAATTAGCAAATGGATTTTTTTCATAGCTTCAACTATTTTGTTAACAGGTTTTTAATTTCCGGAACGGTTGCAACCCGCCCGCTTAGAACAACTTTCTCGTCTATTACCAGTGCGGGGGTGTGTAAAATGCCGTACTCCATAATTTTAACGATATCCTCCACTTTCTCGATGTTGGCCTCAACGCCAAGTTCATTAACCGCATTGCGGGTTGCCTGTTCAAGTGCCTTGCACTTAGGGCAGCCTGTGCCCAGAACTTTTATTGTCATGTTGATTTGTTTTGTAAATTAGTTCGTAGTTCGTAAAAATACGAAGCAAAGATATTATTTTTTTTAATTTCAAATGATTTCTGATTTTATTTTTGGTGAGAGGCTAAGTGTAAGATAAAAATCAACGGATAGGAATGGTAAAATAGAAGCTGGATCCCTGATGTATCTGAGATTCTGCCCA
>CAZKHG010000065.1:6169-16400 GCA_964552655.1 uncultured Rikenellaceae bacterium
TTGTTCTTTCCTCAACCAGTTTTTCAAGGTTAGCCTGGTGAATTTCGAGCTCATCCCTTTGTGCCCGAATCTCCTCGTTTTGAGAGAGGATTTCTTCCTTTTGCTGTTGTATCTCTTTTGTCCTTTCCTGAACGAGTATTTCCAGCTCACAGTTGAACTGAATCAGTTTTTGCTTTACATAATTTAGCTCATCAATCATTGTATTTGCAGACAGGGCAGGCTTTTCGAATTCTGAAAAATGTAATTTACCGGTATCAATTCTGGTGGTTTTTGTGGCTGCATCCTCGAAAAAGTTAGAAAAAACATTAAAACTCTCCTGAATTTTTTTGGCTATATACCGGATTATCGCCAAAAGCATCAACAGTAGTGCACTAAAGATGACGATAATTAACACGATATAGCGGTTTGCCAGTTGCTGGGATGAGGCCTGTTCTTTCTGAATAATATTCTCCACGTCCTCAAGGTAAATCCCGGTGCCAACCATCCATCGCCAATCCGGAATACCCCTTACGAATGATATTTTTGGGGTTGGTTTTTCAGCATTGGGTTTGAACCAGGAATAGTAAATAAAATCCCCCTCAGGTTTTTCGGCAGCCTTTCTCTCTTCCTGGATAATCTTTACCCCGTTTGGATCGGTAATTTCCCACTGGTTACCTCCAATGGTGAACCGTTGAACATCGTTCATCAGCGTGGTTCCATCGTATGTAACTACGAATATGTAACCATCGTCCTGGAATCGAATTTTACCTACCTGGGTTAGAATCTCCTTCTGGAGCTCTGCGAGTGTTTTAGTTCCCGTTTTTTCGTATTGTCTCCTTTCGAAGTAAATAAGGTCCAAGGTTAGATTTACCTGATTCTTGATGAGTTCTTTTTTATTCTCAATATATATCCTTTTATTGTGCTCAATGTTTTGATCGGCCTTTTTGTAAACGCTTACTATAAGATAAACGGCAAATAGCCCAATCATCAAGGCAATTGATGCCGAGAAGGATATGAACAGGGTTTGAACTATGCTTCTTTTTCTGGTAAGCATTTTGTGGTTGGCTTTTTACAGCTTGCAAAGCTTAAAATAAGAATCAAATTACGATAAAAAGTTTAAAGGTCAACCGTTTATTAATTAAATATTTGATATAGTCAATATTGGGGTTGATCAATGTGAGATTAAAAGCGGGTAAATTTTTCCACAAAAAAAAGGTGCTCATAATTACTGGCACCTTTTTCTTTTCAAGGGAATGATTTTAATAAACCTCAATATCGTAAGGGATTCTTGCCTGAACTCCCTGGTTGGAGATCATATTCATGATCCTGTTATACTGGCGGTAAGCTAATCCTAATTCATCTTTCATGAAGGCCATACGGGCTTGTCCGGTTAAATCCTCAATAATTTGCTGGAAAGGATCTTTAAGTTTTGGGTACTCAACAATTCGATAGTTTTCCAGTTTTGCCATTTTTGCAGCATGTTTAATAGCGCACTTCATTCCGCCAAACTTATCAATCAGCTTAATGTCAATGGCATTGGCACCGCTCCAAACCCTGCCCTGACCAATTTCATCCACCTTTTCAACCGGGATTTTTCTACCCTCAGAAACGTGTCCGATAAATGTTTGGTAGGTTTCCTCAATGAACAGCTGGCCAACCGCTTTCTCCTCTGCAGTCATTGGCCTGTACATGGAGAAAAAGTCGGCGTGTTCGTTGGTTTTCACAACATCAACATTAACGCCCAGGTACTTGTTTAGGCCATCCTTTACATTAAAAAACAGCCCGAAAACCCCAATGGATCCGGTTATAGTTGATGGGCTTGCAAAGATGGTATCGGCGGGAACCGAGATATAGTAACCCCCTGATGCGGCCAAATCGCCCATGGATACAACAACCGGTTTTGCCTGTTTGGCAAGACTTACCTCGCGCCAGATAACATCCGACGCAAGTGCGCTTCCGCCAGGTGAGTTTACCCTGAACACAATCGCCTTTATAGTGCTATCCCTTCGCGCCTCCCTTATTGCTTTTGATATTTTATCTGAACCAATTTGCCCATCACCGCCATCACCTGATACAATCTCACCCTGGGCATAGATAACGGCTATTTTGTTTTTAGCTAAGCCTTTTGCTTTTTTAGCTGGCGGAACTTTTGCGTATTGCTCAATAGTAAGGCTGGCAATATCTTTTCTCTCTTCGGTTCCGGTTTGCTTTTTCAGCAAATTAATAACCTGATCTTTATACACAATACTATCAACAAGATGATAATCTAGTGATGTTTTGGCATTGTGAATAAGCATTCCGTTTGCTAGCCTGTTCAACTCCGTGGTTGGAATATTTCTGGTTTTTGAGATCCCGTTAACCCAATGATTCCAAATTGAACCCATGAATGTCATGATTTGCTCACGGTTCTCTGGGCTCATTTTTTCCAGCATAAAAGGTTCCACTGCACTTTTGAACTTCCCGTGACGGAGAATTTGTGGTTCAACGCCTAATTTTTCAAGGGTTTTTTTATAAAACATAACCTCAGAACGAAGACCTAGCCACTCTACCATTCCTTCGGGATTTAATAGAATTTTATCAGCAGCAGAGGCCAGGTAGTATGCTTTTTGGCTGTAACCTTCACTGTAGCTGATAATAAATTTATCAGAATCTTTAAACGCCAATAGAGCATCACGGATTTCTTCAACGGTTGCTGCGCCTGCGTTAATAGAGCTTAGCTCCAGGTAAATTCCCTTAATTTTCGGATCGGTTTTGGCGTTTTCAATTGCTTTTAAAATATCATTCAACCCAATGCTACTTTTGGGTTGCATGCTTGAAATATCAAATCCCTGAAAGGGATTGTTGGACGACCTGTCCACTATTTCCTTTTTCAGATCAATGTATAGAATACTATTATCTTTTACCTCAACGGGTTTATCCGATGACGATACCATTGCTCCTATAATGCCCATCATTACAATAAAAAACAATATCAATGAGATAATTACGCCAAGTATTGTGGCCAACAGGTATTTGAAAAATCCTTTCATAGCTTAACTTTATTAATGGTTGATTGTTTATAATTCTTTTTAAATGTATAAAAAATTTAAATATAATTAGTTTGTCAAAATTATAATTTATTACATATTTACGCCTTCAAATCTGAAAAATGGCAAAAACTTTTCTACTTATTGGCGGAAACTTAGGGAATCGGTTACAAAATCTATCTGATGCAAAACAGCTCATTTCTCAAAGGATTGGGTTAATTTGTAAAGAATCCACCATTTATGAATCTGAACCCTGGGGCTTCGATGACAACGTGAATTTTCTGAACCAGGTTTTATTGGTTGATACCAAGCTGAACCCGGCAGCCATAATGCTTGAAATCTCTTATATTGAAAATGCCCTGGGAAGGGAAAGAAAAGGATCGGGTTTTTGCGCCAGGACAATGGATGTTGACATACTTTTTTATGATCAACAGATACTTTTAACGCCCAGCTTAATTATACCACATAAATCTTTACATCAGCGGATGTTTGTTTTAACCCCGCTGCTTGAGATTTCTCCGGATTTTGTTCATCCTCTGTTTTCGTTGACAATAAGAGAACTTGCCTCATCCTGTACCGATAAAGTAAAGGTATGGAAATATCAACCGGCCGTAATCGAGATATCCTGATAGGTTACTCTTTTCCCCCATAAGCAAGGTCACCGGCATCGCCTAACCCCGGTACAATGTACGACTTAACCGTCAGTTCATCGTCTATCGCTCCCAGCCAAAGGGTAACATTTTTATGGAGTAGATTTTTTTTGATGTAATCAACACCTTCTTTCGAGGCAATGGCAGAGATTATATGAGTATGAGTCGGGGTTCCTCTATCAAGCAAAGCCTTATATGCTAGCAATATTGAAGCACCGGTGGCCAGCATGGGATCTATCAGCACAAGGGTTTTCCCGGTTATTGTAGGGCAGGAGAGGTGCTCAAACTGAATATGAAACGTGCCATCCTTACTGTATTTACGGTAGGCTGAGATAAATGCATTTTCTGCCTTGTCAAAATAGTTCAACATTCCCTGATGCATGGGCAGGCCAGCTCGCAGGATGGTGGCAAGAACTATGGTATCGGACGGTGTGTAAACCTCTGCTATGCCAAGCGGAGTTTGAACCTGATGCGATTCATACTTAATATCTTTGCTCATCTCATAGGCAAAAATCTCCCCGATTCGTTCCATATTCCGGCGGAATCGCATCATGTCTTTTTGGATATTAATATCGCGCAGTTCGGCTATGAACTGGTTCATGATGGTATTGGTGTTCCCTAAAACCTTAATCATCGGTTATTTTGGAAGGTTGGTGAAAAATAGTAAAAAGAAATCATCTTTAAGGTATGTTGGTGTACTATTTTTAAAATTAAGTTTTGTCAGATCTATTTTTGTGTATTAGAAAAGAGCCAGAGTAGTAATTCGGGTTCGTTAAATGCATTTTCCCAGCTGTTATGACCAACCCCGGGGTATAGCGAAAGTTTAATCCTTCCTCCTTCCCTTCTAATGGCATCGGCCATTTCTATTGAATATTTGGGCAACACTACATTATCGCTTTCACCGTGAAAAGCCCAGATATTGACTCTTTTGGCGTATTTTTTTACGTACTCAGGATTTCCACCTCCACATATAGGGAAAGCTGCGGCGAATATCTTTGGACATCGGTATAAAATCTCAAAAGTGCCCATTCCTCCCATGGACAGTCCCCCGACGTAAATTTTCTTTTTATCCACAAATTTCTCCCTGGAAAATGTTTTAATAAGTTGGATTGTCAGATTCATTGGTGTATTTGGTTCACCAGTAGGTAAGAAAGTGAAGGAATTTGTGTGATCAGGATTCTCCTTCCGGTCGATCTTTGCCCAAAAACTATTTGCCGGACATTGGGGAAAAATTACAATAGCCGGGTAATTCTGCCGGACATCATCCCTTAAAAAGAGTTTTGCTCCATGGGTAAGTTGTGCGTTATTATCATTTCCCCGTTCGCCCGCTCCATGCAGAAAGAGAACAACCGGATAACGCTTTGCTCTATCAAAATTGATAGGGTAAAGAATTCTATACCTCAAGGTATCTTTTTTGATTATCAGCTCTTTCTTTTCAAACAATTCCAAACCCTGGCCGTTGGAACTGATGTAGTTTAGAACTAAAGCGGTGATGATGAGTAGTTTTTTCATTTTATATGTTTAAGTTTAAAAAATTCCGCTATCTGCAAAGGAAAAACACTCTTTATCTGTGATAATAATATGATCGAGTAAAGTTATATCCATTAAAGCAGATGCTTCTTTAAGTTTTTTCGTGATATTGATGTCCTGATCACTGGGCTTTTGGTTACCGGATGGGTGGTTATGGCAGATGATCATGGATGAAGCTAATTTCTCCACGGCTGTTTTAATAATCAGCTTCACATCAAATATGGTTCCGGTTGTTCCTCCCTGGGTAATTCTCGACTGATCAATGATTTTATTTGCCCGGTTTAGGTAAAGCACCCAAAATTCTTCATGAGGCAAATCCGCCAGCAATGGTTGGAAAATTTCGACAACATCCGCGCTGGATTGGATCTTTTGCCGGTCAAGGGCTTCAGCCCTTTTCCTGCGTCTTCCAAGCTCAAGAGCAGCCATTATACTGATGGCTTTTGCTTCGCCTATGCCTTTAATTGATGTGAATTCTTTCAGGCTGAATTTGCCCAACTCACCAAGATTATTGCTGGCTGTTGAGAGGATTCTCTGGGCAATGGCAACCGCGGTCTCGTTTTTGGTTCCGGAACCAATAAGAATGGCAAGTAGTTCAGCATCGCTTAAACTTCCAACCCCTTTCTGGATCATCTTTTCCCTCGGGCGATCCTCCAATGCCCACTCTTTGATGGTGAGGTTCTTGTAATCAGCAGTCATTGAAATAAATGATGACACCAATGTACAAAAATCATAAGAATGGCCATCAATTTATACAAATAAAAAAAGCCCGATATATATCGAGCTTGAAAATATCATGCTAAACCCCACTATTGCAGGGCGTTGATATGCTTGTTGATGGAACTTTTCAGGTTGGCCGCTTTATT
Organism: uncultured Rikenellaceae bacterium; assembly: GCA_964552655.1. Taxonomy (GTDB): domain Bacteria; phylum Bacteroidota; class Bacteroidia; order Bacteroidales; family Tenuifilaceae; genus CAZKHG01. Next base: position 12,218 of record CAZKHG010000065.1, read on the forward strand.
CTTATGGATGATGTTCTTTTTAGCAAGCTTATCCAACATCGCGGTTACCTTTGGTAAAAGTTCAGTGGCAGCTGTTTTATCAGTTGATGTTCTGATTTCTTTAAGGGCATTACGGGTAGTTTTTGCAAAATACCTGTTATGAACCCTGCGAGCTTCCTGCTGCTTGTTCCTTTTAATTGCTGATTTATGATTTGCCATTTTATTAAATCTTAATGGTACGTTTTGTAGCCCGTAGGGGAATCGAACCCCTGTTACCAGGATGAAAACCTGACGTCCTAACCCCTAGACGAACGGGCCTTAATTAAAAATTGCCTGAGCCACCTTTCAGCTAAAGCGGGTGCAAAGGTAGCTTAATTTTTATTTTAGCCAAAAAAATAAAAAATATTTTTAGTCGGTATGGTTAGCCTTAATTCGGTTAGCACTATCCTTTTGGAAATGCCGTTAACTAAGTGTTGAAGGCCTATTGCCAAATTGGATCAACCTCAAAATCGTCAACACATGGTTCTTTTGTGTAAACTATTTTGTAGAATTTTGTGGATTGATTTCCATCCTCGTCTTCGGGGATTTTTTTGAAACCAAGTTTATTTAGCGAGGCCATGGCGGCCTTATTGTGTTCATCGGCTTCAATAAGCACTTTTCTGAAAAGTTTTGTTTTGTATCCCCATTTCAGGATTTCTAGCATTACCTCAGTGGCATAACCTTTTTGCCTAAAAGGAGTTTCAATACTGAAAAAAATTTCAACATCCCCGTTCTCATCAGGCCTTCCATTGATGTAAAACTGCCCGATTATTGTTTGAATAGTTTTATCAATTACCAGCCAAAGGGTGTGAAATATGTATTCCTTGTTTTTACTTGTCCATGCTCCGGGCTCTCTTTCCATTAGCTCCTTTATCTCTTCGCAGTAAAGTTCATCCACCTCAACTCCAGTAACCTTAAGGTTTGCATGCCTCTCATACTCTCCCCGTGATTTAATAAAGATTTTCATCTCCTCAAGGTTTAGGGGTGTAATGTCAACTCTTTTTGATGAAAGCTTCATGGCGCTAGGATTTATAGTTCTTAAGCTATGGAGCAATTTCTTTTGAAAGATCATGTAAATTTACGCCAGAAAAATTACCCGAGGTCATTATTAGCAAGTTTTTATTTATCCAGTTAATTCCTTTTAGTTTTTCAGTTAATTTTTGAGTATCAGTATATACTTCTGGAATTGGAAATCCGAAACTATTAAGAATATCAGCAGGTTTTAAAGGAGGTAATTTTTTGTGTTCAATAGTATGGGGGTTAAAGAATACAATTGGCACATCTGCCCCTCGCATTGTTTCATTGTATTGTTTAAGAAAGTCAACATTTAAGCTGCTGTAGGTGTGCAGCTCCAGGCAGGCAACCAGTTCCCTTTCGGGGTATGCTTCCTTAACCGCCTGGACCGTTGCTGCTACTTTTGATGGGGAATGGGCAAAATCAAGAAAAACTTTTGTATGGCTATTTTCGGAAAGCAGTTGAAGTCTTTTGGAGGCACCTTTGAAACGGCTAATCGCTTTATAAAAAAGGTCATCCCTTATACCAAGGAGGTTGCACACTGTTTTTGCCCCGCTGATATTCTGCATGTTATGGCGACCAAATACCAATAAGGGCAATAGCTCATTTCCAATTTTAAGACTAGCTTTCCCGTTTTCAAACCTATATGGATGGGTATAGTAAGCATACCTTTCTATTTGGGCTTCAGATTGCAGAGAAATATCAACAACCTCGGCATCCTCGCCGTTGTAAACCAATGATCCCTGTGGCACAATCCTATTTATAAATTCAGCAAATTGCCATTTGTAGTTTTCATAGGTTGGGAATGCGTTAATATGATCCCAGGCAATGCCTGATAAAAGGGCAATACTAGGTTGATAAAGGTGGAACTTAGGTCTTGGGTCAATGGGTGATGTCAGGTACTCGTCACCCTCAAATACAGCAATTTTGGAATCATTGTTTAGCTCAACCATGTTCTCAAAACCATCGAGTTGTGCACCAACCATATAGTCGAACTTGATTCGGGATGACTTAAGAACATGCATAATCATTGAGGTAATGGTGGTTTTGCCATGGCTACCCCCAACAACTACTCGAATTTTATCTTTGGTTTGCTCGTATAGGTATTCCGGGTAGGAATAGATTTTTACACCAATTTCTTTAGCTCTTACCAGTTCCGGGTTATCAATTCGGGCATGCATTCCCAGAACAACAGCATCCAGTTCAGGTGTAATCTTTTCGGGGAACCAACCTATTGCTTCAGGTAAAATTCCGTAGTTGTTTAACCTTGAAAGCGAGGGTTCAAAAATTTCATCATCGGAACCGGAGATTTCATACCCTTTTAGTTTCAGGGCAATGGCCAGATTGTGCATTGCACTTCCACCGATAGCTATAAAGTGAAGTTTCATTGGTACTCGTTGCTGGTTCATGGTTACAAGTTAATTGCTATTTATTAATGCAACCAGTTACAATTTTCCTCAAATTTACAGTATTCTGATTTGGTTAAAGTATTTTGCACTCTTTTTTTAAATCCATCAAAACAAATAAATGAGTTTAATGTTATTTATTCAATAACTTTATGCGCCTAACTGCCGACAGGCAATCATTGAGTATTTTTTAGAACATTAGTCACAATATTTTATGAAAATCACTGCGTTTAATATTGAAAATTTTAAGATAGATGGCGGAGCAATGTATGGTGTTGTACCCAGGATTATGTGGAACAAAGTTTACCCTTCCGATGAAAACAACCAGATTATTCTTTCCTTGAGAACTCTAGTTGTAGAAAATGAGGGCCATATTGCAGTGATAGATAATGGAATTGGTAATAAGCAAAGCGAGAAATTTTTAAGCCGCTCTGGGATTTTTGGCGGCGAGGGTTTAATTACCGGGTTGGCAAATCGTGGTTATAAACCCGATGATATCACTGATGTTGTGATTACACACCTACATTATGATCATTGTGGTGGTGGGGTTAAGAAAAATTTTGATGGCTCCTTTGGATTAACTTTTCCAAATGCAAAATACCATGTTTCCAAATCGCATTGGGAATGGGCAACCAATCCAAACCCAAGAGAAGCTGATGCATTTCTTCCCGAGAACATACTACCCATGCGTGATTTAGGAGCATTAAATCTGATTGAAAAGGAGGGGGAACTATTCCCGGGTTTCAGCGTTAAATTTTTTGATGGACATACACGTGGACAGATGATACCGTTTATAAGTTATAGAGGAAAGACTATCGTTTTTGCCGCAGACCTTTTCCCTTCAACAGCCCATCTACCCTTACCCTGGATTATGGCGTATGACGTTGAACCCTTAAAGACACTCAAAGAAAAGGAAATATTCCTGAGTGAAGCCCTTAAAAATGACTATATTCTTTTTTACCAGCATGATTACTACACCGAATGCAGCAGGGTAATGCAAGGTGTAAAAGGTGTAAAAGCTACGGATGGTTTTACATTTGAATCCCTACTAAAAGAGTTGGACGAACAGCTTTAGGGTATATTTTATCAATGGGGCAAAGCTGATAATGAAAAGAAAAACCGATACAACAATATCTATAATAAGTACTATTGAAACTTGAACCCAATTCATTTTAATCGCCATAGAAGTTAACGCTCTTAAAAGTAATTGAATTAAAAAGAATAAAAAAATCTGGATCCCATAAGGGTTATACAATCTGGCTTCATATAAATTACCCCTTACTATTTCCGAAAAACTGGAAGATAACCCCTTACTTGGCGGGATAATACCTGTGATATCACTTAACAATGCAGGGACAGGGTGTGAACTTCCACTATATATAAATGAGTAGATAATTATAAAAAGTATTATTAAAGAAAAAATGATATTAAGGATAAGATACTTCCTAACAGGAGAATTCATGATTGTTTTATAATAAATTATTATCAAATATATTGCCTTATTTAAAAGGGATATAAGTTTTTTCAGAAAAATTTCTACTTTTGCATTTACAATTGTGGGAGCAGCTCAGTTGGTAGTCCGGCAGATGCCGGATCCCAGGCTGAGGGTCGCGAAAAAAGAGGAATAGCATAAGGGGGAGCAGCTCAGTTGGTAGTCCGGCAGTTGCCGGATCCCAGGCTGAGGGTCGCGAAAAAGAGGAATAGCATAAGGGGGAGCAGCTCAGTTGGTAGTCCGGCAGTTGCCG
>CAZKHG010000066.1:0-14637 GCA_964552655.1 uncultured Rikenellaceae bacterium
AATAATCACCCACAAAAACATTGCTTGAACCGGATGTATTTGAATAGCCTGCATCGTATCCTATATACGTATTATAACCGCCAATGGTATTACTATACCCGGTTCTGTAACCCAGGAAAACGTTGTAGGTACCTGATGTGTTTGTTCTTCCGCTCTGGTAACCGATAAAGGTGTTGCTGCTTGCATTGCTTTTTAAACCAGCCTCATAACCCAGATAAACATTATTATCGCCAGTGGTATTATAGAAACCACTTTTATTTCCCATAAATACGTTATTATTACCACTAGTTGTTTTGGTTCCGGTCTGATATCCCATAAAAACATTATACTGACCGGTATTGGCTTTACCACTCCCTTTCCCAATAAAAACATTATAATTGTTTGTATTCCCATAACCGGTTGAATCTCCTATAAATACATTGCTGGTGATTGCAGTTCCAAGGTAGCCTGTATTGTTACCGATTGCAACATTGCCAGAACCGGTTTGATTGGTATAACCGCTTAAATATCCCTGAAATACGTTGTACTTACCAGTGGTGTTGCTGTAACCACTCTGGTAACCTAAAAAAATGTTGTATCTGCCGGTTGAATTTGTATAACCACTTTCATTGCCAAGGAAAACGTTATAGCTGCCATATTCCGGATAGGAAATGTTTCCGGTATTATTATAACCAGCCCGATACCCCATAAAAATATTCTTGCTCCCGTAGGTTGTTTTCTGACCTGTTGATTCACCGATAAAAACATTTTGTTCGCCATAGGTTGATAGCTCACCTGCTTTGCTTCCTATGTAAACATTTCCTCCTTTTGAGAGCGAGGAGAAGCCTGCCCGGTAACCGATAAATGTATTGTCTGATGCAGTATTGCTGTTTCCTGCCTGATATCCTAAAAATGTGTTAAATGCACCTGAAATATTGTTCAGACCGGATTCCAGCCCAATAAAAATGTTTTTACTACCAATGGTGGTTTTCCATCCTGCCTTATGTCCTATAAATGAGTTGTAAATACCCGTTGTTAAACTTTTACCAGCCTCCATTCCTATCAAATAGTTCTTAGTATTAAGCTGGAAGAAAGAGGAACTCGTTCCTTTTGTTTGATTAGTTAGCCCTCCAACGGCAAATCCTGCTTTTGCACCTTTGGTTGCGGCCAAGGTATCAACATATATCCTGGCGCTATCAGGAGCAATAAACAGCAAGTTCCTCGAAACCACTGTTTTTGTCTGGTTAGTAAGACCACCAACTGCAAAGCCCCCCTTTGCACCCTTTGTTACCTCTTCTTTTACATAAATTCTTGCACTATCAGGGGTAATACGCATGTATTCCACAGGTCCTGCTTTGGTTTGATTTGTTAACCCCCCGACTGCAAAACCAGCTTTAGCCCCTTTGGTAATTAGCTGATCACTGATGTTAATCCGGACACCACCCTGGTAAACACCGAATATGACATCGCCGTTGCTGTTTTTAACCTCAAAAATCGGATCATCCGGGTTGGCTGTTGGGTTTCCGGTTATTTGCAAACTACTAGTAAAGGTTAAATTTGGTAAATAAGTTAACGATGATGTTCCGCTCCATAGAGCCATACTGCCTGCAATTCCGGTTCCTGAAATATTTCCTGATGGGGTTTGCCATAAAATACCACTTGCCCCACGGGTTAAAACCTGATTCGGACTACCGGTACTATTATTATAGTCATATATTAATCCCCTAAACCTTGATGTTCCATTTACATCAAGAAGTTGAGTTGGAGAGGTCGTGCCAATGCCAACATTTCCGCTCCCAATAATGGTCATCTTAGTAGTTGGAATATTATCTGTAGTACCCGATGCACCTGCTGTTGCAGTTTGAAAGTAAATGCTTGATGATCCTGTTCCGGTGGCAATACCCGAAGAAAGGTATAAACTTCCTCCACTTTTATCTGTTTGTCCACTGGTAGCCCCACCCGCCTTTACATATAGAGGATATCCAATATATGTTGAAGTAGTTCTCCTCTCCATGCCAATGTACCTTGTTATATTTCCACCAAAAGATAAATCACTTGATGTCGATGTTGTCCCAATGCCAACATAACCAGAGGTGGTTGCAAAAAATGAACTGGAGGTTGATCTTAAGTTTCCCGATATATCGACATTATATGCAGGTGATGTTGTACCCAACCCAATATTAGTACCATTATTATAAATCAAACTACTGGCAGCCCAAGATGTACCATTATGCCTTAGAGTTTGACCTGATGAACCAACAACCAGCGGACCTTCTGGCCCTTGTGCGCCATCCTGAGCCAAAATTTCCCAGGAATCACCATCCCATACGTACGATTTGAATAGACTGGTATTATAGTATGCATTGTTAAGAGAAGGTGAAATCGGTGCACTTGCAAGGCTTCCCAACCAGGTAATTGAAATCCCGTTTATGCCAGATGGCCCTTGCGGACCTATTGCTCCAACTGGCCCCTGGATACCTTGAGGACCCTGGGGACCTGTGGCACCAGTTGCCCCATCCTGGGCAAGAACCTGCCATGATGAGCCATCATAAACATACGCTTTCTTATCGGTTGAATTATAGTAAGCCTTATTCAATGCAGCAGCGGGATGTGAAGGGAACGTTCCTGCCCAGAGAATTGAAACCCCATTACTCCCAGCAGGCCCTTGAGGACCGGTTGCACCAGTAGCACCTATTGGGCCCTGAGGGCCTGTAGCTCCTGTAGCACCATCCTGTGCTAAGGTCTGCCAAACTGATCCATCATAAACATACGCTTTTTTATCAATAGAGTTATAGTACGCCTGGTTTAAAAGGGGAGAGCCTGGAGGACTTGAAAAAGCACCCAGCCAGCTTATAGATATCCCGTTTATTCCGGCAGATCCTTGTGGCCCTACTGGTCCTTGTGGCCCCGTTGCACCGGTTGGTCCTTGAGGGCCGACCGGGCCCTGTGGCCCAATATCACCCTGAGCGCCTGCGGGACCTTGTATTCCTTGTTCGCCTTGAGGCCCTTGTGGTCCCTCTGGTGCTTGAAATTCAACCCAATGGTCTAAATCATCCTTTGGATGTGTTGAAACAGGACCAACTCCTGCTTGACAAATCCACATGGAGTTGACTAAGGGATCGCCAGTAGATTCATCAAAAACATAATCACCCTCAACATATGCAGTTAAACTGTTCCAATTACCCTTTAATGTAAGACCAACGCCAGCTGCTCCTTGCTCTCCTTGGGGTCCTTGCGGCCCCTGTAGCCCCTGTGGCCCGGCAGCTCCAGTATCCCCCTTGGGTCCCTGAGGTCCGGTTTCTCCCTGAGGTCCCTGGGGCCCTGTTTCACCCTGTGGCCCCTGAATTCCCTGTGGACCCGGCTCTCCCTGTTGCCCCTGAATTCCCTGAACTCCCTGAACACCATCTTTTGCTAAAATGTTCCAAACGGTACCGTCAAATATGTAAGCTATTTTAGCTGTAGTATTATAATAAGCCTGATTTTCAGCGGGGTTTGAAGGTGCACTTTCCATTTCGCCCAGCCATTCAATAGAGATACCATCTTTACCATCCTGTCCCGGATTACCTTGTAAACCCTGGAGACCCTGTGTTCCGTCTTGCGAAAGAATCTGCCAAAAACCTCCATCAAAAATATAAGATTTACCATCACTTGTATTGTAATATGCCTGATTAACTGATGGATCTAATGGGTGAGAAATAGCTGAACCTAACCATTGGACTGAAATTCCATTTGCACCTGCGGGTCCTTGGGGTCCGGTTTCACCCTGAGGGCCCTGAGGTCCTATTTCCCCTTGTGGCCCGGCCGGTCCAATCTCACCCTGTGCTCCGGTATCTCCTTTTGGCCCAATCTCGCCTTGTAAACCCTGAGGTCCTTGTGGTCCCTGTGGCCCTTGTGGTGCCTGAAATTCAGACCAATGGGTAAGATCATCTTTGGGTTGAGTAGCTAAAGGTCCAACCTGTGTCTGGCATACCCATAGTGAATTATTCAATGGATCAATTGAGGAATCATCAAAAACATAATCGCCAGATTGATATGTACTATCAGCTGACCAGTTACCACGATTGGTTAGCCCAGTACCAGCAGGACCCTGCAACCCCTGTGGACCCTGCGGGCCTTGTGCTCCCTGTGGGCCAATCTCCCCCTGATCTCCTTTTTCTCCCTGAGGTCCAATTGGGCCAGCTGGCCCCTGAGGGCCGACTTCTCCCTGGGGTCCTTGTGGTCCTTGTGGTCCCGGAGGTGCTTCAAATTCTGCCCAATGTTCTAAATCATTCCTTGGTTGGGTTAAAACAGGCCCAACCTGGGCTTGACAAATCCACATTGTATTAATCATAGGATCCAGAGAAGAATCATCAAAAACGTAATCGCCTGATTTGTAAGTACTATCCACCGACCAACTTCCTCTGTTCGTCAACCCAGTGCCTGCAGGCCCTTGTGGCCCAACTGGTCCTTGGGGCCCAGTATCGCCTTTTGGTCCCTGAAGTCCAATTTCTCCCTGTGGTCCAACTGGTCCAATTTCTCCCTGTGGTCCAACTGGTCCAATTTCTCCCTGCGGTCCGGTATCACCTTTTGGCCCAACCTCGCCCTGAGGTCCCATTTCCCCTTTGTCTCCTTTATCCCCTTTTTCTCCTGGGTCACCCTTATCTCCCTTGTCGCCTTTTTCTCCCGGATCACCTTTTAAACCTGGCTCACCGGTTGTTCCTTGCTCTCCCCGAGGACCTGTTAAATCAGGTGTTGTGTAAATCTCCCCATTTGCAAAATGATAAGTAAATGTACCATCACCATTATTATTAATAGAGGTGAACCCATTCCCTGCCACCTGCGAGTAGGGGACAGCCAACAGTTCAACATTGCCCATAAGAATGTAGCTTGTCCCACCTGCCGGATCAACCTCAATTTTTAATTTTACTGATCCGTTGGACCATTCTACATCGGACATCACACCAAATTGAACGATTCCGTTCCCCACTATAAGGTTGATTGCCCCCTGTGCGGAAGATTGAACTGTATGGGTTTCGGTATAGTACACGTCAGTTCCATCAATGTTTGTTAGGCTCAGCCTTAATGATACAGTCTGATTTGCCAACACGGCGCCATTCGCATCACGAAGAACTGCCTGATAGTTAAACTTCTGGGGTATCTGTGCCAAAGCCAACGTGGTAATGGACAGACATAAAATTACTGTGAATAACTTTTTCATAATGAGTAGGGTATAAACAGGTTTTTTAAAAATTCAAGCAATGTTTGCTCAAGTTAATGTGTTAAATACCCTAAATCAATTTATTAATTCATATTTTGATATAATACCAAAATCATCATATTAACCCTTAATTAGATAGGATAAAAAAACCGATTTTTAAAAAATCGGTTTCATGATAAATAATTGAATTGCGATAATGCTGTATCTGCCTATTCTTTTATCAGCTTGAGAACCTTACTAACTCTATCGCCTACTTTGGCCTGAACAAGGTATATACCTGATTTTAGGGATGAAACATTAAGTGTTTTGGGTTCCTGATCGGTAAATTGACCTAGGTTTTCCATAAGGATTTTCCTACCGGTAAGATCGTAAATTTCAACGGTAAACTTGCCCTTGGCTTCCGGGTTTGAAATCTCAAAAGTAACCTCTTTTATAGCAGGGTTTGGATACATTTTAATGCTTAGGGTGGGCAGATCTGGTTTTGGAACGTCAGTTCCAAATAAATTCCCCTGCTGAAACCCCTGGGTTAGCATTAAGTTTGCTCCGGTATTCAGTAATGTACCAATTACAGGTTCTCCTAAAGTCCAGCTGATACTAATTCCCGCTGATTCATTTTTAAAATATCCACCTGCAGGTGAAACCACTTCAAGTACGCTAGTTTGCCCGAATGCGTGCATTAAGGCTAAACATAGAATCGCAGTAAAAATTCGTTTCATGGCCTTGGGTTTTAGTTTATATCCTTAATTAATTCAGAAGGATCATATTAAACACAAAATAGTTACTAAAGTTAACTAAAAAAAAGTCTAAAATCCAAATTTTTTTTGATGGATAAAATTTCTAATGCTATTAACAAATAAAAAAACCCGTCATTGAGGGGATTTGACAGGTTTTTTACGTTTTTGAGGTACCGAGCGGAGTCGAACCGCTGTACGTGGTTTTGCAGACCACTGCCTAGCCACTCGGCCACGGTACCATTTTTTATAGGTTGGCAAAGATACTTAAAAAAAAATTTACACCAACAAAAATAATCTCTCATTATTAGGTTGGTAGTTTTTACCCGATTCAATGTGTTTTCCTACCTCAACCTGTTGACAGGCTTACCCAAGTTATTCAAAAAAATGAGGTTTAACCACAAACAAATTTTATTATAATTAACTATTATTCAGAACTTTAATAACATTGGTTTCTTGTTTTGAAAATTTGGTACAATTATCGCTTATTTGATTAAACTACTTTTTATTAATTAAATTTGATAATCATTCACAAAACGTGATACTAAAATCAAACCAAATGAACAGAATTATTATTGTAACGCTAATAGCGTTATCTATATTTGCCATCTCTTGCAAAGAAAAAGAGAAAAAACAAATTGAGCTACTCACCAAAGAGAATGAAGCGTTAAGATCGGACTCCAAATCAAAAGATTCTACCATCAATGAATTCTTTCAAATCCTGAATGAAATTGAGGCCAACCTGGCGCTCATTAAGGAAAAGGAGAATGTTATTGCAAAAGGAACAGCCCGTGGAACTGAGCTAAAAGAGGATACCCGGAACCAGATCAACGATGATATCCGGGTGATCAATGAGCTGATGCTAAAGAATAAAAAATCCATCCGGCTTTTAAATCAGAAGCTGCAGGACTCCAACATCAAAATAGCAGAGCTGGAGAAAATGCTTACAAAGACAAACCAAATGCTCATGACACGTGATTCAGAAATAGTGGTTCTGAAAGAAAGATTGGCTGATCTGAATTTCTCCATACAGACGCTGAACTTAACGGTTGATACATTGAGACTGGAAAAGGATCAGCTCAATAAGACCGTCAGCAAGCAAACCGAAGCCATAAATACTGCATACTATGCCTTTGGAACCAAAAAAGAGCTGGAAACCAACAAGGTGGTTGATAAAACAGGCGGATTCCTTGGGTTGGGCAAAACAACAAAGCTCAAATCCGATTTTGATCAATCGTATTTTACAAGGATTGATATCACCAAAACCCTTAGCATTCCGCTGTTTGCCAAAAAGGCCAAAATTGTTACCACGCATCCCAATGAATCGTACACCCTGGTTAAAAATCCGGAAGGGGTAATCGAGAAAATCGAGATCACCGATTATGAAAAATTCTGGAGTGCATCGAAATACCTTGTCATTATCATCGAGTAATGCTTCAAAATACTATTTGCCAGGGGGAGGGGTAATTCCTTCCCCTTTTTTTTTGATGTTTCTTGGTTCTTGATGATGGGTTCTCTATTTTTACTTCGATTTCAGAAATCTGCTTAATGCCAAACGCTCCAACACCCATAAGAATCTGGATAAAACCTAAAATAATTGCTGGTTTTATCATAATTCTTGCCTTTGCCATAGCTTCAGTTACCATAACCTATAACGGGGTTCTGGAGCTCTCTAAAACAAAGCAATCATTGTCTCAACCCAACAAAAAGCTGGTGTACCTGAATTCTATACTTGCTGATATTTATGAGGCAGAAGGGAATATCAGAACTTATACCTTAACCCGGAATGATGAAAACCTAAACGGCTATTTCTCCATTCTGCTTAGAATTGATGGCAAAGTAGATTCCTTGATGGTTTTTACAAAAGATAATCAGAGCCAAAGAAAGCGGATAAGGCTTATTAAAGAATTGCTAGAAAAAAAGGGGAAAGTGCTGGATGAATTACTTGCCCTTAAGCAGCAGGATCATTCGTCTGCATTTTTTGAAAGCGCGATGCAGGAAATTGAAAGGGTCCAAAAACAGCCTTTACTCAGATCGCCACTTTACGCCAGAACCACCACAACTACCACATCAAAGAAGGATACATCGTTCAACAACTCCAATATCGAGAAGAATGGGTTCTTCAACCGGCTTAAATCGTGGTTCTCAGGCAATGAGAAACGAGACACCTCAATCACACAGGTTAAGGTGGAAACCAAAATTGATACTTTGTTTCGAGCATCATTAGCGTCGGACAGCCTGATAACCAATTTAATAGGGATTTTAAACCAGATAAAACACGATCAGGAGGCAGTTAAGGAGAGAATCAGCAAAAAAGAGATGGAGCTGCTTAGCAGCGATAAGGTGATAATGGATGAAATCCGGTCAGTGGTTTCGTTGCTTGAACGGGAAGAGCTCTCCCTGGCTTATAAGCGATCAAACGATGCTGAGAATGTCGTTTACAAATCAGCTATAATTGTACTTGTGCTGGGTGGAGCAGCCCTTGTTCTGCTGATCCTGTTCCTTGCCATGATTTTCAGGGATATATCCAGGAGCAACTATTTAAGAAACCAGCTGTTCGAGGCAAAAATGTACGCTGAAAAATTGCTCAGGGTCAAAGAGCAATTCCTGGCTAACATGAGCCATGAAATAAGAACCCCGCTCAGCTCTATAATTGGGCTAACCCGCCAGCTAAGTAAAACAGAGCTGTTGCCACAACAATCAGAATATATCCAGCAGCTGAATATATCCTCTGAACACCTTTTGGGGGTGATTAATGATATACTGGACTTTTCCAAGCTCGAAGCAGGCCAGCTAAAGCTGGAATCGCTCCCATTTAACCTTCCCGAAGTGCTAAATGAGGCAGTAAATTCAATGGGTTTCAAAGCCAGGGAGAAAGGATTGGATATAACTTTAAATGTCAACGAATTACAAGGGGTAACCCTTTGGGGCGATTCCTTCAGGCTAAAGCAGGTTATACTTAACCTGCTAAGCAACTCCATAAAATTCACCGAGAGGGGAGGTGTAAGCATAACTGCCAGGTGCATGAGCAGGAGCGATACTACTGCCCTTATTCAACTGGTTGTGGCAGATACAGGCGTTGGCATTCCGGGTGAACAACAACAACTTATCTTCGAGGAGTTTACCCAGTCCGATCCCGGGGTTACCAGAAGACAAGGAGGAACCGGTTTGGGGTTAACCATTGTGAAACGCATTGTTGAACTTCAAAATGGAGAAATTCAACTTGCCAGTAAAATTAATGAAGGGACAACAGTAACAATTACCATCCCATATCAACTAACCGGGAGTATTCAAACCGCTGCCAATTTAAAAAATGATTTTGAACTACCCCAAAACATTAAAGTACTGGTGGTTGATGATGATGATATTAACCGGGTTATAACCCTTGAAATGTTTAAATCGCTAGGAATATCGGCTGATTCAACCAACAACCCAAAGGTTGCAATGGAGATGATAAGCAACAACCATTACCAGGTTGTTTTAACCGATATCCAGATGCCCGAGATAAGCGGTTACGAGATAGCCGGGCTGATTGAACACCAATTCAAAGCTATTCATGTAATTGCCATTACAGCAAATAGTATGATCGACAATCCGGAGCATTTCCTGGAAAAAGGATTTTCGGGTCACCTAATAAAACCATTCAACGAGGATGATCTTTTCAATGCTATTGCACCTCTTGTTGGTTTTAAAAAACAGAAAAGCAATAAAATGGCTAAGGAGGTGCTTATTGATGATGTTTTCGATTTGAGTGATATATACCGCTTTGCCGGGGGAGATAAAAACTCTGTGAAGTTGATTCTTTCAACGTTTCTCGAGAATACGACCAAAAACTTTGCCGAGCTGAACAGTATGGTCAGGGGAAAGGACCTGGTTCGTGCCTCGGCCATCGCGCATAAAATGAAATCGGGGTTTAACCAGTTCAAAATCTACCACATTGCAGGAATCCTCTATAAAATTGAAAAACTAGAAAATTCACAGGGGAAATTTAAAACTGCATTAGTGCTTTTAAACGAGCTGAATCAGCAAATCAAGCCTGTAATTAAACTTTTGCGAAAGGAACTGGTGGAACTATCGGAACCTGACGAAGTATGAACCACCAGATTAGGATTGCTCAAATTTCAGCTTTGATTATGGTTCGGGAGGTGTTTCTTTTTTTTCTTCAATTAGCTCAACACACTGGACGCTCCGGTTGTTGATTTTGGTAACCTTGATCTGATACCCATCAACCTTGATGACCTGATTTAATTTTGGGATATCGGCTAAATGGTATAACAGCAAACCAGAAAGCGTATTGTAGTTTTCATTAATTATAAATGGGTGGGGCAGGTGATCGTTAATATCCTCTAATGAATGGATTGCCTGAACTACGTAAACCCCATCCTCTTTCTTTTCAACAAACTGTTTCTCATCATCCGCCTCATCCTGAATCTCCCCAACAAGCTCTTCGAGGATGTCCTCCAGGGTAATAATCCCCTCGGTTCCTCCAAACTCATCAATAATAACGGCAATGTGAACATGCTTATGTTGAAACTCGCGCAGGATATCGCTTATCTTCTTATTCTCATAGACATAGAATGCCGGGTGAAGTGTATCTTTAATACTGAAGTTGGGGTTCTGAAAGTATTGTTTTAAAACGTCCTTTGTATAGGCAATGCCAAGAATATTGTCCATGGATTTTTGGTAAACGGGTACCCGGGAATACCCGCTTTCGAGAATACGTTCCACGATTGTTTTTGTTGGCAAATCTACATCAATGGCAAAAATATGCTGCCGGGGAACCATAATTTGCTTGGCGTTGTGATCAGTAAAATCAAATGCATTCTTGATGATCTCATAATCCTCTTCCTCAATTTTACCGCCTTCGCGGCTCTGCTGGACAAGAAGCTGTAATTCCTCTGAGGAGTGAATATCATGATCCCCGGCAGGTTGAATTCCAATTAACCTGAGGAATGAATTAGAAATGGCATTCATAGCCCAGATAAACGGTCGGAAAATATAGTAGAATAGTTGTAAAGGTAATGCTACAAAAAGTGATGTTGGTTCGGGTTTCCTTATGGCAATTGACTTAGGGGCAAGTTCCCCAAATATTATATGAAGAGCGGTAATCAGAATAAATGCAGTGGGTAATGCAATGGCATGAATCGCTTCCGGGGTGAGCTGAACCCCAATGGCGGCAAGAAACGATTTAATCATAGTTGCAACAATGGGTTCCCCAATCCAGCCCAAGCCAAGACTGGCAAGGGTTATTCCCAGCTGTGTTGCAGAAAGGTAAGTATCCAGGTGGTCAATAATGTGCTGTGCCGTTTTTGCAAGCCTGTCTCCTGACTGTGCTTTAATTTGTATTTGAGAATACCGTACTTTAACAATTGCAAATTCAGCTGCAACAAAAAAGCTGTTGAGCAGCACCAGAGAAAGGGTGATAATAATATCTAAAAACATTTTTACTTCAAAATTATATGCAAAGTTAATAATAATTAACAGATTGTATAAGACGAATCCTCAAGGGACAAACATTATGATGCCGAAAAATTCATGGGAGATTTTCATTAATCAGGATCAGGTTATAATCTTTGTATTGAAGGCAAAAATTATTTCCTGTTTCTCAAAATCAACAAATACCCCTTCCCTTTGGGTACTGTAAAAATGCCATCAGGTTTCACTGTAAACTCGGGTTGGAAATCTTTAATTTCAGGGGCAAATATCTCGGCTTTATTTGGGTTCATGCCAAGGGCTTTCCAGTCAATTTTCAACCTGATCTCGGTATCATCATTGGCCCAGCTGGCTAGGGCTATTAAAACCGTATCCTGTTTTTTATAGATTGTTGCTATAACATCCTTATTGCTGGTTGTTACCGGATTATTATCAACCCAATAGCCAATCATCCGGCTTTGGTGGATTCCAAAATCGTCCCAAACTTGCCAGATAGGCCTTGGGTCACTATTTTCAGTCCAGGGCATACGGTTTGTCATCCCGTAAACCATTCCGCGCCAGGGGTTTCCACCGCCCTCAAGCATTTCGCCCATCAAGCCAAATGGAATGCCGCTAACCTCGGTTAGGAAGAACTCCGGAGGGTTGTTGTTATAATCAAAATACTCACCAAACCAAAGCCGGTTCAGGTATGGGAAATGCTCCATGTAAAGCATTGCGCTGTTAATAAACCCGTCCCTCTCATTGAATTGATTTGCTGAATGAAGATCAATAATTCCGGGATGCCCATTCTGAGTCAGTACCCTTTTAACCCTTTTCATAGTAGTGCGGTCAAAGGCTACATCATCAAGATATAGACCATCAATACTTACATTATTTACCAACCAGTTCAGCCCTTCAACATAGTAGTTATGCCAACGGCTCATGCCACTGTTAATTATTGCTGCATCCTTTAATTCAGGTACAAACCAGGCTGCAATATAATCATCACCTAAATGCTCCTGTAACCATGAAAAACCACCACCTTTACCAGGAGAGTATATCTCGTGTCCCAAGCTTCTTAAGGGAAAGGTTTCATAAGCCCTGTTGGACAATTCACGAACTGTATTATAGATTTTAACCTTCAACCCTTTTGAATGAGCTTCACTTATATAAGCTTTCATCTTCTGATGGGCTATAAATGGGTAGTTTATGTATGGGTTGATCTCATTTGCATGATGGATATTAATAATGTTAGCTCCTTTTTGGATTACTGTATCAATGGGGCTATACCGGTGATAAAACCTGTTATCCCACTGGAAATCAGTATTAAGGGTGTGAAAAGGGGTAATAAGCAGGGTGAAATTGAAGTTTAGGGTATCCCCTTTTTTCATCTCCCTTGCCCCACTGTAATTGTTAACCACCACCGTTGTTCCTTCCCTGAAAATTGAAACACCCCCCTTCCCCTCATTCCCCCAGGAAGTAGGAAGGTTTAACGGTTTTTGAAGGTAAAAATTGGTATTCAATGGGCGAATATAGTTCTCTGCTCTTAGGGAGTATTGAAGCCCGGCATTCACATCTCCTATCCAGGCACCATCCTGGTTATTATAGGCAACTTTCCACTTCCAATTAAAGGATTCAGGCCGGTATCCACCCTTCAGCCCCAGTCCCATCATATACCTTGATGATTTTGAATTAAACGGAATAACCAGCTGGATATCTGATAGTTTTATGTTACGTTTGGCGATAACAGATACATTATAAGCCATAAACCCATCAAACTCCAACGAGGCTTTAACCTTCATATTTAACCTTTCGGAGCCGCTAAAAGCCTCCCATGCCACAGTTCCTTCTGTCTCCTCGGTAAACCGAAAACCCTCGTTTTCCCATTTAACAAAATTAATATCATCCAATTTGACTATCAGCTGCATAGGTTGACTTATGATCTCATTGGGTTTATCCTTTATTGAGGTCATTTCCTGGGTGAAAAAGGTTTGGATTTGTTTGGGAAAACCATCAACATTCAACACCACTTTTCGCCCTAATAAACTGATAGAGTTCTTATTAATAACAAGCGGAGTGTATGGTGGGATCACCTCATTTTTCTGTGCCATTGAAGAGTTGAGCCATTTCAATCGGGTTTGTTTCCATGGTTCACTTACGCCCCCGTCATCCAGGGTAATGCCATCAATAGCAATAGTCAATTCTATTTCGTTTGAGAGATTGCCATCGGAACTAATTATTGCTTTCCCCTGGTAAGTGCCTGGTTCTATTTCCTTAGGAATTTCGAGCAGGCACCACATAGCCTGTATCATCCCGTTGGTAACATCAATCCTTTTCGTTAGCGGTTTGCCATCCCAATTTACACCATCTGTATTGATACATAATGCATTTGATGCAGGTATAGCTTGCCCTGCGGCTGATTTGAAATCAGAAAAGTCGATTCTAATATTTTTTACATCTCGAATGGCATAAACTCCCAGCTGGAAGGCATAATTTTCTCCCCTGCAAGCTTTGCCGGTGAATGAATTTGCATTACCCGATACAACCCAACGATATGGCAGATCTTTATTCATTCTGACGGGGTATTGCCGATCCTCGGGGAAAATGATAAATGGCCTATCGGAATTGGCGTTAGTAATACTTTGAGTTTCCGCTGCGGTGGCGATAATCTCCATCGGGTAAAAGCTGTTAAACTCATCCACAGATTGAATCTCAATAATATCGCCTTCAGATATGTTTGCAGGATTTTGAAGCAGGGATAGCCAATGGGGTTGTGCCTTATCGGTTGGAGTTGGATAGGTGTTTTTTGGGTAGTTGGATCTGCCTGAAGCATTATATGGCATATAGTAAACATAATAAATACCAGTATCTGAAACAGGTTCAAAAATCAGTTCACCTGATTCCCGATTAATTGTGCCCCTTTTTACATTTTGAATTCTCCTGTTGGTTTTAGCATCAACAATAAAGATTTCTTTATTTTGGGGGTTATAATCTCTTCTCCTCCAGGGCACTGTGACTTTAACCGCCCGCGTTGTACCCTTATAGCGAACAATCGCCCGGTGATTTCCCAGTGAATCGGCGTTCCAGCCCTCCTTTGATACCGTAAATTTTACCTCCTGGGCATCACATTCTATTAGGAACAGCTGAAACAGTAGCCATGTTAATAAAGATAGTATGGTTTTAATTTTCACTTTATTAAGATGATATGTTATCTGATAATCTAAAAAGATTACTTTTCTTTTACCTGAACTTTGAAAGTATCGTAAAGGTAATTCAGCTCAAGAAGTGTAAGCTCGTATTCAGCCATCTTAAAGCGAA
>CAZKHG010000067.1:0-11521 GCA_964552655.1 uncultured Rikenellaceae bacterium
TAGATTTTACAAAGATTTCAAAGAACTTATTTTAATTTATAGTGGACACTAATGACCATGCAAATCAAACAAAATATCCTCTTATTATATTTTCTCATATCATTTTTTAATTCGTTCAGCCAAACATATTTTTATGATGTTGGTGGGAGTTTTGGTTTTAACGCTTTCCTGAAGGGGAACAATAAACCATCAATTTTTTCAACCAAGAAAGAGTTAACTTTTGCCTATTATCCCGATACTCAAAAAGGTTTCAGAACCGGAGTAAGCTATGCAAATGAACTTGAAGGCAGCAAAGCTCTTTTTATTTTTCCAGCCTATTTTGCTTACAGATCTGAAATCAAAAAACCAAACGGAGAAATAGTATTGGATTCGTTTTCCGATCTTATGAATGCCATATTCCCTCAGAGGATTGAACTTAACCTGGGCCCGGCATTCGGATTTATTAGCAGAATAGATAATTATCAAGGGGTTGCCCCTACTAATAATCAGTATTTTCAGAATGAGTATGTTGCCGATAGAAAGATTGTCATGTCTTTGGATTTCGGGATTAGACCCAGCTATGTACTTGGCAGGGTTAACCTATTCATTAGCCTTTACGCTGGTTTGCTTATATCCCGAAATTTTATTTACACTTCAGATAATATAGAATTAATGGGGATAAGACCAAATATCATTGTTAAAGGAGATTTTGGCATTTCATTCGCATTTTGATTCGCTCCTCCCCTTTGAAAGAGCTTTCCTTTTTACTAAGTTTGCAAGCCAATTTATTTTACAACTAATTTGTTTACTATTAGCTAACAGACAATTGTCAAGATATGTTTGAGAATTTATCAGAGAAACTTGAAAGATCCTTTAAACTCCTTAAAGGAGAGGGGCGGATAACTGAGATTAATGTTGCGGAAACTCTTAAGGAGGTTAGAAAAGCGTTACTCGATGCTGACGTTAATTTTAAAATAGCCAAAACCTTTACCGATGAGGTAAAACGTAAGGCAATGGGTTTAAATGTATTGAATTCAATTAAACCCGGTCAACTGTTAATTAAGCTTGTCCATGATGAGCTGGCTGCTTTAATGGGTGGGAAAGCAAGCGATATCAACCTTGGAGGCAGCCCAACTGTAATTCTAATCGCAGGATTACAGGGTTCCGGTAAAACAACTTTCTCAGGGAAGCTGGCAAACCACTTAAAAACCAAAAAAGGGAAGGCCCCATTACTTGTTGCCGGTGACGTTTACCGACCTGCAGCGATTGAACAGCTGATCATTTTAGGAAACCAGATTGGGATTCCCGTCTTCACTGTTGCCGAAAGTAAAGATCCTGTTTCAATTGCAAAGAGTGCTGTCAAGCAAGCCAAGGCATCAGGCAGAGATGTTGTAATTATAGATACAGCCGGGCGTTTAGCCATTGACGAGGAGATGATGAATGAGGTGGCTGCAATAAAAAAAGCCGTTGAACCTCAGGAGATACTTTTCGTTGTTGATTCAATGACGGGACAGGATGCCGTTAACACTGCCAAGGAGTTTAACGACAGGTTAAATTTTAATGGGGTTGTTCTTACCAAGCTGGATGGCGATACCCGTGGTGGGGCCGCTTTGTCCATCAGGTCAGTGGTTGATAAACCCATCAAGTTTGTCAGTACAGGTGAAAAAATGGAAGCCCTGGATGTTTTTCATCCCGACAGAATGGCCGACAGGATTCTGGGAATGGGCGATATTGTATCTTTGGTTGAGCGGGCACAGGAACAGTACGATGTTGAGCAAGCCCGGGAGTTGCATAAAAAAATCCTGAAGGACAGGTTTAACTTCAACGATTTTCTTGATCAGATCAAGCAGATCAAAAAAATGGGAAACCTTAAAGATATTGCCGGGATGATACCAGGAATGGGTAAGGCTATGAAAGATATTGATATTGATGATGATGCATTTAAAAGTGTTGAAGCCATCATCTATTCCATGACCAAAAAAGAGCGGGAAGATCCAAACTTAATAAACGGCTCCCGAAGAAAAAGAATTGCCGATGGCAGCGGAACAACCATCCAGGAGGTTAACAGGCTCTTCAAACAATTTGAGGATATGCGCAAAATGATGAAGATGGTATCCGGTGGCGGAGGTAAAAATCTTGCCCGAATGATGCAAAATATGCCAAAAAGGTAAAGGGGTTAAGGTTAAATAAAAATCAAAAAATTATTAATAATATACAGTAAAACACCGGGAACATGGAACTACTTGATGGTAAAAAAATTGCTGATGAGATCAAGGCCGAAATTGCATCCGAGGTAGATCTGATCAAAAAGCAGGGGGGTAAAATTCCGTACCTGGTAGCCATTCTTGTAGGCCATGATGGGGCAAGTGAAACTTATGTAGGGAATAAAGAAAAATCCTGCGCTCAGGTTGGTTTTAAATCTGAAGTTCTTCGGTTTGAGGACTCAATCACCGAATCAGAACTTCTTGAACAGGTTTACAAGCTGAATAATAACCCTGAAGTAGATGGTTTTATTGTACAAATGCCGTTGCCAAAGCACATAAACGAACAAAAGGTTATAGAGGCAATTGATCCCAGAAAAGATGTGGATGGGTTCCACCCTGAAAAT
Source organism: uncultured Rikenellaceae bacterium (assembly GCA_964552655.1). Classification (GTDB taxonomy): domain Bacteria; phylum Bacteroidota; class Bacteroidia; order Bacteroidales; family Tenuifilaceae; genus CAZKHG01. The sequence goes on from CAZKHG010000067.1 coordinate 2,588, forward strand.
GTTGGCCGGATGGTAATTGGATTACCAGCATATATTTCTGCAACACCCGATGGCATTGTTGAACTGTTAAGGAGGTATAAAATTGAAACATCTGGTAAGCATTGCGTTGTGTTGGGTCGCAGCAATATTGTTGGGAAACCTATCGCCAACCTCCTTTCGCATAAAGGTTACCCCGGTGATTGTACTGTTACCATCTGTCACAGCAGAACCAGGAATATCCCTGAAATCACCCGAACCGCTGATATACTAATTGTAGCCCTTGGTCAGGCAAATTTTGTTTCAGCTGAGATGGTAAAAGAGGGCGCAGTTGTGATAGACGTGGGTATTACCCGTGTTCCGAGTGATAAAACAAAATCTGGTTGGAAGCTAATTGGGGATGTAAAATTTGACGAGGTTGCACCTAAATGCAGCTACATTACACCGGTCCCGGGCGGAGTGGGTCTTTTAACCATTGTTTCCCTGCTTAAAAATACGTTGAAAGCAGCCAAAAAAGAGATTTACGGGTAAAAAAAAGGGGCAAGATGCCCCTTCAAAATATATTATATCAAGGTAATAATTTTAAACGATTTGAATCATTTTAAAAGGAACCTTAATAATGGATTCATAATCTTCTCCTGCTTCAAGCATATCCTCATCATCCTCTTCGTAGTACCAGTTAATAATTACATCTTTCTGGTTCTTTTTAAGGTTCTCAAGCTTTTTAAAAACATCAAGAATACACTTGGACGAACTGGTGTTGAAATACTCAAGTTGAACATTTACCACGGTTTTGGCGGCAGGTCCCTGGGAATATTCTTCCAGCCAGTCAACAACCGGTTTATAGAACTCAATGGAGTTCTCGGGAATTGATCTTCCCTTTATTTCAATAATACCCGTACCAGGGTTCATAGTTACTGTAGGGGTTTTGGGTGTGCCTTCAATATTTATTAATTCCATATCTTAAGAATTTAGCTTACTCGTTAATAAATACAGTTAAATTGAAAAATTCGAAATCCTTATTATAGTTGTAAAAATTATATTCCAGCTTGTTGCCTGTTTTTCTTGCTATATCAATCAAACCAAGTCCACCTCCCCCCTTCTCGGAAAAGGTCTGATTATTCAGAACAAATTTATAAAAATCTTTTAACTCTTCTTTAGAAAGAGAATTAATCTTATCAATTTTTTCTTTTAAAATTTTTGATTTATCAGATTTAACAAAGTTGCCGGTGGAAATCCGAAACCCTTCGTTGTATTTTGAAAGTACAAAAGCGCCGTAATTTTCCTCTTTTTCAGCGCTCTCGGGTAAATTGTCAACATGGTGGAAAAGGTTCTGCAAGCTTTCAACCAGAACATTGTATAGTTTTTTCTTTACCAGGGTTTGTTCAACAGTCTCTTCCAGTTTTGTTTCAACCAGACTAAGGGTATTCGATATAATTTCTGCATTGATGTTACCTTTATATGCAACAATTACATCTCCCTGATTCATCCGGGAATAACATTCGTTTAAGAAAAAACTCATTGATGAGTCTGGTTTACTTTGGTACAATGTAAGTCATTTATAGATACCAAAACAAATATATAAAAAAAAAACTTTTATATCCCAACTTTAATTGGCTGATTTTAAAAAAAATATGTAAAAAGTGGGAAAATGCCGAGAATTGTATTCAGAAATAAGTTACTGTATGATGGAAATTCTGTGTTATTAGCAGTCAATTTTAGAATTTACCTGTTAAACACTTGAAGTTTTTCAATTAAAAACGATTTACAAAGTACATAATTAGGATTTTCTGCCTATTGAACAATATACTTAACTTTTCCTGATATATCCTTTGCTTTGATTCTGAAATGGTTTGCTATTTTGGTTACTATACTTTGATTTTACACTTCCTCTGTACATGGTAAATTTCTGGAACTTACATTCCAATGCGCCATTGAACAGGGTAAGATTAGCCGAAGGCCGTAAACCGAACTTCTTCATTGCATCCTTGTTGCTACTTAATACCCATATATCATAACCGGAGTATTTCTGCTTAAAGAAATCCCCGATTTGCTCGTAGAAAACCTCAATCTGATCTTTTTTGAGTCTTTCGCCATAGGGTGGGTTGGTAACAACTATACCCCTTTCATTTTGCGGGCTGGTATCAAAAATTGATTTCACTTTTACATCAATTTTCTTTTGGAGCCCGGCCTGCTTAATGTTTTCCAGCGCTTTATCAACCGCATGTTTTGAGATGTCGCTCCCAATAATGGAGTGTGCAAACACCTTCTCCATGCTATCATCATTATATACACTCTGAAGTAGATTTTCATCAAAGTCCGGCCATTTCTCAAAGCCAAAATTTTTGCGAAAAATGCCTGGGGGAATTCCATTGGCAATTAGTGCTGCTTCAACAAGCAGGGTTCCGGAACCGCACATGGGATCAATAAAATCACAGTCAGCTTTCCACCCGGTAAGCATGATCATACCTGCAGCAAGTACTTCATTTATAGGTGCAACATCCTGATGTAGCCTATACCCTCTCCTGTGTAAGGATTCACCTGAAGAGTCGAGCGAAATGGTGCATTCATCCTCAGCCACATGGATATGCAGCTGGATATCGGGGTTTTTAGGATCAACAAAAGGTCTTTTCCCTAGCTTTTCCCGGAAATGATCAGCAATAGCATCTTTAAGTTTTAAGGCGATGTAGCGTGAATGGTTAAAAATTTCCGAATGAACGACGCTATCCACTGCAAACTTTTGCGATAAACTCATAACCGAAAGCCAATCAAATTTTTTGGCCTGCCCATAAAGCTCTTCCTCATTCCGGGCTTTAAACGAATAAATGGGTTTAAGAATCCGAAGAGCTGTTCTTAGCTGTAAATTTGCCTTGTACATCATCTCCTTATCGCCTTTAAAAGAGATGCCTCTACGGAGAATTTTAACATCCTCTGCACCAATATTTTTCAGTTCATCAGCCAAAACATTTTCAAGCCCCTGAAAAGTTTTAGCGATCATCTCAAATTTTTCGCTCATTATAAACCCTGTAAAATAAAAATATAAACTGTTAACACTAAAAGTAATTTCTTATATCCTCGCTCAACTGATAATCAGATAAGGTTAAAAAAGACAATATACCCAGATAGCTGGATAGATAAATGAACCTATTTTGGTTTTGCCTTGGTAACCAAAGGTTTTCCTCCGGATTTTCGGCTTGAAAAAGCATCGAGTATCTTTTCGGCGTCAATAAATGGTACAGTAATGAATGAAAAATCGTCATGTACGCTGATGTCGTCTATTTTATTATCGGGGATTTTCACTTCTTTCCTGATAAAATCGGAGATTTTACGGGGTGTCATCCCATCCTTTCTGCCCAATGCAACAAATAATCGGGTAGTTCCCTTGGTATCAACCCTAAAGCCACGCATTTCGGGGTAGCTCTTTATATCAAGCTGTGATTTGAAAGCCAGCCTGATCAGTGCGGCTAAGGCGACTTCCGGGCTGTTGATTTCAATCAAATCCTCCGCCATTCCAAGGTATTCTGAATAGGATTCGTTCTTAATGATATTGAACAGCTCCTCCTTAATTTTCTCTTTTTTAACAGCTACAATATCCTCAGCGGCCGGAAGGATCTCCTTGCGTATGGTTGATTTTGTAATCTTTTGGACAAACATTAGTTTTCGGGATTCTTCACGGGTAACAAAGGTTATAGCCGTTCCTTGCTTTCCAGCTCTTCCGGTTCGACCAATCCGGTGGATGTACGATTCGGGATCCTGCGGCAGACTTAGATTTATAACATGGGTTAGATCAACAATGTCTATCCCACGTGCAGCCACATCAGTGGCAACAAGGATATTAATAATTTTTTTACGGAACTTGCTTAACGTTTTTTCCCGTTGAACCTGAGATATTTCGCCATGTAATCCTTCGGCAGCATAATCGCGTTCAACCAGCTTCATGGTAACATTATCAACATCAATGCGGGTTCGGCAAAATATAAGGCCATAGAATTCGGGCTCGATATCAATAATTCTGGTTAACGCATCAAATTTATCGGATTCATGAACCTCGAAATAGATTTGATCGGTAAGCCTGGTGGTGGGTTGTGATTTATCAACTTCTATCTTTTTAGGTTCTTTCATGTATTTCCTGGCCAGCTTAACAATGCGGTCGGGCATTGTTGCTGAAAAAAGCATGGTTCTTTTCTCCTTAGGGGTATGGCTTAATATCTCCTCAATATCATCAATAAAGCCCATATTCAGCATTTCATCGGCTTCATCAATGACTGTCCATAGTACCTGAGAGATATCAAGATCACCCCGCTTAATTAAATCTATTACCCGGCCTGGTGTTCCTACCACAATATCAACCCCTTTTCTCAGCCTTCTTTGCTGCTCGGTGATAGACTGTCCACCATACACCGTAACAATAAGAGCGCGCTTGGCTGATAAGGAGTTGAGCTCATCTGCAACTTGTAGTGCCAACTCACGTGTTGGAACAATAACAAAAGCCTGAATGAACCCTGCGTTGAACTTAATCTGTTCAATTATTGGTAACCCAAAGGCAGCAGTTTTTCCAGTTCCGGTTTGTGCTTGTGCAATAACATCACAACTTTCGGTCAAAAGGACTGGAATTGTAAGGCGTTGAATAGGGCTCGGTTGTTCAAACCCTTTCTTTTCAATGGCTTCAAGAGATTTTTCTGATAATCCCAGCTGCCGGAATTCTACAAGTTTTTCCATTATGGTTTATTTTCTCCTTTTCAGGATCTATTTAATAGCAATACTTTACTCAGTTACAAGCGATTTATATTTATCCCAGTTGTTAAAAACATCAACTGCTTTAAGAATAACCTGATTATCGCGGTTAATCACCTCAAAATATTCACTGCTTGAAAAAAGGGATTGAGCTACCAAGCCTTTCAATTGTTTTTTGAGTTCACCTAAAGAGGTTGCCAATCCCTCAGGGTCTCGGGGTATTTTCTGCTTCTCAGCAGCAGCTATCACCTCTTCAATCATTTGATCGGATGTTTCGAATCGTTTGTTGAATTTCTCAAAATTAGGGTACTCCTTTGTTAGCTCAGACCTTCTGGCATCAACCCATGAAAGCACGAAGGGGTACAAAAATCCTGCTCTGACCAGTTTCCCGTAGTAATTTGAGTAAAAACTTGTGTCTAGTGAAACAAATATATCGGGCATTATTCCTCCGCCTCCATAAACGGTTTTACCTTTAATCAGCGTTTTATATTTGAGTGAATCGGGTAACTTAATGCTGTCCAGGTGAAAAAGTTCGCCCTTGTTATACCTGTCATTCAACTCTTTGTAATATTTTTCCAGGTTACCGTTATTATATGGGCGTTGAATAACCCTACCAGTTGGAGTGTGGTAACGGGCAACCGTCAATCTTATCATCGATCCATCAGGCAACGCGAGCTGGTTTTGTACCAGCCCTTTCCCAAAAGACCGTCTGCCTATGATTATACCTCTATCCCAATCCTGAATCGCTCCCGCAAGAATCTCGCTAGATGAAGCGGATCCTTCATCAATTAGGATTATTAGCCTTCCTTTGAGCAAAGCTCCGCTATTTGTCGCAAAAAAATCTGTTCTTGGGCTATTCCTGCCCTGGGTATAAACAATTACTTTATTATTATCCAGAAACTGATCGGCAATTTCCACTGCAGTGTTAAGCATACCCCCACCGTTACCTCTCAGGTCAATGATAAGGTCTTTCATTTTCTTATCCTTCAGTTTCTTGAGTGCATCGGTAAATTCCTGGGTAGTGGTAACGGCAAAGCGGTTTATTTTGATATACCCAATTTTGCCATCAAGCAAATAGGCGGCATCAACGCTGAAAATCGGGATCTTATCACGTATTATATTGAATTCCATCAGATCTTTAAACCCTTTCCGTTTTACCATAATATTCACCTTGGAGCCTTTTGGCCCGCGTAAATATTTTTGAACATCAGAATTTTTTAAGCCTACGTTGGTAACGCTCTTGCCATTGATCTGCACTATTCTATCTCCAGCCAGAATACCTACCCGTTGGGAGGGCCCACCGGGGATTGGGTTTACCACCATGAGCGTATCGTTTAAAATATTAAATTCAATGCCGATGCCCTCAAAGTTCCCTTCCAGTGGCTCATTCATTGCTTTTACATCATCCTTTGAAATATAAATTGAATGTGGATCGAGCTGCTCCAGAATATCAACAATAGCCTGATCTACCAGACGATTTGGATTAACCGTATCAACATATTCCCCGGCAACATACTGTAAAAATCTCACAAATTTATATGCGCTAAAACTTGATGATTGCTGTGCGTTAATTGAAATATTTAGCAACAGGAGGCTAAAAAAAACCAGTGAAAATTTACGACTCATAGTTGAAATCTTATTAAGTTAACAAAAACTGCCAAACCATTAATTTTGGTTTTAAATGGTATAGTATTAACGGTAATAGCTGCTATTTGGTTTAATTTTTATTCCCATTCAATGGTTGCAGGTGGCTTGGAACTTATATCGTAAACCACTCTGTTAACACCCTTTACACGGTTAATAATATCGTTTGAAACTTTAGCTAAAAAATCATAAGGGAGTGGGTACCAGTCTGCTGTCATACCATCGGTTGAAGTAACAGCCCTAAGAGCGATAACATGCTCATAAGTTCTTTCATCGCCCATAACACCAACTGTTTGAACTGGGAGTAGAATTGCAGCAGCCTGCCAAATTTTATCGTAAAGTCCGTTATCACGTAATCCTTGAATATAAATATTATCTGCTTCCTGGAGTAACTTGACTTTTTCAAGGGTAACCTCCCCTAAAATTCTAATCCCTAACCCGGGTCCGGGAAAAGGGTGGCGACTTAGTATATTCTTTGGCAAACCAAGTTCTGCACCAACTCTACGAACCTCGTCCTTAAAAAGTAACCGAAGGGGTTCAATAACTTTCAACTTCATTTTTTCAGGTAAACCGCCAACATTGTGATGCGATTTTATGGTTGCCGAGGGTCCGTTAACCGAAACCGACTCGATAACATCCGGGTAAATGGTACCCTGCCCTAGCCATTTAACATCCTGAATTTTATGTGCCTCAACATCAAAAACCTCAATAAAATTCCGGCCAATACTCTTACGCTTCTGCTCTGGTTCTGTAATACCCCGTAGATCCTGGTAAAATTTTTGGGAAGCATCAACTCCTATTACGTTAAGTCCAAGGTTCTTGTATGATTCGAGCACTTGAGAAAATTCATCCTTTCGGAGCAACCCGTTGTCAACAAAAATGCAGGTTAGGTTTTTACCAATTGCCCGATGTAAAAGCAAGGCGGCTACAGATGAATCGACACCACCGGAGAGGCCAAAAACCACCTTATCGCTTTTTATTATATCCTTAAGGATATTAACAGTTTCCTCAACAAATGAAGCTGGAGTCCATGTTTGCTGACACCCACAAATATCTACAACAAAATTCCTGAGAATTGACAAACCTTCAGTGGAGTGATAAACTTCTGGATGAAATTGAATTCCGTATGTTTGTTCGCCTAAAATCTGAAATGCTCCCACCTCAACCTCTTCAGTGCTGGCAGTAATTTTAAAGTTTGATGGAATAGATGTTATAGTATCGCCATGCGACATCCACACTTGTGACTTATCAGCAATTCCGGTGAACAGTGGGCACGAATAATCCCTTACCTGTAAGATTGCCCTACCGTATTCGCGGATTTTTGATGGTGATACCACTCCCCCATAATTGTTCGAAAGCAATTGGGCCCCATAACAAATTCCCAGGATCGGGTATTTACCTTTTATATTTTTCAGATCAGGGTTAGGGGAATTCTCGTCTCTAACTGAAAAGGGGCTTCCGGATAATATGATACCTTTTACCGTTTGATCAATTTCCGGGTAATGGTTAAAAGGGTAAATCTCACAATAAACATTTAACTCCCTAATTTTTCTGGCAATAAGCTGAGTGTACTGGGAACCAAAGTCTAATATCAGAATTTTTTGGTGCATCAATGAATAGATTTAAAGCCTGTAAAGGTAGCAAATTAATTGGTTGAATGATGATTATTGGCAGATATGATTTTAAATATTAGGTATTTGAAGCTTGGTGTTTTACACTTCAGGTTTGGTATCAGGTTTTGGGTTTTGGTTTTGCGTAATCAGGGGAATTTCGAAAGTTTGGCCATCTTCAACACCCGATGTACTGGGGAAAATGGTTTTAGCCTCATCAACAAGCTGGTTAATATTTTTATACCTTGAAGAAAAATGGCCGATAATGAGCTGCCCGACATTGGCTTTTTTGGCAATGGTTGCAGCCTGGGCTGCAGTGGAATGGCCTGTTTGTTTTGCCAGGTTGATTTCAGACTCCGCAAATGTTGCCTCGTGATAAAGTAAATCAACATCTTTCAGATATTTAACTAGCTGCTCTGAATACATCGTATCGCTACAATAAGCATAAGATCTGGGTAGTGAAGCATTAAATGTCAACTCTGAATTTGGAATAATTACCGATTCTGAAAGCCGTAAATCTTCCCCTTTTTTAATCTTCTGGATGTCTTTTAAGGTGATCGAGTACTTTTGAATCAGCTCCTTTCTGATATTGGGCAACGGTTTTTTCTCCCGGAAAATAAATCCTGAAGTTGGAATCCGGTGCTTTAGCGGGATTGTATCAACTGTAATAAATTTATCCTCATAAATTGTCTCATGCCTGGAGGGAATAGGGTGAAAGACAATCTTATAGCACAACTCATCAATGTAAAAACTGATATTCTGGGATAGAATCTGTTCCAGCTCCTGGTGGGCATAAATGTGCAGGTCTGTTTTTCTGCCCAGCAGGTTGTATGTAGAGATAAGTCCGACCAGGCCAAGGGTATGATCACCGTGAACATGGGAAATAAGAATTGTGTTGATTTTCGACATCCTGATGTGCAGCTTCCGAAGCTGCATTTGGGTACCCTCGCCACAGTCGATTAAAAACAAA
>CAZKHG010000068.1:0-10897 GCA_964552655.1 uncultured Rikenellaceae bacterium
AAGAGGTTATTCTCCCGGTTACCGTATTTTCAATGGATAAAAAAATTAAGGAGGTTAAAGTTAAAGTGGAGCTTAATGATTTGATCATACCGGTTGACGAGCTCTCAAAAAATGTTAAGTTTGATGATATAGGCGATCAGATAGTGCTTTTCAAGCTAAAGGTAAATCAGCGTTTAGGAGTTGGGAAGGTGAAAGTTACCGTTTCAAGCGGTAAAAATGAAGCCACTGATGAAACCGAACTGGATGTTCGTAACCCAAATCCCCCAATGACATTGGTGCAGGAAAAAGTACTTAAAGCTAATGAGGGTTGGGAAATCGAATATAAGGCTTTTGGTATGGAGGGAACAAATAGGGCAGCTATTGAATTAAGCACGCTGCCTCCCATAGATCTTGGCAGAAGGTTAAAATGGCTGCTTGAATATCCGCACGGTTGTTTGGAGCAAACAACCTCAGGAGCTTTTCCGCAACTTTTTATTAGCAAGCTAGCTGATTTTAGTGCCGATGTTAAAGTTAAAGCCCAGGACAATGTTCGGGCTGGTTTGGAAAAAATAAGAAACTTCAGGTTGTACGATGGAGGTTTATCACTCTGGCCCGGGAGCCAGTATTACGATGAATGGGCCACAACCTATGCAGGTCACTTCATTTTAGAAGCTGAAGCGCTGGGCTATTCAATACCATCGGGCATTATGGAAGGATGGAAAAAGTTCCAGCGTCAAAAAGCGCTTAGCTGGGCTCCTTCTACTGTTGGATATTACTACAATAACGATTTGATGCAGGCATACCGGTTATATACATTGGCGTTAGCAAAGGTACCGGAACTTGGGGCAATGAATAGGCTAAGGGAATACCCATCTCTCTCAACCTCTGCCCGTTTCAGGCTCGCTGCTGCCTATGTTCTTGCCGGCAATAACGAAGCTGCAAAAAACCTGATTAATGGCATTTCGGCTGATATTAAGGATTACCGGGAAACCGGTTATACATTCGGATCGCATATTAGAGACAAAGCCATGATAGCTGAAGCGTTGATCCTGATGAAAGATTATGAAAAAGCCATGCCAATTCTGCAATTTCTCTCATCGCATCTTAGCAAAGATGAGTGGATGAGCACCCAGGAGATTTCTTTCAGTCTGTTGGCTTTCTCAAAATATGCCTCAGCCGTTAAATCGAGTGATGGGATTGATGTGTCAATAAAAACAGGGAAAGAGTCTTCCAGGTTACAATCAAAACTATCAATTGCTCAATACCAGTTTGACCCAATTCAAAAAGGCGAGGGCAGAATGAGTATAAAGAACAATAGCAATGGGATTGTGTATGCTAGGCTCGTTCAATTTGGCATTCCGGTTGCTGGTAATGAGGTGGCACAAAATAGCAATCTTGATCTGAAAGTAAGCTATCACCTGATTAATGGCACTGAGATCAACCCTGATGTACTCGAACAGGGAACCGATTTTTATGCTTTGGTTCAGGTTTCAAGTCCGACTGCAAGGAACACAAACATTGATCAGCTTTCACTGGCTTACATGGTCCCCTCCGGTTGGGAAATCAGAAATACAAGGTTGGATGGCACAACAGCAAATGAATCTTCATATATTTATCAGGACATCAGGGATGATAGGATTTACACATACTTTGATCTGGGTTGGGGTAAAACCAAATCATTTAAGTTGGTATTTAACGCTGCTTATATAGGTAAATTCTATATGCCATCGGTACTTTGTGAGGCAATGTATGATAATACAATATTCAGTCGCAATTCCGGCAGATGGGTTGAAGTGGTCAGGAAGTAGTATTTCCCTTTAACCCGTTAACTGCCTGAAAAATTGTTTAGCTATCTTTGTTAAATCATCACGATCACATTTAGTCAAGTAAAACACTGAAAATATGGCAAGTACAATTAAAACCTCCATCTTATCACTGGCTCTTCTATTGATGTTTAACGCCAATATTAACGCTTGGTCAGAACACCCACTTTTGGCTCAACAAGTGTTATCGCGTATTCCCCAACTGGCAAACAGCAAAGACATTGAGGCGCGAGAACTCAAATCATTTTTAATTCAAAATGAGAAAGCTGTTGAAAAGGCGTTGGCAGAAATGGAAGTTTGGGCGAGGGAAAACCTACCCAACTACGATCCGCTGCCTGAAGAGTTAACCTTTAAGGCAACCGGAAACAAGGAGGATATTGTAATTCGCTTTTACCATGCTATTCGCATAAACCCAAATGTTAAAATGAGGCTTTACCTTCACCTCTTGCCCGGCCAGGAATCCGGGAATTTTCCCAGATTTGAGCCTTCAGATCTTACCACTTTGCACGATGTTAGTGAAATGAAACGAACGGTTTATCTTGCTCTTAGCGAGGGCAGTAAGGTTAGCCCATTGTCGGTTCTCGTTACTGCCAACGATGAACCCGATTATGGATTTGATCTGGGACTTTATGAGGATAACAATACTGATTATGGGAAAATTTATGGTTTTGGCAAGCAACCATTTGGTAACCCTAACCTCGAATATGGAAGTCAGGCTCCATTTCACATGGGCTTTTATCACGAAGCAAAAATAATTTTCAAATTTGGGGCTTTTCTTAAGAAGACATACCCGGAATATCGTATTCAACAGTATAAAACCCTCTCCGAGTTGGCGTTTAGTTTAGGTGAGGATTACTGGGGATATCGTTTTATGGGCTGGGGAATGCACTACCTTGGCGATCTCTCTATGCCTTACCATACGGCTCCTCTTCCTGGGACCAGCACTCTTAAAATGCTATGGATTAACGTGAAAGCAATGTTGGGTTTTCCGCGTAGCAAAAACAATGCAGTTCAACTGGTTTCTAATAAGCACAGTGTTTTTGAGCGTTTCCAATGGCTAGAACTACGAAGAGCCTATGAAACAAATGATTCGCTCAATCCCCTGTTTATTGCCTTGAGAAAACCTGTTGAAATTGTTCAATACAGTACCTCATTCCCGGCACAGGTTGCAGCAAAAAGTTCGGTTGAGGTTGCCAAAAAAGTTGATCAAACTTTACGTAAATGGGTTCCCAAAAAACTGATTAACGATCCAACGTTCGAGGCTTCCGGTTCACCTGAACTTCAGGATTTAGTCAGGTTAATTGAGGATTATAAAGGAAAAGAAGCTATAGATCAAATAAACAAGGCAATTGCCCAGCGTTTTAGCTATTATAGCATGCATCTTACAAGCTATTACAACTCCATTGCAAAGAATAATCAACCTGCTGTTTAATATTATTAACCGGATCGTTTGGGTAATTTTGATGGAGTAATAACTTCTTGTTTAAAGAAATATAAATTTTATAATCAGATTGACTTTATAAAACCTCAAGTTAAAATATTTTCATTTTTCTAGCAGTATTAATATAACCTGAACAACTTTTCATCGTATCAGTTTGAACAAACCACCAGCTATGGAAAAATTATTTATCGAAGAACGCGAGGATTCTCCTTCCATCTTGTTCGACAAAACCATCGGTTTAATTGAAGTCAAAGGGAAATCGTTGCCCGAGGATGCCCTTGTATTTTACAAACCCTTGGAGGATGCAGTAAGAAAATATGCCGAGTCCCCTTTGCATAAAACAACCGTGAATTTTAAATTGGAATACCTTAACTCATCATCAGCAAAAAAAATTCTTGAAATTATAACCCTTTTAGAACCATTGCCACAAAAGGGGTACGTGGTTAATATTAACTGGTATTATAAGGATGAGGACGAGGATATGCTTGAGGAAGGCCAGGAGTTTGCCCGGATGACCGATCTGCATGTAAATTTTGAGCAGGAGGTTAAACTTGATTGATTTACAATTTTAGAATGAAACAATTTATTGGCGTTATTCTCTTTTCAGTCATTTTCCAGCAAGTTATTGCACAGCAAAAAGAGCTAAAAAGCAATATTAAAGCTGAAGTTGAGCAAAATCTTACCCAGGCAAAAAGTTTAGAATCTTCTGGCGATTACAACCAGGCTTCATACTACTACAACAAAGCTGCTACAACCTTTTGGGTAAATGGGTTTACCAACGATGCCGTTTCAAATTTTCTCAAAGCCGTTTCCATGAACGAGAAGATTGGCAATTTGAACGCCATCAAAACTATTTACAATAATATCGGCATGGTATATACCGATGTGGAAGATTATTCCAACGCCCTGATCTATTTTGAGAAAAGTTTATCCATTTGCAAAACCCTTGGCAGGAAACCGGATATTACCGCTACACTTATCAACATTGCCAATATCCAATCTGAAACCGGGAAATATGAATCAGCAGCAAAAACCATTGAGGAGGCCAATAACCTGGCGAGGGAGCTTAACGATATTAAGCTGATCAGGAACACCTACTCCATGCTTGCCGATGTATATAGCAAGATGGGCGATACCCAAAAATCATCGGAATACTACTCGTTATTTACCACCTTCTCGCGTAAAATTCAACGCGATGAGCTGGAAAGGAAGGAGGCAGAAACCAGGCAGCTGGTGAATGCGGCTAAAGATAAGGTTAAAGAGGCGGAAAAGGAAAAACAGCTGACAGAAAATGAGCTGCAGGAAAAACAGGAAAAACTTGAAAGAGTTGAGAAAATATCAACTGAACAGCAAATGCAAATTGATCTTCTAAGCAAAGAGAAAGAGCTCCAGGATGCCATTATCAAAAATCAGAAGCTGGCAAGGAACATTTACATTGCCATTATTATCGGGATCCTCGCATTTTCGGCGATGGTGGTTTACAGCTACCTGGGTAAGAAGAAAGCCAATAAGCTCCTTGCCGATCAGAATGAGGAGATTGCCGAACAACGGGATATGATTGAGAATAAAAGTTTGGATCTGATTATGGCACTTGGTCAGATTGAACGTCAGAATAAAAATATAACCAGCAGCATAACTTATGCCCATCGGATTCAGCAAGCGCTTCTGCCCGAAAGTACAAACCTTAAAAACTTTCTGCCCGATTCATTCATTCTCCTTCTACCCAGAGATATTGTGAGTGGAGATTTTTACTGGTATTGCGGATTTACAGGGAAGAATACGATTTCAAAAAGCCAACCAAAAAAGAACCTGATTACCCTTGGAAATATCAATCCGGATGAGAATGGTTTAATAATCGCTGCTGCAGATTGCACAGGGCATGGAGTTCCCGGAGCATTCATGAGCATGATTGGGTTCAACCTCCTGGAAACAATTACCCGGAATGGTATTATTCAGCCCGATGAAATGCTTAACGAGTTACACCTTTCAATCCGGCAGTTGCTCAAACAATCCGATTCCGATAACCGGGATGGAATGGATATGGCAATTTGTACAATAAAGGATAAAGGAAGAAAAGTTGAATTTGCAGGTGCCATTAACCCTCTATATTACATTAAAAACAACGAGCTGTATCATGTCCGGGGCGATTTTGTCCCCGTTGGTGGGTTACAAAAGGAAGAAATGCGTAAGTTCACCCTTCATACCATTGAAGTTAACTCACCTACCAGTTTTTATATTTTTTCCGATGGGTTTACTGATCAGTTTGGGGGAGAAACCGGAGAAAAATTTTCATCAAAACGGTTTAAAGAGCTACTTTTGGAAATTCATAACCTGCCGATGCAAAATCAGCAGGAGATTATTTCAACACGATTGGAAGAATGGATGGGAACAAAATACAAGGCAATTGATGATGTGTTGGTTATTGGTTTTAAGCTAGGCGAAAATAATGTGAATATTTTATAAAGCTATTTTTGTTATATTGTAGAAAAGTATCAACAATTAAATGAGATTCTTAAGAATTATACCATTACTACTTTTTTTCTTATCAAACAATTTTCTCTTTGGACAGGAAGAAATTGCCGGGATTTATGCCGACAGCACTGGACAGGTTTATATTCAGGCAAAAAAACCCGCTTATTTTTTTATCGCACCAACGGCAAACCCTGCTGAGAAAATAAATATCCCCAACAACGACCCCAAATCCAACCCGATGTATTTTGACGGGAATGGTGTCCATTATGTACGTTTGCTTGATCCAAAAACCAATACAATAGTTAAATATAAAATATTTGCCGATGGCATTCCCCCAAAAGTTTCAATACATTTCAGTAAGGGGTTGATTATGAACTCGAATTTAAGGTATTATACCGATAAGGGGGCTATCGCAAATTTGGTTGGAAAAGATAACATGTCTGGTGTTAAGGAAATATATTTCTCTGTAAATAACGAGAGTTTCAGGCGTTTTACATCTGCTCTGGTATTCTTTTATGAAACGGATTACCATTTACGGGTATTCTCGGTTGATAATGTTGGAAATGTAAGCGATACCGTTCTTTTCAGAGTGATAACAGCCGTTAACTCTGTTGTTCAGATGAATAATATCTATTTCGATACCGGTAGCGCAAACCTAAGACCGGAAAGTAAAAAGGAGCTGAACGAATTTGCTGAAGCGCTCACTCAATACCCCGAGATTAAAATTGAAATCCGTGCCCATACTGATTCCCGGGGGGATGCTAATTTTAATCAACAACTTTCTGAGCTGAGGGCAAAATCGGTTGTAAACTAACTGGAATCAAAAGGAATCAATACAAATCGGTTGACTTCAAAAGGTTTTGGCGAAACCCTACCAGTTAACGGATGTGTTAAAGGCGTTGACTGCTCTGAGGAAGAATTACAGAAGAACCGAAGGGTTGAATTTCAAGTACTCCCATTAAAGTAGCTGACAAAACATGAGATCAACCTTTTTAATATTTGTTTTAAACATTGTAGTATTAATGCTACACCCAATTTATCTTTTCTCACAAAAAGATTCAATACCGGGCTACTACAAAGATCCCACCGGCAAATTATTTATATCTCCTGGTACACCGGTGCAGCTATATATGGGCGTTTCCCCTGATGGCTCAAAATCCGTATTGCTTAAAAGTTACCCTTCGGGAAATAGTGAAATTCATTGGAACAGTCATGGTCCAGTACAATTAGCTTACTACAACCTATTTCTAGGTCGTAATATCCGTTTCGATTTTTTTGTAGATGGGGTTGCACCCAAATCATCTTTTAAAATTGGGGCAAACTGCAACATTGAAAAGAATAATGCCATTTGCACCTCAGGGAACGGGCTGATTGAACTGAACTCCCTTGATCCTGATGCCGGGACAAATACCATTTGTTACTCCCTGAACAGCCAAACTTATCAGGAGTATAAGAATCCTATTGAGCTAAAAGACACCGGTTTGAATTCAATTTCTGTTTATGCGATTGATAACGTAGGCAATACCGAAGATGAAGTAACCCGATTCTTCTATGTTGATAAAACTCCTCCCGTAACCGAAATCATTTTTCAGGAAGATAATTATAATGAGGTTCTTTCGGGTAGATCAAAAATCAGTTTCAAAACCCATGATAATCTGGGAACTAGTAAAACATACTGGAGTATTGATGGTGGTAAAGAAACTGAGTACACCAAACCAATCCCTACAATTGCGTTAACCGAAGGGGAACATTTCATAAGGTGTCATTCCGTTGACCTGGTGAACAATGTTGAGGAGGATAAGCAGTTCAGCTTTTATGTTGATAAAACCCCGCCCATGGTTTTTGAGGAGATCATTGGGAATACCTACATGGTAGCAGGTAGAGAGTATTCCTCCGGTCGTAGCCAGCTGAAAGTTGCAGCAGTTGATAACAAAGCCGGGGTAAAAGAAATTTATTTTGCCCTGAATAACAAGGATTATCAGCTGTACGAGAAACCAGTATATCTATCTGAAATAGTGGGCTCAATCAGCGTTAAATCATTCGCTTCCGATAATGTAAATAATAAGAGCGTTTCAAGTACCGAATCGCAGGTATTTACCATGCCTGAGATTGATATTACCGGTCCCAGTATCACCTACAATTTTATTGGATCGAAACTACAACTCAGAGATACGATTATTGTTGGACCAAAAACAAGGATTCAGGTAAAGGCTACCGACAGCGGATCGGGTGTGAACAGGATTGTTGTAAAACAAAAAGGGGAGCCGGAATTCAATTACATTGAACCTTTTAGCATAACCACACAAGGATTGCACAATATAACCTGCTCGGCTTTCGATAATGTTGAGAATATCAATTTGGTAAACTTATCTTTTTTTGTTGATTCCAAAGCCCCTGAAATATTCTATCACTTCTCCACAGCACCAATCAGATCGCTTTCAAATGATGGGCAAACCGTAAATGTGTACAGTTCTAATACTGTTCTTTACCTGGCAGCAACCGATAACCTTTCCGGGATATTTAACATTGAATATTCCCTAAATGAATCGAAATACACCAAGTACCTGCAAGCAATAGTTGGGTTAAAGGCGAACAGCCTGAATACCATTAGGATTAAGGCAACCGATTTGCTGGGGAATGAAAGGACTGAAGAAATTACCTTTAGGATAGAATAATTTTCAGGTTCTTTGTTAATCACCTGATTAACCGCATTAAATTACAGGTGGATACCCCATCATTTTAAAAAAATGCCTTTTTTGAAAAAAAATAGTTTTATAAAAATCTATAAGTATTCTCCCTTTCCCTTTGTTTCTTTAACAAACGGAGCAATTGCTCTGCTGTAAATTCCCTGCACATAGGCAATGGTCATCCCGTAGTTGGTTACCGGAACACCTGCTTCGATGGCTGGTTTCAGCCTGTTAATCAACTGCTTGCGTGTAATTACGCATCCCCCGCATTGCACCACAAGGGAATAATCCCTGATGTTCCGGGGAAGGGCATCGAGCCCCGTAACCACGTCGTAATCAATTTTTTTACCTGTAAAGCTATTTAGCCAGCGGGGTATTTTCACCCTGCCAATATCATCGCATGAAACGTGGTGGGTACAGCTTTCGAGAATTAGAACTTTGTCTCCATCTTTCAAATCGGCTATTCTGGGTGTTCCTTTGAGGTAGTTGTTAAAATCGCCCTTGAACCTGGCGAGCAGGATACTAAAGCTGGTAAGCGGAATATCTTTGGGAATTGAAGCATCGGCCTTCACAAAAATTTGGCTGTCAGTAATCGCCAATGCAGGTTTAATGGATGTTTTCCGAAGGAATGCATCCACTTCGCGCTCCTTAAGCACAATTGCCACGGCATCGTTATCCAGTATATCCCTGATAGCCTGTACCTGAGGCAGTATAAGCCTTCCGGCGGGAGCCTGTACATCAATTGGCGTGATTAGCAGAACAATATCCCCATAAGAAATTAAATCGCCAACCAGTGTTGGGGTTTTAAAGGATGATTCGGGTATTGTTTCCTGAATGGCATTGATTAATGATTTTATGCCATTCCTATCGTACCTTGATGTTGGTAAAACCTTTGTATTTCCAAGTTTTTTTGAAAGCCGATCAGCGAATATCCGATCCAACGGATCGATATCTGATTTGCTATGTACCACGATGAATGGCGTCTCCGTTTTCTTAAACTCATCAACCAATTTCTCCTCATGATCACCCCAAAGGTTGCTGGTAATTAGCAAGAGTGCCAGGTCCACCTGGTTGATGGATTGTAAGGTTTTTTCAATGCGTTTTTCACCAAGTTCGCCGGAATCGTCAATGCCGGCTGTATCAATTAAAATTACCGGGCCAAAGCCTGTAATCTCAAATGATTTCTTTACCGGATCGGTGGTTGTACCGGCAAAATCGGAAACGATGGAAACGTCTTGTCCGGCCAGCAGGTTAATCAGTGAGCTTTTCCCATAGTTTCGCCGGCCGTAAATTCCAATATGAGGTTTACCCTCTTTCCCCTTTTGCATTGATCAATTCGGATTATTTGCGCTAACATCAGCAATTATAAACAAACTGAACAAAGTTGATATTTTATTGATCAAAAAAGAAATCAAACACTAAAAAAGTTTGTAATTTAGACTTTTGATTTGAAAACCAACTCAGTTAGATTTTAAAAACGAAGAAAAATGAAATCGAAAATTATCATTATTACGGTAATTGCAGCCATTATGCTTACCGGTGGCCAATCATCAGCACAGATTAAATCGCTGATTAAAGATAAGGCAAAGGGTGCCATCATCAAGGGGCTCAAGAGAGGCGAAGAGGAGAAACAGCAGGAACAGCAACAGGAGCAAAAGGAGGAACCCCAGCAAAACAGCAACCAGGGCTCGGGCAATAATGCAATGAACAGCTTTATGCAGCAGAAGATGATGAGCGCCATGGGGTTCAACAATGTTAAATACGATATCAGGTACGACTTTACATCTAGCATGGATATGGAGATTAACTCAACTGATTCTTTGGGAAAAAAGGCTGATCCTGTTCTCTATTCAACCTATTTCGATAAGAATAGCCGCAGCTTTGCCATGGAATTCGACAGCAAAGATCAAAATTCCGGCCAGAAACAAAGGAGCCTGATGGTTTTTGATTACAAGAACTGGGCAATGCTGATCCTTGCCCAAAAGGGCAATGAAAAAAGCGGTATTGCTATGCAAATTGCCAAAGATTCAGCGCTAGAAGCCAGGCAAAAACAAGGGCCAGAGACTGTTCAGCAAAAACCCGAGGATTTATCGAGTGCCAACATGTACTATAAAGCAACTGGCAGGACCAAAACCATTGCCGGTTATAACTGCAAAGAGTACGTTTACGAAACGGATGAGGGGAAAATAGAGGTTTGGGGCACCAACGATGTGGTTTACGATTATTCCGAAGCATACGGCCACATGGGCGGAATGAACTATTTCGCAACGGGAGGAACTACCTACGGACTTGGAACGGTTCTGGAAACCCACTATTCAGATAAACATTCAAAGGCAACTTCTGATATGGTTACGAAGGATATTAAATTGTCCAACCCAAAATCCATAGACCTTATGGGTTACCAGATTATTGGGATGGGTGGAACGCCGGGACAGAGATAGTTGAAAAATAAAAATATGCCTAGTAATAAGCCGGATTATTTATCCGGTTTTTTT
>CAZKHG010000069.1:0-1984 GCA_964552655.1 uncultured Rikenellaceae bacterium
TTCACTTTTGGAATATTGAGTAAAATCAAGATATCCCAATCTGATTGCTTTCTAGCATGTCCTCTTGCCCTTGAGCCATATAGGTATATTTCAGACTGAGGAGCATTATTGTGGACTGCTTCTCGAATCCTCTTTAATATGGTTTCTTTTCTACTCATAGGGCAAAAATACGACAATCCTCGAAGTTTTCAATCTGTTTGTTTTTTGAAATAAGCTTGGAGGTAATAACTGCTTTGGTGCCATGGATAGTTAATGCGGTTTTCTTCTTTTAAATATAAGCAGGCTATGATCTTAGGAGTTAATTAGAATTAAATTAACCCTAAACCGGACTTAAATCACATAGGATCAAAGTAAATTAGTAATCATGCCATTTTAGAATCGCCCAAACAGCTGTATAGGTTATCAATGGCTGCAACATCATCTGCCATTATGTAAAGCTTGTCGCCGGCGAGAATTTTTGTTGAACCATCGTTGAGGAAGAACTTGTTGTTCCTTTCGATAAGGGCAATAATGATAGATCCCGGCAGGTTAAGCTCCACAATTGATTTGCCCAAACATCCGAAATTGCTGTCAACAGGGATAATTCTGAAGATGGATTTTGTTTTCCAGGCCAGCTCTAAATCCAGCGCTGATTTCTTTTTAAGGTTTACCGGGAGCTTTAACCTCAGCCATTTGGCAACAAAAGGCAAGCTGGTCCCCTGGATTAGCACAGAGGTTACAGAAATGAAAAATACCAGGTTGAATATTACGTTAGCCTTTTCTATTCCTGCGGTTAAAGGGAAAGTGGCTAAAACAATCGGTACGGCTCCTCTTAAACCCACCCACGAGACAAACAGCTTGTTACGGGTATTCATCTTAAAAAAGAATAAAGAGACAAGAACACCCACTGGCCGTGCAACGAATATCAACACCAAAGAGATAAGCAACCCAACCCCGATAAAAGGCAGAATTTGAGAGGGGAAAACCAGCATCCCCAGGGTAACAAACATGATTATTTGCATCATCCAGGCTTGCCCGTCGAAGTGTTTGATTAAGCTCTTCTTGTGCAAAAAATCGCTATTCCCTAATATACACGCGGAGATATAAACGGCCAGGAAAGAGTTGCCCCCGGCGAATTCTGTAAAGGAAAAGGTGAAAAGAACGAGTGAAATCAGCAAAACGGAATATAAGCCTTCAAATTCGAGTTTAATCCAGTTAATAACAAAATGCATAACCCTGCCCATAAAATAGCCAATCACGGCTCCGATAATCATCTGCTTAAAGAACATGGGGATAAGAGAAATGTACGTTGCGTCCTTATTGGCCACCAGGTAGGTGAAAACGATGGTAAGAAAATAGGCCATCGGGTCGTTGCTACCACTCTCCAGCTCCAGGAGTGGACGGAGGTTCCCTTTTAGCCCTACGCTTTTTGAACGGAGTATCGAGAAAACGGCTGCCGCATCGGTTGATGAAACGATAGCACCCAGGAGCAGACCTTCCAGGATTGAAAAGTTGGTGAACAGGGTTACGAACAATCCTACCACTGCGGCAGTAATGATTACCCCAAGGGTAGATAAAGTAAACCCCTGCCAGAATACAGGCTTAATATCCACCCACTTGGTTTCAAGTCCGCCGGAGAATAGGATGAAGCTAAGTGCAACAGCCCCAATAAACTTGGCTATTTTGGGATCATAAAAATATATTCCACCCGGGCCATCGCTGCCAGCAAGCATACCAACAAGTAGGAAAAGGAGAAGTGTAGGCACACCGTATTTGGTTGTCCGGCTAGCCAGTAAGCTGACAAACAGCAAAATTGAACCAATCAGTATTATATTATCCAGGGTTAGGTTCATAATTTGATTTAAGCCACTTTCAAATATACTGATTAGGACAGAAAGTTTGATAGAATTTTTTTAATTAGTCATGAAAGAATTGATTAATCCTTGATTATTTTTTAGAGAATAAAAGAAAAGTGGTTGTTGGAGTTTAACCCCTACGGGGTACT
>CAZKHG010000069.1:2084-10873 GCA_964552655.1 uncultured Rikenellaceae bacterium
TTTTTTAAAAAAAATACAAAATGTACCTGCATGGACAGAGCCGGCGTTGAAGTCAGCTAAAACTCTTATAGGTGAAGTGTCAATTCGCCCAAGGCGATATGGTTTTGTAAAAACAAGCTTATGGTTTACAGCCTTCCCTGTAGGGGATAAGCATATAGGGTACAGATTTAGGTTTAACCCCTGCGGGGTAAAATACATTATCTGGCTGGGTAGGAGTAACAAAACTTGATGCCCTAAGGCAAAGACGAGATAAAAAAACCAGGAAAATTTCAGCATAGCGGAAAATATGGCTACGCGATAAACACCAACTAGACCCATTTAAGCACTCAGACACTAGCCTTGTCGGATAACGGGTTTAAATGTGGTTGGTTATTTTCAATATACTGTGTTCGCAGGTATAATAAAACTTTCTAAGCCGATTGTTTGAAATGGATAGTTCTTACCCGACTAATTCATTGCTGTCCTACAAAAAACCTTAATCCCTGCCGGCTGGTAGGCAGGCTCTACTAGGAATTTCTTTCATAATATACTCTGCTATTTTACAACAATTTAACAGCTACGCTGTATTTCGCTGTAGGCGAATAAGTATTGTAAATTAAGCAGATAATCCTGTGTCGATTTCCCCGTAGGGGATTGACTGGGTAAGGGTTTTGGTATAATAATTAAATATTAGTTGTTCAGTAATGTGATTAATTAAATATTAATAGCACAGTTATCCTTGTTTATACCAATAATTATGATTTTTTTTACCTGATTACTCTGCCTGAACATCTCTCACTAATTTTCCAAGTAGGTAGCTTGCTGGAAAAGGTATTACACAAAACCCCGGTTTCCCGGGGTTTAAATAAATGAAACTATTAATAGTTATTTGCCTTCTCCTCGAAGTAGGCCTGGGGGTGGTTGCAAAGAGGGCAATTTTTCAACGCTTTTTTCCCCTTATGAACGTACCCGCATTTACGGCAAACCCATTCAATTTCCTCTTCGCGTTCAAACACCTTGTTTTCCTCAACTTTTTTCAGGAGTTTGCTGTAGCGTTCCTCGTGCTCCTTCTCAACTTTCGATATCAGCTTAAAAAGTGTGGCAACTTTGCTAAAACCCTCTTTCTCGGCAACCTCGGCGAAATGGGGGTACAGATCGCTCCATTCCTCATGTTCGCCCATGGCTGCAGCCTTCAGGTTATCAGCAGTTGTTCCAATAACCCCAGCCGGGTAGGATGCAGTGATTTCTACCATCCCACCTTCAAGGAATTTGAAAAATTCCTTTGCATGCCGTTCTTCCTGCAATGCAGTGATCATGAAAATCTCAGCTATCTGTTCATAGCCCTCTTCTTTGGCTTTTTTTGAAAAGAAAGTATAGCGGTTTTTTGCCTGCGATTCACCGGCAAATGCTTTCAGGAGATTCTTTTCGGTTTGTGTTCCTTTGATACTCTTTTCCATTGGTTTAAGTTTTGGATTCAGTACCAAAGATAAGAAATACAGGTAAATCAAAAAAAATAAAAAAGCTGTTCCGGTGAAAGCAATGAAAAAACATGTAAACCCTAAACATCAACCTAACTTAACCGAAACAGCTTAGTTTTTAAAATTATTTATGATTTCACTTTAACCGAGCACCCGATAGCCTTGGTCTCTTTTAAAGCAATTTCCTTTCCTCCAAGAAGCGCATCAATGGCGTTTTCCAGGTATTTTTCTTTAACGGCACTGGAATCCTTGTAGTTATCGTCGATAGTGCCAATATATTCAACTATAAAGTCATTCCCTTTTTTCTGCAGTAGGAAAACATGCGGGGTTTTGGTTGCACCATATACCGGGAAAACTTTCTGTCCCTCGTCGAAGAGGTAAACAAACGGATAGTTTTTCTCTTTTGCACGGGATACCATTTTATCAAAAGAATCCTCGGGTTGAACTGCAGGATCGTTGGGGTTTATGGCTACAACCGGAAACCCTTTGGATGCATACTTTTTATGAATATCAATTATTCTATCTTCGTATGCTTTAGCATAGGGACAATGGTTACAGGTGAATATCACCACAACTCCTTTAGCTGATTTGTAATCTGCCAGCGAGACAAATTTTCCGTCAACGTTCTTCAGCTTAAAATCGGCAGCTTTATCGCCTACTTTTAAACCCTGGGCGAAAACTGCAATCCCTGCTGAAATCAGAATGGATAAAACAAATATTCGTTTCATAGTTTTTGATTTTATAAGTGATTATTTAGTTCGTTTTTAAGCTCATTAAGTTCGAACGTTTTTTCGTAAAACGTTCTTTTATTCGCATTGTAGATAACAGTAAATGGCAGCGAACCACTCCAGGTAGGGCTTACCCTGTTGATCCATGAATTGGCATCAGGATCATCGAGCATTATTACATCGAGGTTGCTGTTTCTGGATTTGAGGAACGGGATCAGCCTTTTTTCGTACTGATCAGGGAAATCGAGGTTAACCATAATTACCTTAACTTTTCTATCGCGAAAATCATCTGCAATTTTTTCAAAATGAGGGAATTCTTTAACGCAAGGGGTACACCAGGTGGCCCAAAAGTTTATTACATACGTTGAATCATTGATTTTATTAAGGAGAGGTTCCATACTGTTAAAATTAACGATAGGCACCTTATACACCCTTTCATTATTTGAGCAACCAACCAGAAAAAGTAAAGTTAATAATGCTATTAATCTCATTCCATCAGGTTTTTATAGATAACAATGCTTATTTGAAATTGTTCTTAATAACAGGGTTTTTCTTACGGTAAATTGATAATCAGTTCATAAGAATTAATTTTCAAACATTGTCACTTATTTACATCTTTTGAATATTTCTATTATTTACCTTAGTTTTGCAATCGTTTGAAAAATAAATAGTCATGATAAACAAACAGCTTTTGGATCCCAGAAATATTGTAGTGGTGGGAGGTTCCGATGATGTTTCCAAACCGGGTGGAAAAATCCTGAAAAATTTAATTGATAATAAGTTCAAAGGTGAGCTCCTGGTTGTAAACCCCAAAGCAGATAAAATTCAGGGAATCAGAACATACAAGGATGTATCCGAATTGCCCAGGGTTGACCTGGCAATTTTAGCCATTGCGGCAAAGTTTTGTCCGAATGCAGTTGAGGTACTTGCAAGGCAAAAAGAAACCAGGGCATTCATCATCATTTCAGCCGGATTTCATGAGGAGAACGAGGAGGGCGCAAGGCTGGAGCAACAAATTGTAGATATAGTTAATTCAGTGGATGGTTGTTTGATCGGTCCCAACTGTATTGGGGTGTTAAATCCCAATTATGCCGGGGTTTTTACAACACCCATTCCAAAACTTGACCCAAGAGGTGTTGATTTCATCTCAGGTTCTGGAGGGACAGCGGTGTTTATTATGGAGGCAGGAATTCCCAAAGGGCTGATTTGTTCGAGTGTTTACTCGGTTGGTAATAGTGCTCAGATGGGAGTTGAGGATATCCTTATGAACATGGATGAGCAGTTTGACCCTGAGACCAGCTCAAAAATCAAACTACTTTACTTTGAGAGCATCAATAAACCCGATTTACTGCTCAAGCATGCAACATCACTAATAAATAAGGGTTGTAGAATCGCAGCAATTAAGGCAGGAAGTTCCGATGCCGGAAGCCGGGCAGCCAGCTCACATACCGGAGCATTGGCAGGAAGCGATGTTGCAGTTGAAGCACTTTTCAGAAAAGCCGGAATTGTTCGTTGCTACGGAAGGGACGAACTTGCAACTGTTGCCGGCATATTTATGCATCCGGAGGTTAAGGGTAAAAATATTGCCGTAATTACGCATGCCGGTGGCCCGGCAGTAATGCTTACCGATACGTTATCAAACAATGGCATGGAGGTTCCGCATATTGACGGCCCCAAAGCCAAGGAGTTATTATCGAAGTTGTTCGGCGGATCGTCTGTTGCCAACCCGATTGATATTCTGGCAACCGGCAATGCCCAGCAGCTGGGCGAGGTAATTGATGCCTGCGAGAAAGATTTCCATCATATTGATGCAATGGCGGTGATTTTTGGCAGCCCGGGATTATTCCCCGTTTACGATATTTATGATGTGCTGGATAATAAGATGAGGGAGTGTAAAAAACCAATTTTCCCCATTTTACCCTCAATAATCAATGTAAAAGATGAAATTGCACACTTCATTTCAAAAGGAAGATTTAATTTCCCCGATGAAGTTGTGTTTGGAAATGCCCTGGCAAAAGTCTTCAATACCCCAAAACCGGCAGCTGTAGATTTTAAGAGGCCACATATTGATATCAAATCAATTAGAAGTATAATTGATAATGCCGGGAACGGGTATTTACCACCTGATAAAGTTCAGGCATTACTCGATGCAGCCGGTATTATCAGGGCAGGGGAGGCCATTGTTTCATCTCCTGAGGATGCAGTTGCTGCCGCCAATAAGCTGGGCTACCCGGTTGTGATGAAAGTGGTTGGACCGGTTCATAAGTCCGATGTTGGCGGGGTTGTTTTAAATGTTAAAAACCAGGAAATGGTAGAAACTGAATTTTCCCGGATGATCAAAATAAAAGATACCACTGCAATACTAATGCAGCCAATGCTCTCCGGCGTTGAACTGTTCATTGGGTCTAAACACGAAGATAAATTCGGGCATTTGGTCCTTTGCGGGTTGGGCGGGATTTTTATCGAAGTTTTAAAGGATGTTGTGGCTGGTTTAGCACCTTTGTCAACCGACGAAGCAAAAGATATGATCAGGAGGCTTAAGGGTTATAAGATAATTAAGGGAGTTCGTGGTCAGGAGGCTGTAAACGAAGAACATTTTGCTGAGACAGTTGCTAGAGTGGCATCGCTGGTGGAGGTTGCCCCGGAGATTTTTGAGATGGATCTGAACCCATTGCTGGGCAAGGCGAGCGGAGTGGTTGCTGTTGATGCAAGGATTAGAATTGAGAAGTGAGGGATTAGCATAGAGCATAGAGCTGGGGGCAAGGAGTAAGGTGAGATGATAGTTGAGAATTCATAAGTTAGATTTAAAAAACCAGTAACCTAATAACCAATAACTCAATAACTATGTCAGTAAAAGATAACTGGAATAAGATGAATACCAACGAGAAAGTTGCCGTAGGAGCATTTGCAGTTCTAATTGCCCTTTTAATTGCTAACTGGGAAAAGGTAACAAAATCTCTGGTCGATGGGTTTGGAAAGCTTTTTGGTACAAATCAGAATAGCTGAGATTCAAATGAAAAAGCACGATTGGTTCGTAATTCTGGCAGTAATTCTATTGCTCCTGCCATTCTTTTTATCGGAAACCGTTTACTCGTTCTATGTTAAGTACAATGCAGAACATGGGATGATAACAAGTTTTATCAAATTCGCTGTTTTGGCAACATTTGGTGAAGCATTGGGGCTGAGAATCAGAACCGGAGGATACAACTACAAAGGGTTTGGGTTAATTCCCAGAGCAATTGTATGGGGATTTTTAGGGTTAACCATAAAACTGGCTTTTGTAGTTTTTGCAGCCGGAACTCCGGCTTTTCTGGCCTATATGGGTATTAAATCAGCACTTGTGGCAATTCAGGGGATATTAACCTGGGAAAAAGTACTGGTTGCCTTCTCCATCAGCACAGCGATGAACCTTATCTTTGCACCGGTTATGATGACTCTGCATAAAATAACCGATACCCACATTTTAAACAATGGCGGTACAATTGGTGGTTTTCTCAAACCTGTTAGGTTTGGTCAGATCATGGCAGGCATTAACTGGAGGGTGCAATGGGATTTTGTGTTCAAAAAAACGATTCCCTTTTTCTGGATCCCAGCCCATACAATAACTTTTTTACTCCCTTCCGATTTCCAGGTACTGTTTGCAGCTGTTCTGGGAGTTGTGCTGGGTGTGCTTTTGGCTATTGCCAGCCTGAAGGGTCAAAAACAATAATCAGAGTTGGTTGTTTTAAATAATATTAATCGGATTAAACAAATAAAAAAATAAATGCAATGAAAAAAGTGGGAATTTTTTATGGGCCAGCCGGCGGATCAACCGAAAGAGTGGCCAAGAAACTGGTTGCTCTGCTTGGTGAAGCAAATGCTGATCTGCACCTGGTAAAAAATACAAAATCTTCAGATTTCGATAAGTATGAGAATATTATCCTGGGATGCTCAACCATTGGGATGGAAACCTGGGATTCAGGTCAAAAGAAATCTGATTGGGATTTGTTCAGGCCGGAGTTTGAAAAGATAAATACCTCTGGAAAGGTTTTTGCCCTTTTTGGGTTGGGCGATCATATCTCTTATGCTCACCATTTTGTTGACTATATGGGATTTATTGGAAAATTTCTGATTGGCAAAAACGCTAAAGTTGTAGGCAGATGTGACACCAAGGACTATGAATTTATTGAATCCGAAGCAGTGATTGAAGGAAAATTCATTGGTTTGCCCATTGATGAGGACTTTGAACCCGAGCTAACCGATGAAAGAATTAAAAAATGGGTTGAAACATTAAAGAGAGAGTTTGTATAAAGAAAGGCGGGCAATTAACCCGCCTTTCTTATTATTCAGCAACCAACCGTTTACTGGTAGAAAAGCTGCCGGTGGTCATTTTTACAATATACACACCGGGAACAACTCTATTCCCTTTGGATGAAATCCTGTCCCAGGTTATTTTACTAATTCCTGCCGGATACTCCTTATTGGAAAGTATGCCAACTCTTGAACCAAGCAGGTCGTAAACTTCAATCACTACCTTACCTGGTGTTTTTAATGTAAAGTTGATTGTAGTGGTTTCGCTGAACGGGTTGGGATAGATGTCATTCAACGCAGTGATGCTGTTGGAAATTGGATCAACAACGGTTGGACTCATTTGGGCTTCCAGCCCAAGTACAGTTGTTCCAGAGGCTTCAAAGGTCAGGCTATAGGTGTTTGCCGGTGTTAGTGATACTATATCAGCAAATTCTTGATGGGAGGCAACCCAAACCTTCATGGAAATCTGATGCCCGGGAACAAATCCATCTATTGCCGGAGTAAAGGGATCATCAAGGGTGGCCTTTAACCTGTAAAGATCTTCCATCCCGCTAACCGTATATACACCAACGCATCTTTCACCATCAAAGATTCCTATCTCGTCACCAGGGGCAAGATGGTTCCCTTCGAAGGTGGCTTTCTTCAGGTAAATATTCATGTGATCAAGCCCGTTACCAACCCACGAGGGGGTGAAAATGCTGGAGAACTTTGGCAGTCCGTTCCAAATACCCGTTGATTTCTTTGCTCCATAGTTTAGAATGGTATTCTGGTTAACCCTTACCCTATACCCTTCGCCGGGAATTAGGTTTCCTATATTGTTTATCCATCCAAACCCAGTTAGGTTTTGTAAGGCTGCCCCAATTTGCGATTGAGCTTTTTGAAAAGATCCCTCGTCGATCAGTGGCTGCCAAGCTTCCCTGGCATTAACCAGATCAATGCTGGGGAAGCCGGAAATGTTCCAACCCAAAGAGTATGGTATTGATCCCGCATTAGGCGGTAAAGTACCGAAAATCTCTAGGGTGCAATTTTCGGTTACTTTAATCTTATAGCCCTGTTCAATGGTGATATTCCCGATATCATTAACCCAAAGCGGGTCGATATACTCCATCGAATTACCGGCCTGATCCTGAACCTTGATCAATTTCCCCTGGTCTGTCAATGTTGTGAGTGTTGCTTTCAGATCGGGGTTATCCGGTACCAGGGGAGAGGAGAAAATATTCCAGCCCTGTTTTAGGGAAAGCATTATACTGGTATGAAACTTATTGAGGTAGATCAACTCAGTTTTATTTGCATCAGCAATGGTAACACTACCTGAGATGCCTTCATAGGCGTACTTGCCTATATAGTAGTTATAGGTACCATTGGGTACAAAAAAGTTTACCATCCCCATGATATCAGTAATCAAAGTACCATACCCATCAACATACACCTCAACCCCTTCCAACGGGGTAGCCCCGTCGTAAACATTGAAGGATAATGTGTAAGTAGATGCTGTAAGTATTACTGTTTCATAAATATCAGTGCCTGCAACAGTTACACTGCCGGTATATGTATCGTAACCAGCCAGTGTTACTGTATAGTTGTAAACACCGTCAACCATGCCATAGAAATTTGCTTCACCTGAAGGGCTTGTAAACATAGGACTGAACAGGGGTATTGTAATCATTGCATTTTCAAGTGCAGTTACCCCATTTGAAACCTGGAACGTGATTGTATATGTTGGTGAAGATGGTGTTAAAATGACGTTTTCAATCCAATCAGCACTAGTAAGTGTAATGGTTCCACCGGTAGAATTATAACCAGAAGCTGTTACAGTATATGTATAAACTCCATCTGGTATTGCTGAAAATACAGCAATGCCGGAAGCATCACTCAAAATCGTGCCAACTCCGTTAAGATCAACACTGGCGCCTGTAATTGGAGTTGCTCCATCCATAACTGTAAATGTTATGTTATGTGTAGTTACTGATGGTATTAAAAATACATTCTCAATCCAGTCCGCCCCGGCAACGGTGAACCCACCGGAAGCAGGATCGTAGCCTGAAGCGGAGACGGAGTAGGTGTAGGCACCATCAGCCACATCGGCAAAAACGGCAAACCCGGAAACATCAGTGGTCATTGTGCCAACGCCATTGAGGGTAACATCTGCCCCCTGAACGGGCATAGCACCATCCATCACGGTGAAGGTTACAGAGTGAAGGATTAAGCTGGGTGTAAGAGTAACATTCTCAATCCAGTCCACCCCGGCAACAGTGAACCCACCGGAAGCAGGATCGAAGCCTGAAGCGGAGACGGAGTAGGTATAAGTTCCATC
>CAZKHG010000070.1:0-10533 GCA_964552655.1 uncultured Rikenellaceae bacterium
ATACCTTGAAAGCACTGTTCCTCTTACCATATTTGACCCTTCGTCAGAAGGAGCGGGAACCCATACCATTACTTACAGCTATACGGATGGGAATGGGTGTAAATCAACGGCAAATTCTGATATTCTGGTAAAATCTCTGCCTGTTGTATCAATAAGCACAACAAACCCCTTGAGCTACTGTCAGGGGGATGTTATCAGTACCTTGTTCACTGCCTTGCCCTCCAGTGCAAGTTCATACCAATGGTTGCTTAATGGGAACCCGATTACATCTGCTACAAATCAAACCTATACTGCGACTACAGCAGGTGGTTATGCTGTTCAGGCAGTGGAAAATGGATGCACTGCAACCAGTTCAACTACAACGGTTACGATAAATAACCTACCAACTGTTACCTTTGGCGCATTAAACCCAGTTTGTGCAGATGCAACTCCGATTACACTCTCACAAGGCAGTCCAAATGGCGGCACTTATGGTGGAATAGGTGTTACTGGTAACACTTTTGATCCCCAGGTTGCAGGTGCCGGATCACATGCATTAACCTACACTTATACCGATGCTAACAGCTGCACCAACTCAGCAACTTCAACAATAATGGTAAATGCATTACCTGTTGTTGATCTTGGGTTGGACAGAACCGTAGATGTGGACATCACGCTTGATGCAGGAACTGGTTATACCTCGTATTTATGGCAGGATAATTCAACTGGTCAAACATTCACAGTTACAGAAACCGGTAATTACTCCGTTTCGGTTACTGATGCCAACGGATGCCAGGGGTACGATGGGGTCCATATTGTAAGGGTTCAGCAGTACGATGTGATTATCTCAGAGCTGATTTCGCCTGTTACCAAATGCTATGAGAATGAAGCATCACCTATTACTGTTAAACTGACAAACAGGGGAACTCATACATACACCACAGGGGAAAGTATTCAGGTAAGCTACAGGATTGCCTCAGGTACTCCAGTAGTTGAAACGCTGAATTTCTCGTCGGATTTCGCCCAAAACGCCACATCAAACTTTACATTCAGCCAGAATGTTCTGCTAAGTTCGGGAGCACATCAATTTACAATTAACACTGTTATTTCATCTGTTCCGGGCGAGGTATTTAATACCAGTATTACAATACACCCGTTGCCGGATATGGAGTTTGGCCAGGATACTCTGAAGCTGGAAACAAATGAATTCCCTTACCTGCTTGCTTCAAATAACCCCGGACCGGGTTATCTTTGGAATAATGGCAGTACTTCTGCATCAATAACCATAACTAATTATGGGAAGTATTGGGTAACTGTAACTGATAATAACGGGTGCAAGGATACTGATACCTTATGGGTTGATCGGCCAAGTGCTGTAGAAAGGATACCTGGGACTAACACAGTAATCTCACTCTATCCGAATCCTATTGTTGATGAGCTGAATATCTCGATTGATTCCGATAAACAGGAAATATTTACCGTTGAAATCCTCAACCCACAAGGGCAGATAATGAAAAAGTTTAGATCACAACTCACTGCATCTTTCAGGGACAAACTAGCCATGAACGGGTACACACCGGGTATTTACCTGATCCGTGTTAGCAGCGCCAGAGGTTCCGCAGTATTTAAGGTAGTTGTGCAGAAGGAGTAAAGAAAAGGGGCTGAAAAAATCAGCCCCTTTTATATGTTCATCAGCCACCTTGGCTCATAGCTGATCTCCTCGCCGGGGTAGTAAACCCTTTCCAGGTAAAGTCCCGATGGAGGTGCGGTAAATTGCGAGGGTACTTCAGAATAGGTTTTAAAGAACTGCAATATATCCTTCTGGGAAAGTTTTCCTTTACCAACCTCAGCAAGCACACCAACTACTCGCCTTACCATCCGCCAAAGGAAATGTGAACCAACAATGTGTATCAGCAAGGAATCATCAATTTCAAATATTTTGAGGAATTTTAGTTCCACTTTAGTGGACTCATCCTCTTTTTCAGTTTGACCGAATGACCTGAAATCTTTCATCCCTTCAAAAAGAAGGGTGGCATCAGCCATGGCTTTAGTGTTAAGACTCTCTTTTATCCACCAGGAAAAATCCTTCCCAAAGGCTGTTCTGCGTTTCGAAATATGATAAACGTAGCTGCGGGCTATGGCATCGTATCGGGCGTGAAATTTGGGGTGTACCTTTTCCATGCCTAAAATATTGATTGCCGAAGGCAATTTTTCGTTCAGCCTAACCCTGGCTACGTGCGGGGGCATTGCAGTTTGAACATCCAAATGAGCTACCTGGGCTAATGCATGTACCCCTGCATCGGTGCGCCCTGATCCATACAGCTCAAAATCATCCACTTCATATACCTCCCGACAGGCGTCCATGAGCTTGCCCATAACCGTGGGCAAATCCTTCTGGAATTGCCATCCCCTGAACCGGGAACCATCGTACTCTAATGTGATCTTAAACCTGGGCATCAGTTTTTTTCCAAAGTTATAATATCTTCATTATTCCCAATTTTTTATTTCAAATTTTGATATATTTTCCTGATTCCTAAAATATTATCATAATAGTTCAAAAACTTTTTCAGGTTTGGAATGTTTCTATGGAATAAAAAACGCTCGCCATGAAAACTTTACAATATCTTATGGTATTTTCCATGATGCTTGTTACACAAGCCCTATTCCCGGTAACCCATACAATTACCCAATCTGGTTTTTCGTTCTCCCCATCTACCCTAACTGTTAATGTAGGGGATGTTGTCCGATGGGTGTGGACTGAAGGGGAGCATACCACTACATCAAAAACTATCCCTGTTGGGGCACAATTGTGGAATTCACCACTGAATTCATCAAACACATCATTTGAGTACACAGTAACCGTAGCCGGAACTTACAATTATAAGTGCACTCCTCATGAAACAATGGGTATGGTTGGTTCATTCACTGCAATTGGTGCAACCGAAGTTAACTCTGAAAGAATTACTGATTTTAAACTATTCCCTAACCCTTTCAATGATAAAATCACAATAAATAGCATCAACAAAATCAATTCTGTGGAAATCTATGATATTACCGGGAAGCTTAATTCAAGGTTGACCTTTGATGATTTTTTTGAAAGTTCATCAAGGGTGGTTGATTTATCAACCCTTCATTCCGGAGTTTATATTGCAATCATCAACGGGGATAAGAAAAAGGGAGCATATAAGCTGGTTAAGAAATAGGATATTAATGCAATAAACCATTAATCTGGCTAACAATTTCTTCTATTTCCACATCGGACAAACCCTTTAACTCAGCCAGTTCGCCCAGTGTGCCCCAAACCGGTTCCCCACAAATGATGCAAACAATGCCTTTATCTCGAAGAAGATTTACAGATTCAGGTACCTGAACAACAAGGTCCTCTGTTGCGATATCTCTTGTAATTACAGCCAAAGGAATACTATTCTTCGTTTACTCTAACCTCATGGCTTATAGCCATACCCTTTCGATAAGCAGCGCTTACACCACAATATCTTTCTTCAGACAAGCTAATTGCCTTTTCTAATTTGTCCATCGGAAGGTTAGTCCCGGTAAATTCGTAAATAACCTTCATTTCGGTGTAGTGTTTTGGGTGCTCCTCGGTTTGCAAAGCTTCCACCCAAACCCGGAATTTTTTTACTTCAACTTTCATCTTCTGAAGGATAGAGATAACATCCATCCCGGTACACCCTGCAAGGGCAACCAGCATAAGGGGTTTAGGGCGTGGCCCTTTATTGGTGCCGCCAACCTTCTCATCAGCATCAAGCATGAGCTTGTGCCCGGTTACATCGGCTTTAAATGCCAGTCCACTTTGCCAATCGGCGTAAATCGATACCTTTTCCATAAGTTATTATTTTTAGATATTAACAGTAAAAATATGCTTTTTGTTTAGTTAAAACCCGGTACTCAGATAAACAATTCTCAGAAAAACCTGTTTATAAAATAAAAACGATTATGTTTAAACTGCTTGCTATAACTGCAATCCTTTTATTAGCTGTATTTGCTGTTCTGTCGGTTATACAGGTTCTAACCAAAAAACCACTGAGCTCCGGGAGCTGCAAAAACAACTCCGAAAGATTGGGAACCACCTGTAGCTGCGGACAGAATGAATCATGTTCATCACCCGGAACAAACTAACATCCCTACTTTTTCCTTTGTATTATTGGCTATTACTAAATAATTCCCCTATAATTCATTAGGATTAGCTTGATAAGCACAATCTTTTTTCAATATCTTTGGGTTATCAATTTTTGATAAGATGATCCCAAAAAAGAACATTGCAATACTTGCCGGAGGAAACTCCTCGGAAGAAGGCATTTCGCTGAGGAGTGCAGCCCAGATAACACAATGGCTCGACCAATCAAAATACAATGTTTTTACGATCCAGATCAAGGGAACTGAATGGACATTGAAACATCATGATTTTGGCGATTTATTGGTAAATAAGGATGATTTTAGTGTTATAATCGGTAATAACAAAATCCTGTTCGATTGCGCGTTGATCGCTATTCATGGAACACCCGGTGAAAATGGTCTTTTACAGGGATACTTCGAGATGATGGGGATACCTTATACCACGGGTAGTACAATGAACACCGCTCTAACATTTAACAAATTTTACTGCAAAGAGATGGTTCGGGAGACTGGCGTTAACCTGGCGAAAGGGATTATGCTTAAAGTGGGTCAAAAGGTTGATCCCGAAAGCATTATTAACCAGCTTGGCCTGCCAGTTTTTGTAAAGCCTAACGAGAGTGGCAGCAGCTATGGCGTAAGTAAAGTTAAAAACCATGAAGATTTACTCCCCGCAATTCAAAATGCTTTTAACGAGGATAAAACAATCCTGATAGAGGAGTATATTGCCGGAAGGGAGCTGACCTGCGGTTTGGTAAAAACATCGGAGCAGGAATTCATTTTCCCGGTTACAGAGATTCTTCCCAAAAATGAATTTTTCGATTACAACGCCAAGTACCTGAACCAATCGGAAGAAGTTACACCGGCCGAAATAACTACAGAACTGTCGGACAGGATCAAGCTCCTGTCATCAAAAATATACGATAGGCTCAATTGCAGAGGAATTGTAAGGATTGATTATATATTCAGCAATAACAGGTTGTATTTTCTGGAAATCAACACAGTACCAGGAATGAGCGATGCCAGCATTGTACCCCAACAGGTAAAAGCGATGGGGAAAAATATGGGAGAAATTTTTGATCTGGTGATCACCGATGCATTGAATCGTTAGCCTGCTTTACCACGAATAGAATTTTTTATGAGTTCCGTCACAAAAGGGCTTCCCTTTTGAACGGCCACAAGCGCAAAGAAAAGTTTCGTTACCCTCAACCTTTACTTCTTTTCCATCAATCCCGATGATATTAAAGTTGCCGGTTATCTTAATGGGACCGGTTTTTTTCACCTTTAAAACGGCTGAAATTGGTTTCTGCTCATCCATCTGCTAATCCTCCTGATCTTTAAACCCCACCTTGAAGTGGGTGCCATCACAATAAGGATGATTGCCAGTATTCCCGCATCGGCAGAGCGAGGCAATTTGCATTGATTTTATGCTGTTCCCGTCCTCCCCTTCAATTTTAAATTTACCTGAAACCAGAATGGGACCATTTTTCATAATCTGAATTTTAACCGGCTCCTCGCCAAATTTCCCTTCGAACGTTAAATCATCCTCCTTAATGGATTTTGGAGATTTTTCAAGCCTGTTTTTTTCAGTATCATTCCATTTAAAGGTGAGAGCGCTGGTGGGGCATTCGTTTACAATGTCAATAATTTTGTCTGTTGATGCGCCTTCCATGTTCACCCAGGGTTTATTCCTGGGATTAAAAACCTCAAGCAGTTTAGTGTAGCAAATTGATGCATGTACACATTCCGAAGGCCTCCAGTAAACCGTAATATCCTTGTTGGAGTATTTTCTGTTATTTTTTTCCATAAATGTTTAATTCATTACCCCAAACAATAATGGTTTTGCTTTTGTTCGGCGCAAAAAAAAATTCTACTTCAGGACCACTAAACACCCGGCAATCAAATCGTGCAATGCTTGTTTCTTTTCAGTAAAACCGGCAATGATATAGCCAATCAGCATGGTCATATTGGTGATAATCCTTGAAAAGTACCTGCCTGTGGCCCGGGCAAAAGAAACCCTGTTGCCTTCCATATCGGTAACCCGGATTCCCAGTGCCATTTTACCCAGGGTTCCGCCAAATTTCGACGATTCCATCAGTGCATAGTACAACCATTGCATTACCAGGTTGAAGAGAATTGCCAGTATAACCAACCCGATAATCCAACCGATATTCAACCAGTTTCCATCCCTGAAAATATCTTTGGGATCGGTTATACCATCAATATTTGCTGCAAAAGCAATAATGCCCAGGATCACAGGAACGGCAACAATAAATCCGGCAGCAGATATCACAAACCTGTCGATAATATATGCTACAAATCTAAGCCAAAACCCGGCATAACGGGGTTTAATGTTGTTTTCTGATATCACTTCCATAACTTTGGGGTTTTATTTGATGTGAAATTCAGAAAAAAAGTGTAGAATCCAAAATGTTTTGGTTTAAAGATTGATGGGATTCTAATCATTTTGAAATTTTTTATAACAAAAAATGCTGTAAAACGTTAAAAGAGTTGCTGTTAGTGGTGAATGCAAAAGATTATTAAAATAGTAACAATCCTTGTTATTTTAGCCGTTTGGGGTGATTGTTTAGCCCAAAGCACGGTTATTATTGATGGTTTAAAAATACCTCCCGTTACAGTGGTCGATGGGGAAACTATTCCCAACTGGGTGATACCGGAAATTGTGGTTTTCCCTCAACGCAAGTTTAAATCAAAAAGGGATTACAGGCAGTACCAGCGCATGATCCGTAACCTGAAAGCAGTGTACCCTTACGCTCAAATTGCCAAGTATAAGCTCATGGAGATGAACGAAGAGCTACAGTATTTGAAAACAAAAAAGGAGAAAGAGAGATATATAAACCAGGTGGAAAAAGAGATACGAAACGAGTTTGAAAACCAGCTGGTAAAACTCACGGTTACTCAGGGGAAAATGCTGATAAAACTGATTGATAGGGAAACTGGAGAAACATCGTACAACCTGGTAAAGGAATTGAAAGGTAGTTTTTCGGCTGCCTTTTGGCAGGCAATAGCCCGCGTGTTTGGCTCAAACCTTAAAACAGAATTTGATTCAGAAGGTGAGGATAAAATATTAAATGAGCTGATTATCCTCTACGAGCACCATCAGATTTAACCCAGTGATTGATAAAACACTAAATTTTCTGACTTACCTTTACTATTGGGTTATGTTTTTCCTGATCAGGTAAACATATTCCGTGTTGCTGAATTCAGCCTGCTTCCCATTTATGGTGAAATACACCACATCAAAATAGGTGCAGCAATCGGAGTGCTTCTCCTTAAGCTCAAGTGTAAGTGTATCGGTATCGAGATAATTTAAACGTAAGTAATAATTCATTCTTTCCCCAATGCTCATCCAGGCCAATTCAGATGAGAAAATAATATTTTTAAAATACGGGTAATAGGTTGACAGGTCGTATCGAACAGGTTTTTTAACCTGATTTTCAAGGTAATAAAGACTAATAGAGTCAGGAGTGTAGGTGCCATTCTCAACTAAATTGTTCCCCTGGGAATCGATAAGTTTTAACCTGATCTCCTCAGGCGGGGTAAAACATTCCCCACATTGCATATCACAGGTTTGGAGCAGCGGAATGGCTAAAAGTGCAGATAACACTAATAATGATTTCATTTCAACTTTTTTTATCAAAGGTATATTCTTAAGGAATTATTTCCAAATGGTGAATCTGGGCTGAATTAGGTGCCTGATTTTTTGCAAAGGTCTTAAACCAGGGCAGAACTAAATGGTGGATAGCTGATTTACAGCCAATGCCCCAAGCTTGTGGTCCCAGATAATCCTTACCCTATTTTGACAGATGTCATGGTTAATGAACCGCCAACCGCCTTATCATTGAAAATGCTTAATGTCTCATTATTTTCCTTCAAAGCCATCACATAGAGCAAAGGCAAATAGTGTTCGGGCGTAGGAATTGCCAGCTTAAAAGAGCTGCCCTGCGACTGAAAATTAATGAGCTGCTTATGATCACCATCTGTAATTGACTTTTTCATCCTTTCGCTTGCCTCAATGGCCCAATCATAAGCGAAATTATCCACGTTCAATTTATCCCAGGCCACCAGACCTAAATTATGGACCATATTGCCACTCCCGATTATTAGAACACCTTTTTCTCTGAGCGATGAAAGCTCTTTGGCTAAATCATAGTGATAGCTTGGCGGCTTGGTGTAATCCAAACTCATTTGTATAACCGGAACATCTGCGTTTGGGTAAAGATGCTTAATAACCGACCATGCCCCATGGTCAAGCCCCCATTTATCATCCAAGCCAACCTCAGCTCTTTTAATAATGTTTTTCGTTTCCTCCGCAAGCATTGGGCTACCCGGAGCAGGGTACTGAATATCATATAGTGCTTTAGGAAAGCCGCCAAAATCATGGATTGTTCGAGGGTTCTCCATTGCTGTTACTAATGTTCCTCTGGTTTCCCAATGCGCCGATATACAGATAATTGCATTAGGTTTCGGGATTTCGCCACCAATTTTCCTGAAGCCGGCAACGAATTCGTTCTCCTCAATGGCGTTCATGGGGCTGCCATGTCCCAAGAAAAGCACCGGCATCTTATCCGTATTGTTAAAAAACCCTGTAATTATATTTACCTCATTGACTCTCATAATTGTAGGAATAAATGGCATTGCTGCCATTAAGTGTAAAAAATGTGCCCTGTTCATACCCAAAGCAGCTAACTATGGCAACTTTTTATATAAACAGAAATAGTGGGGTGAAGTTCATAAATTGGGTTAAATAAAAGGTTTCCGACTTACTTTTCATGCTGGTTTTTGAGAACAATGGGTTATGCCTGCTCCGATCTGAATATTATAACACAGCACTATGTTTACCTGACAACTCTCCAAACGAAAATCCGTTTTAAGGGTTTGTAGTTTTTAGGTCATTATTATCGTACTCCAAAATGTCACCAGGTTGGCAGTCTAAGGCTTTACAAATTGCGTCCAAAGTGCTAAATCGGATTGCTTTTGCTTTACCGGTTTTTAGGATTGATAGATTTGATAAGGTCAAGTCAACCCTTTCAGAAAGTTCATTCAGTGATATTTTCCGCTTCGCCATCATCACATCCAGGTTAACAATTATTGGCATAGTTTAAACAGTTAAATCGTTTTCGTTCTGAATTTCAACTCCTTTTGAAAAGATATTCGCAATTACATAGATTACAGCTGCCATAAAAATAAACGCCTGACTGTCTGCCCAGAACTGATTTAGGGTGTCGATTTCAAATCCACGATGCTGTAATCTATTGGTTACTTGCCGGGCGACATAACTTAAAAGTCCTATGGATAGAGTGTAGTAGCTAATTATTGTAATTTGGTTGGAAACAAAGCTATTGAATGGTTTTTCCAAATCAAGCTTACTTATAAGCCTGATGACTACATAGAATAAGTAGGCTTTTAAAATCGAGATGACCAGGATAAAACTATACATACTGTAGAAAGCCCATTGACTTCGATTATACATTTCACTTAAGTCCAGCTTTTGATATAAGTTTTGTACAAATTCTGGTTTATACAGGCTGAAAATAAAATTGACTATCAGGCCTCCGGCTTCTATAGACAAGCCAACGAAGATGATCCAAGCCACAACATTTAGGGCTTTAAATACAAAGTTGTTTCCTTTAGACATGATTTTTAGATTTTAAATTATGCTACGAAAGTAATAAATATTTATTGTTATACAATAATTTTATATTATTATTTAATAAATAATAAAATTTCTACATTGAATCTTATAGTATTGTAAGGGATAATAAAGCGAATATAAATTTCAGTTTACATTGGTTTTGCGAACCACAAAAAGCCCAAAAACCACCGAAACACTTATATGGTTTACCATTGCAAAATGTTTTCTATCACAAATCTTATTTGTCATCTTTTTCAAAATATACTTCCGGTAAAATAATCAATAGTTCTTTCCCAATCTCTTCATTAATCCAATAAACCAAAAAGTTTACTGTTGCCCTTACTAATTTATAACCTTTATTTTCTTGCTTTTTAATAATTTCAAGGAACTTTTGAGAAAACTTTAAAACCAAATCACCATTATTATTTGCACAACCTTCTTCTTTTTTAATAATAAGGGCATCCCCACTAACGATATTTTTAATACGACGTTGAATAAACTCAAAATATCCCAGGTTTACTTCTTTATGGGTCAGGTGCATTGCTAACACTTTGGGTGGTAAATAATTATTAATATTCTCAATTCGTTCCAAATTTTCCACTGTAATATTGTCTAAAAAGTTTGAGTTCAAATGAATGGTCAAATTCTGTTTTGCTCTTGTCATTGCAACGTACAGCTGTCGGTTTGCCTCATCAGTTGAAGTGTTGAAATCTTCGAGCATTAGAAAGACATTATCAAACTCCTTTCCTTTGGCTTTATGAATGGTT
>CAZKHG010000071.1:0-10075 GCA_964552655.1 uncultured Rikenellaceae bacterium
AAATTGATATTTTACAGGGACCCGGCTTACTATGGTGCAGCATTTTCAACACCCATCTATCTTAACGAACAGCTGGTAATTCGTCTTAAAAATGGTCGTTATTATGAGTATTTGGCTATTCCCGGTTCCTATATTATGTCCGATAGCAAAAAAACACCATACAAGCTACCCCTTGAAATAGAAAAAGGGAAAACCTATTACATTAAACTATTTATAATGCCAGGTATTTGGAGGGCATACACCCAATATAGTCTGGTGGATCCTTCCCAGGCTCAAAAAGAACTTGGGGCTTTACCAAAACAGGGCGATAACCTTACCACTCCTGGAGTTCCGGAAGAGCAGAAACCACTTTTATATTCCTTGGGAGTAATTTTCTCTTTTGGCAGCGGGCTAAATCCAATAAAGATGGGCGAAACCGATCAGGGCGATGATATTGAGATCACCATGGGGAGCTCGTTAATTGTTGGCGGAGTTTATAACTACGCTATCAGCAAATCTTTCGAAATGGATTTTGCGGCAACGTATTCAGCATCGTACAATACCCCAACCGTCAAAAACTACGAATCAGTTTTTCAGCATTTTGACCTGGAAATGACCTATAAATATGTTTATAAGTTGTC
The DNA here is from genome assembly GCA_964552655.1 of uncultured Rikenellaceae bacterium. Classification (GTDB taxonomy): domain Bacteria; phylum Bacteroidota; class Bacteroidia; order Bacteroidales; family Tenuifilaceae; genus CAZKHG01. The sequence goes on from CAZKHG010000071.1 coordinate 621, forward strand.
CGATTACTATTCACTTTCCTTTGGTGCTGGACCACAGGTTTCATTATTTCCCCGATTTTCCGAAAAGATTGAGAATAATCCCGAAGCAGTAATTACTTATAAAAATACTTTTGGGGGGAAAACTACTTTCGATCTGATTTTCAATGCGTCAGATAACCTGGTTCTTTTTACCGGGTTACGGGCGCAATTCAGAAAATATAAACTAAAAGAAGCAACGGTTGGCGGATTACCCGCATATGTAAACATTTACAGCCTAAACAATCCCACAGCCAACGCTATTCTGATGAATTTCGGGGTACTTTACAGGTTTTAGTTCGACTCAAGCAGCTTTAACAGTTCATCAAGTTTAGGTGTGAGAATTATTTCAGTTCTCCGGTTCTTTTGTCGGGCTTCGGGGGTTTTGGCTCTATCTAAAGGTAGGTATTCACTCCGCCCTGCAGCCGTTATTCTTACCGGGTCAATTTTGGTTCCTGAAATTAGAATCCTTACAATGGTGGTCGATCTTTTTACGCTAAGATCCCAGTTATCCAACATATCGCCGCTCCCTTTATACGGAACATCATCGGTGTGCCCTTCAACCATAATGTTGATATCAGTGTTCTGTTCCAGAACAGGAATCAGCTGTTTTAGGGCAGTTGCACCCCTTGGGTCAACCTGATAGCTCCCGGATTTGAACATCAACTTTTCTTCAAGGGATACATAAACTTTCCCATTCTGCATTTTAACGCTTAACCCTTTTCCCTCAAATCCAAAGAGCGCATCGGAAACCTTTTTCTTGAGGGCTAACATAATTGAATCCTGCATATTCAACTTATGTTCCAGTTCCATTAAACGAATATTTCGGGCTTCAAGCTCCTTGCTTATTTTATCAAAGTTAGCTTGTGCCTCATCCAAACTCAGCCTTCGTTGGTAAAGTTTGCGTTCTAACTCTTTAAGAGCATCCTCTTTCTGCTGCAACTCCTCCTGTGATGCTTGGAGTTGAGCCAATACTTTGCGGGTTTCCACCTGGTTGCCTTGCATTAGCGTTTGCTGTAGCTGTTGTAGCTCAGCGTACCGGGAGGTTAATTTTTGATTGTCTTCTTTCAACCGGTTGAACTCGATTGCCCTGCTGGCGCTATCGGCAAGAAGTTTATCAACTTCAGATTGCAAAACTTTGACTTTAGAATCCAGCTCGGAAACCCTTGTGGTTAGGGCTTCATTTTCCGTCGAGAATTTTTCACGCTCCTCCTCACATTTCAAATTTTTATCCTGTAATGCCTGAAATTCCTTGGCCGGAACACAGGCCCACATTATTGCTATAAGAATTATCGAGGTATTAAGTAGTTTAATCATTTTATTGTTTTTTGAAAGTTTAACAATCAACCCCGGCAAATATATAATATTATAAAAAGTTAACAAGCTATTGATCTGTAAAGATATTAATGAGTTAATAACAGCAGGGTCAGTTAAATGAATTAATTAAATCTTCACTTCATACACGCTGGTTTACTTTAGGCACTTAAGCTCATTTATTATATCCTCAGCTCTAACTTTGAATGAACCAAAACTTTTTACACTATTTGGCGTTTATTTAGTTAATTTTGTAGCATAAAAACAATTAGGGTGATATGATAGGGAATTATGAATTGTTAGAGAAAATAAATTCCCCTGAAGATTTGAGGAAGCTCCAGCCCGATCAGCTTGTTCAGGTTAGCAACGAGTTGAGGCAGTTTATTATTGATGTTGTCTCATCAAACCCTGGCCACTTTGGTGCCAGTCTTGGGGTTGTAGAGCTAACAGTGGCGCTCCATTATGTGTTTAACACTCCACACGACAGGTTAATCTGGGATGTTGGCCATCAGGCTTATGGGCATAAAATTCTAACCGGTAGAAGGGATGTTTTTCATACTAATAGGAAGTATAAAGGGATAAGCGGATTTCCCAGGAGAAGTGAAAGCGATTACGATTCATTTGGTACAGGTCACTCATCAACAGCCGTATCGGCTGCACTTGGTATGGCCGTTGCCTCACAGCTGCTAAATGATAAGCGTCAGGTTGTCGCCATCATTGGCGATGGCTCACTTACGGGTGGTCTTACCTTTGAGGGGTTGAATAACGGGGGTATCCAGAAATCAAACCTCCTGGTGATACTGAATGATAATAATATGGCGATTGACCCAAATGTTGGGGCAATTAAAGAGTATCTTCTTGATATTACAACCTCCAAAACCTATAACAGGTTAAAATCTGATGTTTGGAATTTTCTAAGTGAGGGTAACAGAGTAAGCCGAAAAACCAGATCCTTCATCCAAAAAATTGGCAATGCCACAAAGGTTGCATTCCTAAAACAAAGCAACCTATTTGAATCGCTAGGGTTCAGGTATTTCGGTCCGGTTGATGGTCACGATGTGGTTCATATGGCCGAAATTCTTAAAGATTTAAAAGATATTAATGGGCCAAAACTCTTGCATTGCATCACTGTAAAAGGGAAGGGTTTTTCCCCGGCAGAGCAGAACCAAACCTTGTTTCATGCGCCTGGTGTATTTGACAGGGAAACCGGAGAGAGGATAGTTGTAAAGACTGAAAAACCGGCGCCTCCCCGTTATCAGGATGTTTTTGGCGATACACTTGTTGAGTTGGCTGAGAAAAATGATAGAATTGTTGGGGTAACACCTGCCATGAGCACAGGTTGCTCAATGAATAACCTGATGCAGAAGATGCCATCAAGGGCTTTTGACGTAGGAATAGCAGAGCAACATGCAGTAACATTTTCTGCCGGGCTGGCTGCGGAAGGACTAATCCCTTTCTGTAATATCTATTCATCATTCATGCAGCGAGCTTACGATCAGGTAATTCATGATGTTGCATTGCAAAAATTGCAGGTTGTATTCTGCCTCGACCGGGGTGGACTGGTTGGTGATGATGGCGCTACTCATCATGGTGCTTACGATATTGCCTACCTACGTAGCGTACCAAATTTGGTTGTAGCCGCACCGATGAACGAGGAGGAACTGCGAAACATGATGTACACAGCACAGCTTGAAGGTAAGGGGCCTATGTCTATTCGATACCCAAGGGGAAATGGCGTTATGACCGATTGGCAAAAACCATTTAGTGAGATTCAGATTGGCGAAGCAAGAATTGTCCGTGAAGGGAAAGACCTCGCTTTTTTAACCATCGGGCATATTGGAAACATAACCGCCGAGGCTATCAACAAGTTGGAATCCGAAGGACACAGTGTTGCTCATTTCGATATGCGTTTTGCAAAACCTCTCGATGAAAATATGCTGAAGCAAATTGGCGAAAAGTTTGAAACGGTTATAACCGTTGAGGATGGTTGTCTCCCGGGTGGTTTTGGAAGTGCAGTGGTGGAATGGCTAAATGATAAAGGTTATAAAACAAAGGTTATTCGATTAGGTATTCCCGACCGCTTTGTTGACCACGGCACCCAGGGGCAGCTCTACCAGGAGTGCGGGTTCGATGCCGAGGGCATTTACCAGGCCGCAAAAAAGGTTGTTGTGGCAAGGCTAGTGGGGAAGATGATGTAGGCCGCCCCCGGATTTACCCCTTGATTTTTTGCGTAGCATTCCCTACCTTGGTGTTTCAATTTTAACCCCACTGGCCTATGGAGAAGAAGCGTACCCCCCCCATTATCAGAGTGTTAGCCGTTATCGGGATGGTTCTCCTGCTGACCACCTCTGGCTGTGATCAGGACAACCCGCCCCCAGGGTTCCCGCCTGGTTCACCCCCAACAGGCAACCAAACCGCCATGGCGCTATTCCTGAAGAGCTACACCCCCAGGCAGGATGCCTTCCGCGACTCCGTGGTGAGCCGCCTCCTTGCGCTGGATCAGGTAACACCCATCATCAACCGCCTCACCAGCCAGTACGGCCAGCCGCACTGGGAGCTGGAGCGCACCTCCTCGCAGAAGGCTGGCGACCTGCTGCTGGTGCCCATGCAGCGCGAGGGGACCGACTCGGTGGCACTGATGGTGTTCCTGGGGTACCCGCAGGGCATCACGCTCCGGGTCTTCCCTCCCGCCTGCCCGGATACCCTGGTTGCCGACCTGATGCTCTACTACCGGATGACCCTTCACCCCGAGGGGGATTACAGCACGAGGAGGGCGGAGCCTAAAGCCTCCCCCACGAAGGACGTAATCGTGGGGTGGGAGTGCATGAGCTTCTTCTACAGCCTGGATCACGGGGTAACCTGGGTTTACAGCTACTCCACCTGCAAGCCGGTGTACTACGATGTGTTCTACAACCCGACCGAAGGGGGCGGTGGTGAAGGGGAAGGCGTTGAGCTGATCGTTGGCGGGGGCGCCACCAGCACCTCCACGTTAAGGGCGTTGACCACCGCCGAAACCCAGCAGCTCACCGCCGTAAAGGATGCGCTGGACGACTACTGCCCCAGCCGGAACGTGCTGAACAGCATTTGGGGTGGGCAGAAGTTCTACATCAACCCGGATTTTATGAACCCTGCCGGGTGGGACCCGAACACGAACGCCATCTTCATCCGGAGCGCAGGGGACATCAACGCCTATTCGCTCCTCGAGGAGCTGTTCCACGCGTACCAGAACGCCGTTTACCCCGGGGGCATTGCCCAGTACAAGGGCAAACCCGGTGAGACCAACATTGAGTTTGAGGCGAAGCTGTTCAAGGATTTGTATTTCATTAGCCTTATGTATAGCACAAATTCTGGTTGGGGATCAAGTGTTTCAGTTGGTTCCCCTGAATCAGAGAAAGAAAGATATTCTACATGGATTTCTAATATTTATGAGTATGGATTTACCCCGACTCTATTAAGTCAATATAACGTGATGCTTGGGTATTTTAACTCGTACTCTCCTTATGGGGGAAAACTACTCAGCAGTTTAAACTTACCAACAGCAATAAGCAAATCTAAATTGGGTTGTAACTAAATTTTAAGAAAATGAAAACAAGAAAGTTCTTACTCAAACAATACGACAGTATATTTTCAATTAAAATTTTGTTGGTTCTCGGTTTGATAATAAGTCCAATGATAAACTCAACAGAATGTGTTGCTCAAGACAATTGGGGTTCTTCAAAAGTAAAAGCAAAGTCAACTCAATATGAATGTACAAAAGATCATGGAACTGTTTACATAAAAAATACAAGTTATGAAGAAATTACAAAAAGTCGGAAGGAGTATGACAATAACCAAAGGGAATATTCTTATGTTAAGCTGCTAACACATGATACATTTCTAAAATCATTTAATGAAACTTTTACGGGAAAACGGATATCTCAATTATCTGATTTAGAAGAAATAATTACAGTTTCATTCAGCATTGGGGAAAAGGGTCAAATCCTAAGTCTAAGATTTTCTTTCAAGGATGGCACAAGCTTAACTCCATCTGAGATTGAGGTCCTAGAAGGAGCAATGCTTAAGAATGTAAAATTTGGTATAATTGGATATAAAGTTGAGGAACCCATTTTCTACTATGTACATATTCGAGTTAAATTTTCTGAAGTAAAAAAGGGAGAGATTAGGTTTGCGAGAGCAATGGAGCAAAAAGATTCACCATATAAATAGCATGTAAACAACTATTCAATAAAATACAAAAACTGGTTGGCCGATAAGTGGTTCAATAGGTTTTCCTAAAACTGAAAGGATGCGTATAGTGCTTGGCTGTTAGATATTTACGATCAAGGCTTTACCTCGGCATTGCTAGCTAAATACGATACTATGCTAGGATACTTCAACACGTATTCCCCGTATGGGGGAAAATTACTGCCTACTGGGTTAAATTCCCCAACGGCAATAACAAAATCTAATGCAGGTTGCAACTAAATTAACATAGTTATGAAAACAACAATATTATCAGAAAAACAAGGCAAAAAAAGAAAAATAATGACTACTCTACGAGTTCTAACTTTAGTAGCCTTGATTTTAACAATTCTTACTGATGGTAAAGCCCAGAGCAAATGGGACACATCAACAGTTAAATGCAACTCAATAGTATTCAAGTGCCTGAATCAGGAGGGTACTCTTTTTATTGAAAATACAAAGTATGAAAAGTCCGATGAAAACCGCAAGCAGTATGACCCCTCAATTAGAACCTACTCTTACGTGAAGTTGCTAACCCACGATAACTTTTTAAAAGCGTTCAGAGAGACATTTTCTAAGGAAAGGATAGCACAACTGGCTAAAACTGGGGAAAAAATAGATATCCCTTTTAGCATCGGCGAGAAGGGTCAGATCCTTAGCGTAAGGTTTGTCCTCAGTAGCAACTCCAGTTTAACTCCAGCGGAGGTAGAGGTGCTGGAGGGGACGTTGCTTCGATATATCAAATTTGATATCATTGGCACTAGGGTGAATGAGCCCATTTTCTACGATGTCTATTTTAGGGTTCGATTCTCTGAGGTGGAAAAAGGGAATATCAGGTTTGCCCGGGCTATGGAAAACGCAAAAGTACCAAGTTAGCATAAAATTATCCTTGTTCAACTAAACCTCTAAAATAAGCGATGTGGGTAAATGGGATTTTGAAAACTAATTATGGCTTATTTGAGTAAAAGGGAAAAGCCCTTGAGTGTATCACCCAGGGGCAGCTCTACCAGGAGTGCGGGTTCGATGCCGAGGGCATTTACCAGGCCGCAAAAAAGATGATTGATAAAAAATTTGTAGGTAAAGCTATATAAAAATCTCAGTTAAAGTTTTAACCCAAATCATTTCAGAAAAGCACGTAATAAATCTTCTTCTTCGGTAAAATCCAATGACGGGTTAACCTTTTTAATTCCTTGTATTTGATTTAATGTGTTGCTAATAAAATTCTGATGTTCGGTTGTACCGGGGTTGAAAGGACGATGGGATGTTGCAGCAATCACCTTTTCAATTTCATTCATTAACCCAAGCGATGACTCATCCAGTGCCGTTTGGCTGAATTTCTCCCAAATGTAATTAACTGCTCCTTGCGTTGGGTGTAACATATCCTCTCCGTAAAACCTGTAATCCCTCAGATCGTCCATCATCAGCTCGTAAGCCGGGAAGTAGAATAATCTTTCGGGGTCATTTTTAATCAGCTCGTTGATAGCCAGGTGTAATACTGATTTACTCAGCTGGTTTTCATGCGCACCATCCTTCCAATGTCTAACCGGGCTTACCGTGAAGATTACCTTTAAATCTTTATTTACCGAGGAAAGCATGTTGAGCAAAACCGACCATTCAACAAAAATCTCATCGACGCTAAGCAGGCGGTTATCAAATTCCTTGGCAGGAATTTTATGGCAGTTGGCCACAGGACGGCCATCCTCTTTGAGGTAGTAAACCCGGGCAGTTCCAAAAGTTATAAGAATGTAATTTGATTCTTTTATGAAGTTGATTGAATTTTCAAGTTCTTTATTTATTTTATCAAGACACTGCACCTTTTGAGGGGATGAAAAGCTGGTGTGATGCAGAAAACTAAACCACAACCCATTCCTGAAGTTGATATCGTCTTCGGTGAATGGCATGGTGTTTAATATCCTTTCTAAAATCAGTTTAATCGATATGGGGTTATACACAACTCCAAACGGGTTGATTAGCACCGGGAATTTTCTTTTTTGCATTATACTGCCAATGTACTCGGTAAAACACGATCCAAAAAGCAGCGTTGGCGTACTATACCCGATGCTGATAGGCAAAGGCGAAACCTCTACTTCTGTCCTAAACTTGATATTCATGGTGGTGCTAATTAATCTTGCATTTTACTATTAACCATTTTAGAATTACTTCAAATACCTCATCCCTAACCGATTCATGATGCAGCTCATGGTACATTCCTGGCCAGGAATGGAATTCGCAATCATGAATAAATTTTGATACCTCTTTGCTGGTTCCAAATGAGACAATCAGATCATCCTCGCCATGTAGCATAAGAGTTGGGGCTTTCAGCTTACTGATATTTTTAATGAAGTACTCCGCGGCATTTTTAATGGAAAAGAAGAGACGGGGTGTTATCCAATAGTGATTCAACGGATCTGTTGCATACTTTTTAACCTCAACCGGGTCATGGGAAATATCCGACGGCAAAACTGTTGATTTAACGGGTAGAAATGGAAGAATAATGTTGAACACCGAAGCCATGGCATACAGCACCATTGGGGTTGGCTTGGCAAGCTTCAACCAGGGTGATGTGGCAATTACTCCTTCAACCCGGCAGCATCTTCTCAGTGCATGATTTAAGGCTATATTTCCCCCCATGCTATGCCCGTAAAGGAAAATGGGAGCATCCGGGAAGTATTCTTCAGCTTTGGTTAGGGCTAAATCAACCTCCAGTAGGAGTTGTTCATAAAACCAGATATGACCCCTTTGCCCATCGGATAGCCCATGGCCAATATGATCCCATGAGAGCACTGCGTACCCATTTTTTACAAACCGCTCAGCCCAGCTAAGGTATCTCCACGAATGCTCCCCATGTCCATGTATGATGCATATCAATGCCTTTGGCTTTTCCTGTGGGGCTAAATACCATGCAAACAACTTTTGGAAACGGGGTGTAGTCCACCAGAGTTTTACGGGTTCCATTTTAAAATTTATTTAAAAGCAAGATACTAAATAATTTATTATCATGCATTAGCTCCCTTTAACTTGCTATAAATTTCTATATTAATGATTTTTTATGTTCTTTTGAAAAGGGTACTCCTCAAATAGAAGATTTAAAAAACATTAATTTGGGAAACATTGTATTCATCTATGCGTAAATCAAAAAATAAGAATAAAATTTTACAAATTTGTAGATTGGCATTAACTTTGAAATCCATCTACAGCATTGTTTAACCGGAATTATTTAATGAAAAATACACTCCTTATACTGATTCTACTGGTATTTTCAATTACCCAAACAACAGCCCAGCAATCAAATTCAGCTGCTACCAAACTTGATACCATTATCTTGGTGAGTGGCAAAAAGGTGCTGGCTAAGGTTCAAATGGTTACCCCAACCAAAGTTACTTTCTATAGAGAGGGTAAAACAGTATTGGAGGAGATGCTCCGTAAGCAGATTCACAAAGTTCAATATTCATCGGGAAGAGTGGAGGTATTTAACAAACCTGCTTTCGAGATGGTGGCTGAGGGGGATTTTAAAACCATTGTACTAACTGAAAAGCAAGAGGATGTTCAGGGGTTATACGAGTTGGGGAAAGTGGATGCCCAATCCACCAAGGGGAGCAGATCGGCAAAAGCAGCGGAGCGAAGCGCAAATATACGTTTACAGAAAAAGGCAGCCAACCTGGGTGCATACATTGTACTTATTACCAAACGGGAATCTATTGGCGGATATGGCGACGTTCCTACCCAGTTTGTTGAAGGAATTGCTTACGGATTAGAACCTCCCAAAGAAACCCAAAAATAATTTTCACCTTAAAACAAAACCGAAATCAACTTTTCCAGGGTTAATCCAGGTAAGGAATTTTTAATATCAGCCTGTTGTAATTTCTCATAAACTATTTCCGGGTTATGTGGAATACCTATAAGTT
>CAZKHG010000072.1:0-9578 GCA_964552655.1 uncultured Rikenellaceae bacterium
ATTGAAACATTATCCGTTCAACTTCGGGATAATTTTTAAGCACCCAAGGAGGTGTGATAGAATGTGTTTTTTTGTTGAGGATGAAGGAACTTGTAAGAGACAAGCAGTTGGCCAATTCAATTGGATACTCAGAAATTATTTTTGAGAGGTCAACATTTTCGCAAATTTCGTTTTTAAACCTATTCCTAATAAGTTTTTCTGGGTCATTGCTTTCACTTGTATATTGAATAAATCGGAAAAAGGAATAAAACTCTTTTTTATCATTCAACAGCAAATAGAAAATTTGCTTTAGTGTTTCGTCTGTTTGTTTGAAGGCGGCAATTTCATCATAAAACAGATCTTTTGCTTTAATAGAATCGTTCAAGGGATTATTTGTGTCTTCCGATTGCAGTTTGTCGTCTTTAAGTAGTGAATGGTAGGGTTTGGTTGGGAACAGCAAAGGAGAAAGAAAAAGTGTGTCAATGATATTAGCGGTATTTATTCCTGCATTAGCCAGTGCATTACCTATATACTTTATATCATGGTTGAAAATGTTGTGTCCGCAGATATATTCTGTGCCGTTTAAAAAAATGATAAACTCAGTAAGTGAAGTTTTGTGAAAGGAACTGCCATCTTCCTTGATGCTTCCAATGTCAAGAATCCTCCCGCTCTTTGGTTCTATCTCTGTATCAACAAATGCAATCGAATTCATATTCACCATTTAGACTTTTGAACCGTTACATTAGGTTTGTAAACTCACAATATGCCATTGTTGCAAGTATCCTTAATAATGAAAATTCTTCAACATTATCATGCAATCTTGATTTAATAAAACCAACTTGCTCAATTCTATCAAATTTAATAATAACCTGCAAATCTTCAAACTAAATAATAACTTGCATTGAAAAAAGCGATGGAAACCCTGCGAACTTTTGTTGCATTAGATATTAGGCCAAACGATGAATTGATTGCCAATTGGAATGAGTTAAAGAATATACTTAAATTCGACAGGATTAAATGGGTTGATAGCAACACCCTTCACCTTACCCTTTTCTTTTTAGGCGATACCCCTGCGAATAAGATTAAAACTATGTCGCAAAATATTACCCAGGCTCTTTTTCAAACAAATTCTTTTCCTTTAACAATTAAAGGTTTTGGGAGTTTTGGAAAACCAAACCAACCTAAAGTTCTGTGGGTGGGTGTAGAATCATCCCGGGAGTTGCTTGAGCTAAAAGAAAAGATAAATGGTGCTCTAATCCCATTAGGGTTTTTAGAGGAACATAAGGAGTTTAACCCGCATATCACGTTGGGCCGGGTAAAAGAGATTAAGCCAACGGAAGAAATCAAAAAGTTTATTCAGCAGAAAAAAGAGGTAATGTATCAGACAGTCAATATCAATGAGGTTGTACTATACCAAAGCATTTTGCGTTCCGACGGACCAATCTACAAACCACTTAATACCTTTAAACTCCATAGATAAATGCTTTGGTTAAATAATTAAAGGCTGGCAAAAATTAGTAAAAGAGAAAATTTAAACGCCTTTCCCTTTAAAAATAGTAATCAGGGTATAAATTATAATTTTTATATCCACAAAAATAGACATGTTCTCAATGTAAAGCAGATCGTACTTTAGCCGTTCCACCATCTGATCAATGTTCTCGGCATATCCATATTTCACCTGCCCCCACGATGTTATACCAGGTTTCACCTTTTGCAGGTGAATGTAATGCGGTGCAACCTGAACAATCTGATCAATATAGTACTGGCGTTCAGGCCTTGGGCCTACAAGGGACATTTCGCCCCGTAAAACATTGAAAAAGTTTGGGATTTCGTCAAGACGGGTTTTGCGCATAAACCGCCCGATAGGTGTAACCCGCATATCGTTCTTGCTCGACAGGGCAGGACCCGCTGCCTCGGCATCAATGAACATTGAACGGAATTTGAACAGTGTAAAGGGTTTGCCATATTGACCAATCCGCTCCTGCTTATGCAGTAATGGCCCACGTGAGGTAGATTTGATCAGTATGATCAAAATCAGGGCAATGGGAATACTGATTATTATTGCTATTAGAGCAAATATATAATCGATAAGCTGTTTCAACCTGACCTGCCAAACGGGCATCAGCTCAAATGAGATCAGCATTAGGGGTGCCCCAAGAATCCCGGACATTTTAACCCTGCCTGTCAGGTAATCGTAAAGACTTGGAATGGCTTTTACAACCACATTAAGGCCAAGCAGGTCGTTAATGATCTTTACCATGTTGCCCCCATCGCTCTTGTCCGGGGCTATTAGCAATTCCTCAACCTGATAATTTCTGACAATCTGACTAATTTCAGCAATACCGCCAAGCTCAGGGATTATCCCTTGCAGCCTACCTGATGAATTTTGATTTATTGGCACGTAACCAATAATTTTATACCCCTGTGATTTTTTCTGCGATTGAAGCTCATTGTAAAGTTCAAGAGCTTTTTCTCCATCTCCAATTATTACTGTTTTAAACCCGTAAACCCGCTTGTGGATCTTGTGAATGGTATCCGATGTAATGATGAGCCTGGGAATATATGTAAGTAAAAAAATCAGAATAAACAGAGTGGTAAAAAGCTGATAGTAGTTGCGGTAAGTTGAAATATAATCGTCCAGCAGGAGGAGAAAAAATATAAAGATCACCCCGATCAGAGTAATGCTAATGCTATTGCCCAGCTCCTTTAGCCTGGATTTTCGGAAAACATCATTATAAAAACCTGTAACGTCAAAAAGAAGCACCCAGAACATACAGAACAGCACCAGCCCCAAAAAAAATTTTGAATCAGGGGTAAAATATATGTTTTCGGCAAATAACGGGGTTTCTATAAATCTTTTACGATAGTAGTTAAATAATGTCCATGCTATAGCAGCACTTACAACATCAAAGAATATATATTTGAATACCTGTTTTTTCCGATTCACAAACCGTGGTTTTTAAGAGGAAGCAATATAGAAAAATTAGCAGGTAGAAAAAAATAAACCAGGGTTAATTCACCGGTGAAAGTCTTTCCTTTATTGTCGCCAGGTGTGTAAGCGTTTCTATAGCCTTATCAACACTAAAATTTATTGGTGTTCCACTCACCAGCTCCGCTATAAACTGCCTGAAATTAGATGAAAACAACGAATCGGTTAATAACTGATGAGGTGTAAAAAGGGTATTGGTATTTGAAAAAAATTGATGCGATGGTAAATCTTTCTGGATGATATTCTCCCCTGAGAATAGCCTTAAATAGCTGTAGGCCGGTTCATCCAACCTGGTCAGGCTATAAACAATGACGCTATTGTTATCGTACTCAAGCCGAAGGTTTAGCGCTTTTGGTGTAATACTGAAAATTGGAACACCATTCACCCGCAGTTTTTTTACTCCGCAAGGTTTAAGGCGTACAAACGATGCTATATCCTGAACAAGTATTCTGGAAAATGCCAAATCGTTGGTATCTGCTCCTGTGTCCCGATTCATCTGAATCATGAAATGCTTGATATAAAGTTCACTAGGATCAATCAGGTTGAAACCGGAACAACCAAACCCAACCCTCCTGTTTATTTCAAATGCCAGCTCTTTCAGGGTAATCAGCTCATCCAGCTTATAATCGGGCAAACTGGCAAGAAAAATATTGATCCCCTTTTTTAGGGCTTTTGCAGCCAGCTTAAAATACGATTTCCCATCAAGAAAAATTATTGCCAGCTCAATTTGAGCTATCAGCTCATCCTCCGGTTTCAGGAATGAAAGATCGTTTGTAAGTCCTTCCTTCTCATTTACAGAGATACCTGCAAGTTGAAGCTTATTGGATAAAGCAAAATGGGTTACTAAATCCAAATCGGGAATCTTTTCAAAGAAAAAGCCGGTTTTCATTTTTAAAGTGAACCTTTTGTGGTAATATTAAATAAGCAACACGGCAAACTTATACTAAATTTAGGCTGCTGAAGAATTTTGGTCTATCCATTTATCAACTAATTAATAACAAATCATATATCAAAATGGCAGTATTTTAAAATATTGATATTCAATGTATTAACATCATTTAAGTATCGTGGTAATTTTTTTTATGCTGCACGGCATTTTTTTACTAAATTTGAATCCGTTTATAACCCATTTATTATGGCTCAGCACCCACTAGAAATACATAACGCATTTGAATCCATCTGCGCATTGTTCTATAACCTTCGCCCAGAAGAAAAGGATAAAATCAGCAATAATTTCTCCTGCACCTTTTACAAAAGAGGGGAAATCATATTTAGGGACGGTGAAAACCCCACAGGTCTGGTTTGTCTTTACAAGGGAAAAGTTAAACTGTTTAAGGAAGGAGTTGGTGGCAGGGATCAGATTGTAAGAATGGCAAAACCTGTTGGTTTTATTGGGTACCGTGCGCTGTTTGCCGATGAAACGCACAATGCAACAGCACAGGCAATTGAAGATTCTCTGGTTTGTACAATTGATAAGGATTGCCTTTTTGAAATACTCAATTCCAACGCTCCTTTAACCTTTAATATTCTAAAATCTTTGGCTACAGAGCTGGGCTTTTCTAACAGCCGGACGGTAGCACTTACACAAAAACATATCCGGGGCAGATTGGCTGAATCGCTCATTTTTCTTCGCGATACCTATGGGCTGGAGGACGATGGCAAAACCATAAAAGTTTACCTTTCCCGCGAAGACCTGGCGAGCCTTTCTAATATGACCACATCCAATGCCATCCGTACCCTTTCCAACTTTTGCAACGAGAATATCATTGAGCTCGATGGCCGACGGATAAAAATTCTTGATGCATACAAGTTGGAACGGATCAGTGATTTGGGTTGATCCCACGAAGCGTTGTAACAGTCCATTACAATCTCGATCATATAACTCACTTACTCCTGGTGAATTTTGCGATTCGAAACAAATATCATTGATCGGGGTTGGAAAAAGGGTTATCTTTCGAAATAAATTTTTGGATAAAAATGCCCTTTACCCAATCATACCTCAACACTTTCGGGCTCGATTTCAACGATACCTCCTTTGATCTGCTGATGCAAAAAAGGATACTCCGGATCTTACTTATTTGCAGCAGCTACGATGCCTTTATGCTTGAAGAGGATGGACGAATTGATGAACAGATATTCAACGAGTATGTATCGCTTAATTTAAGGTATCCCCCCGTTTTTGTTCAGGCTCATTCCGCGAAGGATGTTATCCGTATTTTACAGGAGGACAAAATTGACCTGATCATTTCCATGCTGAATATCAGCGACATGGACGCATTCCACCTGGCCAGAATGATAAAATCAAGATATCCGGAGATTCCAATTGTGGTTCTTACCCCTTTTTCCAGAGAGGTTTCTGCCCGGTTGCAAAAGGAGGACTTATCGGCAATTGATTATGTGTTTTGCTGGCTTGGCAATGCAGATATCCTGCTGGCAATCATCAAGCTGATTGAGGATAAGATGAATGCTGATTACGATATCCGAAAGATTGGGGTGCAATCCATTCTGCTGGTGGAAGATTCAATCAGATACTACTCGGCTTTTCTCCCGAATATTTACAAGATTATCCTCAGGCAATCGAAGAGTTTTGGGAAAGAAGCCCTGAATGAGCATCAGCGGATGTTACGGATGCGCGGCCGCCCAAAAATTCTAATGGCCACCAACTATACCGAAGCGGTTGAAATCTATCAGAAATATAAAGAAAACATTCTGGGAGTTATAACTGACATCAGCTATAAAGTTGACCTCAAACGTGACCAGGAAACCAAAGCAGGTTTGAAGCTTTGCAGCCTGATCAGGAATGACGATCCCTTTATGCCCATTATCCTTCAATCGTCTGATATTTCAAATAAAAAGTATGCCGATGAGCTTGGCGTTGGGTTTATTCACAAGTACTCCAAGACCCTGAACATAGAGCTACGCGATTATATTATCAGCCAGTTCGGGTTTGGCGATTTTATCTTTCGTGATCCTAAAACTCACCGGGAGATCACCCGGGCTATAGACCTTCAAAGTTTACAGCAGCAGATAGTTTCCGTACCTGAAGACAGTTTTGTTTACCATACCAGCCAGAACCATTTCTCTAAATGGCTTAATGCCAGGGCACTATTTTCAATCGCACAGCTATTCAGACCCTTATCCCTGCAGGATTTTAATTCTCCCGATGAGCTACGGAAATTTGTTTTCCAGGGAATTTCAGCATTCAGGTTAAGCAAAGGTCGCGGTGTAATTGCCAAGTACGATCGGAACAGCTATGATGAGTACTCGTTTTTTTCCAGAATAGGCGATGAGTCCATTGGTGGCAAGGCCAGGGGTTTAGCCTTTATAAACTCAATTATTAAAGAGAATAAGTTTTACAACAAATTTGAGAATGTTGTTATCACTATTCCCCGTACGGTAGTTATCAGCACTGAACTCTTTGATGAGTTCATGGAAAACAACAAACTCTACAAGTTTGCACTCTCCGATCAGCCCGATGAGGAAATATTAACCCGGTTCCTGGCTGCCGATCTCCCGGAAAGGTTAAAGGGTGATTTGTGGCCTATCATATCGGTAATTAAACGGCCGCTTGCCATTCGGTCTTCGAGCAAACTGGAGGATTCCCACTACCAACCTTTTGCGGGCATTTACTCAACCTATATGGTTCCCCGGATTGATGATGCCCAGCAGATGCATCACATGATCTGTCAGGCAATAAAAAGTGTTTACGCGTCGGTTTATTTTAGGAGTAGTAAAGCTTACATGACCGCCACCTCAAATGTTATTGACGAGGAAAAGATGGGCATTATTATTCAGGAGATTTGCGGGAACCAGTATGGCAATCTATTTCTCCCAACTTTTTCAGGTGTGGCCAGGTCAATTAACTTTTACCCGATTGGCTCAGAAAAAGCCAGCGAGGGGATTGCATCAGTTGGTTTTGGCCTTGGAAAGCTGATAGTTGATGGCGGGGTTTCCCTTCGGTTCTCCCCAAAATACCCCAAAAAAGTTTTGCAGCTCTCTTCCCCTGACATGGCTGTGAGGCAAACCCAAAAGGTTTTTTACGCCCTTGATATGCGCCCCGAATCGTTTATTCCATCCATTGATGATGGCGTAAACCTCCTAAAAATGGATATAAAAGATGCATATAGCCTGCCAAGCCTAAAGCACGTTGCCTCAACATTTGATGCCCATGAGCACTCACTGCGCGATGGTTTTTTTGATGAGGGGATGAAACTGGTAACCTTCTCCAATATCCTTAAACATAAAACCTTCCCTCTTGCAGAAATCCTTCAGGTTTTGCTTGAGAAGGGGCAAAAGGAGATGAATAACCCCATTGAGATTGAGTTTGCAGTTAATATGGATACACCTCCCGGTTGGCCAAAAATTTTTAACTTTCTTCAAATCAGGCCAATTGTTGAAAATGAACAAACTGATGATTTCCCATGGGATCAGGTAAACTGCGAGGATGCGCTTATTTACTCAAATTCAGCCCTGGGGCATGGTGCTATCAACAATATTTACGATTTTGTGTATGTAAAACCGGAGAAATTCATCCCGGCTAATACGAAAATCATTGCCAGGGAACTTGAAGAAATAAACCAGCTATACATCAGTCTGAAAAGAAATTACGTGTTAATTGGCCCCGGCCGATGGGGAAGCAGTGATCCATGGCTGGGAATACCAATCAAATGGTCGCAAATATCCGAGGCAAGGGTGATTATCGAATCAGGGCTCGAAAACTTCAGGGTGGATCCCAGCCAGGGGACACACTTTTTTCAGAACCTGACCTCATTCAGGGTAGGCTATTTAACCATCAACCCATTCATAAACGATGGCAAATACGACCTGGACTACCTCAACTCCACCGGCGCTTTCCATGAGACTGAGCACATCAGGTGTATCCACTTCGACAACCCATTAATCATCCAGATTGACGGGAAAAGTAATAAGGGTACGATCTTCAAACCAAACAGTAACATCATTAAAAATAAATAATATGTTTCTTAAAAATGTTTTTAATCATATTTTAATATGACATTTTTACTTTGAAATTAAAATTAATAACCAGACATTTGCTTCCTCTTTTTAAGATAAAATGATGTTTTACTTATAAATTGATTTTCCATTATTAATAATAAAATTTTTAAGCAATGAACGTAAATAAACTGATGACAGAGCTTGAAAAGAAACACCCTGGTGAAGTGGAGTATTTACAAGCTGTACGTGAAGTACTGGAATCAATCGAAGAGGTTTATAATCAGAACCCTCAATTCGAATCTGCTAAAATAATCGAGAGATTAGTTGAACCTGACAGAATTTTCACATTTAAGGTACCCTGGATGGATGATGAAGGGAATATTCATGTTAACCTTGCTTACCGGGTTCAGTTCAACAATGCCATTGGCCCATACAAAGGTGGATTGCGTTTTCACCCAAGTGTAAACCTATCCATTTTGAAGTTTTTGGGGTTTGAGCAGATTTTTAAAAACTCCCTTACAACCCTTCCCATGGGTGGTGCCAAAGGCGGCAGCGATTTCAACCCTAAAGGACGGAGCGATGCAGAGGTAATGCGTTTCTGCCAATCGTTCATGCTGGAATTATGGAAACACATCGGCCCAGAAACTGACGTACCTGCCGGCGATATCGGAGTGGGTGGCCGTGAAATAGGCTTTCTTTACGGAATGTACAGGAAACTGGCAGGTGAAAATACTGGTGTTCTTACAGGAAAGGGTATTAACTGGGGAGGTTCATTGATTCGCCCGGAGGCAACCGGTTTTGGTGCAACCTATTTTGCCCAGGAAATGCTTGCCACCAAAGGGATGAGCTACAAGGGTAAAAGAGTAGCCATTTCAGGTTTTGGTAATGTTGCCTGGGGTGCCGCCCTTAAGGTTACTGAACTTGGTGGTAAAGTGGTTACCATTTCTGGTCCCGATGGTTATATTCTTGACGAAAGTGGTATAGAGAATGAGAAAATCGCTTACCTGCTTGAACTTCGCGCTTCAAACCAGGATATTGTTGAACCCTATGCCAAAAAATTTGCCGGTTCAAAATTCTTTGCCGGGAAACGTCCTTGGGAAGTGAAAGTTGACGTGGCAATGCCTTGTGCAACTCAGAACGAGCTTGGTAAAGAAGATGCTGAAGCATTGGTAAAGAATGGTTGTATTTGCGTTGCTGAAGGTGCAAATATGCCATGTACCCCAGAGGCTATTGAAGTATTCCACCACAATAAGGTACTTTTCGCCCCTGGTAAAGCAGTAAACGCCGGTGGTGTTGCAACTTCAGGTCTTGAAATGTCACAAAACAGCATGAAGATCAGCTGGATTAAGGAAGAGGTTGATGCCCGTTTGCATCAGATTATGAAGAGCATTCACGAGTCATGCGTAAAATACGGAAAAGAAAAAGATGGTTATATCAACTATGTAAAAGGAGCAAACGTTGCCGGCTTCCTAAAAGTTGCCAACGCAATGCTTGATCAGGGTCTCGTATAGTTTTTGTTGGAATATTGGTTAAGTGAAAAGGCACCGAAAGGTGCCTTTTTTATTGCATACAAATTCAAATGCAAAAAAATTCATCTCTTTTTTAAAAAGGGAAAAATCCCAATCCGGATTGGGAATTTATATTTGCTGGAAAT
>CAZKHG010000073.1:0-8692 GCA_964552655.1 uncultured Rikenellaceae bacterium
GCTAAACGCCCATTGGTTGTTTATTTTTTTATAAACTACTATTGTGCTGTACGTACTTTGAATCAGATATTCAGAATCATCCCGAATTAACTTTATCAGGTTATACCCACCGCTGATTGAAGATATTCTCTTTAAGGTATGATTTTCGATTTGATAAGTTCCATCATTAAGCCCGCAGTACAACTTGTTGTCTATGGCTTTAACAAACCAAACCTGACCCTGTGAGTTATTGAGAAACTGGTTAAGTGAAAATAACCCGTTTTTGCTTAAGGAGTAAATAAAAATCCCCTGGTTGGTTCCGACATAAAGCTCGTTGTTGTATAAACACGCGCTGTAAACTGATCCCAGGTAATTTTTTGAATCCTCATATATAACTATTGGAGAATTGAATGATATGTAAGCTATACCCTTGTCCATCCCCACCCAAATATTCCCCAGTTTATCCTTGTTCAGGGCTAAAACGGTATTATTCTGAAGCTTTGTATCGGTATTCAGGTGGTGTAAAAGTTTACCTTTAAGGTTAAATACATAAATGCCCTGTAGGATTGTACCAATAATTATTCTCTCACCTGATCTGATCCCATTATTCAACTTATACTTTATCAGATCGTCAGAAGCATCGTTTGCCCATCTTTCAATACTATTCCCGTCATACCTGAATATTCCCTTTGTACCAGTCCCTATAAGGGTTTCCTTATCGTTTAAAGCGATGATTGTTTTAACCTCAGTATCAAAAAAAATCTCACTCCCTTTTATTGGAATAAGCTCATCTTCAATTACCTCAAAAATTTTACCGTTAATCTGCTGGATATATAAGTGTTCACCCGATTTCAGCAGGAACAGCACCGGTCCAGGAACAGGTATATTCCTGATGGTAGAAAAATCGTAAACAAAAAGCGCCCCAAAACTTTGAAAGTATATCTTCCCGCTATGCTTAACAATTTTCCATATCTCATCATTGTGGAAGGTGTAGTCCTTAATTAGCGGAATCAAAGAAGTGTAACGCCACTGGTCGGGGCTATTCTTTTCCCAATACCCAAATTCCTCAAATGACCCGGTGTAAATTTTGCCATTATCATAGGCGACTGATCGGATAATTGTTTGATCTGGTAAAGGGTTGATAACCCACTGTGCGCCATCAAAAATTAACAACCCATTGTTATTGGCGATATAAACTTCCCCGTAATCTCCTAAAGTTATGTCCCAATTCTGATTACCTCCATTATATTCCGATTTACTGTAGTTGGTTGTATGAATAGAGTTCTGGGCAATGGAGGAACAACTTAAGAGAGAAAAAAATAATACTATTATCGGTTTAATCAGGCTTGTCATAAAATTCGACAATGATTTTGGGTAACTGTTAATGATCAAAGTTAAAAAAATGATCGAATATTTTAACGTCCGACCTGGCAATCGGCAAAATTTCGTTGAGAATTAGTTCATAATATCCCCGGTTTTAGTTTATTTTACACCAAATTTATATGCTATGAATTCAAACATTCTATACAACAGGGTTATGGCTATTTTTGGGGGATTGATGACCTTTTTCTATTTGGCAGTTGGTTTATACATTGCTTTTTCCAACAACCTCAGCCATATCGAACCATTTATTCGTTACCTGATTGGTTTCACCTTTATGGTTTATGGCATTTACCGTGCCTTACGAACCTACTCCAAAATTAAGGAGGTGTTTTTTGATAAAAACAACGATGAGTAATCGTGCCAAAACTCACTGTAATTTTTCAAGTTTGAACTACTGCTAGTAATCACCACGCTATATACTTTTTATCTGATAAACCATTTCCTGGATTGTAATACCTGAAAAATGGGGTTTCTTAAGCTAAAAATGTTGATTTTAATCACCAATCTGATGTGATTAATTAAAACTCAACAATTCCAATTTTCATTCAATCAAAACGCATCATGCTGTATTTTAGGTATTTGCGATGCGGTTTGTTACAATAGAAGAATGTGGCACACTTTTAGTTTATCATAATACTATATAATAAAGAAGAATAAGCAGGTAAGAAATTTCAACGATAAACGTTTATATTAACAGGAAACAACAATATAGCAGGATAGCAAAGGTTTAGATGTTCTTTAAAATGTTGGACAAGGATTAGGGTTTAAGACCAGCTGCCGGTCATTTAAAAGGTGTTCTTAATTTCAGGGTGTACCGATTCATTATGCTGAAAAGCAATTACTAGTAAAATGATATAAAACATCTTTTAAATTTTTTTAAACCCAATCCAACTTAAAAACTTTAGTTAATCTGGCTTTCAGTGTTTTTTGAATTAATTGATGAATTTTTTAACTAACTATAAAGGTTATGAGGAGAGTATCACATATTCAAAATTTTACTATTATTGCGTGCCAAAATTTTACTGTTAAATTTTGCTCTGCCGTGATAAATAGAATGAGAACCCAAAAAGCACTTATTATTCCAGTAATTCTTATTGGATTGATGGCTGGTTTGGTTACCTGTAACCAAATGGGGAAAAAGGAAATAGACGAAACCCCAACCAGGGGTAATATCAAAATCAGCGTTGATGAATCCTACCAACCTATTATTGATTCAGAAATATACACTTTTACTTACATATATAACTACGCCAAAATCACTCCAAGCTATAAACCAGAAGTTGATGTAATCAATGACCTGATGAATGACTCGGTAAAGGTTATTGTTACCAACAAGAAACTTACTGATGCCCAGGTTCAGTACTTAAAGGATTCCCTGGTTATTGCCAGAACAACCACATTTGCCTACGATGCACTTGCCCTGATCTGCAACAAGCAAAACCACGATACACTGATAGGCTTCGATGATATCAGGAGCATATTTATGGGCGAAACAAAAAACTGGAACCAGCTAAACCCCAAATCGAAGTTGGGAAAAATAGTGGTGGTTTTTGATAACACCAAATCAGGCAATATCCGTTACTTTAAAGAAAGGTTTGAGCTCACTAAAAATCTTCCCGACAACTTTTATGCAGTAAACAACAACGCTGAAGTGGTTAATTACATTTCCCAAAACCCCAATGCAATCGGGATAATCAGTGTAAACTGGATTAGCGATAAGGATGATTCCCTTTCAAGAAGTTTTATGACCAAGGTGAATGTTATGGGGGTTTCTGCACCATACCTGAATGACGGATCCTATTACAAACCCTTTCAGGGTAACATCTATAACAAATCCTACCCATTTGTTCGGGAGGTTTACATGATTTCCAGGGAAACTTTTGCCGGGTTAGGTTCGGGATTTATTAGCTGGGTTGCAGCCGAACAGGGACAGAGAATTGTTTTAAAATCGGGTTTGGTACCGGCAACAATGCCCATAAGGTTGATACAGGTTAAAAAAGAATTTTAGAAAAGCTTAAAATAATAAAACTATGAAAAGTTTAAAATTAAAACCCTTTGTTTTACTGATCAGTTTAGTTTTGGTATTTGCTGTTAATACTAAATCACAGGATTTACAATCGGCAATAAATTTAACCAAAAACGAACAATACGATGAAGCCGAAGCCGCTTTCCAGAAACTAATTCAAAGCGAGCCCAAAAATAGCAAGAACTATTTCTTTTATGGCGAAAATATTTTACTGAACTATTTTGCCGATACCATCTCCAACTCGCTAAAGATTGCAACAGATCAGGCAAGAGAAATATATAATAAAGGTATTGCTGCTGACTCAATCAACCCGCTCAACTATATCGGTTTGGCAAAAGTTGCATTCTACCTTGACGATAATCAAGCTGCAGATAAGTTCAGGAAGAAGGCGAAAAGACTTCTGCCTCCATATAAAAAAGTTTCGAAGATTGTAAATCCTCAGGATTACGCTTTTACCCTGGCAAAATTGGCCGAATCGTACATTAAAGACGAAAAAGTTGATTCCTCCAAGGCTATGCCGTTATTAAGAGAGGCATTATCTATTGATTCCAAAAACTTCGAGATTTATATAATTCTCGGTGATGTCTATTACCTGGTAAAAGACGGGTCAAATTCAATCCGGAACTATAACATTGCCCAGAAATTCAACGATAAATCACCTACCGCCAATATGAAGATTGGCAGCATTTACATGAAGAGCAAAAACCTGATGGCCGCAATTCCTTACTATGAACAGGCAATCAATTTACGATCAACTTACGCACCTGCCTATAGGGAGCTAGGGCAACTTTACTCCATGGCTGGTAAATACGAAAAATCCAAGGAGTATTTTAAAACTTATCTTGAACTTACCAAAGGTAACATACCTGCTAAAATTAGGTATGTGAACGCACTTTTCTATGCCAAAGAGTATGATGAGGTGGTGAAAAATGTGGAAGAGATTTTTGCCATTGACCAATCCAGAACCTACCTTAACCGTATTGCTGCCTATTCAAGCTTTGAAAAAAACCCTCCTGCCTATGAAAAGGCATTGGCATACATGGACAAGCTTTTTAAGGATTTACCTGAAGAAAGAATAATAAAAAAGGACTACACCTATTATGCTAAAATCCTTCTGAAAAAGAATGCAAATTACCCCAAAATGGTTCAGGATACCGCCAGGCTTAACCGTGATTTGCAAAGGAATATTGATAGAATGGCAGACGCCAAAAAACCCGAGATTAAGGCTAAATATAAATCACAGATTGATACCCTTAATGTAAAAATTGCAGATCTTACAGATCAGATATCAAAAGCCGATGTGGAAATAAATAAAGCATTCGAGGCTTATGAAAAAGCCTTAACTGCTACACCAGATGATAAAGCTTTGCTATACGAGGTTGCCGTTAGCTACTATAACTACAAACGTTTTATTGAATCTGCAAAAACATTTGAAAAACTAGCCGCGTTGGGCAAAAATGATGTTACCGATCTGATGCAGATTGGGCGCGCGTATTACCAAGGCAAAAGCTACACTAAAGCGGATTCAATCTACAACCTTGTTCTGCAAAAAGACCCTGAATATATCCCCGCCTATGTTGCAATAGCAAATGCCTATGCTGCTATGGATCCCGACACAAAAGAGGGTTTAGCAAAACCTAAATTTGAAGTGGTTATTCAGAAAACCCGCGTTGACAGCGTTAAAAATGCCAACGAACTTTATGATGCATACAGGTATATGGGCTACTACTACTTCACCAATAAGGATTACACAAAATCGAAAAATTACTATGATTTAATGATTAACCTTGACCCAAATAATAAAGATTTTAAGGTTAAGGCATATAACGCCCTGGGTTTCATGTACTTTTCTATGGGAGAATATACCAAAGCAATTGAAACCTATAAGAAAACCCTTGAAATTGATCCCAGCAATCAAACAGCTACTGTATCCATCAAGAATGCCGAGATCACCATTGCCAATGCCGAAGCGGCTAAGTACAAGAACCAGCATCACGGCACAGTGGTTGACGCTTCAGGTCAGCCCATTGCCAATGCTTCTGTTCGTGTGAGGGATACTGCTGCAGAGGTTTGGACCAATGCTAAAGGTGAATTTGCATTTGAAATTCCAAAGGGGTCAGAAGCATTCATTGTTAGCGCTAAGGGTTACAAGACAAAGGAAATTTTAGTTAGCAAAACAATGAAATACACAATCACCCTTGAACAGTAAGCAAAATGATTATTCGCTAAAGAACATTGCGTTTTAAAATAATATTTACACTAAACCGTTAAAAAAAAATAAATCAATTTTTATATTTGCAGTTCAGAAAACTCAAAACCTAATTAAACAATACTACAATGAGTAAAAAAGGAAGTACTTTTAAAGAAGTGTTGCAGTCGATTTTTGCAACCAGTGCTATTTTAATAGCTTTGGCTGTTGCCGTATATCTATATGTATATATAATGGGTAATCCGGTTAACTTCGAAGGTGGAAATCCAAAGGGACATCCGCTGCCAAATAATTATTTAGCAATTATTTACAAGGGGGGGTACATTGTACCTATACTTATGACCTGCGTATTAGTCCTTATCATTTTCACATTCGAAAGATTTATCACTCTGGCAAGGGCTCAAGGGAAGGGCAGATTAAACTCTTTTGTTCGTAACCTGCAGAATTTACTTGCAGAAGATAAGATTGAAGAAGCTTTAGAAGCTTGTGACAAACAAAAAGGTTCTTTGGCCAACGTTATGAAAGCCGCCCTGGTTCGCTACCGCGATCTCCAAAAAGATCCAGAACTCGAGAAAGACCAGAAGATTCTTTCTATACAAAAATCATTAGAGGAAGCCACTGCGCTTGAGCTACCAATGCTGGGTAAAAACATGGTTATCTTTTCCACCCTGGCTTCAATCTCAGTGCTAATCGGTCTTATTGGTACAGTGCTTGGTATGATCCGTGCATTTGCCGCTCTTGCACAAGCTGGTGCTCCAGATGCCCTTGCACTTGCAACTGGTATTTCTGAAGCCCTTATCAACACTGCATTTGGTATTACTGGTTCAACTATCGCTATCATCATGTACAACTATTTCTCTTCAAAGATTGATGGTTATACATTCCGTATTGATGAGGCTGGTTTCAGCTTGACCCAGACATTTGCTGCATCATTAAAGAAGTAATTAATAATATCTTTTGGCTCAAAAAAAAACAGACTAGTCCATGCCAAAGATTAAATTACCATCTAAACAACCCCGTGTCGACATGACGCCGATGGTTGACCTGTTTTCGTTGTTGCTGACCTTTTTTATGTTAACCACAACCTTCAGGCCACAGGAACCGGCACCTGTTGATACACCTTTCTCGGTATCAGAAAAAACTGCACCTGATGCAAATATCATGACTGTGCTTATTTCAAAAGATGATCGCGTGTTCTTCAATTTTGATAACGGCCCTGATACTTTGCTTCACTACAGGAGTAAAATTCTGACAGAAATGGGCAAAAGGTACAACATAACCTTTACCCCCGAAGAGGTGATAAAATTTGAAAAGAACCAGTCCTCGTTTGGTGTTGCCATTAACGATATTAAGGCATACATCAACGCGGCTAACCCTCAGGAAAGGGATAAGCTACAAAAAGGAATTCCTATTGATTCAACTGATAACCAGCTGGCAATGTGGATTCTTTATGCCCGTCAGGTAAACCCCAATATTCAGGCATGCATCAAGGGCGATGCAGACTCTAAGTTTCCTATTGTGAAGAAAGTTCTAGATATACTCCAGGATAAGAACGTTAAAAGGTTTAACCTGATTACCAACCTCGAAGTTATTGAAATAACTCAAAAAGTAGAGTAAAATGGCTGAAATAGTTGAACAAGACAAACACGAAGGCGGGAAAAAGAAACCCAAGAAACACCCAGCCCACGTTGATATGACTCCGATGGTTGACCTGATGTGTCTTCTGATTACCTTTTTTATGCTCACTACGGCTTTCAGCAAATCAAAAGTGATGGAGATTGTACTGCCAGAAAAGAATAAAGATGATAAACAAGCTCCAGTTATTTCTGAAAGCAGAACCATTAATGTAATTCTGGGACCAAACAACATTGTTTACTGGTATCCGGGAAGGGTTAAAGACCCAAAAAATCCCCCTCCGTTGCAGCAAACCGATTATAGTGATCAGGGTATCAGAAAAATGCTCCTGGAAAGAAACAGGCTTCTATTTAAAAAAATTGATGCTTTTAAGGAGCAGATCGTAAAGGAAAACCCCGGTATGAGCCGTGATTCGCTGAATGCCAATATCAGAAGATTTAAAAAGCAGGATGACTCAGGTCCAATTGTTTTGATAAAAGCATATAAAGAATCCCGTTATGCTAATATCGTAGATATCATTGATGAAATGTCAATTTGTGGCATTGCCAATTATGCTATAGTTGATATCAACTATATTGAAGATGAGATGGTTAAAAAAGCGCTTGAACTTAACCCTCCTACCACTGTAACCCCTTAAAAGTTGAACTATGGAAAATCAGTTAAAAAATGTTCCTTCGTTTGATGATATTGTTTTCGAGAATAGAAACAAGGAGTACGGGGCGTACAGCATTCGTAAGAAATACAACCGTACAGTAATTTGGGCAATACTTGTTGGTGTTATAATTGTAAGCACTGCAATTATTACCCCTTATGTTATGGCTACTGTATCTCAGAAGAGGTTAAAAAAAGATGAGCGGGTTGTAGAGGCTCAAATGGAGAACCTGGATCAGCCAGATCAAACGGTTGCACCGCCACCACCTCCTCCACCTCCACCAGCTGAAGCACAACAACAGGTTAAATATACTGCACCTGTCGTAGTTGACTCAGTTGACGTAAAAGATAAGGGTACCGTATTAAGCATGGAGGATGCCCAGGAAACTATGCAGGATGAGGCTGTTGTTGAAGTGGTTGAACAAGCAACTGAAGAGGTTGAAGAAACAGCAAAAGAGGAAGAGGTATTTCTTATTGTTGAGGAAATGCCAAGTTTCGGAACAGGCGGGGCAAATGAATTCCGTCAGTACATTGGTGAAAACCTCCGTTACCCTGAAGTTGCCGCTGAAAATGGTATTCAGGGACGTGTTTTCGTTCAGTTTGTGGTTGAAGCAGATGGCAGGCTCACCAATGTAAAAGTGATCCGTGGTGTTGACCCATCGCTTGATAAAGAAGCTGTCCGCGTTGTTGAATCTTCACCAAAGTGGAACCCTGGTAAACAAAGGGGTAAACCTGTGCGTGTTTCGTTTACCTTCCCAATTATCTTTGTTTTGCAGTAATCTAATACAAATTATAAAAAAACCCCGGGC
>CAZKHG010000074.1:0-8481 GCA_964552655.1 uncultured Rikenellaceae bacterium
CCCACATTCTCCCGTACCCCGTTCGCCTTTTTCCAAAAGCGGGTGCAAATATAGCAGCAATAAATTTATTAAACCAAATAAATTGCAAAAAATTTACAAAAATTTTACAAATTTTTATATTATACTCATTATCAGTTTCATAAAAAATAAAAAAGGCGATTAATAATTACCTTATCAGAATTAAAATCATAGATTATTTCACTGGAATGTTTTTCAGTACTTCTACTAAATACAACCAGAATTTATTAACTGTCTCAATATTAACTTTTTCATCTGGGGAATGGGGGGATCTAATAGTTGGACCACAAGATATCATATCCCAATTGGGGTATGCGCCACTTAAAATTCCACATTCCAAGCCAGCATGGATAGCTTTAACCTCGGGGACTTTCCCAAATTTCTTCGAATAAACTTCGGACATCACCTTAAGGATCGCTGAATCTGGATTTGGCTTCCAGCCAGGGTAACCACCAACAAACTCTATATCGGCACCAGCCAACTCGAAAACCGATGCAATTTTATCGGCTAAAGCCTCCTTTGATGACTCAACTGAGCTACGCAGTAAACACTGAGCATTTATGGTTGAATTTTCGGTATAAACTCTTGCTAAATTTGTAGAAGTTTCCACTAACCCAGGTATAGAATCGCTCAAGCGAATCAATCCATTTGGGCAGCCATAGATAGCCCTGATGAGTTTATACTGTGTTTTTTCATCTATCAATGAATTGGGTAAATCCGTCTTATCGAATTTAAATGATAATGTGGGTTCTGTAATTGAAAATTCGGATTTATATAT
Source organism: uncultured Rikenellaceae bacterium (assembly GCA_964552655.1). Classification (GTDB taxonomy): domain Bacteria; phylum Bacteroidota; class Bacteroidia; order Bacteroidales; family Tenuifilaceae; genus CAZKHG01. Next base: position 797 of record CAZKHG010000074.1, read on the forward strand.
ATTTAGGTATGTGTTGAATAATTTTTCGAAATCAGCAATGTTGGATTGAGGTAATACAATGGTAGCAAAAGCCTCCCTAGGGATTGCATTCCTAAGGCTTCCGCCATCAATGGAAGCAATCCGTAGCCCAACTTTTTTCGCGGCTCCATAGAAGAATCTAAAAAGCAGCTTAATAGAATTGGCTCTGCCAAGGTTTATGTCTAACCCGGAGTGTCCTCCTTTAAGGCCGGTTACTGAGATTTTATAGGCAACCATATCTTTTGAAACTGGTGATTCAGTGAAGGACATTTTAATATTAGCATCCAAACCTCCGGCACATCCAACATAAAGTTCACCTTCATCCTCAGAGTCGAGATTAATCAATATATCACCTTTAATTATTCCAGGTTTTAATGCAAAAGCTCCGGTCATCCCGGTTTCTTCATCAATTGTAAATAAAGTTTCAACAGGGCCATGAACCATGTCTTTTGCTTCGAGAACCGCCATCGCTGCGGCAACACCTATGCCGTTATCGGCACCGAGTGTTGTTCCGTTGGCTTTCACCCATTCCCCATCAATATAGGCTTCGATAGGATCTTTTTCAAAATCATGTATTTTGTCGCTATTCTTTTGGGGAACCATATCGAGATGACCTTGAAGAATAACGCCTTTTCGGTTTTCCATTCCTGGTGTTGCCGGTTTGCGGATGATTACATTTCCAACACTATCAACAATGGTTTCCAGGCCAAGTCCCAGCCCAAATTTCTTCATAAACTCTATTACAGCAGTTTCTTTCTTAGAGGGTCTTGGTATTTGAGTCAGGCTCTTAAAATTTTCCCATAAAGCCTTTGGTTCAAGGTTTTGAATCTCTTTATTCATATCTTTTTATTTTAGTTAGTTACTATATATTTTTTCTAAATCAGCCAATAAAAATACCTCAATTTTAAATCATCTACAAAACTTTAACAAAACCAAATAAACATTTAATGACACATTACGTTAACTATACTGTAAAATGAAATGCTACTTTTGTAAAAAAAACCGGAGGAGTTTTATGAAAAAAACGATTTTAGCAACCTTAATCTTATTGATGATTCAATTTCCATTAAATCATCTTTATGGTCAAACAAAAATCAACTGGCTGACTTTTGAGGAAGCTTTAAAACAAAATGAGATTAAACCAAAAAAAATATTCATTGATGTTTATACTGATTGGTGTGGCTGGTGTAAAGAACTGGATAAAAACACATTCAGCAATCCTCAGATAGCTGAATACCTTAATAAATACTATTACCCGGTTAAGTTTAACGCTGAAACCAAGCAGGAGATATCCTATAAAGGTAAGGTATATAGAAATAACGGCACCGGTTCTCGCCCACCACATGATCTTGCTATTGCCCTTTTAAATGGTAAATTATCCTACCCATCAGCAGCCTACCTCGATGACCAAAGCAATTTACTCACAGTGGTTCCTGGGTACCTAACTCCGGCGGATATTGAACCCATTTTAGTTTTCTTTGCTGAAAATCAGTATAAATCAACCACCTGGGAGGATTTCAGGAAAAAATTTATTAGCAAATTAAAATAGGTTCCTGCGTCTTAAATATTTTAAGGGAAAAACTAAAGTTTATTTATCACTATTGATAAAACCGTTATCCTTAATTATATAACGAGCAGGCATAGGAACTATTGGGCCATATTGGTAAATGGTCAATCTTTTTTGATAAATATCGGCCTTTCCATCAGTAATTCGGAGGTTGCAGTTAAGCGGCATCCGATAATAAACTACGTCATTCAGGGGCTTGTCCTTCTCCTGGGAAATGCTTGCAAAAAATTGGCTGTAGGAGTCCGAAACTTTTTCTGGTTCCAGTTTTAGCAGAATCGGGTTCCCGCTAAGATCAGCTGAAGAAAGTACTCCTTTCCCAGTTGAAAACCTGAAAATGATTGATGTTTCCCCTTTAGAGTCAATGGGTAAATACTCAAAAAAGTGTGAAGAATTTGCGGAGTATGATTTACCGATAAATAGTGATAAATATTCGTTTTCAAGCCTATACAGCTCATCAAATGCAATCTTGAGGCCTTCCCCATTTAGGTTATGGTCGGCATCAACCGATAAGAATTCAGATCGGCGTTTTCGGATAGAGAAAATGAATTCAGCCGCCTCACGTGCTTTTTCTTCCAGATTTTTCTCAACAATGATTTCCTTTTGCACGGGAACCTTTACAAATCCTGTATCCTGTTGAACTTTTGAAAAGAAGGAGGTTTTTTGCGCACCAATGAATGGGTCAACAGAAAGATCGGTAAACCATACACCTTCATCGACAGTTTTTGAAAGGCTATTTTGCGGTGTAGAAAATGTTTGAATTCCATTTATTGGGATTATCAATCCACTCTTTGAAAGTTTAAGAAAATCAATTCTTATATTCTCACCAGGAGAAACCACGAAAAGGGTACTGGGATCTGGTTCATTTCCTGATATTACGTCAATACCGGTCAATCGCCATTCCTCAACCCTTTGCTGGGGAGCATCTACAATACCTAAATATTTTAAAGCAAATTTGCAAAATGGCCCAGGGATGACAACCCGTTTAGTGGCCTCAACTTTAATGGATAAAACCGTTCTTGGAACTGTATAAATTAACCCCCGGGTATCGAGTTTACTGCCAGAATCGAGCGGTGCAACCTCAAGTGGCTTTTTGCTGCATGAAAAAAGTAAAACAGACAAAATCAGATAAAAACAAATTTTCTTCATATCATATCAGTTTATTAAACGCCTTTCCAATATTATCAACAATAAATGAAGCGGTAAGCGATTCAATACTTTGAACCCCCAGAGATATATCCCCTGCCAAGCCGTGAATGAATACACCGACCATTGCGGCATTAGCCGGTGAGTAACCCTGCCCTAATAACGAAGTAATCATTCCGGTTAGTACATCGCCACAGCCACCGGTTGCCATTCCCGGGTTACCTGTAGAATTGAAATAAACCCTGCCATCGGGACAAACTATTTGTGTATGAGCCCCTTTAACTACAATTATAAGACCATACTTTTGGGCATTACCAATAGCACTCATTAATCTTGAATACCCGTTTTCTGATTTTCCAAACAACCGATCAAATTCGCCCGGGTGCGGGGTTATTATTGAATTTTTCGGGATCAAATCTAACAAATCAAAATTATCAGCAATAATATTGAGTGCATCTGCATCAAGGACAAGAGGCAATTTAACCTTCCTGAGCAACTCCCGGAATGCTTTGATAGTCCTGGATGATTTTCCAATGCCAGGTCCAATCCCGATTGCAGTGTATTTTTCTATAGATTGGGTTTCAGAAAAAAACCAATCATTATCATCTATTTCAGCCAGGGCTTCAGGCACCGAATTCTGAATTATTGAATACCCCAACCGGGGAATATGAGCTGTAACTAAACCGGCACCTGATTTAACACAAGCGGAGGTTGCCAGTACAGCAGCGCCCATCATACCGTGGCTACCTGCAATTATTAGACAATGGCCAAGGTTGCCTTTGTGATCAAACTTATTCCTTTTCTTTAGTAATGTTGATACCAAATCCTCTTCTAGTAATTCAAAAAATGACTCAGTATTTTGTATTGCTTTGGGGTGTAACCCTATTGGGAGCACTTCCCAACTCCCAACATAGTTCTGGTTTTCAGGGAAAAAGAAAGATAACTTAGGGAATTGAAGGGTAAGGGTATTGTCAGCTTTCACTATCTTGTGATTGTTTGGAAATGGGTTTTCTTCCCCAAATAGACCTGAAGGTATATCAATTGAAATGATTCTACACCCAGAACCATTAATGTTTTCAACTATACCAGATGACAAGCCTTCCAGTGGCCGCGATATTCCCGATCCATATAAAGCATCAATAATAATTGATTCCGATTCGAAATCAGGAATATCTGCCAAACTGTTAATTATAAAAGGATTAACAAGTGACTGTTTTACTAACCTATTAAGGTTGATAGTGAAATCGGGAGAGCAACTTGATGATGCCAAGCAGTAAACCCTTACATTATACCCTATTTCAACAAGCATCCTGGCCAAAGCCAGGCCATCGCCCCCATTATTCCCTGGTCCAGCAATAACTACAATTTCCCGGGTTGTGGGAATTTTTTTGGCGAACCATGCCAACAGGGCATTTGCAGCCCTTTCCATTAAATCAATAGAAAGGATTGGTTCATTCTCAATCGTTAAGCGGTCAATTTCCCGAATCTGACTTGTAAAAAATATTTTCACTTTTTTTTAAAGGAAATTTATAAATGAAATCATAACAAATATAGAGTTTTTAAACCACTGAATGTATTTTACATCAAAGAGTTTTTTACAACATACTCAGGATAAAAAGTTTGGCATTGATTTTTTTTTATCTTTGCCAGCGCCGAATAAAAATGATAAATAATATAAACCTTTAAAAAAATCAATTTATGTTAAAAGGACATCCCAAAGGGTTGCTGGTGGCGTTTTTCTCCAACATGGGGGAACGATTTGGTTTCTACACCATGATGGCAATTCTGGTACTTTTCTTACAAGCAAAGTATGGATTAACCGAGCAAACAGCAGGTAATTACTATAGCTGGTTCTATTTTGGTATTTATGCATTAGCTCTTGTAGGTGGTATTCTAGCCGACTCAACCAGGAAATACAAAAGTGTGATTCTGGTTGGAATAATCATCATGTTCATAGGATATCTTATGATGGCATACCCAACTGTTGCAAATCAGAAATATCTATGGATGAGCCTGGTGGGTTTGTTTACCATAGCTCTGGGCAATGGGTTATTCAAGGGTAACCTGCAAGCCGTAGTAGGGCAGCTATATGATGATCCAAAGTACTCAAGTGTTCGAGATTCTGCATTTATGATCTTTTACATGGGTATCAATATTGGAGCTTTTTTTGCACCGTTTGTTGCCACCGGTGTTCGTAACTGGTTCCTGGAAACACAGGGCTTTGCCCATGATGGAAGCTTGCCTGCAATGTGCCATGCCTATATGAATGGTACGCTTGCAGATGTTTCTACATTCCAAACCCTGGCTGATAAAGTATCCGGAATGGCAGTTACTGATCTTGTAACTTTTGCCCAAAACTATATTGATGCCTTTGCCAAGGGTTACAACTACGCTTTCGGCGTTGCAGCAGTTGCAATGATTATCTCTTTGTTAGTATATGTTACCTTTAACAAACATTTGCCAACAGTTGAAAAAATTGCAAAAGCAGAGAAATCTGAGAATGGGAATGCCAACTCCACAACAAGTCCTGTTGCGTTGCTTCTGGCTGCCGGATTGATGATTACCACTTCTGTAATCTTCTACTTTTTACTCAACGATGTAGCCTTGGGAATGGCAGTAGGTTTATTCATCGGGTTTGTTGCCTGGATTATTCAGATATCAACAAAAGAGGAAAGACCAAGGGTTTCATCGCTTATCCTGGTTTTCTTTGTGGTGATATTTTTCTGGATGTCGTTCCACCAGAATGGGCTGACATTGACCTTTTTTGCCCGCGATTACACCGTAAAAACGGTTGGTGCGTTTACCAATGTTTTCTTTAACCTGGAATCGATACTGGCCTTTATTGGTACTGCAGCCGGTTTATATCTACTTGTTGGCAGAAAAAAACTTAACGAACGTATTATTGGCGGGGCTATGTTTATTGGGCTAGGAGCCTTAACTTACTATTTTATTTCTGGTTATTCAGCTGAGAATGACATATCACCTGAGGTTTTTCAATCATTTAACCCACTTTTCATAGTAGCTCTCACCTTCCCGGTTATGGGTGCGTTTGCATGGTTAAGAAGTAAGAATGCAGAACCATCAACACCAAAGAAAATTGGTATTGGGATGATAATTGCTGCTGTTGGTTTCTTAATTATCCTGGTTGCATCACTTAACCTGATCTCCCCCCACGAACTACAATATGTAGATGCCTCCGGAGCAACAAAGTATAACCCTGTTCCCGATTCATCGAGGGTAATCCCTTACTGGCTGATAAGCAGCTATTTGGTTTTAACCATGGCTGAGCTGTTTTTAAGCCCGATGGGGCTATCATTTGTTTCGAAAGTTGCCCCACCCCGTTTTCAGGGATTGATGCAAGGTGGCTGGTTACTTGCCACTGCAGTGGGAAATAAATTCCTTTTTGTAGGCAGTAACTTCTGGGGAAAACTGGATCTCTGGCAGCTTTGGTCAATATTTATTGTATGCTGTGTTTTATCTGCTATTTTTATTTTTTCTATAATGAAAAGACTTGAAAATGCTACCAAATAACCAGTAGATTAAATTATTCCTTTAAAACCACCCATCGGGTGGTTTTTTTTGTATCTTAACCTAAAATTTTTGAAATGCAATTGTTTCATTTAAAAGATGAATTTATCCAGCTTGACCAATTGCTTAAGGCGTGCAGAATCGCTGTAAACGGCAGCCATGCACACCAGCTGGTTGATGATAGAGTTGTTAAACTCAATGGAAAAACTGAAATAAGGAGAAGAGCCAAAATTAGAAAGGGCGATATCGTAGAGGTGCTGGGGGATGAGATAAAAATTGAATAATTACTAACAATCAATACAAAATTTAAAACTATGAAAATCAGATTATTAGCTTTACTGATATCGTTATCGGTATTGGTTGCATGCAAATCGAAAACCAGCAATGAGAGTGGTTCCAGGGATATGGCCTATGAGGCAAAATCTATGGTAAGCGAATCAGAGATGGCCGATAAACCAGCCACATTAACGGACAAACCAAATCAGGATATCGGGAATGTAAACAAAAAAATCATTAAAACAGCGTATATCAGCATTGAGGTTTCTAATTATGAGACATCAAGAAAAAAACTTGGGTATATTCTTACCAACCATAAAGCATACATTGTCAGTGAGAATCTTCAGAATACCAACGAGCTGATGACCAACAGCATAAATATAAGGGTTCCTGCGGAACTCTTTGACCGGTTAATCACAGAAATCTCTCGGATTGCGAAAAAAATTGATTATCAGAATATTGATTCACAGGATATTACTGAAGAGTACATGGATATCGAAACACGACTCCATAATAAGAAGAAGGTGGAACAATCGTACCTGAAACTGCTCCGAAAGGCCACATCAATTGATGATATACTTAAAATTGAAAACAAGCTGGGTGAAATCAGGGGCGAAATTGAATCAGCAGAAGGTCGGCTAAACTTCATAAAACACCAGGTTGAGTTTAGCACTATTAACCTTACCATGTATCAAAAGCTGGAGTACACCTATCAACCTGAAGAAACCCCTCGATTCTTCCAGCGTCTTATTAAAGCGCTCGATAGCGGCTGGAAAGCGACAGTATCGTTCCTGCTTTTTATCCTTAAAATATGGCCCTTCTGGTTAATCGTAATTATAGGCTACCTTATTTATAGGGCAATAAAGAACCTCCGAAAAAGAAAAAAACTGGAAAGAAAAAAAATGAAGAAACAAAGAAAAACGAATCAGGCTCAACAACAACCTCAGCCCGGAGTATAGCTCAGCCAATTCCATGTTCAATGCAATTTAATATGCTAAAAAAAGCACCCATTTAAAATGGAGAATAACGAATCTGTAGAACACAATACCCATTTAATGTATTATAACAGGAGTGCGTTAAGACCAAAGATTAAGGTTGTAATTTCCATTGCTTCGGGTTTGCTTTGTTTTTTCTTGTCGCGATACAGTATTAC
>CAZKHG010000075.1:0-8395 GCA_964552655.1 uncultured Rikenellaceae bacterium
AAGCCCAACCAGGCCAAGGGTATGATCACCATGAACATGGGAAATAAGAATTGTGTTGATTTTGGACATCCTGATGTGCAGCTTCCGGAGCTGCATTTGGGTACCCTCGCCACAGTCGATTAAAAACAAACGCTCATGTGCGTTAAGCACATGAGCGGAAGGAAATCTTGTAGATGTAGGTAGAGCACTGCTGCTACCCAAAACAGTAACGGAAAATGTCACATTTAATTCTTTTCAGATTTACTGATCATCTCAACTGCTTCAGCACGGGTATAGGCAATGTTGAGCACAGTGTCAAGCTGTGAAATAGTAATTAACCTTTCAACAGCATCAGTTAATCCGGTAAGAACAAAAGTACCATTGGCGTTTTTACAGAGTCTGTTTGCAACCAGTATGGCGCTTAAACCGGAAGAATCGCAGTAGCGGCAGCTGTTGAGATCAAGCACTATGTTGCGTTCCCCATTCCCTGAAATCAAGACCAGTTCCGATTTTAGGCTCGGTGCAATATTGGTGTCGAGCTTCTCTTCCAAAACTTCAATCAGGGTGAAGTTTTCCAGCTTTTCAATTTTAAATTCCATCGCCATCAGGATTAATTTGGTTTAAACTAATGTTATTACTCCTTACTGCCTTTATCTTCTTTCTTTTGGGATTCTTCAAGTTCTGTTTTTAAAGCAGCTAGTTCCGAAATATCCCCCAAGGTAGTCTTTTCTAAGTTAGCTTTCAACTTTTTTACAGCTTTTTGTGTGGTTGAAGCCTTAGATTTTTTCTCCGCTTTTTCTTCGGATTTGGTAGAATCCTCATGAATCCTGCTATGTGAAAGAATAATACGTTTTGCTGATTTGTTGAATTCAATCACCTTAAACTGCAATTTTTCTTCAACTTTTGCTGCGTGTCCATCTTCTTTAACCAGATGTTTGGGTGTAACAAACCCTTCAACACCGTAAGGAAGTGCAACCACTGCACCTTTATCGAAAACATCTATAATAGTGCCTTCGTGAACAGAATCAACGCTGAAAATGGTTTCAAATACATCCCAGGGGTTCTCCTCCAGCTGCTTGTGGCCAAGGCTTAAACGGCGGTTATCCTTGTCAATTTCAAGTACAACCACGTCTATGTCGGAACCAACTGCGGTAAACTCGGCAGGATGTTTAATTTTCTTGGTCCAGCTCAGGTCTGAGATATGAATGAGCCCATCAACGCCTTCCTCAATCTCTACAAAAACACCAAAGGTTGTGAAGTTGCGGACTTTTGCCTTATGCTGTGAACCAATTGGGTATTTCTCCTCAATCTTATCCCAGGGATCAGCTTTCAGCTGTTTGATACCAAGTGACATCTTGCGTTCTTCTCTGTCAAGTGTGAGAATCTGCGCATCTACTACATCGCCAACTTTCAGGAATTCCTGAGCGCTGCGTAAATGCTGGCTCCACGACATTTCAGAAACATGGATCAACCCTTCAACTCCGGTTGCAATTTCAACAAATGCACCGTAATCTGCCAGAACCACCACTTTCCCTTTTACAACATCACCTACTTTTAGGTTTGCATCCAGTGAATCCCATGGGTGCGGGGTTAGCTGTTTAAGACCTAAGGCGATACGTTTTTTTGCATCATCAAAATCCAGGATAACAACATTCAGCTTTTGATCCAGCTGAACGATCTCCTCCGGGTGGTTAACACGACCCCATGAGAGGTCGGTGATATGGATAAGACCATCTACGCCGCCCAGATCGATAAACACGCCGTAGCTGGTAATATTTTTAACGGTTCCTTCCAGAACCTGACCTTTTTCAAGTTTAGCGATAATGTCTTTCTTCTGTTGTTCAAGTTCGGCTTCAATAAGGGCTTTGTGCGATACAACCACATTTTTATACTCCTGGTTGATCTTAACCACTTTGAACTCCATGGTTTTCCCAACATAGATATCGTAATCGCGAATGGGCTTAACATCAATTTGTGAACCCGGCAAAAAGGCTTCTATGCCGAATACGTCCACAATCATACCACCCTTTGTACGGCATTTGATGTACCCCTTAATGATTTCATCTTTCTCAAGGGAAGCGTTTACACGATCCCAAGATTGGACAGCGCGGGCTTTTTTGTGAGATAGTAAGAGCTGACCTTTCTTATCCTCGGGGTTTTCAACATAAACCTCAACTTTGTCTCCAACTTTAAGATCAGGGTTGTAACGGAATTCATTCAGGCTGATTACACCTTCGGATTTGTACCCAATGTTTATAACCACTTCGCGTTTGTTCATCGCGATAACTGTACCTTCCATAACCTCATTCTCACCGATTGTGGAGAGGGTTTGGTCGTACATTGCTTCGTATTTTTTTAGCTCAGATGGGGAATAGATTGCTTCCTCAGCATAGGATTCCCAATCAAAATTTTCAACGCCGGTTTCGGCTGAATTGGATGTTTCTTTAACAGAAGCTGCTTTAGGCTTCTCTTCTTCTAAATTTGTTTCATTAGAAGTTAATTCTTCTTGATTAATCATTAAAATTACCTCAAAATTAATTAGTTAGACAATATTGATAGAAAATTTACAGATCGCAAAAATACATAACTTTTTCATTTATAGGAAAAAAGTAAATAAAATGTTTCAATAAAAATTTCAGTTCAGAAACATCAACGTTAATGGGCTGTTAAAAAAAATAGGTTTCATTACCTCGCCCAGTTAAAAATATCGATTTATTAAACTATTTTTGGCTAACTATATATTATTGTATCTTAATGGCAAAATATTTCTGAATAATGAAAAGGATACTCGTAACGGGCGGTGCCGGTTTTTTAGGTTCACATCTTTGTGAAAGGTTGCTTAAAGAAGGAAATGATGTGATTTGTGTTGATAATTTTTTTACTGGCACCAAGGAGAATGTTGTTCACCTTATATCTAATCCGTATTTTGAACTGGTAAGGCACGACATAACCATGCCCTTTTTTGCCGAGGTTGATGAGATCTACAACCTGGCTTGTCCTGCATCCCCGGTTCACTACCAGTTTAATGCGATTAAGACGGTTAAAACATCGGTAATGGGTGCAATAAACATGCTTGGGTTGGCCAAAAGGGTAAAAGCCAAAATTTTGCAAGCCTCAACCAGCGAGGTGTATGGCGATCCAAAAATACACCCTCAACCGGAAAATTACTGGGGTAATGTTAACCCCATTGGCCCCCGCTCCTGCTACGATGAGGGGAAACGTTGTGCTGAAACACTTTTTATGAACTACCATCAGCAAAACGGGGTGAAAATAAAAATTGCCAGGATATTCAATACTTATGGCAGCCGAATGAGCCCGGGTGATGGCCGGGTAATTTCAAATTTTATTGTTCAGGCATTAAACAACCAGGATATCACCATTTTTGGCGATGGCAAACAAACCAGAAGCTTTATGTACGTGGATGATCTGGTTGAAGGGATGATCCGGTTAATGAGCACTCCTGATGAGGTTACAGGCCCTATAAACCTGGGCAACCCCGATGAATTTACCATTCTGGACCTTGCACATAAAGTAATTGAGCTGACCAGTAGCAAATCAAAGGTTATATATAAACCATTGCCTATGGATGATCCAAGTCAACGTAAACCTGATATCTCATTAGCTGTTAAAACTCTTAATGGCTGGAAACCCGGGGTTAAGCTTGAAAATGGGTTGATCTCTACTATAGAATATTTTAAACAATTGCTTAATAAGTAGTTTATGAAGGGTATCATTCTGGCAGGCGGAGCCGGTACAAGGCTTTACCCCATTACCAAAAGCATTTCCAAACAGATTATTCCGGTTTATGATAAGCCCATGATTTATTATCCCTTATCTGTTCTAATGCTGGCCGGGATAAAAGAGATACTAATTATATCAACCCCGAAGGATATCCACCTATATCAAGATTTGCTGGATGATGGGTCCCAGCTGGGTTTAAAAATTGAATATGCAGAACAACCATCGCCTGATGGGCTTGCCCAGGCTTTCATCATTGGGGAGAAATTTATTGGGAAGGATAATGTTTGTATGGTTTTGGGTGATAATATATTCTATGGGCAGGGATTTGGCAACACCCTTAAAGAATGCGCTGAGCTAAAAGACGGAGCGATCGTTTTTGGTTACTATGTAACAGATCCACAACGCTACGGGGTTGTAGAGTTTAATAGTAATAAACAAGTGGTGAGCATTGAAGAGAAACCCACCAGCCCGAAATCAAATTTTGCAGTTACAGGCTTATATTTCTATAGCAATGATGTTGTTCAAAAGGCAAAATCCCTTAAACCATCACCAAGGGGCGAGCTGGAAATAACCGATTTGAACAGGTTGTACCTGAATGAAAACCGGTTAACCGTTAAGCTGTTGGGAAGAGGAATGGCCTGGCTCGATACCGGAACTCACGAGAGTTTGCTTCAGGCTTCTATTTTTATTCAAACCATTGAAGAGCGCCAGGGGTTGAAAATAGCTTGCCTGGAGGAGATAGCTTACAAAAATGGATTTATTGACAGGCAACAGCTGCTTAAATTAGCAGAACCTTTGAAAAAGAACCGGTATGGCGAATACCTGTTCAGAATTGCCAATGAAGAGTTTTAAATGAACAATTTTTAATTTTCAAATTTAGATTTTCAATGCCTAAAGAAATAATATAACTGCTAATATCTCAAAATCAAACCATATAAAATGAAGATAATTCATACACCGCTACCTGATTTACTAATTATAGAACCCGGTATTTTTGAGGATAGCCGGGGATACTTTTTTGAGAGTTTCAACCATAAGACTTTTGCTGAAAAAGGGATTGATATCAACTTTGTTCAGGACAATGAATCGAAATCGTGCAGGAATGTTCTCCGGGGATTGCATTACCAGCTGGCGCCTTACGCACAGACAAAGCTAATTCGGGTGATAACCGGTGAGATTCTGGATGTTGCCCTGGATATTCGTAAAGGATCCCCAACATTTGGGAAACATTTTGCCATTGAGCTGTCATCAAAAAATAAGTTACAACTCCTTATTCCAAAAGGTTTTGCCCATGGATTTTCAGTTGTAAGCGAATCTGCCATTGTTGTATATAAATGCGATAATATCTATAATGCAGAAGCAGAGAGAGGGATTTTATACAATGATCATGAACTGAGTATTGACTGGAAAATCAACCTTGAAACAGCGATAATCTCAGCAAAGGATAAAGTTAACCCACCTTTATCAAAAGCTGAAATCAATTTTATTTACACTTAATAAGCCATGAATGTTCTTGTTACTGGTTCAAGCGGCCAACTTGGTTCTGAAATCAGGGTGCTTTCAAAAAATTACCCGAGTATAAAATTTCAATTCACTGATGTTGATGAGTTTGATATAACCAACCCCACTGCTATTGACGGATATCTATCCAGATTTAAGCCTGATTTTTTAGTCAACTGTGCAGCATATACCGCAGTTGATAAAGCTGAACAGGATAGTGGTACTGCTTATCAGATCAATACTTTTGCCCCAGGGCTTTTAGCATTAAAATGCCTGGTTCATGACTGTAAGCTTATTCATATCTCCACCGATTATGTATTCGATGGAAATTCGAATACCCCTTATAAAGAGGATGACCGCGTTAACCCGGAATCGACATACGGAAGGACTAAACTTGAAGGGGAAAGAGCCGTAATTTCATCCGGTTGCGGTATGGTTATCAGAACCTCCTGGCTTTACTCTGTTTATGGGAATAACTTTGTAAAAACTATCATTCGTAACGGGATGGTGAAACCTGAACTTCGCGTTGTGAATGATCAGCTGGGATGCCCAACCTGGGCCAACGACCTGGCAAAAGTGATTCTCACAATAATAGAAAAAGGCAAACACGCATTCCTGCCGGAAATTTTTCATTACTCCAACGAGGGAGCTTGCACCTGGTACGATTTTGCCTCAGAAATAGTCAAACTAATGAATTTGGATTGCAAGGTGATTCCCATTGAAACCCAAGATTATCCAACCCTGGCAAAAAGACCCCAATATAGCGTATTTAATAAGAGTAAAATCCGTAACCTGTTAAACATCGAAAAAATACCAAACTGGCAGGTTAGCCTGGCCAGGTGTACAGATCAGCTTAAAGAAATGGAATTAAATTAAAAAGTAAAGCCATGAACCAGCAAGAGATCACCCAAAGCGTGCTTAACCGGGCACAAAAGTGGACCCAGTCTGCATTCGACAAGGATACACAGGAAGAAGTTAAACTTTTGATGGCCAATAACCCCAAAGAGCTGACAGATGCCTTTTACCGGGATTTGGAATTTGGAACAGGTGGATTAAGAGGAATAATGGGCGCTGGCACCAATCGGATGAATATCTATACTGTTGGAATGGCTACCCAGGGTTTATGCAACTATCTGTTGATGCAGTTCTCAAGCCTGCCTGAAATACGAGTAGCCATAGCTCACGATTCCAGGAATAACAGTATTTTGTTTGCCGAAACTGCCGCCAACATTTTTTCGGGCAATAATATTAAAGTTTACCTCTTTGATGCGCTCCGGCCAACACCTGAGCTTAGCTTTGCAATAAGAACCTATAAATGCCAATGTGGAATTGTTGTTACTGCTTCACATAACCCTAAGGAATACAACGGGTATAAGGTTTACTGGGAGGATGGCGGGCAGATTGTCCCCCCGCATGATAAAAATATTATCCACGAAGTTCAACGTATTACTGAGGTAACTGATGTTAAATTCAAGGGAAATGAAGAATTGATATGCAGGATTGGATCTGAGCTGGACGAAATCTATGTAAACACCCTTTCAACCCTGTCGCTCTCCCCGTCAATCAACCTGAAGCATAAGGATATTAAGATAGTTTATACCCCGATCCACGGAACCGGCGTAAGGTTGGTTCCTATGGCCCTTCAAAAATTTGGTTTCACCAATATCATCCATATACCCCAGCAGGATGTGGTGGATGGGAACTTCCCAACTGTAGCTTCGCCCAATCCTGAAGAATCAGCCACTATGAAACTAGCCCTTGATAAGGCGCAGGAAGTGGATGCCGATTTGATCCTGGCCACCGACCCCGATGCCGATCGCGTGGGTATGGGGGTTAAGAACAATGATGGGAAGTTTATACTGCTCAACGGGAATCAGGCTGCATCATTATTGATATATTATATCCTGAGGAAATGGAAGGAAAACGGGAAGCTGACCGGAAAAGAGTACATTGTTAAAACCATTGTAACCACCGATTTACTTGCAAATATTGCCAAAAAGTATGGTGTAGAATGTTTTGAGGTGTTAACCGGTTTTAAGTATATCGCTGAAAAGATAAAGGTTTTGGAAGGTGTAAAAACTTTCATTGCCGGTGGAGAGGAGAGCTATGGCTATCTGGCCGGAAATTTTGTTCGCGATAAGGATGCCGTTCTATGCTGCTCATTTTTTGCGGAGATTTCCGCCTGGGCCAAGGATCAGGGGAAAACTCTTTACCAGCTTTTGCTGGAGATTTATTCTGAGTTTGGTCTGTACAAAGAACACCTGATTTCTCTCACCCGCAAAGGGAAAGAGGGGCTGGAAGAGATTCAGCAGATGATGGTGAAGTACAGAACTAACCCTCCAAAAACCATTGATGGTTCTCAAACTATTCTCTTTCACGACTACCAGAAACAGGAAACGTTGAATATGAAAACCGGGGCAAAAGTCAAACTCGATCTGCCCGAATCGGATGTTTTGCAATTTATCTCTGATGATGGTACCAAAATCTCTATTCGCCCATCAGGGACTGAGCCAAAGATAAAATTCTATTTTGGGGTAGTTGGAAAAATGGAGTCAATAAAGGAATATAACCAGTCGATGAAACTCCTGGATGAGAAAATCGGCAGGATTGTTAAGGAGCTTGGGATTAGTTAATTGTTATTGAGTTGTTGAGTTAATATAAAATTAAACTAAACGATGAAATCGTATCGCAAGGAGCTTTGGTTTGAGACAAAAAACCGCCGGGAGCTGATCAACATAACCCGGCAAATACAGGTGTGTGTAGCCGAGAGCGGAATTAAGGAGGGTTTGGTTCTGGTAAACGCCATGCACATAACCTCCAGCGTTTTCATCAATGACGATGAAATGCTTGAAGTGACTCCTAAAAATTTGCGTCTGCGCAAGGTTTTGCTCAATAAAGTGCACCGAGTCTGGTCAAAGCGTAAGAATCTTTCTCCTCTTGCAAAAATGGAGCTTGGATTGTAGTTGTTGTGGAAGGAAAGTTTGTTTTATTTTTTTGTCTGATAGACTTACAAAATATATGCAACTGATAATTTGTTTATAGTATTTTAGTACTTGACTTATATCAGAGTTCAATAGTTTCTTAACTTTTAATTAATAAATAAGTTGATTCATTGTTATTGACTTATTGGCAACCCATAGTATAATTACGCTTTAAATTATTAAATTCTTACTTT
>CAZKHG010000076.1:0-8255 GCA_964552655.1 uncultured Rikenellaceae bacterium
TTACAACCTTTGAGTTGGTAGTGGCGGAATTTTACCTGATCACGATTATTCTTATCATTTATACCAATTAACAATTTTAGATAAAATTTATGACTCGATATCAAACAATGGTTCATGGTGGAAAAATTATTTTCTGCATGGATTTTTCAGACCTTAAGGGTATTGAAGAGATTAAAGGGGTAATAGACAACAGCATCAAATACATCAGAAGCCAGCCACCCGGCTCGGTTTTAGCCCTGACTAATATCAGGGATATGCATTTCAGCAATGAGATCAGGGATGAGTTCAACGTTTTTGTCAAAGGGAACAAGCCATATATTAAAGCCAGTGCTGTTGTTGGATTAAGCGGGTTACAACAGATTGTTTACAATGGCCTGATGAAAATAACCGGCCGCGATATTAAATCCTTCAACACAACCGAAGAAGCTAAGGCCTGGTTGGTAATGAGAAATTAGAGTAATAGGGTTAACTAAACTAAAATGAAAGATTATAAATATCTTTTTATCTTTCTCCTCATCCCGTTTTCACTTGTAACCCTTGATGTAAATTGCCAGAAACGGGGCATTGCGTACGGCCATTTTTCTCCTGAGGATTTGGCTGTGCTTAAGCCCGATATTTCCTGGTGGTACAACTGGTCCGAAGTGCCAGAAAGCTCTGTTATTAACGTATTTGGAAATTACGGATTCGATTTTGTCCCCATGACCTGGAATGGCAATTTCAATGAGACAAAACTGCGGGATTACCTCAACCAGCATCCGGAAACTAAATTTCTGCTGGCGTTTAACGAGCCCAATTTTTTAGCACAGGCCAATATGACACCTACAGCCGCCGCAAACATTTGGCCCCGTCTGGAAGCAATAGCCAATGATTATCATCTTAAAATTGTTGCTCCGGCTGTTAATTATTGTGGCAGCTGTGTTCAGGAAAACGGCACTACGTACACCGATCCCATAAAGTACCTTGATGATTTTTTCAATGCTTGCCCAGGCTGCAAAGTTGACTATATTGCCTTCCATTCATATATGAATACGGTGAGCGCATTGCAATGGTACCTCGGGCTTTTTAAAAAATACAATAAACCGATTTGGCTCACCGAGTTTGCCGGGTGGGAACCCAACGGGAATATCAGTAATGTAAACGATCAGATTAATTTTATGATGGGTGCTGTGGATATACTTGAGGCTGATACCTGTGTTTACAGGTATGCCTGGTTCATCGGGCGTGGCAGCGGAATCAGCACTTACCCTTATATTGATATTCTTGGGGCAAACGGTCAGCTCACTGCGCTGGGTGAAATCTATAAAAAGCTACCCGTTCATAATGCCAGCCAGATAGTCAATATTCCTGGTACAATTGAGGCAGAATCATACAACACCATGAGTGGAATCCTGATTGAAAGGACTCAGGATATTTCCGGTTTTGCTAATGTTGGGTATATCGATGCCGGGGATTGGCTGGAGTATAGAATAAATGTTCCGCAAAGTGATGAGTATAAAATCCTCTTTCGGTATGCTTCAACCTCATCAGCATCATTCACTATCAGAGTAGATGATGCCACGTTACTTAATGTTAGCATCCCGAATACCGGCGGTTGGCAGAGATGGAGCACAACTGCATCAAATAAAATAAACCTGAGCGCTGGTATTCATAACTTACGGCTGGTAGCCAACACAGGCGGTTTCAATATCAACTGGCTTCAAATTGGCGATAATGCTACTGAAATAGCCGATATTGAAAACGGTAACGGGGAGTTGGCACTATACCCAAATCCTACATCCGGGCTTATTAATATTTTTACCACAAAGAACATAGAAAGATTGCAGATTTATAATATGGCCGGCACACTGATTATAACCAAAAAGTTCGAAAATGCCTTAGACCTGAGCGAACTGCCCAATGGATTGTATATTCTATCAGCCCTGGATGTTCAGGGGAAATTGATCGTAAATAGAAAACTGGCTGTTATAAAGTAAATGGATATTTAACCCTTTTCTATTTTATGATCGGCATTACAAACAGCTTTTCATCCACAGGTTGGTTGATTTCAACAGAATCGAACTGAATTTCCGAGTAGGGTTGGCCCCCAAGAGTGTTCACGTTGGTAAAGGCAAACATAATCCCATCAATACTTCTGTAATCGCTATAAATATTTTCCATCTCGGTTTCCTTCCCTCTTATGGTTCTGTAGCTGATCTTTTTATGTAAAAGGTAGCTGTGGCAATCAATTAAATAGTATTCAATCCCACCATCGTTGCGCGTGAGCTTTATCCGGAAAACATCAATCTCGCCAAGTTTTTCTGTCCCTATTAGCTCAGCTTTATGGCCTTTATCATTCCATCTGTAAATTGGGCCATCAAAATCAGCCTGCACCTGCAGCTCTGCTAAACCCGTTCCAGATATCACCTGAGGCTGGGAGTTCCCGGACCACGGAGCCGTCATCCAGCCATTCTTCCCGTCAAAAACCGTTAGCCCGGTGATATCGGCAACATCCCTTTCCATCCTGTAGCAGTTAGGCCTCAGCCTGAATATTTTAATCGGCATTGCGTCATTCCTGATGAGTGTCCCGGTCATGATTATAGATTTTACATCTTGTTGTTTGTCTAATCCCATGGCTTTATAATGATTGGCAAGGATTTGTTCCAGGTTAAGCCCCTGGGCATTTAGGGTTGCAGTTGCCAGAATCAGAACTCCAACCAGAATTATTATTTTCTTCATAATATTTGGAATTAGAGTTATTCTATTTGTTTTTGATATCGTAAGCCAGCAATGATTTGCCATGCCTTACATATAGAATTCCATTCAGTATAACCGGGTGGGCAAAATGTGCTTTTGTTCCCCTGGTTATTTTAAATGCGCTAACCTGTTCGAGTTTTGGCCCATCGGGGTTGAATAGCCCCATTTGACCCCTTTCATTGTAAAGGTAAAGCATGTTATCAGCTGAAATAATTGCCCCTCTGTCGAACTTAACTGAATCTAAAAGGTTCCCGTTAACTGCATCCTGAATATAGTAAACCCTTTTCTCATAGCCGGATGTATAGATGTAGTCGTTAACTTTAATAAAAGCGCCAAAGGTGTTATCACATTTTTTATTTCTCCAGATTTCGGTAATTGACGTTCCGTCGTCAGAGAGTTTAAGCTTTACGGAGCCGTTTCCATCACCGGTAATGTAGTAAATGCAACCCTTCTCGAAATACGGGGTGTTAACATGCACATCGCCCTCGGAGTCCTGTTTGTGTGACCATAAGAGTTTTCCGTCCCGGGCGTCAATACCAAGCAGGTTATGGGCCGAAAAGGTAACCAGAATCTTTCTTTGCGGGAGGTTGATGAGCAGGGGAGAGCAGTAGGCTGTTTTTTCGCCAAGGGTCTTGCTTACCCAGATAGTTTTCCCGGTAAACCGGTTTAAGGCCACCATGCTGGTATCGGGGCTGCCGGGTGAATAATACACTTTATTATCGTCCACCACCACCGACTCTGATAAACCAAATGTAATCTGTTTGGCATGGTAATCCCTCATCATATCTGTTGTCCAAATCACCTTACCCGAATTGGCATCAATGCATGCCAATTGTGCCCAGCCTGTGGACACATAAACCATGTTATCAACTATTGTTGGGGTGGTGCGGACACCCGGGTAGTTTATTACCCACTCGCGGCCAATTTTGGTTTTCCATAGTATTTTCCCCGATAGATTCAGCTTAAAGAGGTAGTTTGATGAATCCATTTCGCCCTCGATGAAAATATTCTGCCGGGTGATAGCTGGTGAACCGTACCCGTTGCCAATATCCTCACTTTCCCATAAGAGAGTGGGACCACTGGTGGGCCATACCTTTAGCAGGTTGGATTCGTTATACATGCCGCTTCGATCAGCGCCCCGCCATTGCAAGACTTCCTGTGAGTAAATGTTTGCGGTTATAACTGTGAAAGTTGCAAAAAGCAACCATGGCTTTTTTTGATACATAGTGAAATTTTTAATGTTGATAATGAATTTTGATTTTTAATGGTTTTTGCAATGTTTGATGCCTGAATTTCTGTTTTGTTTAATTGCATCGAAAAATATCAGGAAACTTATCTGATTAGCAATCATTCTTAAGAATGTTTGTTTGCCACGATCTCCAAAACTTAGGATTAGTGCCTGAATGCAAGGGAATATCTATTTGTTAACGATATCCCGGCCAAACGGGGTTAAGGCCAGCCCGGCGAGCTTAAAATGCTGCTTTGCAAACGGAATACCGATTATTGTTATCCCTAGTAATATTCCTATAAGTACGTGGGATATGCTAATCCAAAGCCCACCGATTAATAGCCAGATAATATTCATGATGGTTGACAGGCAGCCCGATGCGTTTTCTCTGTGTCGGATCTCCTTCCCGAATGGCCATAATGCCAGAACAGCCAGCTTCAGGGTTTGCAGGCCAAATGGAATACCAATAATGGTAATGATAAGAATAAAACTTGAGATCAAATACTCAATGGCAATAAAAATGCCTCCAAAGAGCAGCCAGATAATGTTTCCAAGAATTCTCATATAAAAAGTTTTAAAAAAATTAACTCAAACCTAATAAATTACATTTCTCCTAATGGGACATTTGACACTTAGTTTTACACTAAAACATTTTTCAAATGGCTCTAAAAATTTATTCAGTTTATTTCAACCTCTTTTTAAAAATTATGCTCAAAAGAATTGAAGAGATTATTATTTCCAACCAAACAATAGAAATAATTATTATTTCAAAGGTATATTCCCGCCTGATCCCAAGTTTTATTGAAACAAATATCAGCGAGAACATTCCTAAAATGAACCCAATTAAATAGGTTAACTTAACCGCTTTGAACAAACCGCCTTTATTTGTAAAAACAGGGGTGATGGCAAAAAACGCCAGGTTCATAAGCATGAACCCTATTTCCTCAAGCGCAATAAATAAACCATGCGGATTATACTGTGTAAACAATGCAACGCCCTCAGTCTCCCCATTTAACAAGCTGGGTTGAATTATTGAAACCTGGGCATAATAATTTAGTATTAGTATGCCAGCTGATAGTATTGAGAATGCCATTCCTATATGGCTGAATATTTTATGCCCCGGTTCGGCAATATAGTGAATGCTAATCATCTGTATTACGAAGAGTAATGAGATAAAAATAGTTGGAAACATCCAATAATAATCTCTTGGAAACCTCGAAATAATGTCTGAATACGGGTATTTAAAACAATCTGCAGTACATGATGGGCCGGATAGCGGAGGGGTTAAAAAAGCTATACAAAAAGTAATAATAGTTAGAATTGCAATGCCTAGAGAGGTGTAGAAACCAACCCTGGCTGGAATTTTTTCATTCATGACTTTTGATATTAAAAGTGATATATAATAGACTTAAAGCTGATTGTATGGTTGCAAACAACATTTTAAATAGAGTATTTTTAATCCCATTTGAGCGAAGGTACTCCAATGTTCTGGTTTATAAAAGTACTTTTGCTTGTTAGAATGTTAAATTAAACTAAGCACAGGCAATTACTTAGAGTAGCACTCATCACCTGAATAGTAGTGGTTTGAACTATTTTCGTTGTTTTTGAGGATGTTTGCAATCCCGGTCGTTAGGTTTTTTTACCCCAACCCTGACCAAAGCTGGTAGATCCCGAAGAGAAGCAGGGCGATTGCTGACACCCCAATAGCCGCCTTGTTTACCCTGCTACCCAGGTTGCGTGTTGCCGCAAAGAGCATAACCATTCCTGTTGAGAAGAGAACCATGGCGCTGTAGAAAGTGGCAATAAGGGTTATCCCGTTTAAAGGGCTTTCTTTCCACCCCTTTATGAGTATTGGCCCAAGCACCAGGCTCCAGGCGATGTAAGGATTCGGGTTGAGCAGGTTTACCAGGGCTGCCTTGAATATACTCTGCCGGGCAGAAGATGAAGGGATCGCAGTAGTATCAAACTTTCTCCATACCTTAATCCCTTCATAGGCCAGGTAAATTAAAAGTATTCCACCTGAAACCTGGAGCACTTTCAGCAAGCTCTCCGGCAACTTGACCAGAACAAAGAGAACAAGGGTTATGACCGGGATATCAGAGAAAACGGGGGCAAAAACCAACGGCCAGGTTTTTCTCCAGCCGTTCTGCAGGCTCTGGGATATCAAAAAGGCCTGAAATGGCCCCGGTTGGGCTACAGCAGCCAGCGCAAGACCTAGGGCCATCAACGCATAGTTAATCATACTTAATATTAAAATCCGGTTATTTGCAATTCTAAAATGTGCAGGTTATTCACGTTTGCCCAGGACTCCAAGTACCCTAAACAAAACTGGGGTTTCCTGACTTTTGCAAAATACTAATTCATTGATAAAAAACCTAGTCAGGAAATAAACTAACCATTAAAATATTCCTTGTGCGGTTTGGCGTAAGTCCCCAACCTGAAAAGGGAAATGATTTCAAGCCCGGGATTGTATGAGTGATATGGTTACCATAGCATGCGTCTGAAATTGCCTGCTACTCGGGTATTATTGACCTTGCCCATTCCGGCAGGTAACCTCAGCCGAACGAGGGGGTTTAACCTCAGTCGAACCGGGTATGTTTTAACAAACCTGAGATTAATTGGGCATTTTAAATTATTTAGGGAAATCCATTAGTAAGTTTTGTGCATACTCTCTTATGCTAATCCATTCAGAATTTTGGAGTTTAGTCGTGTATCTTTCATATGCATTTTCCATTTCTTTAATGTTGGATCCCCATTCTTTTTCGAATACACATTCTAAAATAAGTGCTAACTGATCGCATGCTTTTACCAAAGAATCACGAGAATATAATTTATCGTTAAAATCATTTAGTAGAGATAATTCACTTAATTCTTTCTTTATTTTTTTAGGCATTACATTCGTAAAATCTATAACTAATTTATTCTCAACTTTTGCCCAAAAATTTGGATTTTCCTTATTTATCACGTTTTTAACTGGTGTAATAACATCTCCAGTTAAACTTTCAGGTACGTCATGGAATAAAGCTTTTAATATAGATTGATATGTGAACTCTAAGTTAATTTGTTTTTCTTTTTCGATCGAAGCAAAAACAATAGTCAAAAATGAAACAACAAAAGTATGTCCCATAACTGTGCTTTCATTTGATCTTATAACTTTATTCCATCTTCTTAAATACTTAAGTTGTTTTATGGTTTCTAAGTAACCAATCTTATGCAAATTATCATATGATTTTTGAAAAATACCTCTGTTACTGCTTGATATATTCTTAGTAATCTTTTGTTCTAAATCATCTTTTATTTTTTTGTAATTTGAATTTTTGCCATATACTAACATATTAGTTTGACATTCTTCTTGTGCGGCTTTATACTGGCAAAATTTGATTAAATCCTCAATAAGTTTTTTTGTTTCTTTATCCTTTGTTTTATAATTCCCGTTAAAAGTTAAAAAAGTTAAAATATTTTCAGAAATAATTCTTGGAAAATAACTTGAAATTTCCTTTGCAGTTTCATCAATTAATTTAACCCATTTTTCAGAATCAATTTCCCTCATAGTATCTCTAGATTTTATTGAAATGTCTGAGAGTTTATGTTTATTTATAGACTTAAGAAGACATCTTTTTAATAGGATTTCCATTTCAACATTAGTTAGTTTCAAACTGTCTCTAGCAATAGCATATGCCAGATGTGTATAGTATGCAATATTTTCAGCTTCAGTCCAAGGATCAATCTGAGGCATGGTATTCCATCTTCTTAAGTTCATAATGGAAAACAGAACTTCATTAAGTGAGTTAGTCATAATTATTTTTTTTACATGATTTTTCTGATCTGTTTACTTAGGTTTTCAAATAAACCAATAACCTTAGAAAATAGTTAAATCCTACCTGAAAAATACTTTTTATCGACTGATGGATTATAATAATTTGTGTTATTTAAACCAATGTTCATATGCATAAGAAGCTAGTAGAGATGATAATATGCCAACAATAAAACTGATTATTATTGTCTCTCTTCTAATTTTTTTAATCGAGATATTTACATCGTTTTGCGAGTTAGATATTACGCTACCTCTATCAGCTACTTGCGAGTTTTTTACATTTTCTGCCATAATTACTTATTATTTGATTTATTAATTTGAGAATTATCTTTTGCAACTTGTGAGTTAATAATAGTATCTCCAGAAGAAGGTACTGTTGTTAATTCTTGTCTCGCATCATCTCTATCAAGAATTTGTATAGCTGTCCCTCGCTCGGCGAAGTCTCCCGACTTCGTCGAACATAAAAAGCAGTCTTCAGAC
>CAZKHG010000077.1:0-6268 GCA_964552655.1 uncultured Rikenellaceae bacterium
ACCCATCGCTGGCGGCAATTTCAAGGAGCATGTTGTTTTCATCATCTGTGTTTGCCAGATAAATAACACCCATTTTGGCATTAATGTAGTCAATTATGTTTTTTAATGCATTTTTAGTTAGTATATTAAGGTTCTCCTTGCTCTTGGAAAGTACCTCATTGGATTTAGCAATACCAACATTCAGCCAATTCTGCTCTTTATCTTTCTCCTGGTGTTTAATGAGCTCCTGGTGTTCAACTTCCAGCTCTTTGGTCCGTTCAGCTATTTTAATCTCCAGGTTTTCTTTCTCCAGTGTCAACTGGGTGCTTAGGTTTTCATTCTCATTAATCGCAGATGCTGATTTTCTATTTATAGTTATTGACTGGAACAGCATAAATACTGCCAACCCGTAAGGTGCAACATAAGCAGTTTGAATCAATCCCATGCTGCTTAGTACATCGTTAATTGCTGTTGAGTAAAGAATAAACATCCCAATAAAAGTGGGAAGTGCATACGCACGCTTTCTGAGCGCTGCAATAAGAAGAACGCCAAAAGTAAGGTACAAGCCACCAATTAATATATATATTTCAAAAAGCATTCTGAATTTTCCATATATAATGGCAGGCGTAACGAATACAAATAAGGAAATAGCAATTCCAATAGCCACAAAAACATTTTTAACCATTTTTGGAAAATCAGCACTAAAAAGGCTGTAAATAAATAGCGCAAATAGAGGTATTGTACCAAAGCCGGAAAAATTATCAAGCTTAATCAGGAACTCCCATCCAATGTTTGGGAATAGATACGTAATAATTCTGTCTGAAGTAGAGATATTTCTTAAAATCATTACCAGACAAACAATTCCAAAAAAAAGGTTGGATATATCTTGACGGCGAAGAAAGTAAAGGCTCAGGTGATTTATTCCAATTACTAGTATTAAGCCAATGATAATCAGATTGATAATATCAGACCACCTGGTTTCATTTAAGATATCCTGATAGGTTCCAAAGTATATTGGGAATGCCAAACCGCTTCGTTGGTGAAAGTAATTTGAAACCTGAATAATCACCTCTATCCGATCTGTTGGCCCATCGTTTGGGTTTAGAATAATTGGGATATCATTGAATTTGAATGCCGGGCTGGATGAACCCTTTTCAATTCCCACTTTGCCAACTTCTGCAAGAAGTTTCCCATTTGCCCATAGCTTGTAACTTGTAAAAACTGTGGCAAGCTTTAAGCCATAAATTTTGGTTTCTGTTTCAGGTGTTTTATGTATTGTGAATCGATATGTAGCAAATCCTTTATTGGAGAGCTTTTTATCGTTAATTTTAAGTGATGTCCATGATTTCGGAATGGATATGTAACGACAATTTTGGGTTGTTGAACTGATGTTAAAATCCTGGGGCGTCAACAGCTGATTCCAGTAAAATTCAACTTCACCCTGGAGTTTAATGATTCCTTTATTGCTATAACCTGTGCTATATAAATTGAGTACACCTTTATTTAGCTGATTTACAGCTGATGCACTAATGCAAAATCCGGTTACCAATAAAATGGATAAAGCCCTAATCAAAATCTTATTCATGGTAGGAGATTTGTTTTTTACAACTCAAACAAAAAATAATAACAATTTTAAAAATAGAAAATAAATTGATAATATTCTATTTGTTGTGCCAACCAGATAAAATAATTTTTAAGAAATAAATATTTTTTTTTGATCATCGTAAACGATTGAAATGCGCCTTTCACTTCTGAACGCCCTCATTTTTAGCTTGTTCTACGATTAAAGATAAAAATTGAATATAATTTTACTTACATTTGAAAACAGTATTTAGGCACGATTTTATTCTTATAATGTTAATAATTTGATGATTATGAGTAAACGTCCACAGTTAAGTTTTTGGCAGATATGGAATATGAGTTTTGGATTTCTGGGTATTCAGTTTGGTTTTGCTCTGCAAAACGCCAATGTTAGCAGGATATTCGAAACACTTGGCGCAAGTATCGATACCATTCCAATCCTTTGGCTTGCAGCCCCTATAACAGGTTTAATTATTCAACCCATCATAGGCCATGCCAGCGATAAAACATGGTGTAAGCTGGGAAGGCGAAGGCCTTACTTTTTAACAGGGGCAATTCTCGCATCGTTAGCTTTAGTTTTAATGCCAAATTCTCAGGTTTTATGGTTCGCTGCCGGTATGCTGTGGATTATGGATGCTTCAATTAATGTTTCAATGGAACCATTCAGGGCATTTGTTGGCGATATGCTACCATCCAGGCAAAGAACAACCGGTTTTGCAATGCAAAGTTTTTTTATCGGAACAGGCGCATTTGTTGCATCATCGTTGCCTTATGTACTAACTAACTGGTTTAATGTAGCAAACACCGCTCCTGAAGGAGAGATTCCTCTTTCGGTTAGGTTATCATTTTATATGGGTGCAGCAGTTTTTATTACAGCTATACTAATTACCGTTCTTTCCTCAAAAGAATATTCACCTGAACAACTTGAGGCATTCGATAAAGCTGAAAAAGAGGAGTCTAAGGCAGAAGGGGCAACAACTGTTCTGGAAAAAACAAACCCCCCAAAGCTTAAATTTCAAACCGGTGTTATTGGTTTGATTATTGGCATATTGCTTAGCGTTTTACTATTCTTTATTGATGTTCAAAAAGAGGTATATGTGGGATCGATTGGGTTGATTGTATTTGGCATAATTGAAATACTTGCCGGGTATTTTCAGGGATTTACCAATAAAGCTAAGGGTTTGGTTGAGGTAATTTCCGATTTAAACACCATGCCTGCTACCATGAAGCAACTTGCATTCGTCCAATTTTTCTCATGGTTTGCTCTGTTTTCGATGTGGATTTACACCAACAGGGCTGTAACAAGTCATATCTATGGAACCACTGATCCAACATCAGTCCTTTATAACGAGGGCGCCAATTGGGTTGGTTTTTGTTTTGGTATATATAACCTGTTTGCAGCAGTTTTTGCTTTCCTTTTAATCTGGTTTGCCAAAATAACAAGCAGAAAAACCACTCACATGATTTCACTTTTAATTGGTGGCGTAAGTTTTATATCAATATACTTTATCAATGATCCCAATTATCTTTTAATTTCTTTCCTTGGAATTGGATTAACCTGGGCAAGTATTCTGGCAATGCCCTATGCAATTTTAACAGGTTCCTTACCTGCAAAGAAGATGGGTGTTTACATGGGGATTTTCAACTTCTTTATTGTTATTCCACAAATCCTTGCCGGAAGTATTCTTGGATTTTTGGTTAGCAAAGTTTTTCATGAAGAGGCAATTTATGCATTGGTCCTTGGTGGTTTCTCCTTAATAATAGCAGCAGTTCTTGTTTTGTTTGTACAGGATAAAAAATAAAATGAAAGGTCTGAAAGCATTTATATTTGATCTGGATGGTGTAATTGTTGACACAGCAAAGTATCATTTTATCGCTTGGCGTAAACTAGCCGATGAACTTGGGTTCAGTTTTACTGAAAAAGATAATGAACGATTGAAAGGTGTAAGCAGGGTTGATTCATTAAATATTCTTCTGGAAATAGGCAACAGGAAAGCGTCTGGTAAAGAAAAAGAAAAAATGGCTTCTCTGAAAAACCAGTGGTATCTGGATATGGTTCGTAAAATGAAACCTGATGAGGTACTACCCGGAGCAAAGGAATTTATTGAAGAGGTAAGATCCAGGGGATTTCTGGTTGCATTAGGTTCAGCCAGCAAAAATGCTCCGCTTATCCTCTCCCAAATCAACATGAAAAGCTATTTTGATGTTATTGTTGATGGGTCGAGGGTTGTTAACGCCAAACCAAATCCTGAAATTTTTCTGCTAGCCGCAAGAGACCTTGATGTTACCCCAACTGAATGTATTGTTTTTGAGGATGCTGAAGCAGGTATTGAGGCAGCAAAACGTGCAGGCATGCACTGCATAGGAGTTGGTGATCCTAAGATATTATCTGCAGCAGATTCGGTTATTCCAGGGTTTCAGAACATCAGACTTGATGATATTTTAATCAAACTTTAAATTATTCAACGTTACAAAATATCAATATTTCTATGAATCCATACTTAAAGCACGATGAGTGGTGTATAATCGAGGAGGGATTTTCTCCGGAGAATGCACGTGCTTCAGAAAGTATTTTCAGCCTGGGAAATGGCGCAATGGGCCAAAGAGCAAATTTTGAAGAACAATACAGTGGCCATACATTGCAGGGAAGTTATATTGCAGGGGTTTACTATCCCGATAAAACCAGAGTTGGTTGGTGGAAAAACGGTTACCCGGAATATTTTGCAAAGGTGATTAACTCAACAAACTGGATTGGGATCAACGTAATTGTTAATGGTGAACAGGTTGACCTTTCAATATGCAAAATCCTGGATTTTAAGAGGATTCTAAACATGAAGGAGGGTTACCTCGAGAGAGAATTTAGTATCGAGATGCCATCAGGAGTTGATATCCTCATCAACTCAAAACGCTTTTTAAGCATGAGCAACCCGGAGTTTGGGCTGATAAAATATTCAGTTAAGCTTTTAAGTAAAAATGCTCAGGTTAAGATTATTCCTTACCTCGATGGGGATGTGATCAATGAAGATTCAAATTACAATGAGCGATTTTGGAACGAGGTTGAAAAAGGATTTTACCCCAATGGCGGTTATCTGGTAACTTCAACCAACAAGCTCGATTTTCATGTTGGCCATGCTATGTCATGCAGGTTATTCTTAAATGGGAATCAAATTAATCAGGAGCCAATACAATTCGATAAAGATAAATACATATCCTGTGAGTACTCTCAGATGCTCGATTCGGGGAGTGAACTGGTACTATACAAGTATGTTGCGGTTATTTCTTCGCTTAACTATGATAAGTTGTCAATCTCATCAGAACTATCAAAAAAAATTGATTTAGCTCTATCGAAAGGTTATGATATGATGCTCAAGGAGCATATTGAAGCTTGGGCCGATATCTGGCTGCATAGCGATATCACAATCAAAGGGGATGTTGCTGCACAACAAGGTATCCGCTTCAATATATTTCAGCTAAGCCAAACCTATACTGGAAAAGATGAGCGATTAAACATCGGTCCTAAAGGATTTACCGGCGAAAAATATGGTGGATCAACTTATTGGGATACAGAGGCATATTGTCTCCCTTTTTATATGTGCACCCATGGCCAAAAAGTTGCACGCCAACTATTGTTATACCGATATAAACACCTTGCAAAAGCCATAGAGAATGCTATTAAGCTTGGGTTCTCTGCTGGGGCAGCACTCTACCCTATGGTAACTATGAACGGCGAAGAGTGCCATAACGAATGGGAAATTACTTTTGAAGAAATTCACCGGAATGGCGCTATTGCTTTTGCTATTTACAACTATGTTCGTTATACCGGAGATAATGATTATTTAGCCAATTTTGGATTAGAAGTTCTCATTGCAATTTCAAGGTTTTGGGCTCAAAGGATTACTTTCTCAAGAGATAAAGAAAAATATGTAATGCTGGGTGTTACTGGACCAAATGAGTATGAAAATAATGTGAATAACAACTGGTACACCAGTACAATTGCATGTTGGTGTCTGGAATATACTACTCAGGTAGTTAATTTTGTTAAACAATCTGAACCCGATAAATATAAAAAATTATTATCCACAATTTCATTCGATGAAAGAAATGAAATAGCCAGGTGGAATGATATAATAAGTAACATTTATTTACCTTATGATGAGAAAAACCAGGTATTTCTTCAGCAGGAAGGGTATATGGATAAAGAACAAATCCAGGTAAAGGATTTAGATCCTGCTCAAAGACCTATTAACCAGAAGTGGAGTTGGGATAGAATTCTCCGATCATGTTTTATTAAACAAGCCGATGTCCTTCAGGGTATTTACCTTTTTGAGGATAGGTATGATGTTGAAACAATAAAAAGAAATTTCGAATTTTACGAATCGCGAACTGTTCATGAATCTTCGCTTTCGCCCTGTGTTCATTCAGTAATAGCCTCCAAAATAGGACTAATTGATAAAGCCTACGAGCTTTACCTTAGAACAGCCCGACTGGATTTGGATGATTATAACCATGAGGTTCGTGAAGGTTTACACATAACCAGTATGGCTGGAACGTGGATTTCCATTGTGGAAGGATTTGGCGGAATGAGGGTTATAGACAACACTCTTTGCTTTACCCCACTTATTCCAAAGAACTGGGATTCCTATAGTTTTAAGGTATGGTTCAGGCAAAACTTGTTAAATGTGAAAATAACAAGCGATGGAGTTAAAAT
>CAZKHG010000078.1:0-5886 GCA_964552655.1 uncultured Rikenellaceae bacterium
AATCTTGCTAGAAAAACTAAATAAGAAAAAATGAAGGAGTGGGTTGAAACCGAGATGGGTAAAATTCCAATCGAATGGGAATTTGACAAACTTGAAAATCATTTGGTAATCAAAGGAAGGATTGGATGGAAAGGTTTGAAAATTTCTGAATATACCTCGGAAGGTCCTTTTATTATTGGAGGTCTTCAGATTAAAGACAGAGGAATTGACTGGAGTGAATGTGCACATATATCTGTTGACAGGTATGAAGAGTCACCAGAAATTATGTTGAAAGACGAGGACATTTTGATGACAAAGGATGGTACAATTGGTAAACTTGGATTTGTTAATAATTTAAAATCCAAAGCAACTGTAGCTTCTCATATTCATGTTATTAGAAAGAAAAACGAAAAAATTGATTCAAAATTTCTTTACTATTTTTTCAAATCACCAGTTTTTAATCAAGTAGTTGAGAGTAAGATTACTGGCTCAGTTATTCCTGCTCTTACGCAATTTGATATAAACAATACATATTTCCCTATTCCTCCAAAGAAAGAACAACAAAGTATTTCAAGTATACTTAGTAGTCTCGATGATAAAATCGACCTGCTCCACCGCCAAAACGCCACCCTTGAAAAAATGGCTGAAACGCTTTTTAGGCAGTGGTTTGTGGAGGAGGCAAGTGAAGATTGGGAAGAAACCTGTTTTGAAAAACATACAATTGTTTTCAGAGGAATTAGTTACTCTGGAAATGGATTAACAATTAAAGGACAAGGAACTCCAATGCATAATCTTAATTCAATTTATGAAGGAGGTGGATATAAACTTGAAGGGATTAAATACTATAATGGTGATTATAAAGAACGACATACAATTAACACAGGAGAAATTATTGTTTCTGCAACTGAGCAAGGTCATAATTTTAAGTTAATAGGTTGTCCTGCAATAATACCAACATTCTATGGGTCATTTGGCTTATTCTCCCAGGATATATTTAAGATAAAACCTAAAGGAGATAGTTACTTAACAAATGAGTTTTTCTATTATCTAATTATGTCATCAAAAGTTAGAGAGCAAATTATTGGGGCGTCTAACGGATCTAGCATAAACCATTTATCTATTGATGGACTTAAAAAACCAACCTTTAAAATTCCCACAAAGGAATTGGTTTTGAAATTTACTTCAATAGTTAAGAATTATTGGATGAAAAAGGATACAAATTATAAACAAATACAAACTCTTACCTCTCTCAGAGATACTTTACTGCCGAAGCTGATGAGCGGGGAGGTGCGGGTAAAAACTGATTAACGGCATTATCCGCCTATAAAAGGATATTCCTAATTATCTGGTTAAAACCAGATATTCTTGATTATCTGGTTTAGAAAGGATATCTTTGAGAAAAAGTAAAAAACAATGACAAGCATTATCACAGGCGATATTGTGAGCTCACGAAAGGTAAAGGATTCTAAGGAGTGGATGAGCCCCTTAAAAACCTTATTTAGCACAATTGGTAAGGAGCCAAAGGTGTGGCAGATTTTCAGAGGCGATAGCTTTCAGCTCGAAATTAAGAACCCTGAGAACGCGCTAAAGTTTGCTTTGCAGATAAAAGCCACAATTAAGTGTGTTCATGGGTTGGATGTGAGGCTGGCGATAGGAATTGGTGATAAAACGTTTGATGCTCCAAAAATTACGGAATCAAATGGGGAAGCATTCATCAATTCGGGCGAACTTTTTGAAAAAATGAAAAAAAGAAATCTGGCTGTAAAATCACCCTGGGGTGAATTTGATAAGCAGATTAACCTTTACCTTGAACTTGCCTTGCTGGTAATGGATAAGTGGACCCAAAACTCTGCCGAAATTGTTAATCTGTCTTTAAAAATGCCTGACTCAACACAAAGCGAACTTGGTAAAGAGTTAAATATTACACAGGGTAGGGTAAGTGATAGGCAGCGACGATCAGGATTTGAGGAGATAATGAAATTAGAACAAAGGTATAGAGAGCTTGTAATTGAAAAATTGGGGGAAATATGATACTGTTTCTTAAAATAATTTTAGCCCATCTTATAGGCGACTTTATTTTTCAACCCGATAGCTGGGTGATGGATAAAAACAAACGAAAAATTAAATCATCCAGATTATATCTTCATGTAGGTGTTCATGCTATACTCTTAGCACTTTTACTTGAATTTGACACTCAATACTGGGTAGGATACTTAGCAATTATAGGTTCACATTTTATAATTGATATTATCAAGGCCAACATGCATAGCAAAAAATATAGCAGGGAATTATTCTTTATTGACCAGATACTGCACGTTCTTATCATTGCGGTTGTAGCGTACATTTATCAACCAATTGAAATAAATAATGCTAACCTACTATCCCAAAACAATCTGCTATTAGCTGCTTCATTAATTATGGTTACATACGTTTCGGCTGTTGTTATTAAGGTAGCTATATCAAAATGGAGCCCGGACACAGTGGATGAAAATGCCGAATCGCTCGCAAGGGCTGGTCGTTTTATTGGGATTTTGGAGCGATTATTCGTTTTCGCCTTTGTGGTAACAAACCATTGGGAAGCAATTGGGTTCCTATTAGCTGCAAAATCAGTATTTCGATTTGGCGATTTAAAGGAATCGAAAGATAGAAAGTTAACCGAATATATTCTTATAGGCACATTGTTGAGTTTTGGGTTGGCAATACTTGTTGGAGTGCTTTACCTAAAATTTGTTCAACCTTAATGAAAAACCTCACTGAATCGTTCATAGAACAGCTGGCCATTGAACGTCTTGAATCATTGGGTTACAAGTATGTTTACGCCCCAGACATTGCCTGTGATGGTGATTTCCCGGAACGTACCAGCTACGAGGAGGTTCTGCTTGTTGAACGGTTAAGGATTGCCATAAAAAGAATTAATCCGTTAATACCAATCGATGCCCAGGAATTTGCAATTAAAGAGATCCAGAGAATCCAGTCACCCGATTTGTTGACAAACAATGAATCCTTTCACCGTTATTTAACCGAAGGTGTACCTGTTGAACATCGAATAGATGGGGATGATCGAGGGGACAGGATTTGGCTTATCGATTTTTCTGATGTCACCAATAATGAATTCCTGGTTGTTAACCAGTTCACCGTTATTGAAAATAACCACAACAGAAGACCTGATGTGGTATTATTTGTCAATGGGATTCCTTTGGTGGTAATTGAGCTAAAAAATGCAGTGGATGAGAATGCCACCATAGGTACTGCATACAATCAGTTGCAAACCTACAAGGAGCAAATCCCATCTCTCTTTACTTTTAATGGATTTATGGTTATTTCAGATGGATTGGAGGCAAAGGCAGGTACAATCTCATCTGGAATAAGCCGTTTCATGGCTTGGAAAACTGCTGATGGTAAGGTGGAGGCATCAAACCTGGTTAGCCAGCTGGAAACCCTAATAAAAGGAATGTTTGAGAAAAAGACGCTACTAGATTTAATCAGGCATTTTATTGTATTTGAGAAAACAAAAAAAGAGGATCCCGTAACAGCAATCGTTACAGTGACCACGGTTAAAAAGATGGCAGCTTACCATCAGTACTATGCGGTTAACCGGGCAGTAGAATCTACTTTAAGAGCAACAGGTTTGGCGAAAACTGATTCTTTTTCAGAGTCGCCTGAGAGTTATGGGTTACCAGACGTAAAAAATCAACCAGTTGGGGATAGAAAAGGTGGTGTTGTCTGGCATACTCAGGGAAGCGGGAAATCCCTTTCTATGGTTTTTTATGCCGGGAAGATTGTACTTGCCTTGAATAACCCAACCATCGTGGTAATCACAGATCGGAACGATCTGGATGATCAGCTGTTCGATACCTTTGCAGCTTCAAAGCAGCTACTTAGGCAAGACCCGGTTCAGGCAGAAGATAAAAACCACCTGAAGGATTTGCTAAAGGTGGCATCTGGTGGAGTAGTTTTTACAACTATCCAAAAGTTTCAACCCGATGATGGCAATATTTATGAGCGTCTTTCTGATAGAAGTAATATAGTTGTAATTGCTGATGAGGCCCACAGAACACAATACGGATTCAAAGCTAAAACCATTGATGCAAAGGACGCAGATAAAAATGTCGTTGGGAAAAAGATAGTTTATGGTTTTGCCAAATATATGCGTGATGCATTGCCTAATGCTACTTATTTAGGATTTACCGGAACACCAATCGAGAGTACAGATGTTAATACCCCTGCAGTATTTGGCAATTATATTGATATCTACGATATAGCTAAGGCGGTTGATGATGGTGCAACTGTTCGGATTTATTATGAGAGCAGGCTGGCCAAGGTGAACCTAAGTGAGGAGGGTAAGAAATTAATTGATGAGTTGGATGAGGAGTTAGACCAGGAAGATTTAACCACTACCCAAAAAGCAAAAGCCAAATGGACGCAGCTTGAAGCTTTGATAGGAAGCAAGGATCGGATAAAAAGAATCGCGCAGGATATTGTCACCCATTTTGAGCAACGTCAAAAAGTATTTGATGGGAAGGGAATGATTGTTACTATGAGTCGAAGGATTGCCGTTGAACTCTACGATGAAATTATCAAACTCAAACCTAGCTGGCATTCGAATGACTTGAATAAAGGGGTGATCAAGGTTGTAATGACATCCGCTTCCTCTGATGGACCAAAAATCTCAAAACACCATACCACAAAGGAGCAGCGTCGTACTTTATCAGATCGGATGAAGGACAACGACGATGAAATGAAACTTGTAATCGTTCGTGATATGTGGCTTACTGGTTTTGATGCACCCTGCTTGCATACTATGTATATTGATAAGCCAATGAAGGGTCATAACCTTATGCAGGCTATTGCCAGGGTGAATAGGGTATATCTGGATAAACCCGGTGGATTAATTGTGGATTATTTAGGTATTGCTGCTGATTTAAAGAAGGCACTCTCCTTCTATTCTGACGCTGGTGGTAAGGGTGATCCAACTTTACTTCAGGAGCAAGCAGTTGAACTAATGCTCGAGAAACTTGAGGTAGTCTCACAAATGTTTGATGGATTTGCCTATGAAGAATATTTTGAGGCAAGCACATCGAGAAAACTCTCACTAATTCTGGAAGCAGAGGAACATATCTTGGGTATTGATGATGGAAAGAAACGGTTTATTAATGAGGTAACAGCATTATCAAAATCCTTTGCCATTGCGGTACCCCATGAACAAGCCATGGACATAAAGGATGAGGTATCATTCTTTCAGGCAGTAAAAGCCAGACTCTCTAAGTTTGATAGTACTGGAATGGGCAGAACTGATGAGCAGATTGAAACAACTATTCGGCAGGTGATTGATAAAGCGCTAATTACAGAGAAAGTAATTGATGTATTTGATGCAGCAGGAATAAAGAAACCTGATATCTCAATACTTTCAGAGGAGTTTTTGTTGGAATTGAAGGGGATGGAGCATAAAAATATTGCACTAGAGATTCTTAAAAAGTTATTAAATGACGAGCTAAAAACCAGATCAAAAACTAACTTAGTTCAGAGTAGGACATTAATGGAGATGTTGGAGGACTCGATTAAAAAGTACCATAGTAAAATTTTAACTGCTGCAGAAGTAATAGAAGAGCTGATCAATCTTGGTAAGGAGATTAGAGAAAAGGATAAAGAGCCAGCGCAAATGGGACTAACCCAATTTGAATATGCATTTTATACTGCTGTTGCTGATAACGAAAGTGCCAGGGAACTTATGCAGAAAGATAAGCTCCGTGAATTAGCAGTAGTATTAACCGAAAGGGTTCGTCAAAATGCCTCTATCGATTGGACTATCAAAGAGAGTGTAAGAGCCAAACTAAAAGTAATAGTAAAACGCACATTACGCCAATATGGCTATCCACCTGATATGCAGAAATTAGCCACCGAAACAGT
>CAZKHG010000079.1:0-1969 GCA_964552655.1 uncultured Rikenellaceae bacterium
TCATACTTTTCATGATAATTTTTTCCATTTCCAGTTTCATATATATGTTAACCTTAACACTTTAACCATTAGCCTTTAACCATTAGCCTTTAACCTTTTCAATTTAAAACATCATAATCCACCATCCTTCGTTCCAAACGGGCTTCCTGCACAAAGGGCATAATTGCTTTATGTAGTGGATGCTCCTGATATCCCGCTAAGGCTTCTCTTGATTCAAATTCAGAGTAAAGTACAATATCGGCGCTGGATTCTGTTCTGGAAAAATCAACACCTACCTCAAGTTTAATTAAGCCTGGAATCTTGCCGTTTAATGCCTCAAGCTTTTCCTTAATCAGTAGGGCATTCTGCTCCTTGGTAAGACCATGAGCCTCATCTTTGAGTCGCCAAATGACAATATGTTTTACCATAATTATAACTGGTTGATTAATTTTTTACTATTGCAAAGTAATTACATTTTAATTTTGATAATCGCTATTTTTGATAGTTATTTGAATAGATATATAAAATTCACGAAATGGGCTGGAAATCAGCAATTGAGGACTATACAAACTTTATCAGGATTGAGAAATCCCTTTCGGGAAACTCGGTATCTGCTTACCTGCATGATGTTGAAATGCTTATGCAGTTTGCCGAAGGGAAGGGCAAAGAACCTGAAAACCTAACCATGAGCGATGTCCAGGATTTTCTCGGATTTATTCAGGAAATTGGACTTAATAAACGATCCCAGGCAAGAATCCTTTCAGGAATTCGGGGATTCTATAAATATCTGATGGTAGAAGAGGTTATTGATGTTGATCCTACTTCGCTGATTGAAGGGCCTAAAGTAGGACATAAACTTCCCGAAGTGCTCACTGTAGATGAGATCGATGCCATTGAAAACTCATTTGACCTTAGCAAACCTGATGGACAAAGGAATAAAGCAATAGTTGAAACTCTTTACAGCTGTGGGTTGCGAGTATCGGAACTGGTTAACCTGCAGCTAACCAACCTTTTTTTCGATCAGGGATTTATCCGGGTGATCGGAAAAGGCAATAAGGAAAGGCTTGTACCCATTGGCAATAAAGCCGTAAAAGAGATCAACCTTTATCTTGGAATAAGGAATAGTGTTACCCATAAAATTGAAAGGGAATACGAAAACATTGTATTTCTGAACCGGAGGGGACAGAACCTCACCAGGGAAATGGTTTTCACTATTGTGAAGAAACAGGCTAAAATTGCCGGGATTAGGAAAAAGATCAGCCCGCATACTTTCCGTCATTCCTTTGCCACACACCTGGTCGAGGGTGGTGCCGATCTGAGGGCCGTTCAGGAGATGCTGGGACACGAATCTATTCTAACAACCGAAATATATACCCATTTAGACAGAGAATTTCTGAGAGATACCATCCTCAGGTTTCATCCACGATCTGGTAAGGGATTGTAAAATTCACTCTATAACCTGAACGTAACGCCCAGCAAATGATTCAATTAATTAGTGGAGTAAAAAAATCAAAAAAGTCAGCAATAAAACTTTATTAATGGATTCCCCTAAACATCCTATTCCACCTAATATTACCGGGAAATCTCTTCTCCTTATCGAGCGATAGCCAGATGAAGAGGGCTTTGCCAACAACATGATCCTCAGGAACAAATCCCCAAAACCTTGAATCTGCTGAGTTATGGCGGTTATCACCCATCATGAAATAGTAATTCATCTTAAACGTATATGAAGTTGCCAATTCACCGTTGATGTAAATGGCGTTATCCTTCACCTTCAGATCGTTGTTCTCGTACAAATCAATAATTCGCTGGTAAATCGGCAGGTTGTCAAGGGATAGGCTAATAGTTGCCCCTTTTTTGGGGATCCAAAGCGGGCCAAAATTATCTTCTGTCCAAGGGAAACGGGGATCGTGCGGGAAAATAGCTTTGGTCATGTACTCAGCATTGGTATTCTCCTGCTTAACAACTTCAACAACATTCGAGAAACTTT
>CAZKHG010000079.1:1979-5572 GCA_964552655.1 uncultured Rikenellaceae bacterium
CTTATCGTATGCTTCACCGGTAAGCGGTAATGAGTAAATTCCGGCAACGGAATTAAAACTCTGATCGGCAACAGAAATGCCCAGGCGTTCAAAATGCATCGGGTTAATAGGCGTGCCATTTGTTTTAACGTAGTAATTGTATTGCATTTTCCTGATCGGTTCCTGGTTTTTGCCATTAACCACGAGCTGTCCATGAACCACCTGAATGGTATCCCCAGGGATTCCAACACATCTTTTAATATAATTTTCGCGCTTATCAACCGGCCGGGTTATAACGTCATAGTTTTTCCAGATGTAATCCCTACCATAAAATCTAACCAGGCTGTAGTAGCTCGAATTCTGATCCTGTAGTACAACTGTATCCCCTTCGGGAAAGTTAAAAACCACCACATCATTTCTTTTGATATCACCCAGACCGGCAATACGTTTGTAGGGCCACCGTGGCCATTCAATAAACGATTTGGCAGTTTTGGAAAAAGGTAAAGTATGGTGAACAAAAGGGAATGAAATTGGGGTATTGGGTAATTTTGGTCCATAGCTGACCTTGCTTACAAAGAGGTAATCGCCAATGAGCAAAGATTTTTCCATAGAAGAGGTTGGGATGGTATAAGCCTCTATAAAAAACATTCTGATAAGGGTTGCAGCAATTACTGCGAAGATGATGGCATCAACCCATTCTACCACCACGCTCTTTTTCTTCTGGTCACGTTTCTTCCAAAAGGTCCAGTTCACTTTTTTGGTGATATAAAAATCAAAGATTATAGGCAATCCTAAAAGTAACCAGTAGTTCCCAATCCATATTACCCAAAGCAGGAAAACGAATGCTGCAAATCCAAACTTAAAGTATTTGTGGGCAAGAAATTTTTTAATTGTGTTTATCATGATAAAATTTTTAAGTACCGCAATTATAATATTTTAAACTATTCTTAGAGCAGTAAAAGATCATCCATTGTAAAACAACCTTTTTTCCCAATCAAAAATTCAGCTGCAATGACTGCACCAATGGCAAAACCTTTCCTGCTTTTGGCTTTATGAGTGAGCTGAATTTCATCCTGCTCCGATTCAAAGGTAACGTAGTGTGTGCCTGGTGTCTCTCCCTCACGTATTGCTTCAATTGGTATTTTACCCTCTTCATGGGATGGTAAAAGTGACCAACCATGGTAGCTTTGCAGTTGTCCGGAAATTATGTTGGCTATGGAAATTGCTGTACCACTGGGAGCATCAAGTTTTTGAGTGTGGTGAATTTCGGTAATTTTTGGAGAATACCCTCCTGATTTGCTGATGTATTTGGAGGCAAGCTCATTTATCCTAAAAAAGATGTTCACCCCTAAGCTATAATTCGATGCATAAAAAAGAGCGGAATCATTCGATTTTACTAGTTTCCTGATTTCATCCAGTTTATCGAGCCAGCCGGTTGTTCCACATACAACTGGGACAGAATGTTCAATACAAGTTAAAATGTTGCTATAGGCTGTATAGGGAGTTGTAAACTCAAATGCAACATCTACATCATTCTTATTTAATGTGTTAAGATCAGAGATATTATCCTTGTCAATTCTTAAAACTACCTGGTGATTCCGGCTAAGGGCAACCCGTTCAATCTCATGCCCCATTTTCCCATAACCGATTAAAGCTAACCTCATTTCCTGAAATTTTCAAAAGCCGAAGATAAGAAACATCAAAGAAATATTCTATCATTCAGTTCAAATAAACAAATTTTAACACAGAACAGAAGCGTTTGAAAATACATTATTATTTTTATTAAACATTTGGTAAATGGAGCGTTGGAGTGATAGCAAAATCATAGTTTACAAACCCATCAATCTATAAACTTAATCTACTCCTGAGAATTAATTTTAAAAAAACTACTTTTGCCAACCTAATATTATAAACCATTATCAATGATAACACCTATCAATAATGGCATAATAACAACTTTTCATAAATGGTCGAACAAAGGGTATTCGGTATTCAGGAGTTTAAAGATTGCAGTAAAAATTGGTGTGATCCCTGTCACATACAGCCTTCTGATTTTACCTTCCCGATCCTTTGCACAATCTGATACATTATTGGTATCTAAAAAGTACGACCTGCCTGAAGTTGTAATAAATGCCAAC
This sequence comes from uncultured Rikenellaceae bacterium, assembly GCA_964552655.1. Taxonomy (GTDB): domain Bacteria; phylum Bacteroidota; class Bacteroidia; order Bacteroidales; family Tenuifilaceae; genus CAZKHG01. The sequence continues at coordinate 4,097 of CAZKHG010000079.1, forward strand.
CGGAAAGCTCAAACCTTTTCGGAACTTACCAGGGTGGTAAGAGTTGTCACCCGCGAGGAAATTGACAAACAAAAAAATGTATCATTACAGGATCTGCTCGAAAAAACGTTGATGGTTGATATCCGTCAGCGGGGGAGCCAGGATGTCCAGGCGGATATCAATATCCGTGGCGGTTCCTTCGATCAGGTGCTGGTTCTTTTAAACGGGGTAAACATCACCGATCCCCAAACCGGACATCATAACCTGAACATTCCCATTGATCTCAGTTCCATACAGAAAATAGAAGTTCTTCAAGGTCCAGGAGCAAGAACATACGGCCCTGGTGCTTTCAGCGGAGCAATAAACATTATCACTGAACCCGATACAATAAGAAAGATTTCATTAGCATCATTTATTGGGGAGCATAACCTTAACGGGCTGAACATTACAGGAAACTTCAAAAGCAGGGGATTCAGCTCGGTAGTATCAATCTCTAAAAAGCATTCCGATGGTTATATCCCAAATACCGATTTTGATATTATTAACTTTTATTCTCACAACACTCTTTTTACAAAATTTGGAAAGATAAGCCTTTTAGGAGGGTACCAAACCAAAGGATTTGGTGCAAACAGCTTTTATACCTACAAATACCCAAATCAATATGAAGCCATCAAACTCTTTCTTTCCTCGATACAATTCGAAAAGGTGTGGAACAATAAAAAGTTGAAAATTGATTTTTACACCCGAAACCATAATGACCGATTTGAACTCTTCCGATCCAACCCATTGCCCTGGTACAAAGGTCATAATTATCATCAGACAAGTGTTTACGGGTCTAAGGTGCAATTTCAAACTTTAACGAACATTGGTAGATTTCAATTTGGGGCTGAACTTAGAAATGAAGACATACTAAGCAATATACTTGGCGATTCACTATCTGAACCAATCAAGATAAACCATTCCGACAGCTTGTATTACTCCAAAGGGAGTTTTAGGAAAAATCTGAATATTTATGCTGATTACGCTGTTTACTTCGATAGAATCAGCATATCTACCGGATTGGTTTATTCTGTAAGCAATATATTCAAAAATAGATGGTGTTACGGGCTGGATTTGGCATACTCAATTAGTAAGCCTGTAAAATTAGTTGCATCAGTCAATAGGTCATTCAGAAATCCAACTTTCACTGATTTGTTCTACGTTGGACCAATAAATATAGGGAATCGAGACATAAAACCCGAAAATGCAATTACCTACGAATTGGGAATAAAATATTTAGGATCACAGATTAACGCTTTCGCAAGCCTTTTTTACCGGGATGGAACCAATATTATCGATTGGGTAAAACTTCCATCAGACGCTAAATGGCAAAGCCATAACTATACAAACTTATCAACCCTTGGAGCTGAAGTTGGATTTTATACATCCTTTAAAAGTTCATACATCAAAACTTTATCTATTAACTATACGTACTTAAAATCTTCTAAAGCCAGCGGT
>CAZKHG010000080.1:0-5235 GCA_964552655.1 uncultured Rikenellaceae bacterium
TGGGTCACATTCTGACAATAAATGCCAGTGCATTTACACCGGTTGATTCAACCCAAATCACTTCCGGAGAAATAAGGCAAGTTGCAGGAACCCCCATGGATTTTACATTTCCCCATGCAATAGGAGAAAGAATTAATGATAATTATGAGCAGCTCATCAAGGGAAAAGGGTATGATCACAACTGGGTATTGGACAGAAAAGAAGATGGCCTTTTTCTTGCGGTAGCTCTTACTGAACCTGAATCAGGAAGGACTATGGAAATATTTACCACGGAGCCAGGCATACAGTTTTATTCCGGGAATTTTCTGGATGGTTCCCAGGTTGGAAAAGAGGAAAAACCCTATAATTTCAGGTATGGACTAGCCTTAGAAGCGCAACACTACCCTGATTCTCCGAATCACCCGCAATTTCCTGCGGTGGTTCTAAGTAAGGGTGATATTTATAAGCAGACGACTGTGTATAAATTCAGTATTACGAAATAATCGAATGAAATTAATTTTACAAATAATCTCTTTAACCGTAGTTTCATTAATAACTCAGGCTCAATCCTATGTTCCTGAGCTGAATAATCCAAAAGTAAAAGCAAACACCATAGTTGAAATAAAAGCATATGCCTTTAATCTGAAAGATGTAAGATTGCTTGAAGGAAGTCCTTTTAAAAATGCTATGGAAAAAGATTCGGCATACCTTATAGTCATTGAGCCAGACCGGCTATTGCATCGGTTCCATAAAAATGCCGGTTTATCCACCAAAGGTGATGTATATGGAGGCTGGGAAAGTGAAAATTTATCGGGGCATACATTGGGGCATTATCTATCGGCATGTTCAATGTTTTATGCTAATACAGGAAACACAGAATTCAAGAAAAGGGTTGATTATATTGTTGATGAGCTCGAACGATGTCAGGTTGCCAGAAAAACCGGCTATGTTGGGGCAATTCCAAACGAAGATACCATATTTGCTAGGGTTTCAAGAGGCGATATCAAATCAGGAGGTTTTGACCTAAACGGGGGCTGGTCGCCCTGGTACACTGTTCACAAAGTTATGGCAGGCCTGGTTGATGCTTACCTTTACTGCGATAATGAAAAAGCGCTAAAGATTGTTACAGGAATGGCAGACTGGACTGAAAGAACCATCAGAAACCTAAATGAAGAGCAACGCTTAAAAATGCTGATGTGCGAGTATGGCGGAATGAACGACGTGCTGGCAAATATCTATTCAATCACCGGAAATAAGAGGTATTTAGATCTTTCCTACAAATTTTATGACGAGTTTGTAATGGGCCAACTCGCGAAAGAGATAGACCCCATGCCCGGAAAACACTCCAACACCAATGTACCAAAAGCCATAGGGTCGGCAAGGCAATATGAGCTAACCGGATTAGGATCAGACAAAACTATTGCATCGTTTTTCTGGGATATCATGGTTCACCATCACACTTATGTCATTGGCGGCAATAGCAATTATGAATACTGCGGGGAACCTGATAAGCTGAACGATCAACTCAGCGATAACACCTGCGAGACCTGCAACACTTACAACATGCTAAAGCTAACCCGTCATTTATTTGCCTGGAATCCAAACAGCCAGCTAACCGATTTCTATGAAAGGGCATTATTTAACCACATATTGTCCTCACAAAATCCTAATGATGGGATGATGTGCTATTTTGTCCCCCTAAGAATGGGAACTATAAAACAATTTAGTGATAAGTTTAACACGTTTACCTGCTGTGTTGGTAGCGGAATGGAGAACCATAGCAAATATGTTGAGGGTATCTATAATGAAACCAAAGCAGGTGATCTGTTTGTAAACCTATTTATACCATCTGAACTGAGCTGGAAAAAACACGATGCAACAATCAGGCTGGAAACCGGATTTCCTTACGATGCAAAGGTAAACCTTACTGTAATGCTAAAAAAATCAAAGGAATTCTTAATCTCAGTAAGAGAACCCAGGTGGGCAAACAAAAACGTACAAATAAGAGTTAATGGTAAAATAATAGACATTAAGTCGAACTCAATCGGATATCTTGATATCAAACGTAAATGGCAAAACAACGATCATGTGGAGGTTATGCTCCCGATGTCGTTATACACAGAATCGATGCCCGATAATCCAAACAGGATTGCGTTTCTTTACGGTCCTGTAGTGATGGCTGCGCAACTTGGAGACACTATGCCCGATCCGGTTTACGGGACACCTGTTTTGCTTACCAATAACAGGAATATTGGCGATTGGCTTATATCAATAGAAAATCAACCCCTAACTTTCAAGATGCATGGTGTAGGTCAACCATTCGATGCTGTATTAAAACCCTTCTTCTCAACGTATGATAAGTACTATAGCGTGTATTTCGATTATTTCACAACATCAGACTGGGCCGCACGTCAACAGGAATACGAAACCGAGAAAAAAAGGCAAAAAGAAATTGAAGAGCAAACCATTGACAATTTCAGGATTGGTGAAATGCAACCTGAACGAGATCACAACCTTACTGCAAGCGAACAATCCTATGTTGATTTTGCACTGGGACGAACTGGCAGAGAAGCAAGGCGAAACAACTTCTTTTCTTTTGAAATGAAGGTTAACCCCACAATTCCAAACAGTTTGCTTTTAACATATATTGGTGATGATAAGGATAGAAAATTTGATATTTTAGTTGAAGGAACAAGAATTGCTATTGCAGAATGGTCTGGTGGCACAACTGGGAAATTCTACGATGTTGAGTATTCAATTCCTAAAGAGTTATTTGAAGGTAAAACAAAGATTACTGTTAGAATTGAGGCAAATTATGGGAAAACAGCAGGGAGGGTTTTTGGTTGTCGGGTTTTAAAATCGCATTGAAATTAAATTGTAAACTTATAATTATAATTTCATACTAATCTCCACAAAACAATGAAAAATACAAATCTTGCCATTACAGCTTTTCTGTTTTTAACCATTAATTGCACCAAAATAATTGCACAATCATTTGAAAATCCATCGTTTGAAGTGGGAATTAATAATCAACCTTTGGGCTGGAAATTTGAAACCCGGGACAAAGGGATTTCATCTGATTGGACTGATATACCACATTCCGGAAATAAATCATTGGCAATTATTGGTGATGAGAAAGGCTGGGCTCATTGGTTTACCAAAACTCCCCTGAAACCTTATTCGCGTTACTGTTTTAGCGGCTGGATCAAAACTGAGAATGTTACCGGTGAGAATAACGCTGGTGCGGGTTTCAAAATTGGTGACCTGGAAATTCAAGGGATAAAAGCAGTTTCGGGGACTACGGGCTGGCAGAAAATTGAATTTGAGTTTGATACCAGGGGCGACGATTCGGGCCTTATTGAATGTATTCTTGGTTTAGGAGGTAAGGCAGCAGGTAAAGCTTGGTTCGACGACCTGAAACTTGAACTGGTCAGCTCAAAAAAGCTTTCCCCTTTTGTAACTATTGATATAAATAAACAGAAAGAACCGATTTCAAAGTACATTTTCGGCCAGTTTATTGAACACCTGGGCAGGTGTATTTATGGTGGAATATGGGCAGAAGTAGTAAACGACCGTAAATTCTACTATATGCCCGGTGAAGGTGAATCGCCCTGGAGGATTATAGGTGATAATAAATTCCTGGCAGCAAGCCCCTCACCCTACGTTGGCTATAATTCACCCCAATTGAGCAATGACAATGCAAATCAGGTAAGTGGAATTTTTCAGGAAAATATTCCATTGCTAGCCAATATGGACTACATAGGACACATCATTTTATCGGGCGAAAGTAAAAACGCCGAGATTACCATAACACTTAGCTGGGGTGAAAAAGGAGATCAACAAAAAAGCCTGAGAATTAATGAAATTACATCTGAATACCGAAATTACCCAATCCGGTTTCATTCCGATGTCACAACCGAAAAAGCCATACTGGCAATTGAACTTAAGGGAAAAGGAAAAATAACAATTGGTACGTTATCCCTGATGCCCGCCAATAATATCAATGGTTTCAGGTCTGATTTAATAGCATTGCTGAAAGAGCTAAACTCGCCGGTTTATCGCTGGCCGGGTGGTAATTTTGTAAGCGGGTATAACTGGAAAGATGGTATCGGAGACCGCGACAGGCGACCGCCACGCAAGAATCCTGCGTGGACAGGAGTTGAGCATAACGATGTAGGAATTGATGAGTTCATTCAGTTTTGCAGGATTCTGAATGCAGAACCTTATATAGCCGTTAATTCAGGGTTGGGAGATATTTCAATGGCCTCAGAGGAAGTTGAGTATTGCAACGGTGCCACGGGAACAACAATGGGTCACCTGCGAGCAGATTTCGGCAATCCCGAACCATACAAGGTAAAATTCTGGTCTGTTGGAAATGAGATGTATGGCAGCTGGCAGCTTGGACACATGCCCCTGGAGGATTACGTTAAAAAACACAATGTTTTTGCCCAGGCAATGAAGAAAGTTGATTCAACCATTGTACTTGTTGGGGTTGGTTCTGCTGGGAAATGGGACGAAGCGATGTTAAACAATTGTGCCGATTACATGGATCTGATCAGTGAGCATATCTACCGACAGGATTGGCATGGTGGAGGACTTATGACACATACAAAACAGCTGGCAGATGATATCCGGAACATTGCAAAAGCCCACAGAGATTACCGTAGTATCATCCCATCCCTTAAGGGAAAAGATATCCGCATTGCCATGGATGAGTGGAACTACTGGTATGGACCATATCTATATGGCGAGTTGGGAACCCGCTATTTTTGGCGCGATGGACTTGGTGTTGCCATCGGGTTACATGAGTACTTCAGGAACAGCGATATGTACTTTATGGCCAACTATGCACAAACAGTGAATGTAATTGGATGTATCAAAACTACAGGAACTGCTGCAGCTTTCGAAACAACAGGGCTGGTTTTAAAGTTTTACCGCGAACTATTTGGTAATCTACCTGTGGAAATCACCGGTAGCCCTGAACCCCTTGATGTTGTTGCTGCACTTAACGAAAACAAAACAACCTTAACCCTGGCGGTTGTTAACCCCACCAGTAAAATTTACCAGCTTCCTTTCAAACTCATCGGTTCAGGAATGAAAACCATAGAAAAGTACTATATTCAATCGGGAGATGAAATGGCTTACAACGAACCAGGAATCGCTCCCAGGATAAAAATTGAAAAAAACACTTTAAAAAAACCTATAAATAATTTAAAGATAGACCCCGGTAGTGTGAATATTTTTGTAATAAATTTA
>CAZKHG010000081.1:0-4596 GCA_964552655.1 uncultured Rikenellaceae bacterium
CAAACCTTTATCTTCTTGCTTTTGGAGTATCAAAATACAATGATACAAAGTTAAATCTGCAGTATGCCGATAAAGATGCATTGGACTTATCGAAGGTAATTGAAAACTATAAGGGAAAAGGTTTTACCAATGTTTACACCAAAGTCCTTACCAACGAACAGGTTACGCCTGGAGCTATTAAATCAGCCAAAGATTTTGTTAAAGATGCCAAGCCCGACGATACCTTCATCCTATTCATTGCTGGTCACGGAATGCACGATAAAGATGCAGAAGCAACATATTATTACCTCACCAGCAATGCTGATATCAGCAACTTAAAAGGGACAGCAGCCGATTTCGAAACCATCGAGGATCTACTTCAAGGAATTCCCCCGCGCAACAAGCTATTCCTGATGGACGCCTGCGAGTCGGGCGAGATTGATGATGAAACCTATGAAAACCTTTCAGGTTTTGAAAACCTGAAAGGTTTGGGAATCGCCTCCCGCGGCTTCAAAACTATCTCTTCCCCATCAGCGAACAACGATCAACGATCAACCAAGCGAAGTTATCTGTACCAGAAGGATCGCTACATCTACAACGACCTCGTTCGTCGAAGCGGCGCAATTGTATTCTCATCTTCAAAGGGCGGTGAGTTAAGCTATGAACGAAGCGACATTGAAAATGGTCTTTTCACCGAATACATCATGAAAGCCCTTACAACAACCGAAGCAGACAAAGATGGAAACGGAACTGTATCAACCGATGAGCTCCGCCAATACGTTAGCGAGCAGGTGGCCAAGGCTAGCGGCGATTTGCAGCACCCCACGGTGGATAGAGATAATATTTATCAGAAGTTCGGGTTTGGGGTAAAGTGACATGGAAAAGGCATAAGGATTAACAGGTTAATAACTTATGCCTTTTTTGACAGGTATAATATTCCCGGTAAAATTAAAATATTGTGCATTGATTTTGTATTTTAACATAATCTAACATCTGATCAATATGACGAAGCTTAATAAATTATGGTTTGTATTAGCAACATTTTGTTGCTTAAATGGAGCTATTGCCCAGCAATTGCAGCCAAAAATACAAATACAACAGGGCCATACAGACTGTGTTACCACCGCTGTTTTTTTACCTGATGGTAAAACAGCTCTTTCCGGATCGTGGGACAAAACAATTAGATTGTGGGATATGACCTCAGGAAAAGAAATCAGATCGTTTATTGGTCATGCGGGATGGATTTATTCCATTGCGGTTTCCCCTGATGGAAAAACCGCCGCGTCTTGCGACCAAACTGGGTCGTGTAAAATCTGGGATATTATTAGTGGTAAAGAAATCCACACCATGAGGGGAGTTTACCCGGTAACATTCTCTCCCAATGGGAAATTGTTAGTGGTTACAGAACAAAATGGGACAATCAGAGTATGGGATTTTGAAACAAAAAAAGAAATTAAAGTTTTAAGTGGACACACAGAAATGGTAAATGCAATTGCATTTTCGCCCGATGGCAAAACTCTTATTTCCGGTTCTGGTGATTTAAGGGGGAAAGATAATTCTATTAAGTTGTGGGATATTGTAAATGGTACAGAAATCCGCACTTTAACGGGACATACTAAAAGGGTCAAATCGCTGGCGTTTTCTCCCGATGGAAGAAACATTGTATCCGGATCCGAAGATAATACCATTAGATTATGGGATATAGCAAGCGGAGCAGAAATAAAAGAATTTAAATGGAATGCATCCTGGATAAATGTTATCTTCTCTAAAGATGGAAAAACGATTTATTCTGGAACTTACGATAAAGAAATAATTGGTTGGGACATAGCAACCGGGCAGGAAATTAAAATACCTACCGGATATACCAGGCCCATAAATTACCTTGCTTTATCACCCAATGGAGAAAGTTGTCTTATAGCTTCAAATGACAATAGTTTGAAACTGATAGAACTAAAAGGTGGAAAAGAAATACATTATTTTAAAGGACATTTGAACCCTATTCGCCAAATTGCAATATCGCCCGATGGTAAAATGCTAGTAACTTGCGCTTTAAACGACCCGGCAATAAAGCTATGGAACCTGACCAACGGAAACCTTGTAAAAACCTTCAAAGGGCATTCCAAAGAAATATGGTCATTAGCTTTTTCACCCGATGGACAAAAATTTGCGTCAGGTTCAGCCGATCAAACAGTAAAAATCTGGGACATATCTTCAGGAAAAGAATTACTAACTTATTCTGGGCATAAAAAACCAAATTTTTTGGATTATGTATATAGTGTTGCCTTTTCACCCGATGGGAAAAGCCTTGCATCGGGTACTTATACAATAAAACTAATTGACACTAAAACCGGTAATGAAAAACAAACCTTTATTGGGCATGGGATGCCATGCCGTTGGATTTCATTTTCTTCTGATGGCAAATCTTTCTATTCGACTGCTGCTGATAAAACAATGAAAAAATGGGACATTGCTACTGGAAAAGAAATAAAATCGATTCCAATTTATGCTCAGCCAGTTGTGTTGTTAAAGGATGAAAAAACTGCGGTAACCAGTTTTTCCGACAATGGTGTTTATAACGAAATTAAGTATATCAGCACGTCGGATGGTAGCTTATTAATGACTTTTAATGGATACCATACCACGGGGCATGGCCGCATAAATTCGTTGGCAGTTTCCCCCGATGGAAAAACAGCTTTGTCAGGATCGGATGATTACACCATTAAATTGTGGAACCTGGCAGATGGAAACCTAATAAGAACCTTTAGTGGCCATACAGGAGCTGTTTACTCTGTGGTATATTCTCCTGATGGAAAAACAATTATTTCAGGATCGGAAGACAACACAATAAAGGTTTGGGAAATTGAAACCGGGAATTTGCTTTACACAGCATTAACAAATCTGGAAGGTTCTGAGTGGTTGGTTTTTAACCCTGAAGGTTATTGGGATGCATCCCCTAATGGAGGAAGTTTGGTTGCTATGGTCCAAGGTATGGAGAATTATGCCATTGACCAATTTGCTATAAAAAACAACCGGCCCGATAAAATTCTTGAAAAAATACCTGGATCATCAACTGAAATAATTTCTTATTATTACAAACAATACCAAAAACGTTTAAGAAAACTTGATCTTTCAGAGGAACAATTATCCGCGGATAGCCATGTACCAAAGGCCGAAATTATTGAGGCAAGACAAGACAGTAAAACTTTAAATCTGAAATTCAATTTGTCCGACGATAAATACAATTTGAAGCTATACAATATTTACATCAACGATGTACCCCTGTATGGGTCCATAGGAAAAGAAATAAAAGGGAACAATGCAGAATTAACAGAGAAAATTAAATTGAATTCAGGCAATAATAAAATCGAAATCAGCTGCCTTAACGAACAAGGGACAGAATCGTATCGTGCATTAATCAATGCAAGCTACAATGAGGATGTAAATAGAAATCTTTACTTGCTTGCTTTTGGTGTTTCAAAATACAAGGATCCCAAGTTAAACCTACAATATGCCGATAAAGATGCCTTCGATCTCGAAAAAGTGATGCAAAGCTATAAAGGTAAAGGTTTTGAAAATGTTTACACCAAAGTACTCACCAACGAGCAGGTAACTTCCAAGGAGATTAAAAACGCCAAAGACTTTGTTAAAGACGCCAAACCTGATGATGTCTTTATTTTGTTTATCGCCGGCCATGGACTGCACGATACCGATCCCGAAGCAACCTATTACTATCTGACATCAAACGCTGATTTAAAGAATTTAAAAGGAACAGCCGCCGATTTTGAAACCATCGAGGATTTACTGCAGGGGATTCCTCCTCGCAACAAGCTATTCCTAATGGATGCCTGCGAAAGCGGTGAGATTGATGAGGAGGATCAAGGCCAAATGATTGCCGCTGCAACAGGTGCGGGAATTGCCAGCCGAGGTTTTAAATCCACAACACAACCAACAACTGACAACCGACAACTGACAGCTAAGCGAAGCTACCTCTACCAGAAAGACCGCTACATCTACAACGACCTCGTTCGTCGAAGCGGCGCAATTGTATTCTCATCTTCAAAGGGTGGTGAGTTAAGCTACGAACGTAGCGATATTGAGAACGGACTCTTCACCGAGTCCATCATGAAAGCCCTTACCACAACCGAAGCAGACAAAGATGGCAATGGAATCGTCTCAACCGATGAACTTCGTCAATATGTTAGCGAACAGGTGGCCAAGGCTAGCGGCGATTTGCAGCATCCAACGGTGGATAGGGATAATATTTACCAGAAGTTTGGGTTTTATATTAAATAGTTTTTAAATTTTAAATATGAAACGGATTATAAAACACCTCACGCTAACAGTTCTTGTTGCTAAAAGTTTTACTTTCTTGAATGTACAGGCACAACCATTAAACGATTATAAATTTGTAGTTCAAATAGGCCATAGCACCGATATTAGGCCTTTTAAACTTACACACGACAAAAAGGTATGCGTAACGGCAGCCGGAGAGAACATCGTTAAAATATGGGATGTTGAGAAATGCAAGCTGATTAGAACCCTAAACGAACCCCAAGGCGGGATTATTGATGTAGCCATCTCCGATGATAAAAAGTATATTGCAACAGTATCCGCTTT
>CAZKHG010000082.1:0-4473 GCA_964552655.1 uncultured Rikenellaceae bacterium
AAGGTGGATTTGGAGTTAAACCCGCAATCGTAAGCTATAGCTTCAATCTTAAGCTCATTTCCTATGGTATCCTTCAGTTGCTTTTTAACCTCGTCAACTCTATAGGTATTGATGAAATCGAAAAAGTTTTGGTTGAAATCCTCGTTGATAACCCTTGATAACTTATAGGCTGAAATCCCGATCTTATCTGCTAGGTCATTTATAGTGATTTCACTCTCCAAGTATGGTTTCTTGGATAACATAACTTCCTTGAGTGCTTTGGTTATTGCATCACGCTCCTCTGGTTCAATGATATTTTTCTGATACGCTTTTTGTTGGCCAGCTAATCCTTCACGCCTTGTGCCTACTGCAATTTCTGAGAAAAGGCTTTCCTGCTTGTAGCCATATACTCCCAAAACAAAAACGAATAGAGTTAAGATAACCGTCATTACTTTTAAACTCTCTGAAACTGAGAAAATATCTGTAAAAAACCACAATAGGTCTGACATATAAACAAACAAAGAAACTCCAACTATCATCAGGAATAGCCAGTTTAGCTTCTTATGTTCTGTATTCGAGTAAATATTCTTCACCCTTTTTTTATGCACAACTAAGATGTACAGAATGAATGGCATATAAATTGGTGATGCAAACTCCCAGATCATCAAACCAAATCGCACCAATCCTTTGGATATATTATAGAAATGAGGGAAAGAGTTGTATGATGGTTTGTTAAAAATATACACTGATACTGTAACTAAACTTATTAATAGAGGAGTTAGGTGTACAAGATTTACTAATTTAAATCGGAATGTTTTATCAATTACACTTTTAGCATAAAACAAAAGTACCGGACCAAATAAAGCCCAATATATTATATCAAAAAGGATTAGATTGCTGCTATAAAACTGGATATTATTATAAAGTAGAAACCTGAAGAGAAGTTCAAAACCGATACAAAAAAAGACCGCTGTAAGCAAATAGTCGTTAAGATGCTTTTCCTTTTTCAGGAATAGCAATACTACAAAGAAACCAACCAAGGTTAGACCAACCAGCGCAACCTCTTTCATAATTTATAATTTATACAAATCTCAACAAAATTTTAACATTCTGTATCCGAATTCAGAAAGTTGGACATAAAAAAGTATCCGAAATTGGAAAGAAAGACCTTTCTGTCCTAAACCAAACTTAATTTTGACTTCAAAAAAAACTAATCTTTTAAATTCATTAACAATGAAATCGTTTATCAAATCTCTAATTTTAATAGCTATTGTTCTTCATTCATGTCAGCTAAAAAAGGATGACCCAATTACTCAGAATTTAGTAGAAAAGGCATCAATTGAAAAGACAATCCGAAACTCAATTGAGTGGGCACAAACCAAGGATACTAGTATTTTGTATGGCATAATTGCTAAAGATTCTAATTATCTTGAAGTAGATCCAGAGGAAAGAGTAGTGAGGGGCATATCAAATTTCAAGAGGGCAGAAAAAATATGGCTTGATCCTCGATTTAAAGCAGTGAAATGTGAGATTTGGGACTTATGTATTAATATGTCCCAAGACGGTACTGTGGCCTGGTACTACTGCATGCTAAACGATATTAACGAATGGGATGGCAAACCCGCCAACTGGGAGAACACCAGATGGACAGGTGTTTTAGAAAAACGCAACGGGAAATGGGTGATAGTTCAAATGCACTTTTCGTTTGCTATAGAAAATTAGTGATTTAATTGTTTTGTTAAACCCAAACTATGAGTACTAATAAAATTTAAAAAATCTTTTAAAGACTGGAGGAAAGCATGAAAAAGTATTATTTAATAGTATTTACAGCTGTTCTGTTCATTGTATATCAAACAACCAATGCACAGGATAAAATCCCTAGAGATAAAAAAATTAGCACCATCTCCGAAATGATGGATAATTACTCGAAAATGAACTTGTACTCGGGGGTAGTAGGAGTCGTTCAGAATGATAAGGTGATTTACAGCAAAGCATTCGGGTATTCAGATCTTGAAAAAAATATTCCAAACACGCTAACCACCGAATTTCGGTTAGCATCGGTAAGTAAACTTTTTACCATTGTTGGTATATTAATGCTTTACGATCAGGGCAAACTGGATGTTGATGATAAAATTGGCAAATACATAGATGGATTTCCACCAGAAATTGCAAATAGAGTAACAATCAGGCACCTGATAAAACTAAAGTCGGGCTTTGGCGATTATCTTACAGATCCTGAGTACAGGAAAAATCGATTCAATTTTATAAAAGTTGACAGCCTGATGCGACTGGTTAGAAAGGAAAAGCTTAAATTCCGACCTGGCTGGGGCAACCTGTACTCAAATTCCGGTTTTGTAGTATTGGGAGCAATTATTGAAAAGGTTTCGGGTCAGGATTACTATGAATTTATCAGGGAGAAGATTTTTGTTCCTTTAGATATGAAAAGTACTTACTTCTTTGATCCTTCAGAAGGAAGTATTGAGGCTTTAAGGTACAAGCTTGAGATTAATGGAAGCTATAAACAGGTTAAAACAACTTACCCTCCATCCCCGGCAGGCAATGCCGCCTCCACAGTTGACGATCTGATCAGATTTGCAACAAAGGTTTGTAGTACCAATATACTCTCTGAAGAAGCCAAAAAAGTATTGTTTTTCAAGGTTAAAACCAGCTATAAGAATGATAGGGGTGAGTGGGTAAAAGCTTCCAAAAAGAAAGAAACTGTTTTTGCCTGGGTTGGCGGACTGCCCGGAATTACTACTGCTTTAACTAACTTTATTGAGAGGAATCTTATCATTATCACTTTATCTAATCTTTCTAATTCTATAACGCTTATAGAAGATAATATCTTCTCAGTTATGTCTGGAGGTTTTTACAATGAAGTAAAACTACCACCAGCGCAGAGCATTTATAGAGCCTATAATGATAATGGGATAGAATATGTTAGAACAAATTATAAGCAGCTGGCAGGCAATAGTCCTTCAAATGCTGATATATTGATCAATATTGGATACGAGTTGGCTGGTGAAAATAAGCTGCAGGACGCTATAAAGATATTTACACTTAGCACTGAATTGTTTCCGAAAAACCCGAACACATGGGATAGTCTTGCAGAAAATTACCTGAAAGCTGGCAATAAAAATGAAGCTATCAAATACTACAAAATGGCGCTTCAGGTGGATCCAAATTTTGGTAGCTCAGTAAAGGCGTTAAAAGACTTAGGAAACTAAATATAAAATACAATGAAAATTACAACTTTTCTTAAACCTGCATTTTTTGCTGCTCTATTGTTATTGATTTCTTGTGAAGAGAATGATAAACCAACAGGGGATATTACTATTGAGGAATCTGATCCTGTTGTCGATTATGATGGCAACTCCTATAAAACCGTGAAAATCGGATACCAAATCTGGATGGCAGAAAACCTGAAAACCACTCACTATAACGATGGTACTCCAGTACAAAGTTTTGTCTATAATAATGAAGAAAACAGTGCTACTAATTATGGTAGGCTATACCAATGGGCTGCAACGATGAGGAACTCAGTTAGTTCAAACTCAAATCCGAGTGGAGTTCAAGGTATAAGCCCTCAGGGGTGGCATATTCCAAGCTTAACTGAGTGGCAGGTACTGGTGACAGTTTTGGGTGGAACCAGTGTTGCTGGTGGAAAACTTAAAGAATCGGGTAATGAATATTGGCAAACCCCCAACACTGATGCAACTAATGAGAGCTTATTCAATGCCAGACCTAGTGGGATGTACGCATTTTGGCAGGAATTTCAAAGGATTGGTCAATATGCTGTTTTTGCTACCTCAACAGATATTTCTGTGCCTGGCCACCCGGCTGTAAGGGCAATAAAGTTGGATTATAATACAGCAAAAGTAACTTTTGGGGAATTTCATCCGGAAGATGCAATTTCGGTAAGGTGTGTAAAAGACAATTAGTTCAAAAATTGGAAAACTTAAACCCTTAAGCAAAATGAAACTTATAGTATTAATTAAATTATATCTCATAATTTTTGTCAATGCTATTGGGCAGCATGCTTTGCAGAATAAAATCACTCTAAGTGGACCTTACTTTGGACAAAAAGTACCAGGAACAAATCCTGAGGTTTTTGCCAAAGGAATAATATCTATTCCCGAAGGCAAGTATTGTACAATTTCCTTCTCGAGCAAAATGGATGAGTTCTATTTGTATCGTTGGAATGGCACAAAAGCAGAAATCCTGTTCAGTAAAATAGAGAATGGGGTTTGGACTTCTCTTCAGGATGTAGGATTTGTTAAAGGGTATAAAGCAATGGAGCCTCATATAACCAATAATGGCAAAATGATCTTTTTTAATTGGGATAAACCATTGCCAGAAGGAGTGCAGGAAACACCTTTTAAGATTTGGTATACCAAAAAATCAACCAGCGGTTGGAGTGAGCCAGATTATGCTGGTGTTGGAATGTTTGTTAGTTCAGATAGAGAGGGGAATATTTACACAACTGATATGACA
>CAZKHG010000083.1:0-4426 GCA_964552655.1 uncultured Rikenellaceae bacterium
ACCAACTTCAGCATTATCATAATTGAGTGATCTGTATAGCGGTGAATCCGTGGCTATAAGAGATGAAGTCCAGAAAAAAGCGCCATATCCTAAATTAAAGAAATTACCACTGACACCGCTTCTGTATCCACCAGGCAATCCTTGGAAATAACTTGAGTTATTTGCACCTGTATTTGGATAGTACCAATTCCAACCATCTGTTGAGGACCCCTCGCCAGTCCTCCATGGAAATTTGAGTTTACCACCTGCAACAGTTTGACCTCCTAAGAAAGTGACTAGTTCCTCCCAATCATCATAAGTTGGAACATGCCATCCAGTTGGGCATAATCCACGCGGGTCAGTAACAGCATAAAAATTGTAGAGATTGCCTAATCCAAATGGATCGATTCCGACACCATTGTTATACTGGCACCAGGCTCCAGATGTTAGGCTTATCCAATCTGAGTTTGCTGTAACATTTGGAATTGGGTCGCCATTGTTGTATTTAGTGGTTCTTAAATTGTATAAAGTCCAAATTTGATTTCCGATTATAACTTCACCATAAGTGTTTCCGTCAGCATCTTTTGGAGCAGGAGGAGTGGTGAAGGTCATGTCTTCTGAATATATTGTATTCACAGCATTCTCAATCCATATTCGGTAATGGTAGGTAGTTTCTGGTTGCAATTGATAGGCATCTCCTTCGTAAGTATAGTTTTTTACTACAATACTTTTTGATACGTTTTCATTCCCAGCTAATTCAAATTCGTATTCAGAGTCATAGGTTATTCTTAACTCATAGTCAGTTGTTAATCCCAGTTCTATTTCACCGTGTGAGAAAAAACCATTAGCGTTTGCAGTTACATTAATTGTAACACTATTGCTAAGTAAACTTGAACTTGAAATATTTACTATAGTAGGTGGCAGAAGGCTTGGTGTAGTTGAGTTTTGCCAAGTTGGTATACCTGATTCGTTAATTTTCAGCACTTGTCCGCTTGTCCCGGGGTGTAATAGCTGCCAAACGGTTCCATTCCAGTATAAAATATCACCAGTGGTTGTTCCGGGCAGAATTGAACCCGAACCCGCTGAATTTACTACATATGGATCTGCAATTGTACCTTGTCCTGTAACGGTTACGTTTGTTCCTGCGTTAATCTTAGTTTCTGTACCATCAGCATTTTGCAGTCCATCGAGCTTAGTTTTATCTGCACCACTCATAAAACCACTAGCTGTTGTAGATGCATCTAGGTGAGTGTGGGTTGCTAATGCAAAGTTTGGGGTAAACGGAACCCATTTGGTCCCGTTATAGTGCAAAAGATCACTGGTAATTGCATTGGCAAAATCAAAACTGGCATTGTAAATTGGATCTGCCTCAGTAAAACTGCTTAAAAAACTAGGAGTCCAGTTTTCCCATTTACTCGATGAGGTGTTATACTTTAACAATTGATTATTTGCAGGAGTAGAAATAGCAAATGGAGTATTCGTAATTTCACTCCAGGCAGGTACATACCCAATTGGTCGATACAACCCTGCATGGTTGCCCCAGCTGTAAGCTGTATTCCAATTTGATATGCTTAGACTTGGCAGATTGGTAAGGTTATTATAATTAGCAGTCTCAGCGGTTTTGGCATGTAATGCGTATGGTACCGATAACAGTTGGCTGGTTCCAACAATGGTATAATTCGTTCCTCCGGTTGGATCGGTTTCAGTTTTTATAAAATAGGGGCCATTTTCCCAGTTAATGGTATTGAATCCGGTTCCACCTCCAAACTCGATGGTAACCAAACCGTTTGCATTTGTTGTGGGTGTTTGGGTTTCGGTGTAAACAACAGTACCTGTTGTAGATCCCTGGAGTATGCTTATTTTCATACCCACAGCATGACTTGTTACAAGCTGATTGCTGCTATTCCTTATCACAGCCTGGTAGCTCATTTTTTGAGGGGATTGTGAAAAAGCAGCAATAGCAATTGACAATCCAATAATGGTTATGTATAATTGCTTCATGGTTATTTGGTTTTAATTATCTTAAATGTTTTAACTAGCTTGGATTTTTTGGTAATCCTTAGGATATATGTTGAGGCTACAAGATTTACAAAACTTACCTGTGTAACCTCTGTGGTGATAACCTGCCTCTGAATGAGTTTTCCGTTAATATCAAAGATTGACAGCTGGTAATTCTCATTTTGAAATTGGTCAATTTTAAGTGTCAGGAAATCAGCTGTAGGGTTGGGGAAGGCGCTAATATCCAAGCTTATTTTATCCCATTCAACTCCGCTAACCACTGATATTTCAAATGGCTGTTGAACTCCCTGGGCTGCAGAACCATTGGATGCAAAGTATGTGGAATAAAATACTAAGCCTACTGAGTTCTCTGCTGTTCCTCCGGTTCCCGTTGCACTGCCACCCGTAGAAGTGAATGCTTCCTGGGCCGGCAAGCGCGAAAGACCGAAAAACAGCAATAGTGAGATTGTCACCATAAATGTTTTCATTTTCATCTCGTGAGGGTTTAAGGTTTTAGTTTGAGAGATTATGTTATTGGATAAAATTATTTTGAATATCAACCAAATTCAATCCCCCAATTGGGGGATATTTAGTCAAAAAAATTTGGTTGTTTGTCACCATTTTTTTTATCTTTCGATAGTTATTCCGCCTTTATGCATCCTGACTATCTTAATATTTTTGGATTAAATATTGCTACCTACCAAAATAGGGATCAAGGTTTCCCGATTGTTTTTATTCATGGGAATTCCCTTTCAGCATCAACATTCATCAATCAATTTAATGATCCCCTGCTAGATAAATACAGGCTGATTTCATTTGACCTGCCAGGACATGGCAACACCGGCAAATCCAATAATCCTGAGCAGGACTATTCACCCGTATCTTTTATTAAAATTCTTATTGAGTTATGTTCCCGTCTTAACATTGGTAATGGGGTTCTCATTGGCCATTCCCTGGGTGGGCATATTGTATTGGATTCACTGCCACATTTACCTGATATAAAAGGAATCGTAACCTTTGGCACCACACCTTTATCCAGTCCACCAAGACTTGATCTTGCCTTTTTACCCAATCCTATACTTCAGCTAATTTTTAAACCCGATCTCTCCGAGGAGGAGATCCTTCAGGTTGCTTCAGGTTTTATTGCCCAAGGTGTTGATATACCAAAAGAGATTCAGGAGAGTTTACACAAAACCGATCCCCTGGTCAGGCTGTATATCGGAAAAGCTTTATCTGGTGGTGCAACATTGGATGAGATCAACATTTTAGTTAATAGGAAAATCCCTTATTTATTGGTACATGGTGAAAAAGACCGGCTTGTGAATAGGAACTACTTCGATCTTATTCCTAAGGAGTTGATATGGAATGAGATAATCCAGCTGATTGAAGAAGCAGGGCACACACCACAACTCGAAAATCCAAATGTTTTCAGTAAAATATTAGCAGATTTTATTAGTACTCTCAATATTTAAACTGCAATGGATGCAAAGTGCGCGCAGAGCTATTAAACTTTTAGGCTCATTGCGAGATTTCTGTCGGCCGAAAGGCAGGCATAACGATCCCGGCCTTACCAGCAGGCAGGTTTGCAGTTAAATATTAATAGTAAACTAACAATCTGATTATGCCTAAATCAATTAACGTTAGTGAAGATTTTAATAATTTCACCCAGCAGTTGAATTTTGATAAAAACCTGGGTGAATACCAATCCCAATTGCTCGATTGTCTGGCACTTCAGAATTATATTGTGCTAAGAAATCAATTTTATTACTTGAACGATTTTCCCAATGCCAGGAATATTTTTGTGCACTCAAATCTTGAGGTGATTACCGGTTATCCATCCTCAGATTTTACCGATTTTGGTAGAATGTATGAACTAATGCACCCGGAAGACAAAGATTTTGTGTATGAGTTTTCCCTTAGAACAATTGCTCTTGGTAAAGAATATAAGGAGGAGCTGAAAGCAGATCCGTATTACGCATTATTTTCTATTGATTTCCGATTACGGCATAAACAAGGCCACTATATCTGGTTAAATCGTCAGACCACTTGCTTTAAGACGGATAAGGAAGGGAATATGGTGTACGCTTTTGTGCTTTTCACGGATATAACACATGTAAAAAAGACTGATTCGCATTGTATTCATTGGCTGGGCGATTATAAGTACAAGTTGTATTTTGAAGATCTTATAAAAAAGTATAATAAAAACCATAACATCACAAAAAGGGAGAAGGATATTCTTATGATGATACTTAACGGGGAGAGCGCTACCGATATAGCTAAAAAACTAAGTATATCAGCCCATACAGTAATATCTCACCGTAAAAATTTGCTTCGTAAATTTTGTGCCAAGAATACAGCAGAACTTGTAAAATTTGCCATAGAAAAAGACTTAATCTAACCTTTACGCCTCAAACTTCATCTCCTGTTTTAAATCCTCCTCCTCATTTTT
>CAZKHG010000084.1:0-3989 GCA_964552655.1 uncultured Rikenellaceae bacterium
CACCATCATTATCAATTCCATCATCTCTTCTTTCATCAACCATTCCATCTTCATCATCATCAATTTTATTATCTGCATTGCCCGGACTTTCGAGGTATGCATAACCAACGTACCCGGTTTTCCATTGTGGTTGTCCCTCATGTAAAGGAGGATTATCATAAGCATATGCTAAATCTAAAAACTTATCATAATTAGCCCAATCATCACCGTTGTCATCTAAACCGCCAACACCTGTATCGCAATAAAAACCAAAAGCTGTTGAGTCTCGATCAAAATCAGAAATATTAATTATATCATAATGCCAGAAGACAATATCTTCAGCTAATACGTGTGACCATTGAAATCCTCTAACTTCCATACGCAAGCCAATTCCTCCACGCGAACTATCAGAAAGAATTGGATAGAAGCCATATGGAACCCTATTATATTCTTTGTCCTTCGAGTCATCAACTACATAAAAGGTTTCGAAGTCAGCATTCTGTACACCGCGTCCAAAATATCCATACCAGTATCCATCCCAAGCTGGAGTGATCAAAGGAAGTGCGCGAGGCCAGGTTTCCGGCCAGGTATAAGATTTTGTACTTATTGCAGGTTCTTCAGAACCCGGGTTTACATAGCCGGGCACTGGTTCTAAACCCCACACTTCGCCTGTAACAGGATCGATGTCATTCTCTTCTCGGTAAGAAGATTCACCTATGTGTACAACTCCAACTGCTGTTTGAACTTTCGTACTTATAATTGGCGTACAGCCATCGATATAGTTATGACCAGTTCCGCTGGGCCATTCACCTGAAGGCCTGTCGGGCCAGGAACCCACCTGTCCGTCATTTCTAAAAAGTGTACGGACTAAATTCCCATTCATAATACCCTTCTTACGAAAGGTTTTGTTACCAGCAGGTTCTTCTCTGAACTTTAATGTTTGCTCATCCACCTGTGCATAAAGTGCACTGCTAATGATCAGAAAGGATAGACAAAATAATAATACTCTTTTCATTAATTGCTCCATAAATTTTTAAAACCCAACTCCAAAACCAATTCTTATTTGTCTTGGTGCAGAGTAGTTCTGCGGATTTAAAACAAATTCTTGTTTAGTGTTTAAACCATATATAGTACCTGTGTATTCTTCTGCAGCCAGATCCTCACCGGCACGACCAGTAGATCCGTATACTCCGTATTCATTTTTTGTATCCAACAAATTGTAAATCATCAGATAAGTATTGAAATCCAAACCAAAAACATTGAAAATCTTGGTAGCTTTTAAATCAAGATTTAATGTTGAAGGTTTTGTGCCATTATTTTCAAATCTTAATCCTCTTGTATACCTTGAGTCTTCTGTATAAGGTGTGCCTGATCCGTAAGAAAAAATAACTCCCACAGTCCAGTCGCGCGGATCACCAACTGTTGCAATAATATTAAGCGTAGAAGTTTGATCCCAGTTTAATGGAACTACTTTTTTAGTTTCTTCAACAGGAGGATCAGATTGATTATTATAATAATTTTGTAATGGATCGGATGCATTTCCTCTTGCAACCTGATACGTATAATCAAGTTTTGCGCTAAAGAAATCAGAGTATCTTTTTTCCAATGTTATAATTAAACCTTTAACGTTTCCGTAATCCCTGTTTATATATCTGCCAAATAAAAATCCTTCATAAGTAGATAATACTTGTGTGCCTAATAAGTTTCTTATATCACTATAGTAAACAGAAGCATCAACTGAAACGTTAGGAAATATTACTTGCTGTACTCCTAATTCATATTTAACAGTTTTTTGTGCCTTTAATTCAGGATTTCCCACAAGAGTGTTTAACCCTGATTCTTGATTAATATTATAAGCAGCATTTACATATAAGTTTTCAAAGCTTGGCAGCTGGAAAAAATGTCCATAAGAAAAATGTATCGCTCCCTGATCTGATATTGGGAAAGAGACTCCAAATCTTGGGCTAATTTGCCATTCCGCTTCTGCTTTTCTAGTTTGGAATGCAGCAGGGAAATTGGGATTATTAAGTGGATTTCTAATATCAACAGGCAATGAGGTATTAGAGTTAAAATAATCAAACCTTACACCTGCATTGATAATCATAATATCATATTCCATTTTATCTTGTAAATAGGCAGCCAATTCAAATGGACGTCTATCGTAAAGAGTGTGATAAGGTGTGCCAACATCAGTATATCCAATTGTCCAGGTTCCTTGTGATTCAGTTTGATTTCTTATCGTTTTCCAGTGATTGTATAGTTGATGAAATCTTCCTTCAGCGCCAAATTTTATTTTATGCTCTTTACTTACCTGAGATTCAATGGCAAATAAAATTAAATTTGATTTTGTGAACCTATCATATCTATCTGTTTCATTACCACCATATCTAAAAGTATAATCTGATATAGGTGTAGAATTATTTGGATCTACATAACGAAGATCATATTCGTCAGCGTAAAGATATCCTTTATATTGATTGTCGTTGTTAGAATATTTGAGAGTAGCAAAAGTACTTTGTGTTGGGAAAAAGGAAATCTGAAAATTGTGAACATAGTTAGTTCTATAATGTGTCATCAAACCATCGGGGGCTAATCTATAAGAATGATTATAATATCTGTTTGTATGATCATCCCAGAAAAAGCTATAAGAAAATTTCCACTTTTCTAATCCATAAGTCAATTTACCGCTAAAAGATTTATTCTCTTCCGGATTCATTGCCACGAAAGCACTATCACCGGTATTATTTATAATAAAATATTGAGGGCGCGACTGATCGGGAATAATTGGAGCTCGATCTCCAATGTTAAAATATCGTTTGCCATAAAAATAGCCGTCATCTTTAAAATATCTTCCATTAACAAAAAAAGTTAATCCATCTAAAACTTTTGTAGGACCGCTCAAATTAAACTGAACGTCTTTAGGTCCGTCTAAGTTAGCTTTATTAAGATTATAAAAGATATCCGAATGCTGTGTAAAATAATTTCCTACATAAGCAGCGGCATATCCTTCAAATTTTGATGAACCTTCTTTAGTTACGATATTAACAACACCAGAAAGTGCAGAGCCATATTCTGCATTAAAGGTACCGCTAATTACCTCAAGCT
This sequence comes from uncultured Rikenellaceae bacterium, assembly GCA_964552655.1. Lineage (GTDB taxonomy): Bacteria > Bacteroidota > Bacteroidia > Bacteroidales > Tenuifilaceae > CAZKHG01. The sequence goes on from CAZKHG010000084.1 coordinate 3,085, forward strand.
GTCTGATTGCATTATTTTCTACTGTTACTGAAACACTTCCGTTAAAAACATCGTTAACGGGAATCCCATCAATCAGGTAAGCAACTTCACCTGTTCTACCGCCTCTGAAGTGGCCCGCAACCACACCTGCTTGAAGGTTTACAACCTGATTCAGATTTTCAACAGGCATCATTTTAATATCTTCGGATGAAACAATTGCCGATGTTGACGTAAGATCTTTTGTTACCATTGGTTGAGTTGCCTGCACTACCACCTCACCCAGGGTGATGGCTTCAGAGCTAAGTTCAACATCAACATTTGTGGTTAAATCTATCCTTACAGCAACATTTTCAACTGTAACTTTGCGATAACCAATTGCGCTAACCTTCAGGTTATATCTTCCGGGAGTAACATTATTAATGAAATAATATCCATCCAGGTCTGTGGCAGCACCATAATAGGTTCCTTCAATTACAATATTGGCTCCAACAATTGGCTCATTAGTTTCTTTGTCAACCACTTTACCGGAAATTTTTCCAGTAGTACCACCATAAACAACCGGGCTAATTAATAGCAAGGTAATTATGATACTTAACAGCGAAGTGAATGAAAGAAAAGAATGAATGTTTGTTATTAAGCTGGTTCGTATAATTCTATTCATAACTTTTTCTATAATTTATTTTGATAAATCTTATATAACATTAAAATTCTATATTAACGGATCTCGTTACTTACAGTTAACTTTTTCATTGCACCAACGTTTAGGGTCTGGTACACAACCCAATATTTTTCAGATGCTGAAATAATTAGTATCGTTGAAAAGCATGAAATTTGCTACTTATTCACCAACCGGTGATGATCATTATAATTCATTATTTACGAAATTAAAATCAAAGGGCAGCCAATATTCTTGACTGCCCTTTATT
>CAZKHG010000085.1:0-2821 GCA_964552655.1 uncultured Rikenellaceae bacterium
ATCAATCCAGTAAATATCATTACTCCCTAGTGATGGGCTTTTGATATCTCTATTTATTAGTTCTTGTAAGGAGTATTCACGATCAAGTGAATCAGCTAAACTAGCGGCAACTACTCCCTGAAAAAACAGATATTTACCATCGGGTGATATTGATGGAGCACCTCCACAATAAACAGAATTAACCCCTTTGCCCAAGTTAACCAGATCACTCCAAGTTCTATCATTTCTTCTAAAAGTGATGTAGTAATTCCATCCTGCACCAACATTATCAGGTCGACCATAGCATATCCGAATTAAATAGCTCTCGTCAGGGGATATATAGCAATGGAAATTTTCCTTCAAAACATTAACGTTATCAGGAAGTATCTCTAACTCCTTGTAAACACCATTTCTCAACTCTGAGCGACAGAGTTTCTCTGTTCCATCGCTGAATTTTTTGGAGAGATAAAGGGTGCCATTCATTGAGACTGACGGACAAGTTGAATTCTCATTGCCATTAACTGGTAAATCTACAACTTTGGGCTTGCTCCAACCATCCTTAGTCCTGTCCATATACCAAATGTTGAATTTTGCTGTTATACCTGAAGATTTATCATTAACCGGTCGTGCTGAATGAAAAAACATGCGCTTCCCATCAGGTTTAATTGCAGGCCAGCCATCATAGTACTTTCCAGAAAAAGATGCAACTTCGGGTTTAGTCCATTTTCCATTCTTAAATTTACTGGTGACAATGGTTTCATAGCCTGAAAAGAGAATGCTCCAGTAGCATTCCTTGCCATCGGGTGAAAAGGTAATTGATCCTTCGTTTAGGCCTGTAGAGATAATTCCAGGAGCAAAAATTCTAAGACTATCACATGGTACTCCCTGATTAAGGAATTGCCATGTTTTGTTTAAATATTTGCTTTCTTTAACTTGATTACAAGTAGATAAAAAAATTATAATAATTATTAATATAAGCTTATTTTTCATGCTTTAAGAATCATTTATTTAGTATTCCCAACTATACTCCTTGGCAATTGAAGCAACTATTTCCATTGTCAGGTACAGTCCTAAAATACCATTTGTCATTACAACAATCCCATTGCCTGTATTAATTGAACCAATAAAGGCACAACTCGCACCTGTATTGTTACCTCCTGGATGTGCAAAATATGTATGATCACCTTGCCCTAACAAAAATATGCCGAATCCAAGTTCTGAGAAACCTGAGAACTCTTGTGGGTCAACATCAGCAATTTTCGTGAACATTTTATTGACGGATTCAGGCTTAAGAATTTTACCTGACTTATTCTTTTCTAATAACATTAAATCAATAATAAATTTTGAAAGGTCAGTAGGAGTTGCAATTAATCCTCCGTGTGCCAAAGCGGTTGGGTGTAATCCATAATCTTGTGGCTCTCCGGATTTGTTATGAGGTTTTGATAAAAATGCCATCTCATTTTCAGGTAGAGGGAATTGCATCCAACTGGAATTCATTTTTAATGGTTCAAAGATATATTTTCTAACTATCTGAGAATATGACATATTCAATTGATCTTCCAAAATCTTTTGAATAATCATATAACCAAGATTTGAGTATTTGAAAACGGTACCTGGAGGAAAGTCAAAATGAAAAGGATCATTAATTGCTGGTGATTCGCCGTTAAAAACTTGAATCAAGGTTGGTGATGAATTCTCCAGATAATCTATTCCATTACCCGGCCTATTGATTCCTGCATTGTGGGTAATTAATTGACGTAAAGTTATTTTGGTGTTAACAGAATCATAAGGAATTTTCCATATTTTAAGATATTTGTTAACATCTTCATCCAGGTTTAATTTACCAGTTTCCACAAGCTTCATAACTATTACAACTGCCAGAGGCTTTGAACAGGATGCTGCCTGAAAAAGCGATTTGGTAGAAACAGGTTTGTTTGTACCAACCTCCATTATTCCATATCCTTTAGCCCAATCAACATTATAATTTTTAATAACAGCAATGCTTACTCCAGGTACATTATATCTTTGCATTCGATCGTAAATGTTGAATGTCGGTAATGTGTCAATAATCTTTTTATTTAAAATAACTTGTGTATCAAATGATATCATTCTGGCATCGATAAGTCCGTTTTCAACGTTATCAATTTTATTGTCTTTTGGATTGTTTTGGGACGAACATATTGTATTTAAAGCTAATGACACTATTAGTAATAGTATAAAATGTTTTGTATTCATATTAGTTCGTTTTTAATTCATCAATAACTTGTGTTGAAACCCACATTACACAATCACGTCTCATGAAAAACAAATATTTTTTATCTGGTGATACAATTGGGCATAATTCAATTCCAGAAGAGTTAATTTTCTTTCCCATATTTATTCCATCTGTCCATGTATTGTTTTTTCTTTTAAAACTTATAAAAAGATCCAGATTACCGTTTACATTTTTACAAAAAATTAAATACGATTCATCCGGTGCAATAAATGGGAATAAGTAGGTTGGTTTACCTTTAGAGACACAATCTGGTTCAAGCAATTTTTCGGGTTTTGAGTATTCCCCATTCTTAAACTCAGATTTATAAATGAACCAGATATCATGATTTATATCTTCACTACCATTAAAATATATATTTCCATTGGCTGCAACAGAAAATTGCCAGTGTGTATAAATTTCATTCATTTTTTTGTTTACCTGCTTAGAACGAGACCATCCGTCATCTTTTTTTTCGACATACCAAATTGCTTCATTAGACCATAGTTGATACCAGTGTTGAAGTTTGGTAGTGATAAAATAAAGTTTTTTTCCATCGTTAGAAAAGAATGGGACGTCCTGCTTATAAAA
>CAZKHG010000086.1:0-2675 GCA_964552655.1 uncultured Rikenellaceae bacterium
AAGTAAATTTTGAAATTATCAATTATGAAACCATCACGAAATATCAGCCTTATCACTATTCTGCTAGCTATTTCTATCCTTGGTTTTAGCCAGGATGAACTGATAAGCCCGAATTTTCTTTTTCAGTACTTTAAGAATAGTGAGAATCAGCGCATTCTTAAAACAACTTTAACCTACACTCAAAAGCGCCGCGAAATCCCTTTGAGAGGATTTGAAATTCAGTTTTATGCCGATATAAATAAGAAGAATTTGCTGGGGAAATCTGTAACAGATGATAAAGGTCTAGCAACATTTACAATACCCGATGATGCCAATCTTCCTATTGATAAAAATAATTTCTGGAACTTCTCCAGCGAATTTAAAGGTAACGATACAATAGAAAGCGCAACATCGGAACTGAGCATTAAGGATGTAAACCTGGAAATGGAGCTAACGTTGGTTGACAGCGTAAAAACGGTAATCTTAAAGGCAAATACGGTTGAACGGGGAAAAGTGATTCCTGCTGCCGGTGAATCAGTGTTGCTTTATGTTCCCAGAATGTTCAGCTTGTTACCGGCAGGCGAAGGTACACTTGAGGATAATGGTACAACTTCCGTGGAATTCCCAACAGATATCCCTGGCGACAAAGACGGGAATATCACCATCATTGCTCGTTTTGAGGATCATCCAACATTCGGCAATGTTGAGAAACGTGCAATTATTAACTGGGGAGTTTCTGTGAAACATATTTCACATCTGGAGCACAGGGCACTTTGGACAAAAGGTGCTCCAACATGGATGATAGTTGCTCTATCTATAATGCTTGCCGGGGTTTGGGGGCATTATCTTTATGCCGTAATCTGTCTTATCAGGATTAAATTACTTTCCAAAACTGAAGATCCGCTTAAAGATTTAAAGGAAAAAAAGAAAGAAATTGCATGATAATTGTTAACTTAATCACAAATCTTAAACATTAAAATGATATGAAAACTTTAAAACAAATTATGACTCTTGCAATTGTACTGGTAATCGGTATTTCGATGACATCAGTTGCACAACAGGCAAAACCAAAACCCTGGGATGTTCCTGCAAAATTCAAAACCATGAAGGCTGCTGTTAAATTTGATGATGCCGCTGTAAATGCAGGGAAAGCACTCTACAATAAAAATTGTGCTTCTTGCCATGGTAAAACCGGTTTGGGCGATGGTCCAAAAGCCAGAGGTTTGGAAACTTTCCCTGGCGATTTCTCCGGAAAGGATTTTCAGGGACAGACCGATGGTGATATTTTCTATAAAACCAAGTTTGGTCGCGATGAGATGCCTAAATACGAAGGTAAAATTGATGACGAAGGTGTTTGGCAAATGGTTGCTTACATGAGAACTTTCAAAAAATAATTTAAATTGATAATTAATAGAACCGCTCCAAAAGAGCGGTTTTTTTATTCAAATTATTGAAACTTTATGGTATTACAATTGTTTAAAGTTTAGTATAACTTAAATATTTTTCACATGAAAAAAATGAGTGTTTTATTGATGATGACGGTTTTCATGATTGGTCTTTCGGGCATTGCAAACGCGCAAAAAGCAAAAGCCTGGGATGTTCCGGCCAAATTTAAAACCATGAAGAGTGCCGTAAAAGCCGATGATGCCAGTGTAAATGCCGGCAAGGCGATTTATAACAAAAACTGTGCATCCTGCCACGGTAAGGCAGGATTGGGTGATGGTGCAAAAGCCCGAGGCCTGGAAACTTTTCCCGGCGATTTCTCCAAAGCTGAATTCCAGAACCAAACTGATGGCGAGCTGTTTTATAAAACTAAAACCGGTCGCGATGAGATGCCCAAATACGAAGGCAAAATTGACGATGAAGGGGTTTGGCAGGTAATAGCCTACATGAGAACTTTTAAGAAATAAGCAATACGAGTAGTTAAATACTGAAAAAGTAAAGGCTGAACAAAACGTTCAGCCTTTACTTTTTATATTATTGAATTATTTATTACCAGGCAGCAATGGTATTTTCTAAAAGTTTCTTCATGTACGGGTAGTTGTGAACACCTTTCCCGCCACCTCTGTAAACCAGCTGGTAGTTAATAATTGCACCAAATTGTGCTTTAGTTAATGTTGGGAAGGCAACATTGCCTTGGCTTGGATTTTTCCAATACCCTGTTGGATTTGCAGAAGCATCATAAATATTCAAATAACCATCGTATTGACCACTGGCATTTAATGCAAGAATATCGTGACCAGCACCAATAGCATTGATCTTGGTTGCCAAGGTTGTTAATTTACTGGTGATATCAGCAACAGCGGTTGTATAAAGGGTATTTGTAGCACTCATGGATGGGTGGCAACCGGTTGTGTTGCAACCGTTGAAATTACCGGCTACTTCAAATGAGTGACCACCTGCTAATCCGCTTGGTGTGGCCATGTGGCATGATTTACATGAAGCATTGGCAACGTGAGCAGATTGAGTGTAACCTGTACCAAACTCAACCCCACCAACACCGGCAGCCATGGCGCCTTGAGCACCGTAGTGAATACCTGTCCTGTAGCTATAATTTACACCGGTAAGGTTTGAAGCGGCATCTGATACCAGATTAGCATAATCAAGTACATTCCCGTTGCTTGTTGTAACCGGGCGTGGTTGGTGGCATTTTGAGCAAAGGTTTGCATCTGTTTTAGCAAAGTTGATTGATTTTG
>CAZKHG010000087.1:0-2134 GCA_964552655.1 uncultured Rikenellaceae bacterium
CTTGACGAATTTCCAATCTACTCGGTTCTAGTGCCTTCTTGATTCTATTTATGAATTCCCCAACATCTGTGATTACCATAACAAAGGGTTTTTTATCATCGGTAGAAAAATCTTCGAGTAATTTCATATCAAACGAAATTCTTGTAACAAGGTTTGGGTAATCTAAACTTATCGGATTCCTATATAAATCTTTTAGCATCATACAAAAAATCGGCTTAAGTCGATCATTTGGATCCCTAACTTGAGCTTTGGCTGTGAAGACTAATAAATGAGTATGAGGGTCATATGCCTTAACATCATTAGAAGAAAACATTAATGCCTCATCTTTATCACCTCTACCCTTAATACCTGTTTTAAATTCCTCTTGAATAAAATATTCAAGGTTTTTCATGTAAACATGACCAGCTCGTAATTCGTTTAGCCTATCTTGTCTTCCAAACTTGAAGCCATAGTAACAAGGCTTAAAGGCTAAATTTTCTAAGGTTATTTTTTTCATGTTTTCCCTAAAGAATGATTAATCTGTGGATTGACTGGTAAAAATATACGATCTACACGATGAAATAAATCTGATTTTTTATCTAAGCCAACAGCATCATACATATCTTGGATAGCAGAATCCCATTCCCTGGAATTCTGAGGACATTTCTGGTTTCCATTTTTATCCCCATAAAAATATATAAAAATCAGACGTGCTGGTATATGAGGTTTATTTTCATGCATTAAGAAATGAAGGACAGAAAGCCTATTGCAAAATTGGTAATAAGGGGAAAGCCAGTTTGTGATTTGTACTTTACTACCAAATGATTCCTGCGTGGCAAGAAAAGCATCGTTGATCATTGTTTTGCTTTTTGGATTACTTGCAGCACAAGAACTGTGAACTTCCTCCAAATGAGCCTTGGCTTCAATCAACAACCATTCTTCCCCATTACTTCCGAGCAATTTGCCGACCGCATCCCAATTCGGTGGATTCCCTGTTTGTGGCCAAAAAGCATCCCATTTCTTCTGCACATTAGCGTCATCAATAAATTCAATGCCTTGCCACTCCTGGTCATGATGCAAAGTTTGATTGACGGTCGAAAAGGGAAAATCGAGCCATTGAATATGGCTGCCACCGGTTATTTGGAGAATTGAGTTTTGGAGATAGTCTCTGTGATACCCCAAATACCTTAATAAATGCCACTCGCTACCATACCCGTAACCAATTTTTCCCATTTATTGTCGCCCCTGGTTATTTTTGATGGGTTATATTCCCATTACGGTCAACGAAGAGTATTGAAATTTCGGTGCGTTGTTTAGCAAGGGCAGGAAGCCGTTCCCAGAGATTTCGAAATTGTTTCAGATCCGGTAATGCAATACTGTAATCGGATTCCGGGTCGTTCATGCGTTGTAGGGTTTCCCCGAGAATTGCTAAAAAATAGTTAACGCGCATGGGCTGTCTTGAGCCCTCACCTTTTACTTCAATTACCCACCGTTTGCTGTCCTGGACAGCGCAGATATCAATTCCCTGTGAATGTCCCCAAGCTACTTGCACTTTCCAACCATTTTGAATTAACCAACCCTCGAGGTGTTTTTTTAGGATATCTTCGGATAAGGTTGGATCATTTTCGATAACGCTCTTTTTTTCTTGAGGTTTATCAATTGGTTCTAGCCGGTTGTTTGCGAGAAAGTTTTTGATCCTTCCATCCATTTTGGAACGGACAATAATCCCTTGGCTCTCTAAATCCCGGCATGTTTGGTTGATGGGCTGTTGAGCAGCCCCTTTTCCTACCAAAATGTCGGTAATTTCTCGGTCTGAGAGGTAGCCATTTTCCCTGAGTAATTCAATAATTCGTTCTTTCATACTGGCCATGTGAAATCCTGTTTATTGTCATGCCGGACAGATATTTTTGAACTTGCCATCTTATCTAATTTTACAAGCAAAGACAGAAAACATACTGCAGGCCGGCAAATGTGGTTCCGCAAATTTAATTTGTGCTACCAGATTTGTTGTTCTGTATTGCTTTTGCATACAGATGTAATAAACGTTGGCTGAGTATTAATTCGTTTCAACGTTGGTCATTCAACCCATACAAAACCCAAAGGAGGATCACATGAATGTTTACGAAGACAAATACCTGCGCGAAAAAGTGAACCG
>CAZKHG010000088.1:0-1915 GCA_964552655.1 uncultured Rikenellaceae bacterium
CCCACAACATTAATTGCAGGAGCTACTCCAACTGCTATTACATTAACTGATACCGATCAGCAAATTGTTGCCGGTGTTGACCCGGGTGCAGCATTCATTGACGGTGAAATTGTTCTAACCTATGAATGTGGCACTACCACGCCCTTATTAGGGAAAAAACCTGAATACTATTCAGTTGATCTGATTTTTACATTAAAAGAACTGCCATAAAATGAAATGCTGAGAAGTTGGATTTTACAACTTATATTGATACTTCTAACCACCCTTTACTCAAAGGGTCAGTATTTCTATTTTAACACCAACGAGCCAATCCGTTTAGAGGTTGGGTTTACCCGTCATAGCATAGAAGCTTCCAGCGGCAAAACAGTCTTCAACGTATTAAAAATAAAAAATCAGACCCAGCAAACCCAGACATTTACTCTTAATTTAACTGTTCCTGCCGGCTGGTCTGTAGTTGGAAATGAAAAGCAGGAGCTCACCATTCCCCCGCTGGACTCGATATATATACCTGTTCGTGTTGCCATTGGTAACAAGGTAAGAGGCGACATAGGGTATTCAATTATAGCAGCGCTAACAGATTTAAAAGGGAATAACATCCGGAATGAGTACAGCTTTGTTAAAATCCCCAGGGAAACTGATCTGAGGGTCAGATTTTTAACCCGGATGGATTACCTTGATCAACAAACCGGACAGGCCTCTTTCCAGATAAGGGCAGAAAACAGGGGCAACCGGGAAGAGATGATCAACTTCTTGCTTGAATCTGATAATGGTCTGGGTATAACCCCTTCGCGGTTAAAAACATTTTCTCAGGATATTAACATACCTCCCTTTTCTGACACTCTCCTAAAATTTGATGTGTTTCAGGGTACCAAAGATTTGATTGGAAAAGAACTTTCAAAAGTTAAGGTTACTGCTAAAACCATTGACTCGGTTTATCATAGTACAGTATGGTTCAGAGACCTTAGCAGCAACTACATTAACTATATTCCTGAATCCAAAAGGGTTCTTATTGCAGAATTGATATCAAGGGGTTTGTTCTCCAACTTTTCAAAACCAAGCTACTCAAGCATTATTAATGGCAACATATTATTGCCTAAAAAAAGGGAACTTTTTTACTACTATAATAACGACAATTCATCTACCCCCGAAGATTTTTACAAATATAACCGTATGTGGATTGGTTATAAAGACCAAAACCTTATACTTCAGGCTGGGGATATAACCAACAGCATAGAAAGCAGTATGCACGGACGCGGTGGCAGTATAAATGCAACCTTTAAGAAAATTAACCTGGAACTAATCGGCAGCAGAGGTGTATTATACGAACAAAAAAATCTTGGGAGCATCCTGAGATTTAATCCAATACCCGCCTTGGGATTTCAGATAGGAGGTGCATATAACCAAGCTGAGAGAAATAATCTGACATCAAAAATTGCGTTATTTGGTACCCGATTAACTCTATTCAAAAAACATAAATTATCCTGGCAGGGTTCTGTTGATCAGATTCAGTTCGGTCAGACTCCTACTGCATTGTTCTCTAAAACCGCATATGGCACTGAGCTGATTTATTCAAGCCAGATTCGTAATTTATCAACAAACATCAGGGGGAAATTGGGTACAAGGTATTATAATTCCAGCTATAACGGACGTTCCGAACTATTTGCCCATATAGTTTACCGCTTAAATAATGGTTCAAACTTTACCTTCAGCCTGGCAGATAACAGAAATCACACCGGCAACTATTACGTTCATCCTGATACTCTTCAACCTTTTATCAACTTAAATAAAACATTTCTAACTTACGGGTTTAACCCTAAACCAAAATTGTACCTGTATGCAGGCCCGGGTTATGAACTTAATGCATCAGATGCTTTCCCAATTTTACAGGTTGGTGGTAAGTATTTCCAAACCCAGG
>CAZKHG010000089.1:0-1900 GCA_964552655.1 uncultured Rikenellaceae bacterium
GAACCCGAAAAAGGCACTTCCATTGGCCATAACTGCTATAAAATACGCCTTGCCATTGCCAGCAAGGGAAAAGGCAAATCGGGCGGCGCACGGGTTATTACCCATCTTGTTTTTAAGGACGATACCGTTTACCTTCTCACCATTTACGACAAATCGGACATTGAAAACCTTACTGATAAAGAGATTCTGGAACTTATAAAGTTAATTCCATAAAAAAGCCCCGGTATTGCCGAGGCTTCTCAATCTTACTTTATAAAATTATTCGTACTATCTGGTTTTGGGCTGAACTGCCTAAACCTGTAAGTCAGTTTTTCTGAGTATGACTTACCAGAGTCATTGTTAGTCCATTTTGTTAATAAAAAAGTTGTGTCATTTAATATTTCACCATAGTGGCTGAAAGTAGTGATGTCCCTACCAGCTATCCAAGTTTCAAACTCAATAGTTGTCTTATTAATTTGAAATACCCCTATATTACTAGGGGTACTCCACAAACGAGACATAAGGGTATTGTTTAGTAAAATATCATTCTCAACAAAGTCTGTTGTGTCCTGACTTTCAGGACGCTCAAACAGATGCATACAAACACCGTCTCGATAAAAAACAGCTATACCAATATTGTTGTCCGTAGTCGGATTTGAATAATAATAGCCGTCAATTCTCAACTCATCTCCGGTATATGGGGTTTTAACCATACTAAGCTTGTGCAACTCTTTTTCGCAGCTTGCGCAAGAGAAAAGCATAACTGCAATAAATGAAAAAAGTTTTATTACCATAGTGTGTAAGGGTTTGATGAATAATAACCTCCGTAAAATCTATCTGAGATGTTAAGCACCTCAAAATGTGGATAACTCATAAGATTATGAAAACCGTTTTGAATAGGCCCTCTTACATTTTTTTCACTGTTGTAGCCAATTCTATAGTTTCCATATCCTACATAAAGTACTCCCATCCTGTACCTATTGCCAGGTTCATTAAATGTGCCATTAGGGCCTTGACTTTGACGTACATAACCATCCGATTCTCCTGTAAAAATATTAAACCCGGCATTTAACCCTTTAAGGCTACCTCCTGTAATATAAAACCTCATTGCGGCAGTCCTAAATTTATCTCTATCTGCACCACCCGGGCTTAATAATCCAGGAACCGGGGCCCATGTATCATTTTCATAGGTAAGTTTCCATTTGCCACCACCTGCATACATTTGCCCGGTTAGTTGAGATGTTTCCCCGCTAAAAAAATAAGTGCTTCCAATCCCTGCCTGAAAATGCTCACTTTTATATCCAAGTCCATATCCAATCCTGCCTTCAAAACCACTCGCCCCGGTACCTGCAGCGCTGGCGTAATATGTCCCGCCAAAATTTACCCCGGCAGTAAAACCTTTGCCTAAATCGTAGCCAACCGTGGCGTTAAATCCAAAACCCATTCCATCAGTACCTACAGCAAATTGAGGTGCAATGCTCAGCCCAAAACCACTTTCTCCAAATGGTATCTTAATAGGCGATATCATAGACAATCCTCCATTAATAGCACCAATTGCACCACCGACCAAGGCTCCTTCCCAGAATGAACCACCATTCTGTTTTGAACTAATCCCTCCGGTTATCCAACCAATATCAGTTTGAATGGCCATCGGCAATAATGCAGGACAAAAGATTGCAGATAAAATGGTAAATATGATTTCACCCGACGGGTCTGTATAAATAAGTGGATTATTCAGGCAATAGGTGTACCAGTAAAACCACTTTTTACATCAGGCCTCTGGCTTTTCAATGACCAGGTACAGGGCTTGTTTTCAAAGAACGTTATTACCCTAAAGATAAGCATTTTCTTTTTTCAACTGAAAGCGTTTCAATTGGAAGAAAAAATTACTCTGGTTTCCAGTCCCGGATTATGACCCTGT
>CAZKHG010000090.1:0-1881 GCA_964552655.1 uncultured Rikenellaceae bacterium
GATGCGAAGGCGTTCGACAGGTATGGGTATAGTATAAACAATCCCATCATTTTCAACGATCCGAGCGGGCACCACTATTGTGAATATAAGTTTGCTGATCCTTCTGAATGCCAAGGAATAACATTTGGAGAAATTTATAATGTTACTTTTTCCGGGAAATGGTCGGAAAAGAATCGCCTTGCAGCGGAAGAAGCAGTTCGAGATGTAGGAAGAAGATTTTCCATTTATACTGGCTTTTCTCCTGGAGAGTCGTTTAATTTTGTGTTTCGGACAATAGAATTCACATGGAATACAGATTGTCCGGGGTGTAGGAATGATGGATGTGGTGCTAGTTTTACTGGGGATTGCACCCCAACCGGAGGAGTCACATATTCTGCCCATTCTATTGAATTTGCTTCCATTTATGAAAAGAAAACCCAGGCAAAATACAATGTTATTCATGAACTAGGGCATGCTTTCGACAATAGAGTATGGACCAAAGAAGGTAAAAGTAAAATTCTAATTCCGAGGTCAGTTACTGCTACATGGATGGATTCTAACAAACTTCCGAGAAATAGAATCGGTTATGCTGGGGGTTTGGGAACATGGCAACAAAGTGAAATTACTCTTGCTTATGAACAGTTTGCAGATATGTTTATTGGATGGGTATATGGCAATAATTTTGCTGAAGATGATAAGGGAAAACAACGGCAAAACTTTATGAGGGATAATATGCCCTGGTTTACTGATGTTATAAAGTTGGTAAATATTCGTTAGGAGATAGATAAAATGTCACTTAAAACCACTTTTTTTCGATTAGGTCTTCTAGGGATAATGATCTCCTTACTATCCCTATGTACTTTTCACAATGATCGTTCTGTACCTTCCACTTCTACTCTCTCTCCTACCGTAGTTGGTGATAAAACCTCGTCGCCAATTGTAAAACCACCCACGGTGACCACGATAATTCCAACAACCATGCCTTCGCATACACCAAAACCAACTAATACTCCTGTTTCCACTGAAACGAAAACTCCTACTCCAACCTTTTCCCCACTCGAAAGACTCACCGCTGAAATAATCAAAATCAAAAGCATGACACCAGAACCTACAATACCATTGCCAACCGCTCAACATCTCTATAAGAATTATATTGAGCATAACCCAAATTGTATTTTTCCATGCTGGTGGGACATTATTCCCGGAAAATCCACGTGGGGTGAAGTAGAAACAAGACTTACAAAAGTTTCCACCAGCATCAATAAATATGTAATTGATGAAAGTAGTTTTAATGCAAATATAACCGTTATTTTTCCAAAGGAAATGATAGTGGAACCTTTGTGGTTCATATTGACCGTCAAAAATGATATTGTACAATCAATATTTATTGATTCAAGCCTTTTAAAAATTTATAAAATACCGAACAGATTAACAGAATTAGGTCCACCGTCTGAAATTAAAATCTTGACATTCCGAGACAATTCAAGAGAAGGGCGTCCATTTTACTTAAGGTTATTTTATAAGGATCAAGGTATCATCCTAAATTATGAAGTATTTCCTGCCCGTTTGATCAACAATAAAATTAGGGCATGTTTTGATCAAAATCCAGCAAATAAAATCGTATTATGGGGCAAAGATAAAGCCTTGACATTTGAAGAAGGCATTCAACTCTATCCCACGGAATTTGTAGATTTTAAATTTTTATCCTTAGCCGAAAGTACAGGAATGGATATAAACACTTTCTACAACAGGTATAAAAATCTCCGCGAAGGAATTTGTATTGATACTCCGGTAAACCTGTGGTCAGGTCAATATCAATAACAGGCTTACACCTTCGCACCCGGCAGCAACCCCAACGGGCAGACCTTCCAGGTGAACGTCGCCCCCTCCGGCGCTTACACC
>CAZKHG010000091.1:0-1767 GCA_964552655.1 uncultured Rikenellaceae bacterium
GCAACGATATAGATAAATTTAACCAATGTTGTAAATTTTTGTCATGTACTTAGAACAAAGTATACAAATAAAATTTCATACATACCCTACTGGCATGAAAAGAAAACTCAGCTTTGATAGTTATGGTTAGTTGCTAAGAGTCTTATTTATAGTGCATTCAGCTTTGCAATTAACCATAATGGCCCGGCAATATGGGGAGGTTGTGTTACCCGACGCAAGCACCGGGCTTGGTCCTGGTACCCCGCCTCATGCGGAGCCAGAAAACTGTCAAGGTGTAGGATTTAGATTGCTTGCAGGTGCGCGCTTTGCCCGACGTAGCGCAGCGAAGTCGGGTGTCTGGGTGCAAGAACCATTACAAATTTGTCTTGAGAGCAGGAAAAGCAAAAAGTGTGACAAACAACTTACCCATAGCTGTCCTTGTTATGTGTAGCTTTGTTTATGTCATGATAAGCAGTAAGTTGTCGGGATAAAAGTTATTTTCTTTTGATGAATACAAAACCTCGCATGAGTGATGCTGCCATCGAAGATTGGTGGGTCTCTTCAGGAAAGATGTATGATTCGACTGATAATTCATTGTAATTTCTTGATTTGAGTGTGGTCGTCATTTTTTTTACATTTGCGATGGTTATAGAGTCTTCATCACCGCCAGCAGTCATATAGAGTTTTGCTCTGATACCTTCATTAGAAGATGCGACCTTATTTTCAAGATCAAATAAAAACCCATTTCCAAATCCGATTGTAGGACTTCCCGCGAAATATTTATTAAAGAGATTTGGTTTTGAAAACATCGCATAAAGAGTGAAAAGTCCACCATATGAATAGCCTCCTAAGTATCTTTCAGTAGATAAAACGCGATAATTGGATTCAACAAAAGGGATTAATTCTAGGGCAATGAATTCTAAAAGTTTACTCGCTCCACCCGATTTGACATCAAATTGTCGACCTGTTGCTTGATTAAGGTATTTATTAATGTACCCATCAACACCAGGATCGTTTATTGGAGTTAGGTCTCTGGTCCTATAAGCAGCCCAATCGGCAACATCCCTTATTTTGTAGCCAATACCTATAATAATTATTTCTCCCTGGCTAGGATCTGGTACTTCAAAAACACTTCCAATGTTTGCCAGCATTGGGAATGATCGATTTGCATCAGTGACATACCAGCAAGGATATTCTTTATCGCTGTTCAACCTATAAAACATTGGAAGCTTAATATAAATGTTCATTTCCTGATTAAGGATATTAGAGAAAAGTGTTCTTACTTCAGTATCGGGTACAGTAGCAAGTGGATAGGGATTAGAAGTTATCAAAGTTTGAGTTTGCTGTGAATTAATTTTTGTTGACAATATTCCCAAAAAAGCTAAAAAGAGCAAACTACGCAATGTTGTCAAGTATTTACGAAGGTTTTTCATGGTTTTTTCAAGAAAATACTGAGATCCAAATTGTTAATTTAAGTATCAAATTTAAACTAAGCTTAAGGAAAAGTCAAGTATTTGAGTGATTAATAGCTATTTCAGGACGAGACAAGACTCAAGTTACAAATAACGGGAGTTTGTCTAAAAATCTTTTTTATTGACGAGTTTTCCCGGCCGGTTTAACACGATTTAAGCGATTGCTTCATCTGGACTGACCAAAATATATTCTGGAAAATGAAGCTCTCTAAACTTCTTTTTTTCCGTTTGAGACAGGCTGAAACAGCCAAAAACAGCCGGACAAGTATCCTGAGATACTCCATCAGCTTATTTATCCCCATAATGCTTATAATTC
>CAZKHG010000092.1:0-1593 GCA_964552655.1 uncultured Rikenellaceae bacterium
AGGCGGTGGAGCCGGAGGCGTCGCTCATGCCGGTGCGCTGGCCCAGGTTGCCCGTACCGCCATCCTTAGAAAAAGAGATACCCTTTTTGTACTCTAATAACCACGTTTCTCCATTCTTTCTTTTCTAAGTTCAATAGCTTGATAAACCTGCTCCTTCGTCGGTTGAATATTTAGGATTTGCCTCAAAGTAAGGTTATTTGTATAAAACATTCTTGGTTCTGGGGGTAACTCACCCCATATCTCGGCATGGAATTCCGTTATCCATTTCTCTAATTGAACCTCAGGAATAGTTTCATTCACCTTAAAAGGGTATGCCGCGATTTTCTCGAATAAAAATCGAGGCAATGATTTAGCATCAAAATGGCGAGGTGTTAGTATTGTTAAGTATTCTTGCCGTTGTTGTTGATCTGCCCTTAACAATCCTGACAAAATAACAAGACCAGCAATCCATACATTATGCCGAAATAGTTCGATATGAAGTTTTAGTTTGGGCAAGAGATTATCTAGATCACTCCACTTTTGGAAATCCTCACCCATTTTAAGCGGATCATTATCATTATCCATGTCAGTAAATCCCAATTAAGTCCATCAAGGTTGAAATATCGGTTGCTAATTTCTGGCTGACACCAAAATATTCAACATCAACTGGTAAAACATTTTGTTTATAGGAGGTAAGCATGTCTTTAAAATCTTGAATTTGTTGCGCAGTCAACTCTTGGCGAGTAGCAAAATCGTTAAAGGTTTCCCCGGGTTTCATATTATCATAAATTTTTTGTAATCCATCACGTACTCCTTCTGCATTGTGCTTGGCGTCCCTACGATCTGGATCAGGCTTTCCCGGATGTGGAGAAAAACCGGCAACAGCAGTGCCACCCATTAACATAGCAAGATGTTCTGCTGTCGTTTTTATTCCTCCGGCCTTTCTCGCAAAAAATGCAGTACTTACACTTGCTGAAGTCTGAACGAACCAATTTTTTAGATCTTCATGACGTTGTTCTGCCCCTGGTGTTACTGCATCTACAATTAAAACTGTTAGAACGACAATGCCACCAATAACAAGAATTTCAGGAGCGCCAATCGCAGCACCTACTCCAACTAAAACGCCAATTCCGATAGCACCTGCTTCCGGATCATGGCCGTCAGGATCATTATATCGAATTGGGTTATTGAAACAATATTCATATCGATCAAATGCCAGTGGGTTAACCGGTAAATATGTGATATAGGAATCAGCTAGATGTTCACTATTCAGTTGCCCAAGGAGTTGATTTTCATGGAAATCAACAACTAAAGGAGTGTAAATTGCTCCATTTATGCCATTAATGGGTACGATGGAATCAGGTTGCAAGAATCGACCTATCGACGGGTCGTACCACCTAGAGCCTATCTGGACCAAGTTGATGTGACTCTCTTCGCGCTGGCCGGTATAACGGAATGTTGTTTGCGTGGTGCCGTAGGTGTAGCGCGTTTCACCCCACGCTTTGTAACGCACTTCCGCGGTTTTGCTGCCGCTGCTGGTGGCGGTGATGCTGGTTGAGCCCAGGTGGTCGCTCAGCAGCCAGTACAGCGTGGTTCCTTTTCGCTCGGCCACGC
>CAZKHG010000093.1:0-1511 GCA_964552655.1 uncultured Rikenellaceae bacterium
CGGGTTACACCACGACTTTGAGGTTTGGCTGGAAAAACTCGCCCCGGAAAAACCCTACTCGCAGTACAAGCATAATGGCTTTGAGGATAATGCCGATGCCCACCTGAAAAGAACCATTATGGGCAGGGAGGTTGTTGTAGCCCTCACCAACGGCGAACTCGATTTTGGCCCCTGGGAACAAATCTTTTATGGCGAGTTTGATGGTAAGCGCAGAAAAAGGGTTCTGGTGAAAATCATCGGGGATTAAAACAATTAGACAAATTGAAAATACACTTATTGAAATATTTGCCAGTTTTAAAATGTAGTTAGTGTAACAATTCACCTCTCACACCCGTGAGATTTCTATATTTATCACTTACCCTAAATGTAAAGGTTGATTCCTTTCAAATATTTTTATTTTTGGGAATTACTCTTTTAATCCTTTTCCTATGCTTAAAAGAACTCTTCTTGGTTTTATCGCACTCTTTCAGGCACTTAGCTTAAATGCACAAAACACCAAAGATACAATCCCTGCTTTTATCGGGTATTCATTCCTTCCTTCCATGAAATGGAGTGTTATGCCATCCGACCATGTAATCCCCAAGTTTATGCGGGATATGAAATATGCGCGCGACAGATATTTGAAATACTCCTTTGATCTGAATTCCCAATCATCTATCGAGGGCAATTTTGGGATTAAAAGGATAGGAATAAAACTTGGCGTATCGGCTGACATGGAAAACAACCTGGTAGGAAAAGCCTACAAGTACGGAGGTTATATTGGATATAAAAACTACTGGTTGCGTATTCAGAGTTCCAAAGTTTCAGGGGCAATAAACTGGACAGGGGTGAATAATACCGGATTCCGGACAAATTATCTATTCTCAAACAGCTATATCAATATTGAAATCCTCAAAACTTCAAATGCTTACAAGCACATGTCGGGTGGTGCAGAGATGAACCGAATGCTGGGAACATTTCTTGGATTAGGCTACACCTCATTCTCCATTCCCATGGAGTTTGAAACGCAAACCACACCAGGAGGCAGGGAAAACCAGATTTACGGAACCCCGGCATTCGACCCTGATTATAAATCTAAATTTTACACTTTTCTGTTTGGTTTCGATATGCTAAGGCAGTTAGCTCAAACTACCGGAAAAATAGGAATTGAACCCGGCAAGCCTGCATGGCACTTTGGCATGTACGCAGGGTGCAATAATAAAATAGGTTTTGGTTCAGGAGCATTTTCTAAAATTGGGGTTGATAATGCCCATGCGCAAAACCCCGGATACACGCTGGTTAAATCCAAAAGTTTTGCTTTCTGGGATGGCATGAACCTTTCCACCGGGTTCAGGTTTTATTACACCCTTAAACCGGTTTTTCTGTTAGCTGCAATTGGGTATGATCTGGAGGGGTTCTTTTTTGTCAGCAGCTCGGCCGCTGATAAAAACACTGACCTGGCACACGATGTTGATTCCTTTATCCTTAACAGGGGGGTATCCTTTAAACTATATATTTCCTGGGTAGGAAAT